>OX352322.1:1177500-1777500 GCA_947090765.1 Pseudomonas sp. MM223 | reverse complement strand
ACGCGCCCATCTGCACCTGAATGCGGTTGAGCGCCGTCAGGGGCTCGGTGCGGGCCAGTTGCTTGGGCTTGAGGGTGAACGGCACGCTGCTGTCGAACGAGTCGCTGATCTGCTGGAACAGGTCCTGGTAACTGTCGGCCTGGAACACCACAGTGTCCGGCAGGCTGCCCAGCACCACCCATTCGCCCAGCGGGATGGGGAAGCTGTCGTCATAGTTGATGTCGGGGTTGGCGGCCAGGAACGCGGCCGGGTCGGCGTAGGCCTGGGCGGCCTCGTCGGCGACACGCTCGATATCGGCCTCACGCATGCAGCCGGCGCCAATGAGGCTGATGAATTCGAGCAACTGAGTTTTCATGAAAGGGGGCCTGCGACGGGTGAAAAGTCGCCAAGGATAGCCGCAAATGCCCTCTGGCGGTTAGCCGGCCAGCGCCTGCAGGCGTGCGACGGCGTCCACCGCCCCCATGGTTTGTGCCGCCATCAGCGCGGTGGTACCACGGGCATCCTGGTGTGCCGGGTCGGCCCCCTCGGCCAACAGGTAATCAAGGATTTCGCTGCGGTTGAACATGGCCGCCAGCATCAACGCGGTACGCCCGTCCTGCGCAGCGGCGTCCACTGGCACGCCGTGCTCCAGCAGCAGGCGGATCATCGCCAGGTCCCCCTTGAACGCGGCACCGGCAATGGGCAGTTGGCCATTGTCGTTGGCAATCAGCGGGTCGGCGCCCTGCGCCAGCAGTACCCGCACCGCATCGTGGTGGCCGTGGTAGCTGGCCAGCATCAGCAGGGTGTCGCCCTTGTGGTTGCGCAGGTTGGCCGGCAGGCCACTGGCGAGCAAGCGCCCAAGCATTTCGGCATCACCCTGGCGGGCACGTTCGAACACCTGCTCGGCGAAAGCGGCGGTTTCGTCGTCGGTCATGGTGGCGGGCGCGGTTTGGCTGGACATCGGGAACCTCCTGGCATAAATGATTGCCCAAGTTTTTGTCAGGCAAGCCCTTGCGGTCAAAGGTTCAGATTCTATTGGGCCGATAGGCAAAGCCGGACCCGTGCAAAATGCACTGTGCAAAATGCACGACCATGCAACCTGCACGACAGCGCCTGCAAAAACACCCCTTAACAGCCTGTATTTACTGGGGTTTTCTTAAAATCACGTTCTGGCACGGTCGCTGCAACCATCAACTCATGTCTGCCACACAACAGCCAGGAGTTGATATGGACCTCATTCAGCAAAAGTTCGTCTCGGTATTTTCGGCCTATCAGGTGAGCACCCAGGCGCGCCCCGATGGCGGCGTGCTGTTGACCCTGCGCGCCGCTGACAACAAGGTTACCCGCCGGGTGCTGACCTATGCGCAACTGCACAACGCCGAGCAGCTGTCCTGGGCGATCAGCGCCATCCGCCGTGACCTGGCTGAACAGGCCAGTGAACTGCCAGTGATTACCATGCTGCAAAGCCAGCAGCGGTTTGCCTTGCCGACCTATCGCTGAGTTTTTTGTTGCCTGATCTGGCCTCTTCGCAGCACAAGGCTGCTCCTACAAGGGAACGCGATCGCCGACCGGACGCGATCCAATGTAGGAGCAGCCTTGCGCTGCGAAGAGGCCGGCAAGGCCATCAGAACTCGTCGATCCCAAGAAACGCCCGCGCAGTCACATCCCCGGTAAACCGCGCCTGCACGCCCTGCTCGCTGCCATACAGGCGCAACGCCAGGCAAAACGGCGTAGCACCCAGCTCTACCCAGCGCCGTGTCCCCGCCGGCACCACCAGTTGGTCACCCTTCTCGCATAGCACCGAATACACCCAGTCGCCCAACCGCAGGCCCACCTGAGCCCGCCCACTGACCACGGCAAACACCTCTTCGGCGTCATGCACATGCTCATCACGCACATCGGCCTGCACCGGGGCTTCACCGTCACGGCTCAACAACACGAACGCCTTGCTGCCGTGTGCCGTCATCAACTGGTCAATATGCGCACGGCAGGCGTCCAGTACCTCGCCTTCGGCCGTGCCAGGCCGCACCCGTAGGCCATGCTCGTGGTGGGCAAAACGCACGCCCTGCTCGGCCAGGGTGGCGGCGATATCGTCGTGGTGGGTCAGCACCTTGTTCGGCAGTTCCGGGCTGGCGGGGTGGAAAACGCTAAGAATGCTCATCAGGGGCGGGTCCTGGTCGGTTGCGAACAAAGGGCAATGATAACGGCTGCAGCCAACGCTGCGGCACTGGCCATACCAAAGGTGAAGGTAGGCCCCAGCAGTTTCCAGCTGTAGCCCGAATACAATGCCCCCAGCGCACCGCCGGTGCCCGACAGCGCCGCGTACAGCGCCTGGCCCTGGCCCTGTTGGCGGGCGCCAAAACTGGCCTGCACGAACGCGATACTGGCGGCGTGGAAGCAGCCGAAGGTGGCCGCATGCAGCAGCTGGGCGAAGATCAGCACGGCAGGCTCCTGGGCGAGGTTGCCCAGCAGCAGCCAGCGCAATGCCGCCAGCAGGAAGCTGACCAGCAATACGCGCTGCACACTGAAGCGCGCGAACAGGCGGCTCATGACCATGAACATCAGCACTTCGGCCACCACCCCCAACGCCCACAGCAGGCCGATGGCACTGCGGCTGTAGCCCAGGTGCTCCAGGTGCAGGGTAAGGAAGGTGTAATACGGCCCGTGGCTGAGCCTGCATCAGCGCCACGCAGGCATAGAACGCGATCACCCCCGGGGCACGCAACTGCTGCAAAAAGCCACCTGCACCGCTACGCTCGCCCTGCTCCACCGGTTGGGCGTTGGGCACCCACAGGCTGGCGGCGACGATGCCGGCCATGATCGTGACCAGGGCCACCGGGTAGATGTCCAGGCTCAGCCATTCGAACAGGCGGCCCAGGCCGACCACTGTCAGGATGAAGCCGATCGAACCCCACAGGCGCACCTGGCTGTAGCGCGACGTTTGCCCGTGCAGGTGGGCCAGGGTGATGACCTCGAACTGCGGCAGCACTGCATGCCAGAAGAACGCGTGCAGGGCCATCACCAGCGCCAGCCAGGCATAGCTTTTGCCGAAGAAGATCAAGGCGAAGGTGGCCAGGGTAGATAAGGCACCCAAGCGCACGATCAGCAAGCGCTGGCCGGTGCGGTCGCCCAGCCAGCCCCACAGGTTGGGGGCGACGCAGCGCATCAGCATGGGGATGGCCACCAGCTCGCCGATACGCGCCGGGGAGAAGCCCAGGTGGTCGAAGTACAGCGCCAGGAAAGGGGCGGTCGAGCCTAGGAGGGCGAAGTAGAACAGGTAGAAGCTGGACAGGCGCCAGTAGGGAATTGCGGGCATGGAATTACCGTCTGAACCGGCACCCCACCCTGTAGGAGCAGCCTTGTGCTGCGAAAGGGCCGGTGTAGCCATGGAGATGTGTGCTGGCTGCACCGGCCCTTTCGCAGCACAAGGCTGCTCCTACAAAAAGCGGGCCGGCGCAAGCAACAAGGTCAGAGCTGGCCCAGCACCGGGGTGTTCACCTTCACATCGGCATTCTGTGCGCGGTGGCGCAGCAGGTGGTCCATCAGTGCGATGGCCATCATCGCCTCGGCGATCGGCGTGGCGCGGATGCCCACGCACGGGTCGTGGCGGCCTTTGGTGATGACATCCACCGGGTTGCCGTCGATGTCGATCGAGCGGCCCGGGGTGGTGATGCTGGAAGTCGGCTTCAGCGCCAGGTGGGCAACGATCGGCTGGCCCGAGGAAATGCCACCCAGGATGCCGCCAGCGTTGTTGCTGAGGAAGCCTTCCGGGGTGAGCTCGTCACGGTGCTCGGTACCGCGCTGGGCCACGCTGGCGAAGCCGGCGCCGATTTCCACGCCCTTGACCGCGTTGATGCTCATCAGCGCGTGGGCCAGTTCGGCATCCAGGCGGTCGAAGATCGGCTCGCCCAGGCCCGGCATCACGCCCTCGGCCACCACGGTGATCTTGGCGCCTACCGAGTCCTGGTCACGGCGCAACTGGTCCATGTACGCCTCCAGCTCCGGCACTTTGTCCGGGTCGGGGCTGAAGAAGGCGTTCTGTTCCACCGATTCCCAGGTCTTGAACGGGATTTCGATCGGGCCCAGCTGGCTCATGTAGCCACGCACGGTGATGCCCTGGCTGGCCAGGTACTTCTTGGCGATGGCACCGGCGGCTACGCGCATGGCGGTTTCGCGGGCCGAGCTGCGGCCACCACCGCGGTAGTCGCGGATACCGTACTTGTGGTGGTAGGTGTAGTCGGCGTGGGCCGGGCGGAACAGGTCCTTGATGGCCGAGTAGTCCTTGGACTTCTGGTCGGTGTTGCGGATCAGCAGGCCGATCGAGCAGCCGGTGGTACGGCCTTCGAACACGCCGGAGAGGATTTCTACCTCGTCGGCTTCCTGGCGCTGGGTGGTATGCCGGCTGGTGCCGGGCTTGCGCCGGTCGAGGTCGTGCTGCAGGTCGGCCAGGGAAATTTCCAGGCCCGGTGGGCATCCATCGACAATGGCGACCAACGCCGGGCCATGGCTTTCGCCAGCGGTGGTGACAGTGAACAGCTTGCCGTAGGTATTGCCGGACATGGACGCTCCGCGAGTTCTGCCTGAGGTGATCGAAAGCAGGCAGTATACAGATGGATTGGTTGTCTGTACTGGCCCTATCGCCGGCAAGCCAGCTCCCACAGGTAATCTTCAATGCCCGAGCCTGTGATAATTCTGTGGGAGCTGGCTTGCCGGCGATAAGGCCGAACCTGCCGTACACAGCCCGAGAACCTTCCCGAAAACATTGGGTCAAACCACCATCTCCCTATGTAGTACCGCATGATGTCGCGCCTCGTCGCCTTCTTCTTCCTGCTGTGCACCGGCCTGGCCCAGGCCGCGGCCCCCACCGTGCTGCAACGCCCGATCGACCTCGATACCGGCCAAGGCGTGCTGCACGGCAGCCTGCTGCTGCCGCAACAAGCCACCCCGCCGCCGGTGGTGCTGATCATCGCCGGCTCCGGCCCCACCGACCGCGACGGCAACAACCCGGCATCGGGCCGGGTCGACAACCTCAAACGGCTGGCCCTGCTACTGGCCAACGAGCACATCGCCAGCGTGCGCTACGACAAGCGGGGGGTGGCTGCCAGCCAGCCGGCCACGCCCGACGAGCGCGACCTCAGCGTGGAGCGCTACGTGGCCGATGTGGTCGCCTGGAGCCACAAGCTCAAGGCCGACCCGCGCTTCGGCCCGCTGATTCTGGTCGGCCATAGCGAAGGCGCGCTGATCGCCAGCCTGGCCGCCGAACAAGCCGGCGCCAGCGCGGTGATCACCCTGGCCGGCAGCGGCAGGCCGCTGGCCGACGTGCTGCGTGAGCAACTGGCCCAGCGCCTGCCACCAGCGCAACTGGCCGGTGGCAGCGCCCTGCTCGACCGCCTGCAGGCCGGGCAAACCAGCCTGGAAGTACCCGCGCCGCTGCGCCAGGTATTCCGCCCCAGCGTGCAGCCGTACCTGATCTCGCTGTTCCAGCAAAACCCGGCAGCCGCCTTTGCCCGCCTGCCCATGCCCGCATTGATCGTGCAGGGGCGCAACGACGTGCAGGTGGACGTGACCGACGCCGAACGGCTGAAAGCGGCCAAGCCGGATGCGCAGCTTGTACTGATTGATGGCATGAACCACATGCTGCGCATCAGCCCCAGGGGCATGAGCCAGCAGCGCGACAGCTACCTCAACCCCGAGTTGCCGCTGGCACGCGAGCTGGGTGAGCGAATTGTGACGTTCATCCAGCATTTGCCTTCGGCGTGAAGTTAACGGGCTCAGGTCTGCGGCAAGCCTGCCGATACAGCAGGCATAGCCGAGGACAAGCCTGATGACCACCGCCCCCGCCGCCGTAGAGCCGGCTGAAGAACCCCAGGAAAGCCCTGCCCTGCCTTGGGCCGAGTTGGCCCCCGAACACTTCCAGTTACTGCGCCTGGCCGCCCTGCCCACGGACCGCAGCACCGGCGCGCGGCCGCTGCGCTTTGTGCAGTTCGGCTATGCCGAGCGCCACGACAAGGCCCATAGCCTGCTGCGCATGGAAATCCAGCTGCCGGGGCAAAAGGTGCACAAAGAGCAGAACCGCCTGGATATCCGCGTCGACCATGCCGAGCGCCTGGTACGCATTGGCAGTGAACAGGGCCTGCAACTGGAGCCGGTCAACCGTGGCATCGGCCGCTACATGCTGGCCCAGGCCGCGCAGTGGCTGCAACGCAAGTGGCCGCACTACCGGGTGGTCGGTATGGCGCTGCCGAGCAAGGATTCGCTGAACGAGGACTCACGCCTTCGCCGCGACCACTGCTTGCGCGGGGTGGGTATCGAAGTGGAGTACGAAGACGGTCAGCACCTGAAGGGCCGTACCGTGGACATGGCCGTCGGCCAGCTGAAAGCCGCCTGGAGCAACGAGCGCCTGCAACGGGTGGAGATTCTGGATGCCGCCAACCTGCTGCAGCAGGCGGACCAGCAGTTGCAGGAGAAAGAAGGGCAATTGCGCGAGCGTGATGAGCGGGTGGCCAAGTACCACCGTGAAGACAGCGGTTTGCGCTTTACCATTACCTGCCTGGTGGCGTTTGCGGTGTTTCAGGCGGGGTTGCTGATCTGGATTGCCACCCGTTGAAAGCGGGGCCGCTTTGCGGCCCTTCGCGGCACAAGGCCGCTCCTACAGGAGACCGCTTCACCCAGGGGGAACGCGCCTTCCTGTAGGAGCGGCCTTGTGCCGCGAAGGGGCTGCAACGCAGCCCCTTTCAGCGTCAGACCCGGGCTTTGAACAGTTCCTGATGCTGCCGGCACTGCTCGGCAGTCAGCATGAACACCCCATGCCCACCCCGCTCGAACTCCAGCCAGGCAAAGTCCACTTCGGGGTACAACGCCTCGACATGCACCTGGCTGTTGCCCACTTCAACAATCAGCAAGCCCTTGTCGGTCAGGTGGTCGGCCGCTTCTGCCAGCATGCGCCGCACCAGGTCGAGGCCGTCGTTGCCGCAGGCCAGGCCCAGTTCGGGCTCGTGGTGGTACTCGGCTGGCATGTCGTCGAAGTCTTCGGCATCGACATACGGTGGGTTGGACAGGATCAGGTCGAAACGCTGCCCCGGCAAACCGCCAAAACCATCGCCCTGCACGGTGTACACGCGCCCGTCCAGGCCGTGGCGCTCGATATTCTGGTTGGCTACTTCCAGGGCCTCAAACGACAGGTCGGCCAGCACCACCTCGGCCTCGGGGAACACATCGGCCGCAACGATACCGATGCAGCCCGAACCCGTGCACAGGTCAAGAATGCGCGCCGGTTCGCTGGCCAGCCACGGCTCGAAGCGTTTTTCGATCAGCTCGCCAATGGGCGAGCGCGGCACCAGCACACGCTCATCGACGATGAACGCCATGCCGCAGAACCACGCTTCGCCCAACAGGTAGGCGGCCGGCACCCGCTCTTCGATACGGCGCTTGAGCAAATGCTGCAGGCGTACCCGTTCGTCATCCTCAAGCATGCAGTCCAGGTAGCTGTCGGCCACCTCCCATGGCAGGTGCACGGCGCCCAGCACCAGCAGGCGGGCCTCGTCCCAGGCGTTGTCGGCACCGTGGCCGAAGAACAGGTCGTGCTCGTGGAAGCGGCTGACCGCCCAGCGGATGTAGTCGCGCAACGTGCGCAGACGGGATGTGATCACGGGGTACTCCTATTTCAGACCGGACAAAAGTCTAACAGCCCCACCCGCACATTTGTTCGTTTGCCTCGCCCAATGGCTAGCCACAGGCCAGTAACCATGCCGCTTGCGTTGTCAACCATTCCCATTGGCGTCAAGGCAGGGGACAATAGGTATACAAAAGCCCTTCCAAGGAGCCCTTGATGTCCGTTCCAACCACGATGTTCCGCCTCACTGGCCGCGACTACCCGCCGGCCAAGCTGAGCAACGCCAGCCTGATCATCATCGATGCGCAAAAGGAGTACCTCAGTGGGCCCCTGCAGCTGTCGGGCATGGACGAGGCTGTGGCCAACATCGCCAGGTTGCTCGACGCCGCCCGTAAAAGCGGCCGTCCGATCATCCATGTTCGCCACCTGGGCACTGTCGGTGGCCGCTTTGACCCACAGGGCCCTGCCGGCCAGTTCATTCCGGGGCTGGAGCCGCTGGAAGGTGAAATCGTCATTGAAAAGCGCATGCCCAACGCCTTCAAGAACACCCAGCTGCACGAAACGCTGCAGGCGCTTGGCCATCTTGACCTGATTGTGTGCGGTTTCATGAGCCACTCCAGCGTCAGCACCACCGTGCGCCGCGCCAAGGACTATGGTTACCGGTGCACCCTGGTGGAAGACGCCTCGGCAACCCGCGACCTGGCCTTCAAGGACAGCGTCATCCCGGCCGCGCAGATTCACCAGTGCGAAATGGCCGTGATGGCCGACAACTTCGCTTGCGTGGCACCCACCGCCAGCCTGATCTAAGCAGCTGGGCACTACCGCCCGGCAGCCGGGCGGAACCCGATGGGCGGCAGCAGGTCGAATTCCGGATATCCACAGAGGAGAGCGGAATGAAGCTTAAAGGCAGTTTCGACGCCAAGCGCCTGCGCCCGCGCCAGCCGCGTAACTGGGGCGCCCGCCTGGCGGCCGGCCTGTCGGCGCTGCTGGCGACACTGGGCGTGCTGCTGGCCATGGCCGGCATCGCCGGCCTGCTGGGCAACTACCCTGCCCTGCAAGAACTCAACACCAACAAGCCGTTGTCCAGCATCCTCACCGGGGCCGGCTTGCTGCTGCTTTGGCTGGGCGTGCGATTCTGGCGGCGCAGCCGCATCCGCTTGCGTCGCGGGCGGGAACTGAACCTGTCGCCGCACCTGATGAAGAAGCATGACTGAATCCTGTGCGGGCCCTATCGCCGGCAAGCCAGCTCCCACAGGATTACCACAGGCCTAAGTGTTGTGCAGTACCTGTGGGAGCTGGCTTGCCAATTACCACAGGCCTAAGTGTTGTGCAGTACCTGTAGGAGCTGGCTTGCCAATTACCACAGGCCTAAGTGTTGTGCAGTACCTGTGGGAGCTGGCTTGCCAATTACCACAGGCCTAAGTGTTGTGCAGTACCTGTGGGAGCTGGCTTGCCAATTACCACAGGCCTGAGTGTTGTGCAGTACCTGTGGGAGCTGGCTTGCCGGCGATAGGGCCGGCACAGGCTGCACATGGCCCCACAGTCGCGTAAACTACGCCGCCTACGTGGAGGCATCATGCAAGACGACGATTTTTCCCTGTTCAAGGCCGAAGTGCGCGGCGTAAAGCAAATCCGCCACGACCGCGCCGAAGTCGGCAAGCCCAAGGCCGACCGCCAGAAGCTGGCCGGCCTGCGCCAGGCAGCGACCGTGCGCAGTGACAAGGCCTTGGTCATCGATGGCATGTCCGACCTGTTTGTCATCGACGTAGGCGCCGAAGACGAGCTCATGTGGCGCCGCGACGGCGTGCAGGAAGGCCAGCTGCGCAAGCTGAAGCTGGGCCAGATCCCGTTTGAGGGCAGCCTCGACCTGCACGGCATGACCGTGGAAAAGGCCCGCGAAACCCTGTGGGACTTCATTGCCGAAGCCACCAAGCTGGAAGTACGCTGCGTGCGGGTTACCCACGGCAAGGCCGCACGCCTGGATGGCAAGCGCCCGATGATCAAGAGCCACGTCAACACCTGGCTGCGCCAGCACCCGCAGGTGCTCGGTTTTGCCTCGTGCAGCGCCCGCCACGGCGGCACCGGCGCGGTGTACGTGATGCTCAAACGAACCATGCTCGAAGGCCGCGACGAGTAACGCCGCGCTTGCAGCGCCGCCCTCACCGCCGTAACCTTCGTTTTTGCGATTTTTTCCCACAGGTAGATCCATGTCCCTGGAACAGAACTACACCGAGATCCTCAGCCAGATTGGCGAGGACGTCTCCCGTGAGGGCCTGCTCGACACGCCCAAGCGGGCTGCAAAGGCGATGAAGTACCTTTGCCGCGGTTATGAGCAAACACTGGAAGAAGTCACCAACAACGCTTTGTTCAGCTTCGACAACAGCGAAATGGTGCTGGTCCGGGACATCGAGCTGTATTCGATGTGCGAACACCACATGCTGCCGTTCATCGGCAAGGCACACGTGGCCTACCTGCCCAAGGGCAAGGTACTGGGCCTGTCGAAGGTAGCGCGCATTGTCGACATGTATGCCCGCCGCCTGCAGATCCAGGAAAACCTCAGCCGCCAGATCGCCGAAGCCGTGCAGCAGGTAACCGGTGCCGCCGGTGTAGCCGTGGTGGTCGAGGCCAAGCACATGTGCATGATGATGCGCGGTGTCGAGAAGCAGAACTCGACCATGATCACCTCGGTGATGCTGGGCGAGTTCCGCGAAAACGCCGCCACCCGCAGCGAGTTCCTCAGCCTGATCAAGTGATTGGCTGCTGACCCCAAGCCGACCCCCGCCGGGTCGGCTTTTGCATTTCAGGAGTTGCCCATGATCGTCAAAGCCCTGCGGGTTGGCCTCGGCCAGCTCATCGTGTTCGCTGACTGGATCAGCCGCCCGGCCAAGCGCAAGCGCGACGCCGCTGCCCAGGCCCGCGTCGAGCAAGCGGCCAAGGGCCTGGCGCTGTACCAGTTCCATGCCTGCCCGTTCTGCGTCAAGACCCGCCGCACCCTGCACCGGCTGAACGTGCCGGTGGCGCTGCGTGATGCCAAGAATGACCCGGTGCACCGCCAGGCCCTGCAGGAAGGTGGCGGCCGGGTAAAAGTGCCGTGCCTGCGCATCGAAGAAGGTGGCAAGGTGACCTGGATGTATGAATCCAAGGCCATCATTGCCTACCTGGATGAGCGATTCGCGTCGGCCTGATCATTTGTAGTTTTCCTGTACTGGCCCTATCGCCGGCAAGCCAGCTCCCACAAGTTCCCCACAGTGTCCGGCCCTGTGGTGAACCTGTGGGAGCTGGCTTGCCGGCGATAGGGCCAGTACAGGCTAAAACCTAACCCACCATCGGCACATGCCGCGGGTGGCTGCTGACCCGCTCCAGCCAGGCCCTTACCGCTGGGTACTCGGTCAAGTCAAAGCCCCCCTGCTGCGCCACATGGGTGTAGGCATACAACGCCACATCGGCAATCGAATACTGCTCACCCACCAGGTACGGCGTCATCTGCAACTGCCGCTCCATTACCCTCAGCGCCTTGTAGCCGCCCTTGTGCAGCTTGCGGTATTCCTCCAGGCGCTCGTCCGGCAGCCCCAGGTAAAACTGGATGAAGCGCGCCACGGCAATGTACGGCTCATGGCTGTACTGCTCGAAGAACTGCCACTGCAACACCTGCGTGCGCAGGCGCGGCTCGCTGGGCAGGAACTCGCTGCCATCGGCCAGGAAGTTGAGAATGGCGTTGGACTCCCACAGGTAACTGCCGTCTTCCAGCGCCAGCACAGGCACCTTGCCGTTGGGGTTCATCGCCAGAAACTCGGGCGTTTCAGTCTCGCCCTTGAGGATGTCCACCGGGTGCCATTCATACGGCCGGCCCAGCAGGCTCAACATCAGCTTGACCTTGTAGCAGTTGCCCGACTGGTAGTCGCCATAGACTTTGTACATCGCCCCTCCCCTCCAAGCAGTTTTGCATTTGCGCCCAATAGTTGGCGACTGTACGGCTAAAAGCAATGGCCGCTGTATGGCAAGGATCAATCTTGCTCGCTGTAGTCTGAAAAAACTGCTTACACCTTTACAAGGACTTTGTTCATGACCGATGCCACTTCCGCACGCCTGCGGCCCCTGGCAGACACTTCCCCGTCGGCGGTGGTCGCCGGCTTCATCGCCATGCTCACCGGCTATACCAGCTCGCTGGTGCTGATGTTCCAGGCCGGGCAGGCAGCCGGGCTAACCACTGCGCAGATCTCGTCATGGATCTGGGCATTGTCGATCGGCATGGCGGTATGCAGCATCGGCCTGTCGCTGCGCTACCGCACCCCGATTACCATCGCCTGGTCTACCCCCGGCGCCGCCTTGCTGATCACCAGCCTGGGCGGGGTGAGTTATGGCGAGGCCATTGGTGCCTACATCACCTGCGCCGTACTGGTGCTCATCTGCGGCCTGACCGGCAGCTTCGAGCGCCTGGTCAAGCGCATCCCGGCCTCACTGGCCTCGGCGCTGCTGGCGGGCATCCTGTTCAAGATCGGCAGCGAAATCTTTGTTGCGGCGCAGCATCGCACGTTGCTGGTGCTGGGCATGTTCTTCAGCTACCTGCTGGTCAAGCGGCTGTCGCCGCGTTACTGCGTACTGGCTGCGCTGCTGGTGGGCACGGCGCTGTCTGGCGCGCTGGGCCTGCTGGACTTCAGCGGCTTCCACCTGGAAGTGGCCAAGCCGGTGTGGACCACACCGAGCTTCTCGCTGGCGGCCACCATCAGCATTGGCATTCCGCTGTTTGTGGTGGCCATGACCTCGCAGAACATGCCCGGCGTGGCCGTGCTGCGTGCCGACGGCTACCAGGTGCCGGCCTCGCCGCTGATTTCGGCCACCGGCTTTGCCTCACTGCTGCTGGCGCCTTTCGGTTCGCACGGGGTCAACCTGGCGGCGATCAGCGCAGCGATCTGCACCGGGCCGCACGCCCATGAAGACCCAAGCAAACGCTACACCGCCGCGGTGTGGTGCGGGATTTTCTACGGCATTGCCGGGGTGTTCGGGGCGACCTTGGCGGCGCTGTTTGCAGCCTTGCCGAAAGAACTGGTGCTGTCGATTGCGGCCCTGGCACTGTTTGGTTCGATCATGAACGGGCTGACGGTGGCCATGAGCGAAGCGCGCGAGCGCGAGGCGGCAGTGATTACCTTCATGGTGACTGCCTCGGGGCTGACCTTGTTCTCGATTGGCTCGGCGTTCTGGGGGATTGTGGCGGGGGTGCTGGCCTTGCTGATCCTCAACCCGCGCAGGGCCTGAAATTTATTATTGCCTGAACTGGCCTCTTCGCAGCACAAGGCTGCTCCTACAGGAATATCATTGGGCCTGAGGGCTGCGGTGCCCTTGTAGGAGCAGCCTTGTGCTGCGAAGAGGCCGGTACAGGCAACAGATATTCCGGACCAGGCTCACAACCTGAAATGCCCCACCATCCCCTTCAGGTCGGTGCCCAACTGCGCCAGTTCCACACTCGACCGGGCATTGTCCTGCATTGCCAGCGCCGCCTGGTCCGCACTGCCGCGAATCTGCGTGACACTGCGGTTGATCTCTTCCGCCACCGAGCTCTGCTGCTCGGCCGCCGCCGCAATTTGCTGGTTCATCTGCTGGATCAATGAAACCGCAGCCGCAATGCTACCCAGCGCGCTTTCGGTCTGCAGCGCATCGGCCACCGCCAGCCGCACCAGCTCGGTACTGCCACGAATTTGCGCCACCGACTGCTGGGCATTGCCACGCAGGCTGGCGACCAGCATCTCGATCTGCTCGGTAGACTGCCGGGTACGCCGCGCCAACGCACGCACCTCGTCGGCCACCACGGCAAAACCACGCCCCTGCTCACCAGCGCGGGCGGCCTCGATGGCGGCGTTCAACGCCAGCAAGTTGGTCTGTTCAGCCACGCTCTTGATCACCCCCAGCACATCGCCAATGGTGTGGATTTCGGCACTGAGGCTGTCGATGCCGGCGCTGGCCGTTTCCGCTGCCGCCGCCAACTGCTCGATGCGCTGCATACTCTGGCGCACCACCTGCTGCCCCGACTCGACCTTGTCGTCCGCCGCCTGAGCCGCCTGCGCGGCTTCCTCGGCATTGCGCGCCACATCATGCACGGTGGCCGTCATCTGCTGCATGGCGGTGGCCACCTGCTCGGTTTCCTCCTTCTGGCTGCCCACCTCACGGTTGGTCTGCTCGGTCACTGCCGACAGCGCCTGGGCATTCCCTGCCAACTGCTCGATGCCTTGCTGCAAGCCACTGACAATGCCCGAAAGGCCAGCGGCCATTTGCTGCATGGCCTGCATCAATTGCCCTACTTCGTCGCGACGTGGCGCCTGGGCGTCGAACCCCAGTTCGCCTGCGGCAATGCGCTGGGCTCGGGCGATCACATGCTTGAGTGGGCCGACCACCGCACGGGTAATCAGCCAGGCCGCCAGCACACCCACCAAAAGTGCCAGGCCGGTGGCCAGCGCGATGGCCACGGCATTGCGCCGCAGTTCGCCCTGCAAGGCCTGCTCCTGCCCCAGGTAGGCCTGATCGACCCGGCCCGTAACCTGCTCGGCGCTGGCCTGCAACTGGGCCTTCAGCCCCTGCTCGCGGGCCAGCTGGTCGGTGTACTCATTGAGTTTTTCCGAGAAGCTGCCAATGTGCCCCGCCACCTCGCCCAGCACGCTCTGGTAACCGGCATCACTGACCGCGCCCTGCAACTGGCCAACCAGGCTGGCGGCCTCCACCGTCTGGGCAATGCGTTCCTGGCTTACGCCCTCTTCACCCTTGCGACTTTTTTCCAGCCGCACACGCGCTTCGTCCATGGCTTGCAACATCAGCCGCGACACCTGCGACACCTGCGCGGCCTGCTCCAGAAACTCGCCCCCCTGCTGGCCCTGGGACTGCTTGAGGGTATACACACCGTCGTCGGCCAGGCCGGCCTGCAACACATCCAGGTTATTGGCCACGCTGGACACCGACCAACTGGCCATATCCAACGCCAGCTCCTTGGCCTGCACCGCCGCCACAAAGGCCTCGAACGCCTGACCGTAGGCTGCCAGGTCGGCTTCGGCTGCTGTCAGTGCCGGCAGGCCACGGGCGCGCTCGGCCAAGCCCTGCAGCCCGCTGCGCAAGGCTTCGGCCTGCTGGATGTCGGAGCGCAGGGCAAACGCCTGCTCATGCTGGCGCAAGCGCAGCAGGTCGGTATTGAACTGGGCCAGTTGGCGCAAGCTGTCGAAGCGCTGGCCAACACTGTGCAGCGCGGCGATACCGATGGCCGCCACCGCCAGGGTCAGCACCAGCACCAGGGCAAAGCCAAAGCCGAGTTTGCGGGCCATGCCCAGGTTGGCCAGCACACCGTGTTTGCTCGCGCCCATGCCCATCCCCTTCTGTGTGCCAGGTTTTCCCGAAGGCCAAGGTTGGCAACGTTGCCAACCGGTGGACAAGGGCCTGGCGTCAGAATAGTGTCAAATAGCTATGTGCATGTCGCTAACAGGTTGGCAGAGGTCGCCCTGTGTGTGGGTAGACGGTATGGGCTGATATCAGTGCTGCCAGGCCCGGCCTCTTCGCGGGCGTGCCCGCGAAGAAGGCCACGCGGCATCAGCTCAGATCGCTGTAGCACCACCGTCCACCGTCAGGCAATGCCCGGTGGTGAATGCCGCGCCGTCGCTGCACAGGTACAGCACCGCACTGGCAATTTCCTCCACCTTGCCAATGCGCCCCACCGGGTGCATGGCGGCGGCAAACTCGGCCTTGCGTGGGTCAGCCTCGTAGGCGCGGCGGAACATGTCAGTGTCGATCACTGCCGGGCACACCGCATTCACACGGATGCCCTTCTTGGCGTATTCGATGGCCGCCGACTTGGTCAGGCCGATCACCGCGTGCTTGCTGGCGCTGTA
This sequence comes from Pseudomonas sp. MM223, assembly GCA_947090765.1. Taxonomy (NCBI): domain Bacteria; kingdom Pseudomonadati; phylum Pseudomonadota; class Gammaproteobacteria; order Pseudomonadales; family Pseudomonadaceae; genus Pseudomonas; species Pseudomonas sp. MM223. Next base: position 1,762,047 of record OX352322.1, on the reverse strand, counting down.
GATACTCATCTTCGGCGCCGCCCCCAGCCCCGCCACAGAGGCTGTATTCACAATCGCCCCGCCGCCCTGGGCCAGCAGCAAAGGCAACTGGTACTTCATGCACAGCCACACGCCCTTCACGTTCACGCCCATGATGGCATCGAACTCCGCCTCACTCCCTTCAGCCAGGCGGTTCTGCTCTATCTCGATGCCAGCGTTGTTGTAGGCGTAATCCAGCCGCCCGTAAGCAGCGATCAGGCGCTCGTGCAGCTGGCGCACCTCGGCGTCCCGGGTAACGTCGCAGGCAATGAAAAGCGCGTCGCCGCCCGCCGCGTGAATCAGCGCCACCGTGGCTTCACCACCGACCGGGTCAAGGTCGGCCACCACCACTTTCAGGCCCTCACGGGCGAACGCCAAGGCGGTTGCGCGGCCAATGCCGGCAGCGGCGCCGGTTACCAGGGCTACCTGGCCAGAAAAGGTCATGCTCATCGCGTGCTCCTGTGAAAGTCTGGTGGGGTTCAGAGCATAGTCAGGCACCGCTTGGCCGGGCAGCATCATCAGCCCTCCGGTTGGGCTACCATGCTTGTCAGTGATGTTAAGGACCTGCCTACATCAACAAGGTAGATTGAACGCCTGTCATCTTCCACTGCCTACAAGGACCCGCCATGACCCAGACCAACCGCCGCTTCCTGCTCGCCAAACGCCCGGTCGGCGCCGTGCGCCGTGACGACTTTACTTTCGAAAGCGTGCCTGCCGAACAACCCGGCGAAGGCCAGGTGCTGGTGCGCAACCTGTATCTGTCGCTGGACCCTGCCATGCGCGGCTGGATGAACGAAGGCAAGTCCTACATCCCACCTGTGGCCCTGGGCCAGGTAATGCGTGCACTCGGCGTGGGCGAAGTGGCTGCGTCCAACCACCCGGCCTTCAAGCCGGGCGACCACGTCAGCGGCGCGCTTGGCGTACAGGACTATTTCACCGGCGAGGCCCAGGGCCTGCACAAGATCGACCCCAACCTGGCGCCCCTGCCCCGCTACCTGTCGGCACTGGGCATGACCGGCATGACCGCCTACTTCGCCCTGCTGGAAGTTGGCCAGCCCAAGGCCGGCGAAACCGTGGTCATCTCTGGGGCGGCCGGTGCGGTGGGCAGCATTGTCGGGCAAATTGCCAAGGTCAAAGGTTGCCGCGTAGTCGGTATTGCCGGCGGCGCCGAAAAGTGCCAGTACCTGAAAGACGAACTGGGCTTTGACGGGGTGATCGACTACAAGGCCGAAGACGTGCTGGCCGGCCTGAAGCGCGAATGCCCCAAAGGCGTGGACGTGTACTTCGACAACGTCGGCGGCGACATCCTCGATGCCGTGCTGACGCGTATCAACTTCAAGGCCCGCATCGTGATTTGCGGCGCCATCAGCCAGTACAACAACAAGGAAGCGGTGAAAGGCCCGGCCAACTACCTGTCGCTGCTGGTGAACCGTGCGCGCATGGAAGGGTTTGTGGTGATGGACCATGCCAAGGACTACGGCAAGGCTGCACTGGAGATTGCCGGCTGGCTGGCCAGTGGGCAGGTGAAGAGCAAGGAGGATGTGGTGGAGGGACTGGAAACGTTCCCCGAGACCCTGCTGAAGCTGTTCAATGGGGAGAATTTTGGCAAGTTGGTGTTGAAGGTGTAACCGACTCGAAAGCCTGTAGGAGCGGCCTTGCGCCGCGAAAGGGCTGCGTAGCAGCCCCGGCAATATCTGCGTCGACGCACAAACCGAGGGGCCGCTTTGCGGCCCTTTCGCGGCGCAAGGCCGCTCCTACACACAGACCGCGTGGCAGTAATCTACACGTCAGACTTTCCTGAACCTTGCTCCCAGCACTTCAGTTTGAGGCAGTAAGCGAACTATCCTACACAGCGGTCAGAAGCGGCTGAATTGTCGGGGAAATGCCCCAGGGATAATTTCACCGGGTCGCCATGTTGGTGACCGGGTGTGAGAACCTGTCGTGAGTTGCCTGGCTTGCCTGTCATGGCAGTCGTACGCGGGCAGACTTCGGTCTGGCCGAGCTTTGCAGCTCCCTCGGTTTCTCACCCCGTGTACGACTGCCGCCTGGTCCGTGAGAAGATTTGCGTGGCAGTTCCACTTACTCGGAGCTACTACCATGAAAAAAACCGACAACACCCCCATCCTCACCGCAGGCCTTGAAACCTTCCTCGAAGCCGGCAACCCCACCCTCGACCTGCTGCGCGTGCAACCCGGCGTCCCGATCGATGATGCCTACGAACACGTCTCGGTGCTGCTGGGCTACATCAAGCACCTGGTGCGCGAAGGCGACCTGGAAGATGACCACAAACTCCTGGGCTCAGCCGATTACCTGCTGGCCATGGCCAAGGCCCTGATGAACGACATCGAGCTGGCCAAGAACAGGCTGCACTAACACACCACACGCCCTTGTGGGAGCGACCAGCGCAACTGACGCTCCCATTCCGTTACAACACCATACAAGTCTTCGAACCATTGCTCTGGTAGCATCCCGCCGGTTTCAACATCTTCGCCGCCACAGCCGGCAATTACAGACAGATCAATAACATGGACCTTGTAAGCAAGGATCCAATTGGGGGATTAATGGATTTATGGACGGCCTTCCAGGCAATCATCCTGGGAGTAGTTGAAGGGATCACGGAGTTTTTGCCAATCTCCAGTACCGGGCACCAGATCATCGTTGCCGATTTGATCGATTTCAGCGGTGAACGCGCAATAGCGTTCAACATCATCATTCAGCTGGCGGCAATTCTCGCGGTAGTGTGGGAGTTTCGCGGCAAGATCCTTGAAGTGGTGTTCGGCCTGGCCAATCAGCCCACAGCGCGGCGCTTTACCGGCAACCTGTTGCTGGCATTCCTGCCGGCAGTGGTGCTGGGCGTGCTGTTCGCCGATCTGATTCACGCCTACCTGTTCAACCCGATCACCGTGGCAACGGCCCTGGTAATCGGCGGCGTGATCATGCTCTGGGCCGAACGCCGCAACCACCGCGTGGCAGTCGACCATGTCGATGACATGCACTGGTCCCATGCCCTGAAAATCGGTTTTGTGCAGTGCCTGGCGATGATCCCGGGCACTTCACGCTCAGGGTCCACCATCATCGGCGGCCTGCTGTTCGGCCTTTCGCGCAAAGCGGCCACCGAGTTCTCGTTCTTCCTGGCGATGCCGACCATGGTCGGGGCGGCCGTGTATTCAGGCTACAAGTACCGCGACCTGTTCCAGCCGAGCGACCTGCCGGTATTCGCGATCGGTTTCGTCACCTCGTTCATCTTCGCCATGATCGCTGTGCGAGCGCTGCTCAAGTTCATTGCCAACCACAGCTACGCGGCGTTCGCCTGGTATCGCATCGCCTTTGGCCTGCTGATTCTGGCCACCTGGCAATTCGGCTGGATCGACTGGTCAACCGCTCAAGGTTGATTGAGCCACACAAAAACAACAAAGGGCTGCATCGCAGCCCTTTGTTGTTGGCCAGGTTCAGCCACGTATTTCGGCGACTACTGCTGCCAGCGCTTGCGCCGGGTCTGCCGCCTGGCTGATCGGGCGGCCAATCACCAGGTAATCGGACCCCGCATCCAGTGCCTGACGAGGCGTCAGAATACGGCGCTGATCATCCTGCGCACTGCCTGCTGGGCGAATGCCTGGGGTAACCAGCTGCAGCGACGGGTGCGCGGCCTTCAGCGCCGGGGCTTCCAGCGCCGAGCACACCAAGCCGTCCATGCCCGCCTTCTGGGCCAGCGCCGCCAGGCGCAGCACCTGCTCTTGCGGGTCGACATCCAGGCCAATGCCAGCCAGGTCTTCACGCTCCATGCTGGTCAGCACAGTCACGCCAATCAGCAACGGCTGCGGACCGCTGCGCTTGGCCAGCTCTTCACGGCAGGCGGCCATCATGCGCAGGCCACCGGAGCAATGCACGTTCACCATCCACACGCCCATCTCGGCAGCGGCTTTAACCGCCATGGCCGTGGTGTTGGGGATGTCGTGGAACTTGAGGTCCAGGAACACTTCGAAGCCCTTGTCGCACAAGGTTTCGACAATGCCCGAAGCGCTGCTGGTGAACAGCTCCTTGCCAACCTTCACCCGGCACAGCGCAGGGTCAAGCTGGTCAGCCAGCTTCAGGGCGGCCTCACGGGTAGGGAAATCCAGGGCGACGATCAGGGGCGTCTGGCAGGCGGACATGGGCAGGGTCTCTTGGCAAGTCGAAAACGGCGCGCAGTATAAATGAAGTGACGCAGGCTTTGGGGCTTGAGGGCCATGGAATTGGCCCGGCGGTGGCGGGCTTCTATAATTGAACCATCGGAACGGGCAACCGCTCAAATTTCATACAAGCACTGCCCCCACCTGTTTAAGGAGAACGACAATGCCCTGGTATGCCTGGCTGATCCTCATCATAGCCCTCGGCTCCATCGTCGGTGGGCTGATGATGCTGCGCGACACGGCAAAAAAACTGCCATTGACCGAAGAGCAGTTGCGCAAGGTGCATGAGCGCAATGCCGAGGCGGATGCCAAGGATGCGCAGGACCGCTAGGGTACGCGGAGGGGCTGAGAGGTGCATGCCTTGAGACGTATTGCGCCTGTCAGCCCCGCCCCTCGCTTACTCCACCATCACCTTGTCCCGGTTGCGCTCCAGCAACGCATTCCCGATCCCCTTGATTTCCAGCAATTCATCCACCGAAGCAAACGGCCCATTGGCCTCCCGGTAGGCCACGATGGCCTCGGCTTTAGCCTTGCCGATACCGTTCAGCTCCTTCTGCAAGGTAAGGGCATCGGCCTTGTTAATGTCCAGCCGCGGCGCCTCCTGGGCCTGCACCTGGGCCACAACCGGCACCGGCTCGGACGCCGCCGTGGTGCTGGCAGGCGCCGCGCTAAGGGAGAACGACAGGCTGGTGAACAGGGGCAGCAGCAGGTACGACAGAACGTTGTTACGCATGGGTGAACACTCCTTGGGTTGGTCATTTTCCAGCAGCCGTTTTCCTTCGGCTGCGCAATCAACCCTAGCGCTCAACCCTTCGTCAAAACAGCCATCATCAGCGGCGAATGGTTACCGGATTAGTCATGAAGCCGCTCAACTTTGCCTACCCTCAAGCAACAGCCATTGCGCCCCTATCTGACCCGGCCCAACGTATTCCCTGCCACGGCCATGTGCCTGTAGCCACATCCCCGTTGGTCCGATACGTCCTGCCCACCCATGCCAAGCCGTTCTCCTACACCCCCCGCCGAACAAGGCCTGCCCAGTAAATCAAGCTGCCGCGGCCCGCAGACCTTACCCTGCAAACTGGCGCCCCACCGGCCAACTGCTAGATTTTTTGAGCAATGCACAACCCGATTGCTTCAAGGACCCAAGCAAGAGGATCACCGCCGTGCCCCTCAAGACCCTGACCGTTTTCGGTACCCGCCCAGAAGCCATCAAGATGGCCCCTTTGGCGCTCCAGCTTGCTCAAGACGCCCGTTTCGAGGCCCGTGTGTGCGTGACTGGCCAGCACCGGCAAATGCTCGACCAGGTACTGGAACTGTTCGGCATTACCCCCGAACACGACCTGAACATCATGAAACCCGGCCAGGACCTGACCGGCGTGACCACCGCGATACTGCAAGGTATCAAGCCCGTGCTGGCCGAGTTCAAACCTGACATCGTGCTGGTGCATGGCGACACCGCGACCACCTTTGCCACCAGCCTTGCGGCCTACTATCAGCAAATCCCTATTGCCCATGTAGAAGCCGGCCTGCGCACCAACAACCTGTATTCGCCCTGGCCAGAAGAAGGCAACCGCCGCCTGACCGGCACCCTGGCGGCACTGCACTTTGCACCCACCACCACCGCACGGGACAACCTGCTGCGCGAAGGCATCGACCCCGCGAGCATTTTCACCACCGGTAACACAGTGATCGACGCCTTGCTGGAAGTGGTGCGCAAGCTGGAGAGCCCCGCATCAAGGGCCCAGTTCGAACGCGAGTATCACTACCTGGCAAGCGACCGCCGCATGGTGCTGGTAACCGGCCACCGCCGCGAAAACTTTGGTGGTGGCTTTGAACGTATCTGCCAGGCCCTGGTGCAGACCGCACGCCAGTTCCCGGAGGTGGATGTGGTGTACCCGGTTCACCTCAACCCCAATGTGCGCGAGCCGGTCAACCGGCTGCTGGCGGATGTAAGCAACATCTACCTGATCGAGCCGCTGGACTACCTGCCGTTTGTTTACCTGATGAGCCGTGCGTACGTGATCCTCACCGACTCCGGGGGGATTCAGGAGGAAGCACCGGCGCTGGGCAAGCCGGTGCTGGTGATGCGTGATACCACCGAGCGGCCAGAAGCCGTGGCAGCGGGCACGGTAAAGCTGGTGGGTACGGAGGTTGGCTCCATTGTCGGGAACCTGGGCAAGCTGCTGACCGATGAGGAGGCGTACCGGGCGATGAGCGTGGCGCATAACCCGTATGGTGATGGGCAGGCGTGTGGCCGAATTGTGCAGGCGCTGGCTGATTTTGTCGTTGCACTGGATCCCGAGAAACCGCCCACGGTTTGAGTAACAAGGGCTGCACATGCGGCCCTTGTCACCCCGTCAAGAGGGCGAGCGTCAATAAATTGTAGGAATTATGTGAAAATTCTGTAGTATTGGATCCATTGCTATATGGCTCTTTGATATTACAAGGATGAAGCGTGGTAGGCGTCACACATACCTGGCAAAACGAATATCCTCACACCCTGCGGCACTGCAACACCACGCTGCACCTTCAGGACCCCATTGCCACCCACACCCGGCAAGCCCTCGAACAGCTCATCGCGCAAAACGCCAACGCCAAACGCATCAGCGCCCCGCTCGCGTGCGCGCAGAGCCAGCTGTTCACCAAGCGAGAAAAACTCGATTCGCTGAAAAAGAAGCTGCGCATGCAACGCGGCAGGCCCAAGCGCAACGGCATGTACGACTGGACCCTCGAGGAACTGATCAATACGCGCGAAGCCGCCCGCCGCGGCGCACGGGTGCCAAGGCTGGTCGGCTACGGTTACAGCCGCTCCAAAATCGGCCTGATGCAGGACTTCTTCCTGATCACCGAGTTGCTCAGCGACCACGAAGACGGGGCGGCAAGAATCCGCCGGGCGCCCGAAGCCGTGCACCAGGTGATCGAGGCATCCTTCGAACTGTTGCATGACCTGCACTGCCAGGGGCTCACCCACATGGACCTGTGGGCCGCCAATGTGATGCTCCCGAAACAAGGCAAAGCGCAGGCCATCGACCTGGAGAATAGCTTCTCCGAACCGGGCGATTTCTTCAGCGAAACCTTGGGCTTTCAGTTCGGCTTTTTCTACTTCCGGGAAATCTACCGCTACATCACCGAAGCAGACTACGATGCTGCGGTTGAATGCGCGCTGGCCAAGTACTTCCCTGATGTGGAGCACGCTGCCTTCAACCGGGTGTATGCGCTGGCCAAACATCAGGAAGTCGGGCGCATGGAACGCCGCAAAATCTTTACCCGCGGTGTACTCGAAAGCCGGTGGTAAAGCGCCATGAACAGCCAGATTGCCTGAGCCGGTCTGGCTGATTCACAAGGGCCGTTATGCAATGCATAGCGGCCCTTTTTGGTCTTAAGGGATGGCCAATGGAATAGCGCGCCTCAGAATATCTTCACCTCAAGCAGGTTCTTCAGGTATTTGCCGTAGCCGTTCTTCATCAATGGCTGGGCAAGGCGCTCAAGCTGTTCGGCATCGATCCACCCCGCGCGGAAGCATATTTCTTCAGGGCACGCAATTTTAAGGCCCTGGCGCCGCTCCATGGTGGCGATGTATTGGCTGGCATCCAGCAGGCTGTCGTGGGTACCGGTATCCAGCCATGCATAACCCCGCCCCATGATCTCGACCTGCAATTGCTGCTGCTGGAGGTAAAGGTTGTTGAGGTCGGTGATTTCCAGCTCGCCGCGTGCTGACGGTTTCAACTGGCTGGCCAGCTCGACAACCTGATTGTCGTAGAAATAAAGGCCGGTGACCGCGTAGTTGGACTTGGGGACTTTCGGTTTTTCCTCAATCGACAACACGCGCCCATGGTCATCGAACTCCGCGACGCCATAACGCTCCGGATCCTGCACGTGGTAGACAAAGACGGTGGCCCCCGCCTGCTGCTGGTCAGCGTCCAGCAGCAGCGCCTGGAAGTCGTGACCGTAGAAGATGTTGTCGCCCAGTACCAAGGCAGATGCGTCATTGCCAATAAAACCTGCCCCGATGGTGAATGCCTGGGCCAACCCATCCGGGCTCGCCTGCACCGCATATGAGAGGTTGATGCCCCAACGGCTACCATCGCCCAGCAGTTGCTCGAAGCGCGGTGTGTCTTGTGGCGTAGAAATGATCAGGATGTCGCGAATGCCGGCCAGCAGCAGGGTACTGAGCGGGTAGTAGATCATCGGCTTGTCGTACACCGGCAGCAGCTGCTTCGATACCGACAGCGTGGCAGGGTGCAGGCGAGTGCCAGAGCCACCCGCCAGAATAAGTCCTTTACGTGCCATAAGAACTCCTAACGCTGAATTTCATCCAGCATGCGTTGTACACCTTGTTGCCAAAGCGGCATCTTGAGGTTGAAGGTTTCTTCGAGTTTAGCCAATGCCAGCCGAGAGTTTCGTGGGCGTGGCGCCGGCACCGGGTAAGCCTCGGTACTGATTGCACCTACCTGCTCAGCGCAAACCCTCAAGGCAACACCCTTGCGGCTGGCATGTGCCAAAACAAACTGGGCATACCCGTGCCAACTGGTTACACCGGCAGCAGCAAGGTGGTAGATGCCGGCCAAATGGCGCGGGTCTTTCACGCTGAATACCTGGCGCAGCACATGAGCGGTAACATCCGCGATCAGCTCTGCGCCGGTGGGCGCGCCAAACTGGTCTGCCACCACATTGAGCGCGTCGCGCTCGGCGGCCAGGCGCAGTATGGTCTTGGCAAAATTGTGGCCGCGCGCAGCATAAACCCAACTGGTACGCAGCACGATGGCAGAGGCGCCGCTGGCGTGAATGGCCAATTCACCCTCGCGCTTGGTCCGGCCATAGACAGACAGCGGCCCGGTTGGCGCATCCTCTTGCCACGGTGCCTGGCCACTGCCGTTGAACACGTAGTCTGTGGAGTAGTGGATCAGCCAGGCACCCAGCCTGGCGGCTTCACGTGCCAGCACGCCCGGCGCTTCGGCATTGACCCGCGCAGCCAGCGCCGGCTCGCTCTCGGCTTGGTCCACTGCCGTGTAGGCGGCCGCGTTCACGATCACATCCGGGGCTAGCGCCTGTACGGTAGCCGCCAGGCCATCGAGATTGCTCAAATCCCCGCATAAGCTGCCGCTGCCCTGGCGATCTAGCGCAATCACCTCGCCCAATGGCGCAAGGGCACGCTGCAACTCCCAACCGAGTTGTCCGTTTTTCCCCAACAGCAAAATTTTCAACCTTTGTTAGCCCCATATTGCTGCGCCACCCAGTCACGGTAGCTGCCGTCCATGACGCCCTTGACCCATTCCTGGTTAGCCAGGTACCACGCAACGGTTTTGCGAATGCCGGTCTCGAAAGTTTCCGCGGGCTTCCAGCCAAGCTCGCGCTCCAGCTTTCGTGCATCGATGGCGTAGCGGCGGTCATGCCCGGGGCGGTCGGTAACATAGGTGATCTGTTCGGCGTAGGGCTTGCCGTCGGTACGGGGGCGCAGTTCGTCCAACAGCGCGCACACACGGCGGACGATTTCCAGGTTGGGCTTTTCGTTCCAGCCCCCCACGTTGTACACCTCCCCCACCTGCCCTGCTTCCAGTACACGGCGGATGGCACTGCAGTGGTCCTTGACGTACAGCCAGTCACGAATCTGCTGACCATCGCCATACACCGGCAGGGGCTTGCCGGCCAAAGCATTGACGATCATCAGCGGGATCAGCTTCTCCGGGAAATGCAGCGGGCCGTAGTTGTTTGAACAGTTGGTGGTCAGCACCGGCAAGCCATAGGTGTGGTGGTAGGACCGCACCAAATGGTCGCTGGCGGCCTTACTCGCCGAGTACGGGCTGTTGGGCTGGTATTGATGGGTTTCGGTGAACGCAGGCTCACCGGCTTTCAGCGAACCATACACTTCATCTGTGGAAACATGCAGGAAGCGGAACGCTGCCCGCTCCGCCTCCCCCAGGCCTTGCCAGTAGCCGCGCACGGCTTCCAGCAATTGAAAGGTACCCACCACATTGGTTTCCACAAACGCCTGGGGGCCATGGATGGAGCGGTCGACATGCGACTCGGCGGCAAAATTGAGCACGGCACGCGGGCGATAGTCTGCCAACAGCCGCTGCACCAACGGCCCATCGCCGATATCCCCCTGCACGAAAACATGCTGTGGATTACCCTCCAGGCTCGCCAGGCTGCGCAAGTTGCCGGCGTAGGTCAGCTTGTCCAGATTGACGAGGGTTTCGCCTGACTGGCCTACCCAGTCCAGCACGAAGTTCGCACCGATGAAGCCGGCGCCGCCGGTTACCAGGATTGTCATAGGGTGAACGCTTCTCGAATGAGTGTCGGTTGGAGATCACAGGCGTGATTCTAGACGGGAATTGTGCGGGAGGATGGCAGTAAGACACCGTTCATGCTTTTGACTGTTGTTCTGTCATTGCTGGCAGGGCAAAATGCGAAACCTTCTCAGCACACAAGCCATCTGGGCTTACAGGGATGTTCATGCCTACTCTTACTCAATCGGTCGCGCTTGCGGCTTTGTTTGTTTCTGCGCCTGGTTGGGCACAGTCTACTCAGATGGTTGACCGGGTGATGACGCCGAGCGCATTTCTGGGGGTTGATCTGCGGGGGGATTTCATGACCGAGGTGCCGGAATGTGCGGCGGGGGATGCAAGCCCAAGCGAGCCTTGCCGGGTTGCGACCCGAAAAGCTGGGCGCTTTGAAGTCCGCGGGTTGCCTTATCTGCCTATTTCACCGGGGTATAAGTTGTTTGCTACGGTAGATGATGGGGCTGTTAGTCAGCTGGTTTTGACCGGGAATGCTAATAATTTGTATCTGGTTAAAGAGATGCTGACCGATAAACTCGGAAGACCAGCTACAAGCGCGACTCATTGGGTGAAGTTAAAATCAGGTGCTTCTTATGAAGCCGAGATTTCCAAGTGGAACACTCAAGGGTTTGCTATTGATTTTGGCCGAGATCTTAGTGATCTTGGGCGTTACTCAGTTACTTTTTCGACTTCGATGGCTGGTACAGATGTGGGCCAGTTTAACACCGAACCTGTAACTGGAAGCCCCAGCTTGTAATTGCTTGGGTCGCGGTAGGAATGGCAGTCGCCTGGCCCCCGCACAGATCCTTACGTGCAGAATTATCGCTTACGGATCCTGCCTCGGATTTTGACGCCGAAGCAGGTTATGGGATAGGGATGCATGCTAGCTCACGCTGATATATTCCAGACTGATCCCGAGGCTACTGGGCGACTTCGGATTTGGTAGCACTTTAATACTCAACGCTGCATCTTCGGACAGTTGGCTTTCACTCATCTTCTCAATACGTGCCCGACGCCATTATTGGTGCCGTTTCCGACGGTCGCTCACCACCGCTCTTTTTGAACGCAGCAGCACGGGGAGGTTTGGAGTCAGCTCCTGTAAGCCGAAATTGGTAGGCCTACCCCCTTTTTTGATACAGGTCGCGGGCTTACGCCAACGATCGTGACACACGCCAGTAAAGGATCTTCACGCGATTGCGTGCCTTGTTGAGGAAAACGAAAAGCACTAGGTCGAAAACCGCCACCTTGATATCGAGCTCGACCAGGCCATCAATGGATTTTCGAAAGTCGACGAGCTTAGGGTAGAGGTACAATTTTCGACTTTGGCGTCCGATTACATCATGGTCGGCGAGTTCCAGAAAACAATCGGGAGCACAGCATCCGGGGTCAGGTAAGCGCTTTGAATGTGGGGTTCATGGAGCGCTTACAACACTACCGCGCTCAGGTCGACAGCAGTCGTCTGCAACAGCAACACGCCCACGGCATCTGCAGTCAGCCTGACCGTTAAGACTGACAACCCTGCCAACTTTGGCGCAGCCAGCACTGCTCGCGTGCTCTGGCGCGCATCTACACCTCGTTAAAGAAAAAGCCCACCATATTAGGTGGGCTTATCAACTCAGTTCACTGCTGTACTGATCTCTGTGATTTCATGTGCTTCACGCTTGAACTCGAGCTTGGCGTACTTGGCATTGATGCGTATCCGCTCACCAGACGCGATCGGGACTCGTTTAACTTCCTTCCACTTCTTCATGTCCCAGCTTTCTAGGACCGTGAATTCTGCACCTTTGACGCCGTGGGCTTTTACTCGAAGATAAGGTTTACCCTTCTCCATCGGTAGGAATACCCATCCGTCACACCGTACTGGCATTTTCTCGTTCGGGTCTTCGCTCATGGCGCCGTTTAAGGTGTAGACGATATCATTTGTCCCAGATTTTCGGCGGTAGTTACAACGGTTTGTCACAGGAGCAAGGTCAACATCACGACGGATGGCCATAATCGATGTGATAGCCGTAATTCTGTCGCCTTTTGTGAATGTGATATCTATCTTGTCCGCCTTAACCGGGAACTTGAAAAGGACGTCGGTCCAGAGCTCTTCATTACCAACTATTTCTTTCCTAGCGACTTCTCGTCCACTCATGTAGGCAACAACTGTAAAATCAATTGGGCGTCGTGCAAGGTCCAATGCGTCGATAGCAATTCCTTTAACCCTTGTCGGCTTCTCAGGGGTTACAGTGAATGTGGTTGGGTATTCATTTGTAGTCCATGATGCGCCAAAGAGAATAGCCTTTGTCCTTTCTGGGCCATTGGTTTTTGCGTTAACCGAATATGATGCAGTATATTTGTCACTGTTCATTTCGTAGGACTGGAAGTGTGAAGCCCATTTTAGGTACTTCGGCTCTTGGAAATATTCATACATCCAGAGCAACTGTTCAACATGTAGAGAGTTGTACCCTCCTCTCTCCGACATGCGACGGGTAGGCGATGGCCAGTCAAGTGAAAAGAATGAAATGAAACCGCCATCGAATTTGGTAAGATCGCGAGAGACGGCAGCCTCACCCTGGTGTATAAGATTTTTCCATCTTTGATCCTTGGTGATTTCGTAAATATCTACAAGCCCAGAAAGGGCTGTGATGTGACCGTTTAAAACCTTAAAACTGCGCCCCTTAGGATCCGGGGCCTCCTCGATCCAAGTCACGCCATTGTCTCGAGTTATGACGCCGCCTTCAGTGATTTCATGGGTGTATGCCTCCATAGCGAGATCAGCTGTTTTCTTGTAAGACTCTTTTGGCGATACGGCATTAGCCCGGTAAAGGACGCCGGCGACACGTGCCTGCCCGATGCCGGAAATCCAGCCAGGATCAAGATCAAAATACTGATTGTGGAATGGGTAGGTCCATAAAGCCATTCCGTTCTTGAATTCAGCAGTTTCAATATACCAATCAGCTACACGAAGGAACTTATTCTTCAGGTCGTCATCGGTACATTTGGTTTGCAGCCAATCACGATACAGCGCATATGCGAAGTTTGAATTGAAATAAGGGTTTGCCCATTTACCCAGATTATTATAATTGGTTCCGTAGTCAAAAAGAGTAATGCCATCTTCCCGTAATGTGAATTTACCGCTAGTTGCATAGGAAAGGCCAGGGGCGTAAGGCGTGCGCTCAGCAACACCTATGGATGGGCATTTTCCTTCTACATTTCTCGAAACAACTTCATCAGCAAAAACGCATTGTGTTGCAGCTGAAAGTATGGCTGCGAAGCAAGCTTTCTTCATATCCATGTTGTGCAGGATTCCTGATTTTATCGGTGCTGGTCAGATCAAATGGGCAGCATTTTCATTTAATTTCCTTTGGATTTCCACTTATTGGTTGATTTGTTGACGCCGCGGATTCCTTTCACAGGGCAACAACCGCTGCTGACCGCCCCCAATACCCGCCCACCCCGCGGGGTCTTTTGCCTGGATAGAACCCATGTCGCTTGACCAAGACATTCGCGCAGGTCTGGCTCTGCTGCCGCCTCGAATGGGCACGCGGCCTGCGCGCATCCTTCTGCACGCCATCAACCTACGGTAGAACCCGAGGCGGCTAGAGCAGCAGGTGAACGGCCCAGCCCGTTGGGACTACCAGTTCGAGCGCGACAGCGGGGTGAAGGGGTCATGACGCACCCGGCTTCCAAGCGCATGACTGAGGAGGTGTGCCACACCCGTGGCACCGCCTTCTATGCCGACTCGATCCACTAGGTCATCGGTCACGGCTCCGTCCTTGCGGCAGCGCTGGCCCTCCTGCTGCTCTGGACTGACCCGAAGCCATTGCCGGCGATCACCGATGAGCAGGCCGCCTAGGAGATATACCTGCGCGTCTGGCGGCCCGGAGCCTATGAACCGCAGCCGGAGGAGCTTCGCGCCAAGTTCAAGCGCAACCACGCTTCCGCGGTTAAGGCTGTGCCGGCATGAACTGGCTTGCTGCGGTATCGGCCTGGTGCTGGTGGCTGATCGCCCTACTGCAGGTTGCCGGCGGCCAGCAGTACCGGTTGGTGGTTGAGCAAAGTGACACAGCGACAGCCCATGGCGAACTGGCCGACTACCGCCAGGAGGTTGCCGAGCGCGACCGACGTGCCACTGTCCAGGTCCGACAGCAAGAACAGCGTCGCCAGACCGTGGCGGACGAAGTGGGTGAGAGAGCACGACAGAAACTGGCCCAAGGCCGCGCCGCTGACGCTGAGTCTTCTGCTATCGGCTTGCACAGGGAAATCTACCGATTGCGCGCCGGGCGATCAGCAACCTGCAGTGCCATCGCTATCCAGCAGCGCCAGGCAGGAGCCTCTACCGTCGTGGTGCTCGGAAGATTGCTTGAAGAGTCTGACCGAATGGCGGGCAGCTGCGCAGCAGCGCTTGAGCGAAGCCGAATAGCCGGGCCGGCGTGCGCGGAGGTGATTCAAAAAATGAAGGCGCCCTAAAGGCGGAAAGCCATCTTTCCGCCATACTAAATTCCGGTAGAAATTCAATATTATTGTTTAGTTTACCTCTCTACTTTGCATCTAATGAATAATGCTTGGCTATGTATGCGCCCTGCTTCGCGATAAGGCCAGCAAAGCCGTCAGTGAAAAATTGCGGCCAAACGAAAAGCGGATTGCGGTCTCTGGTTGTGTTAGGACCTACATACA
Organism: Pseudomonas sp. MM223; assembly: GCA_947090765.1. Classification (NCBI taxonomy): domain Bacteria; kingdom Pseudomonadati; phylum Pseudomonadota; class Gammaproteobacteria; order Pseudomonadales; family Pseudomonadaceae; genus Pseudomonas; species Pseudomonas sp. MM223. The sequence goes on along the minus strand of OX352322.1, from coordinate 1,746,920 downwards.
GGTCAATAGTACTTTCTGACAGAGGGTAAGATCGTTCGTAGGTCTCGTATATATTTGCAACGCCAGAGGAAAACGGATACCAGCTTTCTCCAAGAATGCCGCTAAGGGCGCTGGGGCCATATCCAAGCTTGTCATTTTTGCCAATGGTTGCGTATTTGTATCGGTAGAGACCATTACTGCCGTTCATGTAATTGTTTAGAAATACTGATCCGTCACATATCACAACAACATTATTGGCAAATTGCTTTGAGAATCCATGGTAGGATTTTAGTAGCAGATCTCTATCTTGTGGCTTATCGTCGGAGGCAATAATCATGCTCCGGAAAAACAATGGCCAGCGATGCGAGTGTGAAGAATCTTCAGCGATGTCCTTTAAGCGCTGTTCGCTGAGGTTTTCTTCAATTTTCGTGTGTCCGGCGAATCGGAAATCAGGGTGATCAGTCCAAGTCCCAACTTGGAATAGCCATCCTCCATTGCCGGTAAACGTTCCGCGCTCGCGGACCACAGCAATTCCTGTGGCCGCCAGCTCTTCAATGCTGGCACTAATTTCCTTGGATTGAAGCTTTATAGTTTCTGGAAATTTTTTTGTGATAAATCTAATATCAGATGCTGCGGAGAACAAGAATAGCTCATAGTCCGTTACAGCTGGGTAATAGCTCAGCGGCCATGATTTGGAAGTAGAGCTAATTAAGGTCATTCTTGATTTTGTACCGGTAAGAGGGAGCTGCCCCCACTGGTAGGCTGGTTCGTACATCCATCTGTTATGCAGCCAAGCGGCGACTCTTTGGACGAGGTAAGCATCGCTTTTACTAAATTCGTAGTTGAATTCGGCCCTTAGTGCGAGGTAGCGTGTAACAAAGTAAAGCCACTGCGCTTGGTTAAGCTGCCCACCGGGAAGTTCCTGCTGCGTAAATTGGGAGATCAGGTGTTCAAATTGCTCTACACCTTTAGCGTCGCCCGCGGCGAAGGCGAAGTGCATTGGAATCATAAGTGTGTGCGAAGCATCATAAGCATCGCGCAAACTCCATAATGGTTCATTGGTTAAGTTTGCAACTGTCTTGCTCCACTCTAAGCTTGAGCTTCCTATTTTTGATATTGCATTTATGTCGTTGTAGCTTGGCTTGTCGTCAGAAAAAGCCGTATTTGTTATTAGAAGAGCTAAGGCGATTAGGGATGCTTTGATCATGTTGGGCTTAGGCATTTATAAATTTCGGTGATAGTTTATTTTGGTTTCCTAGTGCTTTCACCATACAGTTCAAGCAGTTTTCGTTCCTTGTCGCTGCAGTCTTTAGCTGTGTCCTCCTGGGATGCTTGCCTGTGGCAGGCAGCAACTGCATCGCGCAAGCCGGCTTCTGAGGCGGACCAGCCACCCATGTGCAGGCGACTATGATCATTACTGCCTCGTCGAAAGAAAATCGCTGGATGCGAAGCATAGAGGACTCCTTTACCTAGCGCAAAGCTGCCCAGCAGTGAGGGGCGGTGACCGATACAGTCCGCCTAGGCGGTGGGTAGGTGTATAAAGGAAAGGATATGGTCGACAGGACGCCGAAGGCGGGCGCAGGCGGGTAAAATGCCTGCGTGATTTTTGCGTGACACTCTCACGCAGCAGTCGGTACCTATGAGTAGTCGATTGAGTGCGATCCATAAACCCCACCTTCTAAAAGTTGGGGTCTCGGCTTACCGTGGCATCTCTGGCGAGCATTTCCACGGCAGCAGCACTTCGTAATCTGCTGCGGACGATGCACGCGGCAGTCGCTCAAGCACGTGGCGCAGCCACGTGTAGTGCTCTTGGCCGCCGATCTTGGCGGTCTCGACCAAACTGTAGATTTGCGTACTGGCCGTGGCGCCGTTGGGCATATCGCTGAACAGCCACGCCTTGCGCCCGATGACAAACGGCTTGATCGCGCGCTCCGCGAGGTTGTTGTTGATCGGCAAATGACCGGCCTCGACATAGCGCTCCAACCGACTCCAGTTATTCGCCAGATATTGCACCACCTTGCCCAACACACTTTGTGGCGTCACTTGGGACTGCGTTTATCCAGCCAGCTTTTCAACTGACCGAGGATCGCAGGCTTCTTTCCTGACGAGCGATGAACCGCCGTTCAACGCTGACTTCCTGGAGGTCGCGCTCGATGCCATACAGCTTGTTGATCATAGCGCAATATCGCTCCGGCCCGTCTTACCCTTGGGCTGCACTTTCTGCGATTCTACGAACTTGCGTCACGAATGAACCATACACGCCAGCCGCTCCACAATGGGCTGCAACGCCAATGCGTTGTAGCCGGCGTAATCATCGGTCATCACGTAGCCGCGATACCCTTCCAGCAGGCGTAATAGCACTTCCTGCGCACGGCTGGTGGTGTAGTCGAACTAACGATCTGTCGATCAGGTGGGCCACTGGCCTGCCCCCAAATCCAGGACTGGATGGTCGGGTCGCGATCCGTAACTTTGAGCTCCTGTACCCGCATTTCATCGTAGTGGATCACCGGGCTTTCCAGCAAGCGGTCACGCATCAGGTTCAACAGCGGCTGGAAGTGTTCGCTGCATTGGATCACCCAATGCGCCAGGGTTTGCCGGAGGATTACGGTCCCGTGCCGACTCAGCACCGTTTCGAAGCGGTGCAGTGGCAGATCATCGACGTACTTGGTGGTCAGCAGCATGGCCAGCACGCTGGGGCTGGCCATGCTCTTCTTAATCAATTGAGCGGGTTTATCAGCGGTGACCGGCGCGATTTCGCAGCCACGGCAGTCGTAGACCTTGCGCACGTGTTTGAGCACACGAATCTGCATCGGCACGATGTCGAGCTACTCGCTGATTTCTTCGCCAATGACATGCTTGCGGCAACCACAGGCGCAGGTCAGTTCATGCTCGGGCAGGTCGTGGATGATCTCAATACGTGACAAGTCGGCCGACAGTGGCTTGCGCTCGCCGCGGCGCGGGGTCGGCGCAACGACGTCTTCCTCAGCATCATCAGCGGCAGGCACACACAGGCTTTCGGGCTCGTTGAACAACGCCAATTACGGTGTATTGGGCTCGACGGGCTGCTCGAATTTGCGGTTGAACAGTCGATCGCGCAGTAGCTTGATCTGCTCTTTAAGATCGACGATCTGGTCCTAGTCGACCGTGCGCTCAGCCAACAACTGCGCAAGCCTTGTTTGAGCACGGCTGGGTCGTCGGGAAGGTCATCGGGCACTGAAATCATAGCCTGGATTATCCGGGTCAGGCGACGAAATGGGGTGTCTAAACCTGATGCGGACGGTTGCGCCAGAGATCGAAGCCATTAAATATCCAATTAAGCTCCTGGACGGTCAGCACAATGTGTTCATCGGTAGCATCGGGCGAGGTTTTGAAACGCTCGGCTTCCAGGCGCTTGAGCCACAAGCTGAAGCCGTTGCGCTCCCGATACAACACCTTGATGCGGTTTCGGGCTTTGTTGAGGAAGACGAAAAGTACGGGGTCGAACACCGCGACCTTGATTTCCAGTTCGACCAGTACGGTCAGGCCGTCGATGGACTTTCGAAAGTCCACGGGTTTGGGGTAGAGGTAGACTCTCCCGACTTTACTGTCGGGATGCATCATGGCAGGCAGGCTCCAGAAATACTCGAGGAGCGCAGCATCGGGCTGCAGCTATTTGCTTGGAATGTGGGGTTCGTGGAGCGGATACAAAAAACGCTTGATACCCCACCATGGAAAGGATTTTCCACAGCTAATCGGGGCGATACGCGCTGCCTGTTCCGTTTTTTCAGCAATCCATAGAGGCCTGTTCACACTTGGGTTATGATTCGCTATAACGTTAGGCGCACTGAACAGGACTGTCATGCTTATCAGAATTTACAACATACTATTTGCTCTTACTTTCCCAGGAACAATCCTGTACTACGTCGCCATTTCACAGCATGTCCTCCCACCGATAAACGCTGGCTTTTTCGGCCTAATGTGCACCGTGTCTTTACTGGCAATCCTGCCCATCTACACCATCGATACCATCAAGACAAGAAGAATACAATCAATAGACCTCGCATTCTTGCTATTCCTCATTGCTTTTGCATTAATAGCAATATGGCATGGCTTTCAAACTGCCGACAAATCACTGATGAACTGGCACTTGATATCCATCGCGCAAAGCATTGCTGTATTCATTTTATGCAAAAAAGTATTTTCAAATAGAGAGAATGAATCCTGGATCATAACGCTAGGCTGGGCAATGGCCTCAGCTTCTATAATCCTCCTAAGCCAAGATGGCAGGTTTGCATTGAGGGATATTTCGGACGATGTAGGCATTATACCTAGTTACCAAACATTCGCCTTTTGCTATATGGTGGCTACGGTTTTCATCGCAGCCAAAACCAACTCACGCCTTTTACGCAACTTAGTGCACATAACTGCATTGACCTGCCTTTTCATCAACTCTGCAAGGAGCGAATTTGCAGGCTATATATTTTTTGTAGCCACACTAGAATTCTTAAGCTTCAAGAATAAGTCGACCCCAATAATACTGGCATTCACTGCACTGAGCCTCATCCTAATTGCTATTACAACCGAAACAGTTAAGTTACCTGAGAGCAGAATCACAGCGCTAGCAGATCTCAAAAACGACAACTCAAGCAACGAGCGCGACAGAATGTCTAAAGAGGGCATCGACAAAATACTCGCAAACCCTATATTAGGCGCCTACGGGGAATATGAAGAGGGTGGATACATACACAACATAATGTCTGTCTGGCAAGAAACAGGACTGCTTGGAGCTTTGTTCTTCATCTTTCTTATAACCACACCCGCATTGAGAGGCATAGCCGATGTACTTTCAGTAAAATCGGACCACCTCTCTATGGTCGCCCTATCACTGATATTAACTGCAATACTACTGCTGATAGCTGGCAAGTATTTTACTTACCTGCTTGTTCCCACCGCTTTAGCGCTGTGCTCGGCATCTAGACGAAAAGCCTTGCCATAACGAATGGGTGCGCCGATGGGACACACGTGAGAAAACCTTCGAGCCAGGTTACGTCTCAGCAAGTCTGAATAGGGTTTAGCAGCCACGATTACACTGACTTAACCCGGAAGCTCCTACGAAATTGAGCCTGGCCGACTATTGAAAACAGTCGACCAGGCAGAGAAAGTTAGACATCTCTCAAGCGTTGCTGATAGACCCAATCAACGATTTCCCCTTCGGGAGTATAGCCGCTGACCAACTCTCTAAGTAACTGACGAACAACTGCAAAATCCTCGTTTTCGACTGCTTTGAGCAAATGTGCCAATCGTTCTCTGAGCGCGTCCCAAAGCATAAAATCCTCACTTGCCGTCAGAATCATTCGATGCAAAGTGGGCGACACGTTGTCGCCAATCAAAAGTTCCTCATAGAGTTTCTCTCCTGGTCGCAACCCAGTGAACTCAATAGCGATATCACCATGAGGATTATTTTCGGACCTCACACTCAAACCGGACAGGTGGATCATTTTTTCAGCCAACTCCGCAATCCTAACAGGCGCCCCCATATCCAACACGAACACATCACCTCCCAACCCCATTGACCCAGCCTGAATCACCAATTGAGCAGCCTCAGGGATGGTCATGAAGTAACGTGTAATTTTTGGGTGAGTGACCGTCAACGGTCCGCCGGCTTTGATTTGCTTACGGAATAGTGGAATTACCGACCCCGACGATCCGAGAACATTGCCGAAACGCACCATCGTAAAGCGAGTTTTATTTACCCTGGCAACATTACTGGAATCTCCGAATAATACCGGTGCGACCTCCTTGCTCAATGCCTGCAAAACCAGTTCTGCCAAGCGTTTGGTACTACCCATCACATTAGTTGGACGAACTGCTTTGTCGGTCGAAATCAAAACAAAGTTTGCTACATTAGCTCGAAGCGCTGCCTGCGCCGTATTCAACGTGCCAATAACATTATTGAGGACACCTTCGGCAATATTGTGCTCCACCATAGGGACGTGCTTGTAGGCGGCCGCGTGATAGACAGTGTTGACGCCCCACATCGTCATGGTATCGACCAAGTGCTTATAGTTACGAATTGAGCCTAAAAAGGGTACGAGGCGCACCGATAGTGACTCACGGCGTATGCGCTGCTCCAACTCACCATGAATACTATAGAGATTGAACTCACTATGTTCAAACAGAAGCAACGCTTTAGGTTCGAGCATGAGGATCTGGCGGCACAATTCGGAGCCGATTGAGCCTCCAGCGCCAGTCACCATGACCACTTGACCTGTTACACAACGGGCAAGTAGATCCTCTTGGGCTGGAACGGCATCGCGCCCCAACAAGTCAGCAATATCGACTTCTTGAATGTCATCAACTTTAACTCTGCCGCTCGCCAAGTCCATGAAGCCAGGAACACTGCGCACATGCAAAGGGAAATTCTCAAGTAACGCCAGAATTTCACGGCGACGTACGCGACTCGCCGATGGTATGGCCAGAAGGATCTCTTCCGCGCCCGTTGTATCGATCATTTTCTGGATGTCATTGCTTCGAAACACCTGCAGCCCAGATATAATTCGATCTGCAACACTCTCGTCATCATCGATGAATGCAACCGGATGCATTGTGCGACCAATTCGAAGGGCAGCTATCAACTGATTTCCAGCAGCACCTGCACCGTAGATAGCGACTTTCGGCAACCCATTGTCACGGCTAGTGAAGGGCACATACTGCCTGGCGGCGAACCAATCACCGAGAAAATACTGGCGCATGATTAGGCGCAGCCCACCAATTAATACCAAACTCAGCCACCAGTAATTGAACACGATCGAGCGAGGTACGATTGCGGTATGATTGCTGTGCCAATAAACGACCAAGGCGAGGATCAGTGAAGATAGTGATACTGCCTTCCCAATTGCAATCAACGCATCATTGCCGAAATAGCGCATCACGGCACGATACATGCCAAAACGGATAAAAATAGGTATTGCGATGATCGGCGCAGCTAGAAACAACCAGTAGTGCAAACGCAGTGGATCATAGATTTCATCTATTCCAAGACGAACCAAAAACGCTAACCACAAGGCGAACCAAACCAACAAAACGTCAGTAACGACCTGAAGGGCGCGTTTGTAGCGCCGGGGTAACATTAGCATCCCCGTACGCAGCTTATCCGTCATCCGTTTACTCTCCTGACTCCGAACCAAACCAGACCCCTTCCTATTCCATTTCATACAAGCTTCCTGTCCCTGGCGATGAGCCGACCATAAACAAGAAATAAAACCAGCTGGCCCTTACCTAACGTATAATCGCTTGGTGGCCGACCACTACCTCATCGACCAGTCGCGTCGTACATTACCTGGGTCAACATCTCGCAAGTCTTTGCGATCTCGGTTTCAGTCAAAGTGGGGTGAACTAGGAACATCAGGCTGGTTTCACCCAATTGCCGAGCGACCGGCAAACTTTGCTCCGGGCGCCAGCCGGTCCCATCGAATGCTTTTTCGAGATAAACCTCAGAGCACGAGCCTGAAAAACACGGCACGCCCAACAAATTGATTTCGTTCAGAATGCGATCACGGCTCCACCCTTCGGCTAGCTGCTCGGGCTCCACGAACACGTAGCACTTATAGGCAGCATGCACGAAGTCAACCGGAGTTTCAGGAACTCGCAATCCAGGTAATCCTTTGGCACAATCCCAGATGCGGCGAGCATTGCTCAAACGCGATTGATGCCATTGAGGCATGCGCTTCAGTTGAATTCTGCCGATGCCGCCTTGTACCTCAAGCATTCGCCAATTGGTACCAAAGCTCTCGTGCAACCACCGGAAACCGGGCGCGTGCTGACGATCATAGACCGCGTCCCAGCTCTTGCCGTGATCCTTGAACGACCACATTATCGACCATAGCTCGCGGTTATTCGTGGTTACCATGCCGCCTTCACCGCCCGTGGTCATGATCTTGTCCTGGCAGAATGACCACGCGCCGATATCACCAATGGAACCCACCGCTCGGCCTTTGTACAGCGCACCATGAGCCTGCGCGCAATCTTCAATTACACGAATATCATGCTCAGCCGCTAGAGCCATGATAGGGTCCATGTCACATGGCCATCCCGCCAGATGTACGCAGATGATGGCTTTGGTACGAGCAGACAGCACCGCGCTGATCGTGGATGCATCGATATTCTGAGAATCCGCATTCACATCGGCAAAGACAGGAACAGCACCAGCATTGATGATGCTGGAAACCGAAGCCAGGAAGGTCCGGGAGGTTACGATAACCTCGTCCCCCGCCCCAATCCCCAAGGCCAGCAGAGCCAAGTCAAGGGCCACCGTACCGTTGGCAACAGCGACTGCAAAATCGGTCCCAGCCCAAGCGGCGAACTCACGCTCGAACTGACGGCACTCCTGCCCTGTCCAGTAATTGACCTTATTGGACAAAATGATGTCGCGCGCGCAGTTTGCTTCCTCTTCAGAGAACGACGGCCAAGGGGAAAAGGGGGTATTCAGCATTGAATTTATCCTGATTCATTAGGCTGGCAAAAATGCAGACGGCTGTAGCACACAGTCTACAGCCGCATCCGTAGTTTCGTGGAATTATTCTAAGTTTCGGGCTGGCACTCCAACCACTGTCATTCCCTCGCCGACATCAGACACAACAGCGGCTCCAGCGCCTACTACCACGTCAGCAGCGATGTTAATCATCTGCTTCACGCAAGCACCGATACCCACCCATGAGCACTGACCTACCGCTACACTACCTGCAAGCCGGGCGCCTGGGCTGATATGGACGGCGTCGCCTAGGGCACAGTCGTGGTCAACGCTGCAACCTGTGTTCAAAATTCCGCCTATCCCCACGGAGGCTCCGATATTGAGTACCGCGCCTGCGAAAACCACCGTTCCGGCCCCAACAGTGGCATGCCGACTCACGTAAGCATCTGGGTGGATAAGCGTAGCCAACGGAGCACCCTTTAGGGCCAGCGTTGCGAGCTTCGACTGGCGTATAGCGTTGTTGCCAATGCCAACCAGAACCCCATCAAATTGATGGGCCTTTTCAAAAAAGTCCTCGCCCGTACCCACTACCGCCCAAACACCATTGGATGTACGGGAGGGCCACGCGTCGTCAAAGAATACGATCTCCGTCCAACCGCAAGCCTCAGCGGTATCCGCAACCACTTTCCCATGCCCACTGGCACCAAGAATCGCGAGTTTTCTCATTACTCTTTGCCTGTAAATTTAGGCATGGTGGCCTCGCCGCTGGCGTTGATGTCGTCTCTCTTTACAACTTTCTTGACGGTCAAAGCGATAATCTTGATATCTAGCCAAAGCGAACGATTTTCTACATACCAAACATCCAATTCGAATTTTTCAGGCCAACCCAACGCGTTACGACCATTGATTTGGGCCCACCCGGTAACACCTGGCCGCACCTGATGACGCTGGTACTGCCGCTCGTTATAGAGCGGCAGATATTCCATCAACAGTGGCCGGGGCCCTACAAGGCTCATGTCACCCTTAAGCACATTCCATAACTCAGGCAACTCATCCAGGCTGCTAGAACGCAGGAAGCTGCCGAAAGGCGTCATGCGTTGCGAATCGGGCAATGGGGCACCGTTTTTGTCATAGGCATCTCGCATCGTGCGGAACTTGACCATTTCGAATGGCCTGCCGCCCAGTCCAGGACGGACCTGCCGAAATAAAACCGCCCCCCCGAGCCTACGCTTGATCAGCAATGCTACAACCAATATGACCGGGGACATCAGGATCAATCCAACCAATGCCCCGAAAAAATCAATCACTCTTTTCATCTGCTGGTCCCACAAGCCTCGTTGAGGCAATTTGCCAAGCTTCCTGCAAGTTTGTCAAAACCATGCTCAACCTCCACATAGTGCCGACCAGCACGTCCCATTGCTGCCCTTTCATCACTTGGCATCTGGGTCAAAGTAGCGATCGCATCAGCCAGCGCCTCCGGGTCGCCCGGCGGTACGGTATATCCGGCGCCAGAATCCTCGATGGGATTGTTGCCCGCATCACAGCAGAACAGAACAGGACGCTGCCCGGCCATGAAATCGAACAACTTGTTCGAACTAATTCCGTACTTGAATACCGGGGCGTTGATCAGATTGAAGACAAATGCATCCGCTTGCGCCGCAAGTGCCGGAATATCCCTCTTTGGAACAGGATCTTCGAAGCTGACACGCTTGAGGCCAAACTTTTCGGCCATGGTAATCAAATCGGTTTTGCAGGGGCCGTTACCGATAATCCGGAGCCGAACATGGGACATTTCTGGCCTTTGCTCGATGATCTGCTGTGCACGCAGCACATTATCCAACCCATTGGCCGGACCGTGCGCGCCAAAATACATCAGCGTAAACTCATCCTCAGATACCTTATCCTCTGGGCACGGGAAGTCTTGCAGATCAACGCCGTTCGGGATCCAGACAATCTTTCGGGGATCAATGCCCATAGGCACTATGTACTCATGTGCCTTTGGCAGCAATACGACAATGCGCTTAGCACGCTTGTATAGCCACTTCTCCAATACACGAAGCGAGCGGGCAACGAAGCTGTTTCGCTCCAATCGTCCCATGTCAATCAATGTTTCTGGCCAAAGATCACGCACTTCGAAAACGAAAGGTACCTTATGGCGCCACGCAAGCACTGCACCGGCAGCCGCCGCGAACGGGTGGACGCTCGAACCGATGATTACATCGGGCTTGTTCAGTAGTGCAAGCTTGCCAGGTTTAATCACTTGCCACGTGAATTCCAGCATGTTGCGCATACGCGCCGTGCCGTTGCCTTTATATTCCGAGGTTTTTAGCCATAGAAATGGAACGCCGCCGTACTGATCGAGCCGGGCGGTTTCCGACTCAGCAAGCCGCTGCCGACCAGACTGGTGTTCCACACTAGCGGCAACTATCGCTGCTTCCCAACCATGTGCTGGCAGGTTTTTTGCCAACTGGTAATGCCGGGTTCCTCCGGCGCCACCTGGTTCCTGGGCGTAGTGGTTGAGAATCCAGACGCTTTTCATTAAGCAAGATCCTCGACAAGACGTCGGATGATCAGCTCGGCCGCATTCCCCTCGCCGTAGGGTTGCACTGCCGCGCCTTTGCTGCCCAACGCTTGGCGAACGACAGATGCTACCTCATGTGCAAATTTCGGTGATACCAGCCGGTTCCAGCCTGCCTCGACCAACTCGACCCATTCGGTTTCATCACGCAAAGTTACACATGGGACACCGTAGAAGAACGCCTCTTTCTGGACACCGCCCGAATCAGTGGCAATGAGTGCCGCATGTTTTTCAAGCTGCACCATGTCCAGATAACCGACTGGGTCGATGAGGTGCAAGTTTGCTGGCATTTCATCCAACTGACCACGCTTCTGCAGAACAGCTTTGGTTCTCGGATGCACCGGCCATACGATCGGTAAGTCGGTAGATAGATCGCGGAAAGCTTCAACAATTGCGGTAAGACGAGCAGGATCGTCAGTGTTTTCGGCACGGTGGACAGTTGCCAATACAAACCTGTCCTTCTTCAGACCAAGCTTGGCCATGATTCGCCCACTGGCATCAACACGTTCACCGTGGAATTTGGCGACGTCGTACATTACATCACCCACCGGGATGATGTTGGCAGCGTTGACACCTTCGGCTTTTAAGTGATCTACGGCTGTAGCGGTTGGTGTGAACATCCAACGGGATACTCGATCAGTGAGAATACGATTCACTTCTTCGGGCATCGTCATGTTGAACGAACGCAGGCCAGCTTCGACGTGAGCGACAGGGATATGAAGCTTGACGGCGGCCAACGCGCCCGCAAGCGTTGAGTTGGTATCACCGTATACAAGCACGACATCGGGGCGCTCTTGAAGCAGTACCTTCTCAATCTCGATAAGCATCCTGCCAGTCATGTCACCATGACTCCCACCGTGAATATCAAGCTGGTAGGCTGGGGTTATCATCCCCAACTCTTGGAAGAACACGTCGGACATGTTTGAATCGAAGTGCTGGCCAGTGTGAACGACGACCTCATCCACACCTGGAAGCGTGGAAATAACATGACTTACTACACTTGCCTTGATGAACTGTGGGCGTGCACCGATAACGGTTAAAACTTTCATAAATATCAGCCTTTTAGCAAATCAGTATAGAATTGGCTTAGTTTTTTAGCCTCTACACCCCAATTGTATTTATCAAGCACGGCCCGCTGCCCATTCCGGCCCATTTCCTCTGCTTCAACTGGATTAGATACAAGATAATCGATGCAGCCTGCTATTTGCTGGGGATCCAAAGGATTCACACAGACTCCACATTTACTAGAGTCAATGATATCCCTCCATAGCGGGAAATCAGATGCGATAACGGGCAAACCAACAGCCATGTACTCAAACATTTTCACAGGCAGAGCATCCAAGTAATTCGGCGTTGGATGAAGTGTCACTAGGCCCGCCATCGAACTATCAAGTAGTTGCTTAACGCCTTCGCGATCCAGCCACCCAAGGAAATCCACCTTACTCCAGCCTCGCTCGCTCTTTACCGAGGATTCAAAGCTCTTCTCCGTGAAAACACCGCCAATTGAAAGCTGCGTATTGGTCGAAGCCAATTCAACGCCTTGTACAATCTGACGAATACCGCGTATTTCCTCTAAGCCGCCAATATAAACGACTTGACGCCGCTTCTCCGCCCAAGAGACTTTGCCGACCACCAACTCATCAATGATAGGGTAGTTATTAATATCAATAGTACGAGCCCCTAAGGAAAGAAATTTGTCGCGTATGTATGGCGTAGCCGCCACCACCGCATCCAATTTCCGGCAGGCCCATGACTCGTAACATGCAAAAATTCGTGAAACAAACCCACGCACATACTTGTTCAAATATGGCTTTCCCAAAATCTGTTTGGGAACATCTTCATGAGCATCAAAAATCACAGCATTCCCCCGAGCCTTCAATTTTAGCCCAATAGGAATGAGTTCTGGATCATGAAGATGATAGAGCTCGGCCCCCAGAGCTTCAGCCTTCCGATAAAGAGCCTTGGTGGTCTTAAAAATCCTGTTAAGCCGCCCACTCAGCTTTCCAACATCGACAAACGTAACACCATCTTTAACTTCATCACCTTTACCGTCAGCGACAACAAAGAAGACTTCATGCCCTTCCTTCGCCAGCGTTTTGCACTGCTTTTGAAATATTCGAACATCATATCTAGAATGGACGGATGACAAATGAGCGATCTTGGCCATATTACCCCTCACTCAAGAATAGACATTGATTCGACGCCCCAGCACCCGCTGAACTATGCCCTGCACTTTTTTCATCAGGTTTTTGCGCGAGTCCCAGTTACCAAAGTCTGTATAGTCGTGAATTTCCGCGCTCATCAACACCTCAAACTCGGCGGACGTAATACGCATTTTTTTGCAAAAATATTCAATATCAGCTTGCAGTTCACTAGCGTCATAGAGTGGCTCTGCCAGCTTATCAATGGCTTCTTGCCGAGTCATTTGCCCCGAAAGCACCATGCTAGAGTAGTGCAGCTTGCGCTTATCATAGCCAAATTTTTTAGGAAGATAATAATTCTGAAATAGTTTGGTAAAGATCGACTCGCCATGCTTGTGCGCATACGATCGATACCCGATTACTTCTTGCAAGTACGACTCAGCCTTTCGCTTATCGTAATCCATGTAGTTAAGCGGACGCACGGTACGCATACCTTTGACAAATGGGTACCAAAGGTAATACTCACCGAAACTAATAGTTTTATAGTCCTGAAGCTTGCGCCCCCCGTATGACTTATGAATAGCCTTGAGGTTAATCGCATCCATGGCACTACCATGCCAGCTATCAGGAAATACAGATTCTGTCGCGAGATTACCACCACTTAAAATGTACTTAATCTTGTTCTTCACAGCAAAGTGGTACATATTCGAAAAGTACGCATGATCTTGCGGGACATCTTGGTTAGCAACTGCCGCACGCATGTACGCCAACTGTAAATCACGCATTTCCTCCCAATTCATTACATGCGTATGCAAATCATAACCGCAATGCTTAATAACTTTCTCAATATTGCTAACCGCTAGCTCACTATTCCAGCCTGCATCAACGTGCACAACCAAAGGCCGCAAACCAAAATCTTTGACTTTGACGGCCAGATAAGAGCTATCAACCCCACCACTGAGACCAATGATGCAGTCATACTCTTTACCGGCACCCTCTTTTTTTATCTTGTCAATAATAGACTGTAGGCGCCGCTCCCCATCAATGCCTGAAAAAAGCTGATGCGACTGGAGGTTGTCAAATTTATGGCAGTGATTGCACACTCCCGCGTCATCGAACACGATTTCAGCGTCAGACGTGTCCATGACACAGCGCGAACATACCTTAACCACTCTCCACCTCCTAAAGCGTTTTCATCGGCCTGTCTGACGGGGCTACCCTGCAGCAGACGCAGCATGTATGACAATCAAAGCAGTATATCGGCTGCAAGGGCATCGCCTCAGGACAAACCGCCTCAAAAGCTCGAATCTTTATTACCCAGCGTTCAAAACATTAATATCAGGATAACTGATCAACACGGCGCGATGCTTGCCGTGAAAAACAAACAGGCTACCAGCCGCCACAGCCGAAACGCCTGTGCGGTCAAACAGATCAATCAGATCTGAAGTGGAACCAGCGCCACCACAAGCGATGACTGGAACATGTACTTGGGAAACAACGCTTTCCACCAGCGATGTATCGAAACCTTTCTGTGTACCGTCACGATCGATCGAGTTCAGGAAAATCTCCCCAACCCCTGCGACTTCGAGTGCCTGAGCCCACTCGACTGGCGAGCGTTTAGTATCTTTCGTACCATTTTCCGAAAATACCGAATACCCTCCCCAAAAGCCCTTACGGCAATCCATGGATCCTACAACACTTTGCGATCCAAATTTGTCGGCAATTTGACGGATAAGAGAAAGGTCGACCAGAGCTGCCGTGTTGATGGAAATTTTCTCGACCCCAAGAGAAAACACCTTCTCAGCATGATCCAAGGTCTTGATCCCACCGCCATAGCAAATGGGCATGAAACACTCGCCAGCCACTTCCGCAATTAACTCGTAATTGGGCTCACGATTGAGCCTTGAAGCCTCAATATCGAGCAAGACCAACTCATCAACTTCTTTCTCATTAAAAATTCGAATGGCATTAATAGGATCACCAACATACTTTGGCTCCTTGAACTTCACTGTCTTGACTAGACCACGATCTTTGAGCAACAAGCAGGGGATGACTCGCTTCCTGACCATCAGATCAACTCCACAAAGTTCTTGAAAAGCCGCATACCAAACTTATGGCTCTTTTCCGGATGAAACTGAAAGCCAAAAATATTATCCTTTACCACTGCTGCAGTAAAGACTTGATCATAGTTTGCAGTTAGCAGCGTGCTTTCTGCATGCCGTGGCAACATGTAATAGCTATGAACAAAATAAAAGCGACTTTCTTGATCGACTCCCGTCAAGATTGGGTGTTGCAACTGAGGATTTACTTCATTCCACCCCATGTGCGGCACTTTTCGCCCATCACGCTTTTCGAAACGAACGATATCCATGTCTACCCAGCCAAGCCCAGGTTCACTGCCCTCCTCCGAACCATTACCCAGCATCTGGCTGCCCAGGCAAACACCCATCACCGGCTTGCGCTTGTTCAGCACCTGCTCGTTTAATACATCTATCAGACCACTGCTCCGCAGTGTCTGCATACCGGCATCGAATGCACCTACGCCAGGCAAAATGAGCTTGTCCGCCTGCTCGATATCCTCACGGCTGTTCGATGCCTTGGCTTTGGCGCCCACTCGCTTCAGCATATTCAACACCGACGCAATGTTCCCAACACCATAATCAACTACAACGATCACTTGGCATCTCCCTTGGTGCAGTAAAAGGACATCCAGAAATAAATGAAATACATGATTGCATAGCCAATGGAGTAGAACCACAGCACCGAATCCACGGTGTCCGGGAAGGTGAAGCAGGCAAAGGTCAAGGCCAGCAGTGTCAGCTGCCACACCAGGTCCAGGTTCTGCCGCTGCGCAATATAGATTGTGTAGCTAAGTGGACTGACGACGAAGCGCATGTAGAACAGCGGTATCATCAACACGGCATAGCGGCCGGACTCGGCCCATGCATCACCAAATATGAATCCGAAAGCCCATTCACCCACAAACCAGAACGCGACAAACGGGGGAAGTGCTAGCACCGCCAACAGCTTAAAAGTCTTGATGAAAACGCTGCGACAGCTGCCATTATCCCTATAGTCACGGGCAGCCTGCTCCTTGAATACATCAAGTACCGACGCTGCCAACAAGGAAATGGGGGCGCCCATAATTTTTAAGGTCAAGGCGAACCAGCCTGCGCTCTCCCCTCCGAATTTCGCCGCCAGCAGTACCACCGGGATCTGACTGGCAATCGTGTTGATCAAATCCGCCGGCAACGAAAACTTCGGGAAGTTGATGTACTTCACTGCGCTTTGCCTCACCGCGCTCCACGGCGCAGCGACACTGGCAGAGATAAGCGGTTTGCCAACCCAAATAGCCGCCAGCGCGGTGGCCACTATGACACCAAACAACTGCCCATAAATAAGCCCCGATACTCCGCCAACAAGATAGGCCGCCGAGACCTGAGCGAGAGCGATACAAGCTGCAAGACTGACTCGCGCCCCCCCAAGCGATTAAACGATTGCTGGTAGGTCAGAAGCGATAACACTAACTTGTTTGCGCCTAACCCAAACGAAACAACTGCGAGCCCCAGCCAGTAATCGTGCACGACAGATGGTAGAGCGTCGATTAATGGCGCGACCAAAACGAGACCACCCGCCACCAACACTGAAATTGATACAGTAAGGAACACAACGAGCTTGATGACGGCATGAAATTCGTCTTTCGCCTTGGTCGAGAAGATTGCCAACTCATAGCGACCTGTCACCATTACCGCAAAAATGGTCGCAAACGAAAACCAAGCACTAAACGCTCCCATCTCAGCGGGGGAATAGAGACGAACCAGCAGCAGGGTAACGCCTATGGTGATCAGCTGCGCACCGAGGGTGCCCACCAGCACTCGAGCCACACGGTTAATAAAAATAGCGCTCATCGCTTCACACCCTAAAATATCTTGACTGATAGGATGACAGGCACGCGAAATCTAGCTGCCTGCGATCCTCTACGCAGCCATTACCCTTCGAGTAAGCGCATGCAATAGATGTTCGCCCACAGAAAAAAGTACTGAAGGCAAACACCAGAACAGATCTCGATAAAACTGACCTGTCGATCCGAGCAGTTGTGGGCATCCGTCAGCTTGCCAAAGCTGCACAGATTGCATCAATCGAAGCCTTGTCCAGATATGGATGCATCGGCAAACTCATCACACGTGTTGCAACCTTATCACCGACCGGAAGCAACGCTTGCTCATCTGCTACAGCAGGTTGTTTATTGAGTGGAATCGGGTAATGCACCGCAGTCGGTACGCCAGCAGCTTGCAGTCGCTTCTGGACTGCATCTCGCTCATCCACCTGTACAGTGTATTGAGCATAGGCGCTGATATTGCCAGCCTCAATATAAGGCGTAGAGTCGACCCCAGCCTCTTTGAGCGCAACGTCATACCAACCAGCCACTTGCTGACGCAGAGCAATCTCTTCTTCGAAAATTTCAAGCTTTGGCAAGAGAATGGCTGCCTGCAGAGTATCCAGGCGGCTGTTTACACCCACACGAATGTGGTGATAACGCCGATCCTGCCCATGCCGTGCGACCTGACGAATCACTGTCGCCAAGGCTTCGTCATTGGTGAAAATTGCACCGCCATCGCCGTAGCAACCCAACGGCTTGCTCGGGAAGAAACTGGAGCAAGCAACAGTCGTGAGGTTGCACGAACGCTTGCCCTTGTAGCTGGCACCAAAACTTTGCGCCGCATCCTCAATCACCGGGATGCCATGTTTGGCAGCAATTGCATTGATCGCATCGTAATCGGCGCACTGGCCATACAGCGAAACAGGGATGATCGCCTTGGTGCGCGGCGTAATCGCCGCTTCCAGCAACTGCGGATCAAGGTTGTAGGTACGCGGGTCGATATCCACATAAACCGGTTTGGCGCCCAACAGCGCGACAGTTTCGGCGGTGGCAATGTAGGTGAAGCCTGGGGTAATCACCTCGTCACCTGGGCCGATGCCCAGTGCCATCTGCACAATCTGCAGCGCGTCAGTGCCATTGGCGCAGGTAATGCAATATTTGGCACCGACAAAGGCAGCCAGCCGCTCTTCCAACTCAGCCACTTCAGGGCCGAGGATGTATTGGCCATGGCTCAGAACACGCTGGATGCCAGCATCGATCTTTTCTTTGATGCGTACCTGCTGGCTTTTCAGGTCAATGAATTCAATCATGCTCAAACATCCATTTTGTTCAGTTGTTTGCCGTTCAGGACGTATCGGGCCCCGGTGTGCGAGCAGGTGGCTTCCCCTTGCTCGTTCAATTGCAGTTGCTCGCCAAATTCGCTCATCCAGCCGATTTGGCGGGCCGGAACGCCAACCATCAGGGCATATGCTGGCACATCCTTGTTAATCACTGCGCCAGCCCCGACGAAGGCGTATTCACCGATTGTGACGCCACAGACGATTGTGCAGTTGGCACCCAGCGTGGCGCCTTTCTTGACCAGCGTATCGCGATACTGATCCTTACGTTCGATCAAAGAACGAGGATTGTAGACATTGGTGAATACCATGCTCGGACCGCAAAACACGCCTTCTTCCAAGGTCACGTTGTCGTAAACCGATACGTTGTTCTGCACCTTGCAACGGTCACCGATCACGACCTTGTTACCTACAAAGACGTTCTGCCCCAGGGAAACGCCTTCCCCAATACGGGCACCGGCACACACATGCACAAAGTGCCAGACTCGGGAGCCGTTACCGATCTGCGCGCCTTCATCAACGATGGCGCTAGGATGCTGAGAGTAATTCATGGTTCAAGACTCACACTGGATTGAGGTTGACTGTACGCATACCGCATAGCTATCGAGGCGTATAGCCAAGATCAGCGAGCACCGATCTCATGGAGGTGGCGCCTGTCCCGATAGTGAGCGGGCGTTCATGATCGGAGCAATGACAAAAAACGCTGCCGGAGAAATTCATGAATTGCGCACGAGGGGTTCGACGACCATGCCTTTGAATTGCGAACCCGCCGAGAAAACTGGTCACGGGCAACGCCTGAGCGCTACCCGTTAGTTAGCACCTCAGCGCGAAAGCGCCAATACGAACGGGTGCCCTTCGTTGTCCGCTGCCGCAACAATCGGGGCGCTGCGAATGGTGTTGACGGTTTCTACGCAGTGACGTGCGTCCTCGATACCGTAACCACGGCCTGCAAGAATCTCTTCATAGCTAGTGGTGTGCAGGTCGGTGAAGCCTTCGGAGAACTCCATTTCTTCACCATTGACGGTGATAGAACGGTAGGTTGGCTTCTTGCCCTTCACCGACTCCGGCAGGTCATTGGCGTCAACCGACAGGAACCAACGTACGCGTGCCTTCTCGTACTCCAGGTAGCCGGCTGCCTTATGCTCGGAGGTGAAGTGCACGACATTGCGCTGCAGCTTGCCGAAGATGAAGTGCAGCATGTCGTAGAAGTGCACGCCAATGTTGGTCGCAACACCGAACGACTTGCGTGGGTCGCCTTTCCAGCTTTGCAGGTACCACTTGCCACGGGACGTGATGTAAGTCAGATCGACTTCATACTTGTGCGGGTTGTTCTCGCGGGCAACCTTGTCTTTCAGGGCAATGATTGCCTGGTGATGACGCAGCTGAAGGATGTTGAACAGGCGCTTGCCGGTCTCTTGCTCGACCAGGGCCAGCTCGTCCAGTTGCTGCGGGGTTGGTACCAGCGGCTTTTCGCAGATCACGTCACAGCCCAGGCGCAGGCCTGCGGCAATGTGTGGGTGGTGCAGGTAGTTGGGCGAGCAGATCGCGACGTAATCCAGGGCACTGGCGGGGTCGCGCTTAAGGCCGTGGGCGTGGTCGAGGAAAAACTCGAACTCGGTGAAGAACTCGCTCTGCGGCGAGATGCTGTCGATGATGCCTACCGAGTCATTGATGTCGTACGCAGAAACCAGGCGGTTGCCGGTGTCCTTGATGGCGCGCATGTGGCGCGGGGCGATGTAGCCTGCAGCACCGATGAGAGCAAAGTTTTTCATGAGGCTTCCTTTGAAGACGAATGAATCCGCCTGCCCCTTGGGGGCCAGGCGGATCAATTTGCTAGCGACGCCAATCAGGCCTTGATGATGTGCTGGGTCGGCGTGCGGTACTTGCCGCGGCTGTCGACAATCAGCTTGGCTTTGGCTTCGATCAGGGCGTAGTCGAACTTGTCGTGATCGGTAGCCAGCACCACAGCGTCGAAGCTTGCCAGGTTCTCGGCGGTGAGCGGCTCGCTGCTCAGCTCGAAGTGGTGTTCGCGCATTTTAGGGAACACAGGCACGTGCGGGTCGCTGTAGGCAACCACACCGCCTTTGGCTTCGATCAGCTCCATGATTTCTACGGATGGCGACTCGCGCATGTCGTCAACGTTCTTCTTGTAGGCAATGCCCAGTACCAGCACGCGGCTGCCTTTCAGCGCCTTGCCGGCATCGTTCAGGCCGTCCATCAACTTGCCGAGCACGTACTCAGGCATGGCCTGGTTGAC
Source organism: Pseudomonas sp. MM223 (assembly GCA_947090765.1). Classification (NCBI taxonomy): domain Bacteria; kingdom Pseudomonadati; phylum Pseudomonadota; class Gammaproteobacteria; order Pseudomonadales; family Pseudomonadaceae; genus Pseudomonas; species Pseudomonas sp. MM223. The sequence goes on along the minus strand of OX352322.1, from coordinate 1,726,299 downwards.
TTCACCGGAAAGCTCGATGAAGCGGGTGTGCAGGCCGTATTCGCGTGCCTTCCAGGTCAGGTAGAAGGGGTCGATTGGGATGCAGTGGCCGCCCAGGCCTGGGCCAGGGTAGTACGGGGTGAAGCCGAAAGGCTTGGTCGCTGCGGCATCAACCACTTCGAAAATGTCGATACCCATGCGGTCGGCGACGATTTTCATTTCGTTGACCAGGCCGATGTTCACCGCACGGTGAATGTTTTCCAGCAGCTTGGTCATTTCAGCGGCTTTGGTAGAGCTGACCGGCACGACCTGGTCGATGGCCTGCTCGTACAGGGCGATACCTACATCCAGGCATTTTGGCGTGTGGCCGCCAATAACCTTGGGAATGGTGCGGGTTTCGAAGTTCGGGTTGCCCGGGTCTTCACGCTCTGGCGAGTAGACCAGGTAGATGTTTTCACCTACAACCAGGCCACCTTCCTGCACACGCGGCAGCAGTTCTTCTTCGGTGGTGCCAGGGTAGGTGGTGCTTTCCAGCGAAACCACCTGGCCTGCACGCAGGTATGGCTTGAGGGCATCGGTGGTATTGATCACGAAGCTCATGTCTGGCTCGCGATACTTGTTCAGCGGGGTGGGCACGCACAGGATCAGTGCATCGCACTCGCTGGCGCGCTTGAAGTCGACGGTAGCCTCAAAGCCGGTTTCACGTGCCTTGCTGATGTTGGCAGCAGGGATGTGCTCGATGTAGCTCTGGCCAGCGTTAAGCTTATCGACTTTCGATTGGTCGATATCAATACCCAACACATTGAAACCAATGGCGTTATAACGCAGCATCAGCGGCAAGCCGACATAACCAAGGCCCACGATACCAATCAAGGCCTGCCGGCTTTTGAACTTTTCTACCACCGCATTCATATCTGTCATGCTTTCCAACTCACCTTGAATTTACCTGCCCGTTTCCACGACTGCATAACGGGTTATTGAACCTTCTCCGATTCATTCGTCAGTCGAGTGAATCCATTCGGCGGCAGCGTGCATTGGCCACACTGCCGAGCAAAAAGCGCCTACGCACATACGACCAGGGAGTGGCCCGGTGGCTAGCATTAATGAGGCGCCACAATCATAGGCGGTTAGGCTTCGGCAATCCATCGAAGTTTTCCGAACCAAATACACGCCTAAATGCCATTAAATTAGCATCACTCAACTAGGGCTCAAGCTTGGGGCTTCACTCACCCGGGCATGGCTCTGCTGCACCGGCTCATTGGGTAGAACGCGATGAGCCGAACCCTCGATTTCAAGTACCCGCAACTGCCTTGCATGATCCTTGAACGCCCCTCGCAGCAGGGCAACGACTGTTCCGAGCAGCAGGCCGCCGACTAATGCAAACAGCACGATGAGCGCTTTACGTGGCTTCACAGGTTTGCTGGAGGGCACCGCACGCTGATCAATATCCACCAGGTGCAGCCCCCGCAACTGAGTATCGATGGCTTGCAAACGCGTACGCTCCACGCGAAGGCCTTCGATTCCCTCAAGGAATAGCGCCTCGCTCGCCCGGGCCTTGATTGCCTCGACTTTGCGGTTGGTCGAAAGCAGGATGAGTTCCTTGCGGATCTGGCCGATTCTCGGCTCGACAAAATCGTCTGAAGAACGCTTGCGCAAAGCGGCACGTTCAGCTTCCAGCACCTCGGTACCCATGAAGTACAGCGGCACCGGCCTGCCGTTTACCTCGGTACGAATGACATTGCCATTTACCGAGCTTTCATCAGCCATCAAGGAGGGGGTGGAAGGCTTTTTCAAACCGAGGCTTCGCGCCACACTGATAGCTTCCTCAAGCTCAGCCAAACGTGCCTCGCGACGCAGCTTCAACTGAACGCGCAAGGCCTTGAGCTCATCATTGAGCAGTGCACGCTTGATCGCATCTGCCTCTTCCAGGCGGGCGATACGGCTTTCATTCCCGGCTTCATATTCAGACACTGCGGAGTTCAGCTTCTTGTCCACCTCTGCCAAACGGTTGGCCAGAATAAGCTGCATATCTTTGGACAACTGGCTACGCTCACGCTCAATGGCATAATCGACGAAGTCATTAAGGATCGCCGCGCCATTTACGCCTTTCTCATAGCGCATTTTCAAACCGATAAAATCGCTCAATACATCGGCTTTTTTCGGGTCAGCCAGCACTACGCTAAGTGCTTCGCGGTTGAATTCTTCAAACGCCTGTTCGACACTTTGACCTTCGCTCTGAAAAATCTCGATGAGATCGGGCCGGGAGCGGAAGAAGTCCAACCTGGCATTGTAAGAGTCCAGTGTTGCACCGACGCGCTTCAGTGCCGCCCCCGGCGGCAACGAATAGATTTTCGAACGGTTCAGGGCGTCCAGCTGGTTCAGAGCGACCGGCCTTAACGTAGTGGACGCTTCATAGACAGGCGTAATGCTGTAAGCGACTGCAACCCCGACAAGCGCGCAGGCGCCCGCAATGGCAACGATAAGCACACGCCTACGCCAGACAGTACGGAATATTTTGAAAAGGTCAATTTCGCCTGAAGCGGCCATGGAGGGGACTCGCGCAACGCTATTCACAATTCTTGCCTGCTTAACGGGGGGGTTAACCAAGACAGGTAGAACTGTTTAGCGCGTCGTGCTCGCTCTTCCAGCTTTCCATGTCATCGGCGACGAAAGGCTATTGTTACACCTTCCGCAACCGACAACAACGCTTGAGGATGCTTTCCTATCAGCTAAGTTCCCCACCATTCGTCGCTTTTCGCCTGCACCACATGTCTCGACCCAAGGCCACCATTACGCCAAGACCTACACCAACCAAAGCGGATAGCAGCATAATGATGGCTTTTCGCGGCTTGATCGGTTTGTCAGGCAAAGAAACGGCGCCATCCTGTTGATACATCGAAACAAGAGAAGGGTCGACCTTCAACGAACGCAAGAAATTCAGCCCCTCCTGCTTTTCTCGCAAATTCTGTATGAACGGGTCGTCCGACGAGCGAGATTCCAGGTTGATGATTTCTGCCTCCAGCGCCTTGCTACCACGCATGTAGGTGAGCGCTCCCCCCATACCCGCCGACACTTCACTGGAGAGCTCATCGGCAATAATCGGTGGTTTTTCCAGGCCAATTGAACGCGCCACACGCAGCGCTTCCTTGAGCTGGGCAATCTGGTCCAAACGCTGATTGCCGGCAGTGGCCCGGGCGGCCTTGATCTGCTGATCCAGGTTATCCGCCATGATCGATATGTCACTGCGGGCGCCGCTCAACAATTCGTTCTTTGCTTGTTCAGCCGCCATTTCCGCGTAGCTTGACACCCAGGTAGCCGCAAGGCGCGGGTCTTCCAGGCTTGCCACCAGGACATAGCGATCCGGCGTGTCCTTACTAGCAGGGGCCACTTTGAGCACACCATTGAACTGGGCATACAACGCATCACGGGACCCACCCCGTTCTTCTTCGGTCAACATTGGCAGGAAGGCACTGCGGAAGAATTTGTCTCGCACCGCCTCGGACTGAAGAGCCTTGAGATAGACGCTGTACACATCCTTGGTACTGAGCGGTGTGAGGCCTGTTACCTGGCCACGCCCATAGTTGAGCTGAGCAATCTCATTCTGTGAAGGCGGTTGAATATAGAGCTTTGCCTCGTACACCGGGGCAACCAGCATCACATAAGCCAACCCCAAGGCAATCACCGGTACCGCAACCAGCCCCACCCATAATTTTTGCCGCCAAACCCCCTGCACAAGCTCAATCAGGTCAATTTCATCGCTACCACTCAGGCGCTCGCGTTCATTGCGCATTTAGTCTTTTTTTCCTTGGGTCTGTCTGATTGCATCATCTCGGGGCCCACACTCTCCTGCTCGACTTGGCACCCCTCGAATCAAGCGTAGCGGCTATTTGCAACTATTCCCGCCACGCTTCTAACATAGCTTCAAGAAAGAGTAGAAAGAATCACCTTGCAAAAGTTCCTCACTTTCTGACAGACACTACGTCTCCTGCCATACGGTCATTTTGCAACTGTAACGCTCACGTCATGCCCTGCCTGTGCAAAGACCTCACAGAGGGCAACTGCAAGCGCCCTCTTGGCCCGCTCCTCTCCATGCACCAACACAACGCGACGAGCATTACAGGCGCGCGCAAACCTTACCAACTGCGCCTGGTCCGCATGCCCTGAGTAGCCACCCAGCGTCATCACCTTAGCCCGAACCTCATACATATCCCCGTCCAGGTCAATCTGCACAAACCCTTCCGCGCCCTCACTGGCCTGTATCACCGCCCCCGGCGTGCCCTTGGCCTGATACCCCACAAACATCACCTCATGCCGTGGATCCCCCAGCATGGCTTTCAGGTAATTGACGATGCGCCCACCCGAGCACATGCCGTTACCCGCGATAACAATGGCCGGTCGCCCGGTGCTCTTGAGGTAATTGACCACCTGCTGGTGACGGGCATGGGTATCTACACTGACCAGCTGGTTGAAACCGAGCGGGTCACGCCCCTCGGCAAGCCGCGCCCTGGCCTCGGCATTCCAGTAGTCATGCAGCTGCCGGTACACACCGGTAATGCGCTGGGCCAGTGGCGAATCGAGGATGATGGGCAACTGTGACCAGTCGAGCGGATCGGCCTCGGGACCTGGGCCTGCATTACCCACCAGAGCCTTGCGGTAGAGGATTTCTTCCAGCTCGTAAAGCAGCTCCTGGGTGCGGCCCAGACTGAAAGCCGGAATGAGGATAGTGCCCTTGTCGGCCAGGGCGCGATCGATGGCAGCTTCCAACTGCTGGCTACGGTCGCCAGCCTGCGGATGCAGGCGGTCACCATAGGTACTTTCCAGTACCAGCACATCGGCCTGTTCCGGGGGCTGCACCGGGCGCAGCAACGGGTTGCAGCACGCGCCCAGGTCACCGGAAAACACGTAGCGGCTACTGGATTGCCCGTGCTGCATGTCGCACTCGACATAAGCCGAGCCCAGCAGATGGCCGGCGCGTTGCAAGCGTATGCGGCAGCCAAGGCCGGGGCGCTCGACCAGCGTGTGCCATTGCTCGAACGGCAGGGGCACGATCAAGTCGCGGACGAATGCGAGGTAGCGCGCCACATGGGCGGGGTCACTGCTGATGCTCAGCTTGTAGGCATCTTCCAGCACCAATGGCAACAGCCGGGCGGAAGGCTCGCTGCACAGGATGGGGCCGCGGTATCCGGCAGCCAGCAGCGCTGGGATGCGACCAACGTGGTCCAGGTGAACATGCGTGACGATCAGGGCTTCAATACCCTGCACGTCGAAGCCCAGCGATGCAGTTGCCGCGCCTGGCGCTGCCTCGGCGCCCTGCTCCAGGCCGCAGTCGATCAGCAGGCTGATTGATGGGGCGAGGTGCAACTGATGGCACGAGCCGGTAACGCCGCGGGTACCACCGTGATGGGAAAGGCTGGGATATTCCATACTGCGCACACTCACCTGGGCCGAATATGAAGTGCGCTATTACTTCATAAAGGCCTGGGCAGGCATATACGAACTTTCACTGCGGCGCGTAGGAAACTTCCTTAGTTGCCGCTCAGTGCCGCTTGGCGGGCAGACGCCTTGATCTTGCGCTTGCTGCGCTGCACACCATAAGCACCCAGTAATGGCCCGACTGCCAGGCCAACGACCAGGGCGGCCAGCACCAGCACGGCAACCGGCATGGCCGGCGCAGCCCAGCCAAACAGGACCAATGACACGCTTTGCTGGTTCTCCAGCACGAAGAACAGCACCACAGCCGCCAGCAACAGCACGAATACCGCCGCCAGGGCGCGCTTGAGGTTACGCATCAGAATACTCCTTGATTGATCAGGCTTCGGCCTCGTCTTCTTCATTGACCCGATCACGCAACTCTTTGCCGGGCTTGAAGTGTGGCACGAACTTGCCTTCCAGGCTGACAGACTGGCCGGTCTTGGGATTACGCCCCACACGAGGGGCGCGATAGTGCAGCGAGAAGCTGCCAAAGCCGCGGATCTCGATGCGATCGCCGGTAGCCAGGCATTGCGACATCTGTTCAAGCATGGTCTTGATGGCCAGCTCTACGTCCTTGGACGAGAGCAGCCCCTGATGGGTGACAATACGTTCGATCAGCTCCGACTTCGTCATATTTTTCCCTTCGTTATCAAGCAGCTAGATCATTGCTTAACCAGTTTGTAGCACGCCGGGAAGGATTTGAACAGGGTGGTTCTTGACTTAATAAAAAAATTCAAGATTGAAGTTTTACAAGAATGGTCTAGCCACCACCCGAAGATGAAGGCGCACTCGATTTGTGTAGGAGCGGCCTTGTGCCGCGAAAGGGCTGCGTAGCGGCCCCGGCAGTGTCGGCGGCGCTGCTGAAATCCTGGGGCTGCTTCGCAGCCCTTTCGCGGCGCAAGGCCGCTCCTACACAGGGCGGTGCACGCTGGTCGAATGTCGCTTGGCAGGTTTTGAGTGGTCTAGCTATCGCCCGCAGATTGAGGCGCACTCGATTTTTGTGTAGGAGCGGCCTTGCGCCGCGAAAGGGCTGCGCAGCGGCCCCGGCAGGGTCGGCGGCGCGGCTGAAATCCTGGGGCTGCTTCGCAGCCCTTTCGCGGCGCGAGGCCGCTCCTACACAGGGCGGTGCACGCTGGTCGAATGTCGCTTGGCAGGTTTTGAGTGGTCTAGCTATCGCCCGCAGATTGAGGCGCACTCGATTTTTGTGTGGGAGCGGCCTTGCGCCGCGAAAGGGCTGAGCAGCGACCCCGGCAGTGTCGGCGGCGCTGCTGAAATCCTGGGGCTGCTTCGCAGCCCTTTCGCGGCACAAGGCCGCTCCTACACAGGGCGGTGCACGCTGGTCGAATGTCGCTTGGCAGGTTTTGAGTGGTCTAGCTATCGCCCGCAGATTCAGGCGTACCCGGTTTTTGTGTAGGAGCGGCCTTGTGCCGCGGAAGGGCTGCGCAGCCGCCCCGGCAGGGTCGGTGGCGCTGCTGAAACCCTGGGGCTGCTTCGCAACCCTTTCGCGGCGCGAGGCCGCTCCTACACAGGGTCGTGCACGCTGGTCGAATGTCGCTTGGCAGGTTTTGAGTGGCCTAGCTATCGCCCGCAGATTCAGGCGTACCCGGTTTTTGTGTAGGAGCGGCCTTGTGCCGCGGAAGGGCTGCGCAGCCGCCCCGGCAGGGTCGGCGGCGCTGCTGAAACCCTGGGGCTGCTTCGCAACCCTTTCGCGGCGCGAGGCCGCTCCTACACAGGGTCGTGCACGCTGGTCGAATGTCGCTTGGCAGGTTTTGAGTGGTCTAGCTATCGCCCGCAGATTGAGGCGCACTCGATTTTTGTGTGGGAACGGCCTTGCGCCGCGAAAGGGCTGAGCAGCGACCCCGGCAGTGTCGGCGGCGCTGCTGAAATCCTGGGGCTGCTTCGCAGCCCTTTCGCGGCGCGAGGCCGCTCCTACAAAGGGTGATGCACGCTGGTCGAATGTCGCTTGGCAGGTTTTGAGTGGTCTAGCTATCGCCCGCAGATTGAGGCGCACTCGATTTTTGTGTGGGAGCGGCCTTGCGCCGCGAAAGGGCCGCGCAGCGGCCCCGGCAGTGCAGGGCAGTGCACGCTGGTCGAATGTCGCTTGCCAGGTTTTGAGTGGCCTAGCCATCGCCCGCAGATTCAGGCGTACTCGTTTTTTGTGTAGGAGCGGCCTTGAACTGGCCTAATGATTTTGGACACCTTCTTCGGGCGCTATGATGACGCCCAATTGGAGGCAAAATCAGTGCGAAAATCTTATTCGAAAGAACACAAAATCCAAGCAGCTGAAATGGTGCTGGACGGTGGCCAGTCAGTTCCTGAGGTATGTGAAATCCTCGGGATTGGCCGCACAGCTCTTCGCCGGTGGGTTGACCAGGTACGGCAGGAGAGAGAGGGGAAAGTCCCGGCTGGTGCAAAGGCTATCACCCCGGAGCAACGACGAATCGAGGAGCTGGAAAGCCTGGTTCGTCAAAAGGATCGGGATATCGAAATCCTAAAAAAGGCCAGTGCTCTCCTGCTTCGGGACTCCAAAGATCGTTCTCGCTGATCAACGAGCCTGAGTGAGCATTACGGTGTTGTCGACTGCTGTCGCGTGCTTGGGGTCAAGCGCAGCAGTTTCTATGCATGGCGCAAACGCCAAGGGCGTGAAAACCCTGACAGAGATGCTCTGCGCCTGCTGGTAGTCGACCATTTCAAGGCGTCGCGAAATGCTTCTGGATCACGAACGCTCGTGCAGGAGTTGCGTCGTCAAGGCCATGAAGTCGGGCGTTACAAAGTGCGCGCGCTTATGCGTGAGGCTGGCTTGAAATGCCGGCAGCGCAGGCCGCACCGGTATCGCTCGTCAGGTACAGAAGCACTGATTGCGGAAAACCAACTGAAGCGAAATTTCAAAGTTTCGACTATCAACGAGGTTTGGTGTGGCGATGTGACTTACATCCAGGTTGGCAGGCGCTGGCTGTACTTGGCCGCGGTAATCGACTTGTACGCACGCCGAGCTGTGGGCTGGGCGTTTTCAATGACTGCCGATGCCAGGTTGGCCTGTGACGCGCTGCGCATGGCGTCTGAGTCTAGGGGCAAGCCTGCTGGCGTGATGTTTCATTCAGATCAAGGTTGTCAGTACACCAGCCATAAATTCAGGGCTGTGCTTGAAGAATGCCGCTTGAAACAAAGCATGAGCCACCGCGGCCAATGCTGGGACAACGCCGCCATGGAGCGATTCTTCGGGGCGTTGAAATCAGAATGGATGCCGGCAGGAGGCTATGAATCCGAAGCTGAGGCTAAGGCCGACATCATGGCTTATCTGGTGCGCTACAACCTCAAACGCCTCCATAGCTACAACGGCTACGAGACCCCGGTAGCCATGGAGGAAAAACTGAGGGCAGCGGCATAAACCTTAACCGGTGTCCAAAATTACTTGACCAGATCACCTTGCGCCGCGAAAGGGCTGCGCAGCGGCCCCGGCAATATCAGCAGTGCAGCGATATACCCGGCAGGGCACGCCGGCACCAAGGTCGCTTGTCAGGTTTGGAAATGGTCTCGCACCGGCCTGAACAGCCGTTTCGTCTACGGTTGAACGCTTGATCAAAAGGAAATCGACATGGACCGTCAAGGCAATCACCGATTACGTCTCGGGCGCTATTCAGAACCAGGCCGGCTCTACCTGCTGACAACCGTCACTCGCAAGCGCATACCACATTTCGCCCAACTCTTTCTGGCACGAGCAGCTATCCAGCAGCTTCGACTGAGCGACCACGAAGGACAATGCCGGACGCTAGCCTGGGTCTTGATGCCCGATCACCTTCATTGGCTGATCGAACTGGGACCAACACGGCTGGACGAACTGATGCGCACTTTCAAGTCACGGAGCAGCAACGCCCTTTATCAAGCCGGGGCTGAACGGCATCGCATCTAGCAACCCGGCTTTCATGACAGGGCATTACGAAAAGAAAACGATGTAAAAACCATCGCTCGCTACATCATCGCCAACCCCATCCGCGCAGGCCTGGCGAAACATGCACGCGATTACCCTCACTGGGACTGCATGTGGCTATGATGCGGGCACAAAAAAAGGGCGACCCGAGGGTCGCCCTTTTTACCGATCAAACAGAACTCAGTTCTGCTTGGCCATTGCTTCGCGCAGCAGCGCAGCCATGGTGGTGTCGGCAGCCGCTTCCGGAGCGTTTTTCAGGCTCTGGATGGCTTCGCGCTCTTCAGCGTCGTCTTTCGATTTGATCGACAGGCTGATAACGCGGGACTTGCGGTCAACGCTGATGATCTTGGCTTCGATCTCTTCGCCTTCCTTCAGAACGTTACGCGCGTCTTCAACGCGGTCACGGCTGATTTCGGAAGCTTTCAGAGTGGCTTCGATGTCGTCGGCCAGGGTGACGATGGCGCCTTTGGCGTCAACTTCTTTCACGATGCCCTTGACGATAGCGCCCTTGTCATTGACAGCAACGAAGTTGGAGAACGGATCGTCTTCCAGCTGCTTGATGCCCAGGGAGATGCGCTCGCGCTCTGGGTCGACCGACAGGATGACGGTTTCCAGCTCGTCGCCCTTCTTGAAACGACGTACGGCTTCTTCGCCGGTTTCGTTCCAGGAGATGTCGGACAGGTGAACCAGGCCGTCGATGCCGCCGTCCAGGCCGATGAAGATACCGAAGTCGGTGATCGACTTGATGGTACCGGTGATCTTGTCACCCTTGTTGAACTGGCCGGAGAAGTCTTCCCATGGGTTGGACTTGCACTGCTTGATGCCCAGGGAGATACGACGACGCTCTTCGTCGATGTCCAGAACCATAACTTCCACTTCGTCGCCAACCTGAACGACTTTCGACGGGTGGATGTTCTTGTTGGTCCAGTCCATTTCGGAAACGTGTACCAGACCTTCAACGCCTTCTTCCAGCTCAGCGAAGCAGCCGTAGTCGGTCAGGTTGGTAACGCGAGCTTGTACGCGAGTACCTTCTGGGTAACGGGCAGTGATAGCTACCCACGGATCTTCGCCCATTTGCTTCAGACCCAGCGAAACGCGGTTGCGCTCGCGGTCGAACTTCAGAACGCGTACGTCGACTTCGTCGCCAACGTTAACGATTTCCGATGGGTGCTTGATGCGCTTCCAGGCCATGTCGGTGATGTGCAGCAGGCCGTCGATACCGCCCAGGTCCACGAATGCGCCGTAGTCGGTGAGGTTCTTGACGATACCTTTGACTTGCTGGCCTTCCTGCAGGGTTTCCAGCAGGGCTTCGCGCTCGGCGGAGTTCTCGGCTTCCAGCACGCTGCGACGCGAAACAACAACGTTGTTGCGCTTCTGGTCCAGCTTGATGACCTTGAATTCCAGCTCTTTGCCTTCGAGGTGGGTGGTGTCGCGCACTGGGCGGACATCAACCAGGGAGCCCGGCAGGAACGCACGGATGCCGTTAACGTCGACAGTGAAGCCGCCTTTAACCTTACCGTTGATAACGCCCTTGACCACTTCTTCGGCGGCGAAAGCTGCTTCCAGAACAATCCAGCACTCGGCGCGCTTGGCTTTTTCACGGGACAGTTTGGTTTCGCCAAAGCCGTCTTCGACCGCGTCCAGCGCAACGTGAACTTCGTCACCGACCTTGATGGTCAGTTCGCCAGCTTCGTTGTAGAACTGCTCGAGCGGGATGACACCCTCGGACTTCAGGCCAGCGTGTACGGTAACCCAGTCGCCGTCGATGTCGACAACGATACCGGTGATGATCGCACCCGGCTGAAGATTGAGGGTTTTCAGGCTTTCTTCAAAGAGTTCTGCAAAGCTTTCGCTCATTTTAATTCCTGTAGATTCGGGCGAGACAAACGCCCATAGCCACATTCCAGACAATGTGGGTTTGTTTTAAGTAAAGGAAAGCCGACAGGACGTTGACTGGTGCACCTGCCTGCTCTCCTGGCTATCAGTGGAAGTCGCGTAGTGCGATCTCGCTCCTGATACGTTGCAACACCTGCTCGATGGACAACTCGGTAGAGTCCAACTGAATGGCATCTGCCGCTGGCTTCAGCGGGGCCACTGCGCGTTGGGTATCGCGTTCATCACGCGCACGTATCTCATCCAGCAGACTCGACAGACTAACATCTTCACCCTTGCCCTTCAACTGCAGGTAACGGCGACGTGCGCGCTCCTCCGCACTGGCAGTGAGGAAAACCTTCAACGGTGCGTCCGGAAACACCACGGTGCCCATGTCGCGCCCGTCAGCGATCAGGCCTGGCGCCTCGCGAAACTCGCGCTGACGCACCAGCAGCGCGTCACGCACGGCCGGTAGCGAAGCAACCATCGACGCGCCCGCGCCGACGGTTTCGGTGCGGATGACATTGCTGACATCCTCACCCTCAAGGATGATCTGTTGCAGCTTACCGGGCTCTGCGGCGATGAACTGCACGTCCAGATGGGCGGCAAGCTTGGTCAGCAGCTCTTCGTTGGTCAAGTCGACACCATGGTTGCTGGCGTTGAACGCCAGCAAGCGGTACAGCGCGCCGGAGTCCAGCAGCTTCCAGCCCAGCTCGCGGGCCAACAGGCCGGCGACCGTTCCCTTGCCCGAGCCGCTTGGCCCGTCGATGGTGATGACCGGCGCCAGCGGACTCACGACTTGCCCTCTTCCGCCACGCGGATACCCACTTCGGCGCACAGCGCCAGGAAGTTGGGGAACGAAGTGGCGACGTTGGCGCAATCGTGGATGCGGATCGGCGCACTGGCGCGCAGCGAGGCCACGCTGAAAGCCATGGCAATGCGGTGGTCGCCGTGACCATGCACTTCGCCACCACCCAACTGGCCACCGTCGATGATGATGCCGTCCGGGGTGGGTTCGCACTTGATGCCCAGGGTGATCAGGCCGTCGGCCATCACCTGGATACGGTCGGACTCCTTCACCCGCAGCTCTTCGGCGCCGCGCAGCACGGTACGCCCTTCGGCGCAGGCGGCGGCCACGAACAGTACCGGGAACTCATCGATGGCCAGCGGCACCAGCGCTTCCGGGATGTCGATACCTTTCAGCCTGGCACCGCGCACGCGCAGGTCGGCCACTGGCTCACCGCCGACTTCACGCTGGTTTTCCAGGGTGATGTCGCCGCCCATCAGGCGCAGGATGTCGATTACACCGGTGCGGGTCGGGTTGATGCCAACATGCTCCAGCACCAGCTCGGAACCTTCGGCGATGGAGGCTGCTACCAGGAAGAAAGCTGCCGAGGAAATGTCGGCCGGCACTTCGATACGGGTAGCCGTCAGCTTGCCGCCGGACTGCAACGAAGCCACCGGGCCACTCGACTCGACCGCATAGCCAAAGCCGCGCAGCATGCGCTCGGTGTGGTCACGGGTAGGCGCAGGCTCGGTAACGGTGGTCTTGCCTTCGGCGTACAGACCGGCCAGCAGCAGGCAGGATTTGACCTGGGCACTGGCCATTGGCAGCGTATAGGTCAACGCCTTGAGCTTGCTGCCACCGCGGATGGTCAGCGGCGGGCGGCCTTCCGGCCCGGTTTCGACCACAGCGCCCATTTCGCGCAGCGGGTTGGCCACACGGTTCATCGGGCGCTTGGACAGCGAAGCGTCGCCGGTCATGGTCACGTCGAACGACTGGCCGGCCAACAGGCCCGACAGCAGGCGCATCGAGGTACCCGAGTTGCCCACGTACAGCGGCCCGGGTGGCGGCTTGAGGCCGTGCAGGCCAACACCATGAATGGTCACGCGACCGTGGTTGGGGCCTTCGATGACCACACCCATGTCGCGGAATGCCTGCAGGGTCGCCAGTGCGTCTTCACCTTCGAGGAAGCCTTCGACTTCGGTGGTGCCTTCGGCCAGCGAGCCGAGCATGATCGAGCGGTGAGAAATCGACTTGTCGCCCGGTACGCGGATTCGCCCGGACAGGCGGCCACCCGGTTGGGCCAGGAAAATCAGATCGTTGGCGTTCATAGCGTCCACATAGGCCCGGCGGGCCAGGATTTTACTGAAATGCTCGCGGGCAACACGCGCACGGGTGAATACACCCAGCAGCTGGTGCCCGTCCCCTTCGGCGATCGCGTCGCGCAAGGCGTCGAGATCGCTGCGATATGTATCGAGTGTGCGCAGGACAGCATCGCGGTTGGCGAGGAAGATGTCATGCCACATGGTCGGGTCGCTGCCGGCGATTCTTGTGAAATCGCGGAAGCCTCCCGCAGCGTACCGGAAGATCTCGAGGTTTTCATTGCGCTTGGCCAGTGAATCGACCAAGCCAAAGGCCAGCAGGTGCGGCAAGTGGCTGGTGGCTGCCAGCACTTCGTCGTGGCGCTCGACCGACATGTGCTCCACGTCGGCATCCAGCGCACGCCACAGGCGGTCGACCAAGGCCAGCGCGGCCGGGTCGGTTTCGGCCAGCGGCGTGAGGATCACCTTGTGCCGACGGAACAGGGAGGCGTTGGAGGCTTCTACCCCGCTCTGCTCGGAACCGGCAATGGGGTGGCCGGGGACGAAACGCGGCAAGCGCTGACCGCTCTCGTTTACAAAAACAGAACGCGCCTCACGGACGACGTTGCCCTTGGCGCTGCCGACATCGGTAATGATCGCATCACCCAAGTCAAGCTGGGCCAGGCGGGCCAGGACTTTCTCCATCGCCAGGATGGGCACTGCCAGCTGGATGACATCAGCACCGACACAGGCTGCAGCGAGGTCTTCTTCGCAGCGGTCGACCACGCCCAGGGCCACGGCCTGCTTGCGCGAGGGGGCATCAAGGTCGACACCGACCACTTCACGGCACAGGCCGCTTTCACGCAGGCCTTTGGCGAACGAGCCACCGATCAGGCCGAGGCCGACCACCACCAGGCGGTTGATGATTGGCGCGGGTTTGGTTTTTGCTGCATTTACCACTGGTGCGAACCCTGTTCAGAAATCAAGACAGCCTGTGAGGGCCATTGGGGCCGCTCTGCGGCCCTTTCGCGGCGCAAGGCCGCTCCTACAAGGACCGTGCAAGTCTGCAAAACCCTGTAGGAGCGGCCTTGTGCCGCGAAGGGCTGCAAGGCAGCCCCAAGGGCCTTGGATCAAAGCACTGCCTTCGGATAAGACCCCAATACCTTCAGCGCCACAGCCTCCTGGCTGATCTGCTCGAGCACCGCCTTGATCAGCGGGTCGCGGTGGTGGCCGACGAAGTCGATGAAGAACACGTAGGTCCACTTGCCACTGCGCGACGGGCGGGTCTCGATGCGGGTCAGGTCGATGCCGTTCTGGTGGAACGGCACCAGCAACTCGTGCAAGGCACCCGGCTTGTTGCTCATCGAGACAATGATCGAGGTCTTGTCGTCGCCGGTCGGCGGCACTTCCTGGCTACCGATCATCAGGAAGCGCGTGGAGTTGTCCGGGCGGTCTTCGATCTTTTCCGCAAGGCGGGTCAAACCATACAGGTTGGCCGCCATGTCGCCGGCGATCGCCGCCGAGTTCCACTCACCCTTGACCCGCTTGGCTGCTTCGGCATTGCTCGACACCGCCACGCGCTCCACGTTCGGGTAGTGCGCGTCCAGCCACTTGCGGCACTGGGCCAGCGATTGGGCGTGGGAGTAGATGCGGGTGATGCTGTCGGTCTTGGTGTTCTCACCTACCAGCAGGTGATGGTGGATGCGCAGCTCGACTTCGCCGCAAATCACCATGTCGTGCTCAAGGAAGCTGTCCAGCGTGTGGCTGACAGCGCCTTCGGTGGAGTTTTCTACCGGCACCACGCCGAAGTTGACAGCACCGGCCGCCACTTCGCGGAACACTTCGTCGATGGCCGCCATCGGCCGGCTGATCACCGCATGGCCGAAGTGCTTCATGGCCGCAGCCTGGGTAAAGGTACCCTCAGGGCCGAGATAGGCGATTTTCAGCGGCTCTTCAAGGGCCAGGCACGACGACATGATTTCGCGGAACAACCGCGCCATCTCTTCGTTGCCCAGCGGGCCCTTGTTGCGCTCCATGACGCGCTTGAGCACAGCGGCTTCGCGCTCAGGGCGGTAGAACACCGGCTTTTCGCCTTCCTTCAGCGAGGCGGTCTTGACCCGGGCTACTTCTTCAGCGCAACGGGCGCGGTCGCTGATCAGCTCGAGAATCTTCTCGTCGAGGCTGTCGATGCGTACGCGCAGCGCCTTGAGTTCCTGTTCGGACATCAGCCGTGCTCCTTCTCGAATTCGGCCATGTAGCCCACCAAGGCCTCCACAGCCTCAAGGCCCAGGGCGTTGTAGATGGAAGCGCGCATCCCCCCCACCGAACGGTGGCCCTTGAGGTTGAGCAGGCCACGGGCATCTGCACCAGCGAGGAAGGCTTTGTCCAGGCGCTCGTCAGCCAGGCGGAACGGCACGTTCATCCACGAACGGGCGTTGACGCTGATCGGGTTGGTGTAGAAATCGCTGCTGTCGATGAAGCCGTACAGGCGCTCTTTCTTGGCGCGGTTGCGCTGCTCCATGGCGTCGACCCCACCCTGCTCTTTCAGCCACTCGAAGACCAGGCCCGAGAGGTACCAGGAATAGGTGGCCGGGGTGTTGTACATCGAACCGTTGTCGGCCGAAACCTTGTAGTCGAGCATGGTCGGGCAGCTGCTGCGGGCATGGCCCAGCAGGTCTTCGCGCACGATGACCACCACCAGCCCGCTAGGGCCGATGTTCTTTTGCGCGCCGGCGTAGATCAGGCCGAACTGCGACACGTCGATAGGGCGCGAAAGAATGTCGGAGGACATGTCGACCACCAGCGGCACGTCGCCAGTCTGCGGCACCCAGTCAAACTGCAGGCCACCGATGGTCTCGTTGGACGCATAGTGCACATAGGCAGCGTTCTTGGTCAGGTTCCAGTCGTTCTGGCCCGGGATATTCAGGTAATCGTAGGGCTTGGCGCTGGCGGCGACATTGATGTTGCCGAAGCGGCGCGCTTCCTCGATGGCCTTTTTCGACCAGATGCCGGTTTCGATGTAGTCGGCAGTGCCGTTTTCCGGCAGCAGGTTCAGCGGGATTTCGGCAAACTGCTGGCTGGCGCCACCCTGCAGGAACAACACTTTGTAGTTGGAGGGGACGGACAGCAGGTCACGCAGGTCCTGCTCGGCCTTTTCGGCGATGGCCACGTAGTCGTCGCTGCGATGGCTCATTTCCATCACCGACAAGCCCTTGCCGCGCCAGTCCAGCATCTCGGCCTGGGCGCGCTGCAAAACAGCATCAGGAAGCGCGGCAGGGCCTGCGCAGAAGTTAAAGGCTCGTTTGCTCACATCCACTCTCGCTCTGCCAAATAGAACAAATTCGTTATTGCATGCTGCTCGCTGCTCTTTGTAGGAGCAGCCTTGTGCTGCTCCTACAAAAGAACAGACTGACCATTCAGGGCCAGGCATTGCCCGGCCTAATCAGTCAAACGGGGCGACCTTGGTCGCCCCGTTCGGGTTTACGCTTGCTTACTCCTGCGGGGCCTCTTCGGCACCCGCAGCTTCTTCATTGTCTGGCGCTTCAGCCTCGGCACCCTCCTCGTCCGCCTCGATTACATCATCGAGTTCGTCCTCGGACGGCTCCTGGATACGCTCCAGGCCCACCAGTGTTTCGTCAGCTGCCAGCTTGATCAGCGTAACACCCTGGGTGTTACGGCTCAGGCTGGAAACCTCGCCAACCCGGGTACGCACCAGCGTGCCCTGGTCGGAGATCAACATGATCTCTTCGCCTTCCTGCACCTGAATAGCACCGATCAACAGGCCGTTGCGCCCTTTGGTACCCATGGCAATCACGCCCTGGCCACCACGGCCGCGACGCGGGAACTTGGACAGCGGGGTGCGCTTGCCGAAGCCACGCTCGGAGGCGGTGAGGATCTGCGAGCCGGACTCGGGGATCAGCATCGAAATGATCTGCTGGCCTTTGCCCAGTTTCATGCCGCGCACACCGCGGGCCGTACGGCCCATTTCACGCACCACGCTTTCGGCAAAGCGGATGACCTTGCCGGCGTCGGAGAACATCATGACTTCTTTGGCGCCGTCGGTGATGGCCGCCGCAATCAGGGTGTCGCCTTCCTTCAGCTTCAAGGCGATCAGGCCATTGGAGCGCGGACGGGCAAACTGCACCAGCGGGGTCTTCTTGACGGTACCGGAGGCGGTGGCCATGAAGATGTAAGCGCCAGTCGGCTCTGCCACCCACTCTGCGGTGTCGCCGTCTTCTTCGTCGACTTCCTCGGCCTCTACCAGCTCACCCTCGAGCACGGTGTCATCAGCGTCTTCCAGCTCTTCGTCGAGGTCGGCGTTCTGCTGCAGCGCTTCGAGGTCGATCTGCAGCATGGCGGTGATGCGCTCACCCTCCTCCAGCGGCAGCAGGTTGACCAGTGGGCGACCCCGGGCAGCGCGGGACGCTTCGGGGATTTCGTAGGTTTTCTTCCAGTACACCTTGCCCTTGCTGGAGAACAGCAACAGGGTGGCATGGCTGTTGGCGACCAACAGGTGCTCGATGTAGTCCTCGTCCTTCACGCCGGTTGCGGACTTGCCTTTGCCGCCGCGGCGCTGGGCCTGGTAAGCGGACAATGGCTGGGTCTTGGCGTAACCACCGTGGGAGATGGTAACCACGCGCTCTTCTTCCGGGATCATGTCACCGTAGTTGAGGTCGTGGCTGGCATTGAGGATTTCGGTGCGGCGGGCATCGCCGTATTCGGCACGGATGGCTTCCAGCTCTTCGCGGATCACTTCCATCAGGCGCTCGGCGCTGCTGAGGATGCGGATCAGCTCGCCGATCTGCTCGAGGATTTCCTGGTACTCGGCCAGCAGCTTCTCGTGCTCCAGGCCGGTCAGGCGGTGCAGGCGCAGGTCGAGAATGGCCTGGGCCTGTTCCGGCGACAGGAAGTACTTGCCGTCGTGCAGGCCGTACTGTTCTGGCAGGTCCTCAGGGCGGCAGGAATCGGCGCCGGCGCGCTCGACCATGACCTGCACGGCACTGGATTCCCACGGCGTGGAAACCAGGGCTTCCTTGGCCTCGGACGGGGTGGGCGAAGCCTTGATCAGGGCGATGACCGGGTCGATGTTGGACAGCGCAACCGCCTGGCCTTCAAGGATGTGGCCACGCTCACGCGCCTTGCGCAGCTCGAACACGGTACGGCGGGTCACCACTTCACGGCGGTGACGGACGAACGCTTCAAGCAGGTCCTTGAGGTTGAGCAGGCGCGGACGGCCGTCGATCAGGGCGACCACGTTGATGCCAAACACGCTCTGCAGCTGGGTTTGCTGGTAGAGGTTGTTGAGCACCACTTCCGGCACCTCGCCGCGACGCAGCTCGATGACGATGCGCATGCCGTCCTTGTCGGACTCGTCGCGCAGCTCGGTGATGCCTTCGATCTTCTTCTCTTTTACCAGCTCGGCGATCTTTTCGATCAGGCGTGCCTTGTTCAGCTGGTACGGCAGCTCGGTCACGACGATCTGCTGGCGGCCGCCAACCTTGTCGATGTCTTCGATTTCGGAGCGGGCACGCATGTAGATGCGGCCACGACCGGTGCGATAGGCCTCGATGATGCCCTGGCGACCGTTGATGATGCCGGCGGTCGGGAAGTCTGGCCCAGGGATGAACTGCATCAGCTCATCGATGGTGACGTCCGGGTTGTCGATCAGTGCCAGGCAGCCGTCGATGACTTCACCGAGGTTGTGCGGCGGGATGTTGGTCGCCATGCCCACGGCGATACCGCTGGAACCGTTGACCAGCAGGTTGGGAATACGGGTCGGCATGACCGCCGGGATCTGCTCGGTGCCGTCGTAGTTGGGCACCCAGTCGACGGTTTCCTTGTGCAGGTCGGCCAGCAGCTCGTGCGCCAGCTTGGTCATGCGCACTTCGGTGTATCGCATGGCCGCGGCGTTGTCGCCGTCCACCGAACCGAAGTTGCCCTGGCCGTCGACCAGCAGGTAGCGCAGCGAGAACGGCTGGGCCATACGCACGATGGTGTCGTAGACCGCAGTGTCGCCGTGCGGGTGGTACTTACCGATCACGTCACCGACCACACGGGCCGATTTCTTGTACGGCTTGTTCCAGTCGTTGCCCAGTTCGCTCATCGCATAGAGAACGCGACGATGCACGGGCTTCAAGCCGTCACGCGCATCGGGCAGCGCTCGCCCGACAATCACGCTCATCGCGTAGTCGAGGTAAGACTGTCTCAGTTCGTCTTCGATATTGACCGGGAGGATTTCTTTGGCCAGTTCGCCCATGAGAAGCCTGATTCCTTTTTCTGGTGAAACTTCGCAGCTCCATCAAGGGCCGAACGAAGCTCGCCGCCGCAGCGCATAAGGGTGCGACGACTTACGACAAATCAATGAGTTGTGCCATGGATCTGCGCAATGAAGGCCGCCGTGATGGGCGGTCTTGGAAACTGCCGGATGTTATCACAAAGGCGGGGGCGGTGGGGAGATCTGAACGGCAGTACACAGTCATTGTGGGAGCGGCCTTGTGTCGCGAAAGGGCTGCGCAGCAGCCCCGGCAATTTTTGCTTCTTCGCCGACATCCCGGGGCCGCTTTGCGACCCTGTCGCGACGCAAGGCCGCCCCCACAAAGTACGCGTTCTACCGAAGCATCAGTGCAGCCGCTTGCGGCAAATCAGCTGGGCCAGCTTGGCGGCATCCGGGCGCTCTACGATGCCGCGCTCGGTCACGATCACGTCGATCAGGTCGGCCGGGGTCACATCGAACACCGGGTTGAACACCTCCACACCCGGCACCGCCGGGGCACCGCCAAAGTCCAGCCACTCGTCAGCATCACGCTCTTCCAGCGGGATATCCTCGCCCGTGGCCAGGTTCAGGTCGATGCTGGTGCTCGGCGCCACCACCATGAAGCGCACACCATGGTGCATGGCGCTGACCGCCAGCTGGTAGGTGCCGATCTTGCTGGCCACGTCGCCATTGGCAGCGATGCAGTCCGCGCCCACCACCACCCAGGTAATGCCCTTGCTCTTCATCAGGTGGGCCAGCGCCGAATCGGCGCACAGGGTCACAGGGATGCCTTCGTTGGCCAGCTCCCAGGCGGTCAGACGCGAGCCTTGCAGCCACGGGCGGGTCTCGCCGGCGTACACCCGCTCGACCATGCCCTCCAGGTAGCCGGCGCGAATTACCCCCAGCGCGGTGCCGAAGCCGCCACTGGCCAGGGCACCGGCATTGCCGTAGGTAAGCAGGGCCTGGGCATTGCCCTGATGACGACGGATCAGTTCGATACCCTGCTGGGCCATGGTCAGGTTGGCTTCACGGTCGCTTTCGTGAATGGCCACGGCTTCGGCCTCCAGCGCGGCCAGCACGTCTTCGTCAGGGCGCAGCCGTAGCAGGCGCTCACGCATGCGGTTAAGCGCCCAGAACAGGTTGGCCGCAGTGGGGCGTGCTTCGGCAAGGGTGAGAAAGTCCTCTTCCAGGTCCATTTCCCAGTCGCCACCCTCGGCCAGCCGCTCTTCCAGGGCCAGTACCAGGCCATAGGCCGCGGCAATACCAATGGCCGAGGCGCCACGCACCGCCATGTCGCGGATTGCCGCCGCCACCTGCGCAACATTGTCGCAGGCCAGCCAGCGTTCTTCCGACGGCAGCAGGCGCTGGTCGAGCAGGTGCAAGATGCCGCCCTGCCAGCGGATCCCGGTCACCTTCTCCGCCGCCAAAAGTCGCTCGCGCATCGCCTCTCCCCGTCGTTCGCATGTCAAAAGCCGGCGATTATAGCGAGCCTGGGGGCCGAGCGCTCGGGTATACTCCGCCGCAATTTTGCGAAGTTTCAGAGGACTGTTCAATGAGCAACGTCGACCGCGCCGAAATCGCCAAGTTCGAAGCGCTGGCCCACCGCTGGTGGGACCGCGAAAGCGAGTTCAAGCCGCTGCACGAAATCAACCCGCTGCGCGTCAACTGGATCGACGAGCGGGCCAACCTGGCCGGCAAGAAAGTGCTGGACGTAGGCTGCGGCGGCGGCATCCTCAGCGAAGCCATGGCCCTGCGCGGCGCCACGGTGACCGGCATCGACATGGGCGAGGCACCTCTGGCAGTGGCCCAGTTGCACCAGCTGGAGTCCGGCGTGCAGGTGGAATACCGGCAGATCACCGCCGAAGCCCTGGCCGAAGAAATGCCTGAACAGTTCGACGTGGTTACCTGCCTGGAAATGCTCGAGCACGTGCCCGACCCGTCCTCGGTGATTCGCGCCTGCTACCGCATGGTCAAGCCTGGCGGCCAGGTGTTCTTCTCCACCATCAACCGCAACCCCAAGGCCTACCTGTTGGCCATTGTCGGCGCCGAGTACATCCTGAAGATGCTGCCGCGCGGCACCCATGACTTCAAGAAGTTCATCCGCCCCTCAGAACTGGGCGCCTGGAGCCGCGATGCCGGCCTGCAGGTGAAGGACATCATCGGCCTCACCTACAACCCGCTGACCAAGCACTACAAGCTCAACAGCGACGTCGACGTCAACTACATGATCCAGACCCTGCGCGAGGAATAAGCATGCGTTTGCGAGCAGTACTCTTCGACATGGACGGCACCTTGCTCGACACGGCGCCAGACTTCATCGCCATCTGCCAGGCCATGCTCGCCGAGCGCGGCCTGCCGGCCATTGACGACAACCTGATCCGTGGCGTGATCTCTGGCGGCGCCCGCGCCATGGTTGCCACTACCTTTGCCATGGACCCGCAAGCCGAGGGCTTCGAGGCCCTGCGCCTGGAGTTTCTGGAGCGCTACCAGCGTGACTGCGCGGTACACAGCAAGCTGTTCGACGGCATGGCCGAGTTGCTGGCCGACATCGAGAAAGGCAACCTGCTGTGGGGCGTGGTCACCAACAAGCCGGTGCGCTTCGCCGAGCCGATCATGCAGCAACTGGGCCTGGCCGAGCGCTCGGCGCTGCTGATTTGCCCGGACCACGTGAAAAACAGCAAGCCCGACCCCGAGCCGCTGATCCTGGCCTGCAAGACCCTGAACCTGGACCCGGCCAGCGTGCTGTTCGTCGGCGACGACCTGCGCGACATCGAGTCTGGCCGCGACGCCGGCACTCGCACGGCAGCCGTGCGCTACGGCTATATTCATCCAGAGGACAACCCTAACAACTGGGGTGCCGACGTGGTGGTGGACCACCCGCTGGAACTGCGCAAAGTGATCGACAGCGCGCTGTGCGGCTGCTGAGTTACAACGGCTGACACCAGGCCCTGTGGGAGCGGGCATGCCCGCTCCCACAGGGTTCGTGTTGCGCCATAAATAGGGAACTTACAATGTTCGACTACACCGCCCGCCCCGACCTGCTGCAAGGCCGGGTCATCCTGGTTACCGGCGCCGGCCGCGGCATTGGTGCCGCTGCCGCCAAGGCTTACGCTGCGCTGGGCGCCACCGTGCTGCTGCTGGGCAAGACCGAGGCCAACCTGAACGAGGTCTACGACCAGATCGAAGCCGCCGGGCACCCGCAACCGGTAGTCATCCCGTTCAACCTGGAAACCGCCCTGCCCCACCAGTACGACGAGCTGGCCGTGATGATCGAAGACCAGTTCGGCCGCCTGGACGGCCTGCTGAACAATGCCTCGATCATTGGCCCGCGCACGCCACTGGAGCAGTTGTCGGGCGACAACTTCATGCGCGTGATGCACATCAACGTCGATGCCACCTTCATGCTAACCAGCACCCTGCTGCCACTGCTGAAATTGTCGGAAGACGCCTCGGTGGTGTTTACCAGCAGCAGCGTCGGGCGCAAGGGCCGTGCCTATTGGGGCGCTTATGGCGTGTCGAAGTTCGCCACCGAGGGCCTGATGCAGACCCTGGCCGACGAACTGGAAGGCGTGGCACCCGTACGTTCCAACAGCATCAACCCGGGCGCCACGCGCACGGCGATGCGGGCCCAGGCTTACCCCAGCGAAAACCCGCAGAACAACCCGCTGCCGGAAGAGATCATGCCGGTATACCTGTACCTGATGGGGCCGGACAGCAAAGCAGTGAACGGGCAGGCGCTCAACGCCCAGTAAGGCTTGAGATTGCCGGGGCTGCTTTGCAGCCCATTCGCGGCACAAGGCCGCTCCTACAGGGGAATGCACAAGCCGACGGGAATGCTATCCCTGTAGGAGCGGCCTTGTGCCGCGAATGGGCCGGCCAGGTGAGCGATCAGCCGGCTGCCAACGCCGGGCGCAAACGGCCTTGCTGGCGCCCTTCCAGCTGCATGCACCGCTCCAGGAACAGGTACATGCAGTCATAGCTCTTGCAAATCGCCCTGCGCAACTCGGTACGCAGCCCCAGGGTCGGGTTCTCGCCGGCCAGGGTGCAGATGATCTCCAGCGCCTCCCACGGGTGCGCATCGTCATACTGGGCATGCATCTTCAGCCACTTCATCGCCCGCTTGCGCTGGTCTTCCGGGAAGCCCAGGGCATAGGTGTCGGTCGAGCACACCACCGCCGACCATTCCCCGGTCGCACCTTCGATAGCGTAGTTGGTGGCTGCCATGGAAATGGCCAGGTTCTCGGTGGCACACACGCGCCAGCACCAGTCGTTCAGGCCGTTCAGCTCGGGTGGCACCTCCTGGGCCTGTAGCTCATGCAGGTGCACACCATGGGCCTGGCACCAGTTCACCCAGTAGTCGGCATGGTTGAGCTCAACGCGGATGTTGCGCATCAGCCAGCGCCGCGCCATGTCTTCGCCCTGGTGGCGGCCATAGCGGGTCTTGGTCAGGTTATGGGCCATGTACAGCGAAAACTGCTCCACCACCGGCCAGCCACCGATCAGGTACTGACGAATGGTCGACTGTTTGAGCTGGCCGTCGCGCAGGCGCGCGTAGAACTCATGCTCTACCACCCGGCGCTTGCTCTCGCGGCAGTCTTCAATCAGTTGCTGGGCCCATTGGGGATAGCTGGCGGGGTCCATCAAAGGCCCGATACGAACGAATGCATCAATCACTTTCAGCTCCTTGATCCTTGTGATTTCTTGCTAGCGAAACGTGCCAGGCGCCCGCTGCAACAGAGGCCGGGCGGCGATCCGTTGGCGCTGCAGACTGTCACAGGTGAACACCTGGGGGCGCTCGATCAGGTAACCCTGGGCGTAGTCCACGCCTATTTCCTGCAGGGCCTGTTCGATCAAGGGTGTTTCGACGAACTCGGCGATGGTGCGTTTGCCCATGACATGGCCGATGTGGTTGATGACCTCGACCATGGCCCGGTTGACCGGGTCGTCGAGCATGTCCTTGACGAAACTGCCGTCGATCTTCAAATAGTCAACAGGCAGGTGCTTGAGGTAGGCAAACGAGGACATGCCGGCGCAGAAGTCATCGAGCGAGAAGCGGCAACCCAGCCCCTTCAGCTCGTTGATGAAACGAATGGCGCTGCCCAGGTTGGCAATTGCACTGGTTTCGGTAATTTCGAAACAGATCATCCGTGGCGGGATGGCGTACTCGACAAACAACCGCTGCAGGTACTCGAGGAACTTGTCATCGCCGATGCTCGACCCCGACAGGTTGATCGCACAGATCGACAGCGGCCCTTCGCGGCCTTCGTCCAGGCATTGGCGCACCACCTGGAACACATTGCGCACCACCCAGCGGTCCAGCGCAGTCATCAGGCCGTAGCGCTCGGCGGCCGGGATGAAGCTGCTGGGCAGGATGGTACGGCCACTTTCGTCATACAGGCGCAGCAGGATTTCGATATGGCCTGGGCCTTCGAAGGTTTTTAGCGGCGCAATTTCCTGGGCGTACAGGCAGAAGCGGTTTTCTTCCAGGGCCACGTGCAAGCGCTGGATCCAGGCCATTTCGCCAAACCGCATGGACAGCTCGCTGTCGTCGGCGTGGTACACCTGCACGCGGTTGCGCCCCTTCTCCTTGGCCATGTAGCAGGCCATGTCCGCGGCACGCAGCGAGGTTTCCAGGGTGCCGGGGCTTTGGGCCATGTGCACCAGGCCGATACTGACCGTGGTGACGAACGGCCGCCCCTTCCACACAAAGTGCAGGCTTTGCACCATCTGGCGCAGCTGCTCGGCGATGCGCTCGGCCTGGTCAGGCGGGCAACTTTCCAGCAGCACGCCAAACTCGTCGCCACCCAGCCGGGCCAGCGTGTCACCTTCGCGCAGGCCGGATTGCAACACGGCGCAGATGTGCCGCAGCAATTCGTCGCCAGCGGCATGGCCGCAGGTGTCGTTCACCAGCTTGAACTGGTCAAGGTCAAGGAACATCAGCGAATGCCGCCCGGCCTGGCGGGCCAGGCCGTTCAATGCCTGCTCCAGGCGGTATTCGAACTCCCGGCGGTTGGCCAGGCCAGTCAGGGCGTCATGGGTGGCCTGCCAGGACAGGTTGGCAATGTACTGGCGCTCCTGGGTCATGTCATGCAGCACCAGCACAATGCCACTGAGCTGGCCGTCACTGACGATCGGCGAGCCCACCAGGTTGATCGACACGGTACTGCCGTCCAGGCGCTGGATCAGCCGGGCGTGCTCGGCGCCACCCTTGAGGCTGCCGCTCAGCACCTGCTCGACCAGGCTACGGCCATCTTCCTCGGCCTGCTCGTCCACCAGGCTGAACAGCGCAGACAGCGGCAGGCCCTGGGCCTGGCCAGACTGCCAGTGGGTCAGTTGCTCTGCAGCCGGGTTCATGTAGCCGATGCAGCCCTCTACATCGGTGGTAATGACCGCATCGCCAATGGCCTGCAAGGTGGTCTGCGCCCGCTCTTTTTCTTCCTGCAGGGCGCTGGCGAAGGCCTGACGCTGGGACAGCAGCTTGCTGGAGCGGCGCCAGGCGATGGTAATAAGGAACATCGCTGTCAGCAGGTTGGTGATCAGCAGCACCCGCAGCAACATGCGCGAGCCCTCGCCCAAGGCATCGCTGAACGCCTTGGCAGCGGGTGTGACCCCCTCGTTGATGGTGACGATGCGAGCCTTCCAGGCGTTGACTGCCTGGGCGTCGGCCGGGCCACTGGCAAAGCTTTGGCGCATTTCGCCGGCCAGCACATCCAGTTTGGCCAGGTAGTCGTCGCCAATGTCCCAGTAGTCGATGGCTGTCTGCATGTAGCTGATGTTGCGGAAGTTACGGTAGAACCAGATGATCCGCTCGACATCGTCGGGGTGGTTGCCACCTTGCAGTACCGCCTGGCGCGCAGCCTCCAGATCGGGGCTGGGCTGGTCGAGCACCTCGCGCAACTGGTGGTCGCCCTGGGGCACGGTAATGGCCTGGCGATAACGCTGGTAGGTGCTCTCGTCGCGGGTGTCGGCGTACAGGTTGAGGTAGTAGATGGCGTCTTTCTGCGCCTTGGACCACAGGCTTTCACCCGCAACATAGGCGCGTACGGCCGAGAGCGTAAAAAGGCTAAGGCTGCCCAGCGCCACCTGGAAGACCACAACGGCGATGAAGGGCCAGGTAATGCCGAGCAACTTTGGCGCTTCGAGTGTGCGATGTCCCTTCATGGAGTCCCTGTCACAGAGCAGATAAGGCGTAAATCGACCCAGACAAGCACAGCGTAGGCCATCTGCCATCAACGTGACGGGGTTTTTTATGACAGGGAATCGCCGGCTATGTGCATGGCCTGTGCTGGCCCTATCGCCGGCAAGCCGCTCCCACAGGAACCCCACAATGCTCAGGCCTGTGGTAATCCTGTGGGAGCTGGCTTGCCGGCGATAGGGCCACAGAGACAGCGCAAGAATCAGCTTTGCTGCAGGTGCCCATAAAGCTTGGCGTACAACCCACCCTCGGCAATCAGCTGCTGGTGGTCGCCATCTTCGGCCACATGCCCGCCATCGAACACCAGCACCCGGTCGGCCTGCTTCACCGCCGACAGGCGGTGGGCGATGATCAGTGTGGTACGGCCGCTGAGGAAGCGCGCCAGGGCCTGGTGCAGGTTGTACTCGGTGGCGGCATCCAGCGCCGAGGTGGCTTCGTCAAGGATGACCACCTTGGGCTCGGCCAGCACCATGCGGGCAATGGCCAAGCGCTGCCGCTGCCCGCCCGACAAGCGCACGCCGGAACGCCCGACCACACTGTCCAGGCCCTGCGGCAAGGCGGCGATGGTGGCATCCAGTTGGGCGATGCGCAGCGCCTGCCAGCAGGCCTCATCGCTACTGTCACGGCCCATGGTCAGGTTGGCGCGTACGGTGTCGTTGAACAACGACGGGTGCTGCAACACCACCGCAACGTTTTCGCGCAGGGTTTCCAGGCCAATTTCCTGCAGGCTGGCGCCGCCAAAGCGAATGGTCCCGGCCTGGGCGCTGTACAGGCCCAGCAGCAGTTGCACCAGGGTGCTTTTGCCGCCACCACTGGCACCGACAATCGCCACCTTTTCGCCCGGGGCGATAGACAGGTCGAGGTTCTCCAGCACCGGCTCGTCAGCATAGGCAAAGCGCAAGTCGCGCACTTCGATGCCCACCGTCTCACGGCCGGCGAACGGGTCGCTGGCAGCCGGGTACTGCGGCTCGTCATCACGCGCCAGCAGCTCGTTAAGGCGGCTAAGCGCACCACCCGCGGCGTAGTAGGCATATTGCAGGTTGAGCAGTTGCTCCACCGGGCCGATCATGAACCACAGGTAGCTGAACACCGCCAGCATCTGGCCGATGGAAAGGTCGGAGAACAGCACGGTCAGCATGGCGGCAGCGCGGAAGATGTCGATGCCGAACTGGAACAGCAGGCCGCTGGCACGGCCGCTGGCATCGCTCTTCCACTGCGAATCCACGGCGTAGTCACGCACTTCGCGGGCGCGCAGGCCCAAACGGCCAAGGAAGTACCCCTGGCGGTTGCTGGCACGGATTTCCTGGATGGCATCAAGGGTTTCCGTCAGCGCTTGGGTAAAACGCGCGGTGCTGTCGTTCTCGAGTTTTTTCAGGTGTTTGACGCGCTTGCCCAACTGCACGGTGAAGTAGATCACCAGCGGGTTGAACAGCAAGATCAGCAAGGCCAGCTGCCAGTGCATCCAGATCAGGATCGCCGCCGTGCCGGTCAGGGTCAGCATGGCCACCAGGAAGCGGCTGAGGGTTTCGCCAACGAACTTGTCGAGCGTGTCCAGGTCGGTGACCAGATGGGTGGTTACCGTGCCACTGCCCAGGCTTTCGTATTCCTTCAGCGAAATACGCTTGAGCCGCTCGATCAGGCGGATGCGCAGGCGGTAGACGATATCTTTGGCCAAACCGGCAAACAGCTTAGCCTGGATGACGTTGAACGCCAAGGCAGCCAGGCGCAGGCACAGGGTAAGCGCCAGCATCAGCCCGATATAGCCGGCTGCAACCTGCCAGCTGGACGGCAGCAGGTGG
Source organism: Pseudomonas sp. MM223 (assembly GCA_947090765.1). Taxonomy (NCBI): domain Bacteria; kingdom Pseudomonadati; phylum Pseudomonadota; class Gammaproteobacteria; order Pseudomonadales; family Pseudomonadaceae; genus Pseudomonas; species Pseudomonas sp. MM223. The sequence continues at coordinate 1,697,716 of OX352322.1, read as the reverse complement.
TTCATCCACTTCAGCGCAGCATCGCCATGGCCCAGCAGCACTTCGTCCACCAGCAGGGGCAACAGCAACGGAATGGGCACGCTGCAGCAGGCCGCCAGCACGGCGATGAGGTTGGCAGACCAGAGGTTTTTCTTGTGATGCAGGGCCAGGCGGCGGATTTCCGCCCGGCTCAGTCGATCGCCCGCAATGTGAGGCTTGCCCGGCACCGGGTCGGGTGACCCAGGCACATCAAGCACAAGCGGCCTGCTGCAGCCAACGGCCGAGCAAGGGTTGCAGGCGCTCCAGCGGCTGGTAGCCGTTGGTCAGCAGGGCCAGTTGGCCATTACGCTCGGCCAGCAAGGTCGGAAACCCGGCAATACCCAGGTCTTGGGCCCAGCTGAAATCGGCTGCGGTGGCCGCGCGGGTATCGGCACGGGCGAAGGTTTCGGCAAACACCGCACGGTCGAAGCCCGCCTGTTCAGCCAGTTCGACCAGCTGTGGCGCAGTGGTCACGTCCACGCCCTGTTCGTAGAACGAGCGCTGAATCAGCGCCAGCAGCGGCCAGACGCGCTCGGCGTCCAGCTCGCGGGCAGTGACCAGGGCGCGGCAGGCCGGTTCGGTGTCATAGACAAAGCCGTCAGGCATGGCCCCCTCGAAACGAAACGGCTGGCCGGTGGCGTCGGCCACTGCCTGCCAGTGTTCAAGGATGTACTTGCGGGTAGAGCTGTCCAGGGCGCTGCCGCCGGTGCGCAGCCCGCCCGGCACCACGCGGGTGGCAACGCCCGCTTCACCCGCCTGGGCGATCAGGGCGGCGGCTACCGGCGCGAAACCCCAGCACCAGGAGCACATCGGGTCCATCACATAGATCAGGCGAGCAGACATGCATCAAGCCTCGGCTTTGTAGTTGTAACCGATCGGGTGTGGCAGGTTGCGGGCCTTGGCCAGCTCAATCTGCTTCTGCCGGTCGATGGCGCTGCGCCGGGTCTTCTCGCTCAGGGTGTCCCAGCAATGCGGGCAGCTGACACCTGGCGAATAATGCTCGGACGCGCGCTCCTCTGCATTGATCGGGTGGCGGCAGGCGTGGCACTGGTCGTACTCGCCTTCGCTCAGGTCATGGCGCACCGTGACGCGGTTGTCGAAGACGAAGCAATCGCCGTCCCACAGGCTTTCTTCCTGAGGCACTTCCTCGAAGTACTTCAGCACGCCACCCTTAAGATGATAGACCGCCTCGAAGCCTTCACCGAGCATGTAGCTGGAGGCTTTTTCGCAACGAATGCCGCCGGTGCAGAACATGGCCACTTTCTTGTGCTTGCTGGGGTCGAAGTTGGCCTTGATGTAGTCCGGGAACTCGCGGAAGGTTTCGGTCTTCGGGTCCATCGCGCCCTTGAAGGTGCCGATGGCCACTTCGTAGTCGTTGCGGGTGTCGATCAGCAGCACTTCCGGGTCGCTGATCAGCGCGTTCCAGTCCTTGGGTTCGACGTAGGTACCGACCGCCTGGTTCGGGTCCACGCCCGGCACGCCGAGGGTAACGATCTCTTTCTTGAGCTTGACCTTGGTACGGTAGAACGGCTGCTCGTCGCAGTACGACTCTTTATGGTCGATGTCGACCAGGCGCGGGTCGTTGCGCAGCCAGGCCAGCAGGCCGTCAATGCCTTCGCGGGTGGCCGACACGGTGCCGTTGATGCCTTCGTGGGCCAGCAGCAGGGTGCCTTTGACGTTGTTGTCGAGCATGGCCTTGAGCAGCGGCTCGCGCAGTTCTACGTAGTCTTGCAGGGTGACGAACTTGTACAGCGCCGCGACGACGATGGGTTGGGACATGAAGCTGGTTCTCCAGGTGGTTGCCCTCGTAAGGGGCGGACCGGGTTACACAAGAAACAGGGGGCCGCTGTGCGGCCCATCGCAGGCAAGCCAGCTCCCACAGGTACTGCGCCACTCTCAAGAAGGGCACTTTACCTGTGGGAGCTGGCTTGCCTGCGATGGGCTGCACAGCAGCCCCCTTTTGGGATGCAGCAAATTCTACCAGAACAACAAAAAGGTTTCAGTGCCCGCCGCCGGCGCACACTGGCGAGGCCGGCGCAACGCCGACCTTGGCCCACTCTTCGGCGGTGTAGGTATGAATGGCCAGGGCATGGATCTGGCCCATCAGCTCACCCATGGTGGCGTACACCTTCTGGTGGCGCTTGACGCTGTTCAACCCGGCAAACTGCTCGCTGACGATCACAGCCTTGTAGTGGGTCTCCTGACCACGACTGTGCATGTGACTTTCGTCGAGCACTTGCAGGTGCTGCGGCGCCAGGGCGCCCAGCTGTTGTTCAATGCGCTGTTGCATGGTCATCGCGGCGTGCTCACTTCTTGGCAGGGACGGCGGCCTTGCCAGCGTTAGGGTCCAGTTCCTTGGTCATGTCTTCCAGCAGCTTGTTCACCACCGGCACCGCTGGCTCCAGGCTCTGCTGGGTCAGCTGGGCCGATTGCTGGGTAACCTTGGGCATTTCACGCAGTACTTTCTTGCCCAGCGGCGACTCGTAGAACTTGACCAGGTCTTTCAGCTCTTGTTCGGTGAAGGTCTGGGTGTACAGGTCGACCATCTTCGGCTTCAGCTTGTTCCAGCCGATGGCGTTGTCCAGCGCGGCGTTGGCCTTGGCCTGGTAGCTTTCCAGCACCGGCTGCTTGGCGGCCGGGGCCTTGGTCTGGGCGAAGCGCTGGGCAAACATCTGCTGGACCTGCATGTACACCGGGGTGCCCAGCTTGTCGGCGTTGGCCAGGGTCAGGAATTTCTCGGCAGCAGCGTTGTGGCTGGCGGTGGCAGCGAGTACCTGGCCGCTGGCGCAAGCCAGGGCAACGGCGGCACAAAGGACACGGAGACGGGTCATTGCATTTCCTTCAAGGAGAGGGAGGCGGGTACCTCAGAGTAGAGCATTCTGCGCTGTGGTGGCGATGTGCTCAAGTGGCACGACGAGCGATGGAACCGCTCGGTCGAATCAGGGCCTAAACTGCGATTTCGAACTACACAGGAGTGAGTACAGAATGAGCCGTATCGAGACAGACAGCCTGGGCCCGGTCGAAGTTCCTGATGGCGCCTACTGGGGTGCGCAAACCCAGCGCTCGCTGATCAACTTCGCCATTGGCAAGGAACGCATGCCCCTCGCGGTACTGCACGCCCTGGCACTGATCAAGAAGGCCGCGGCACGCGTCAACGACCGCAATGGCGACCTGCCGGCCGACATCGCCCGGCTGATCGAACAAGCCGCCGACGAAGTGCTGGATGGCCAGCACGACGAGCAGTTCCCGTTGGTCGTCTGGCAGACCGGCAGCGGCACGCAAAGCAACATGAACGTCAACGAAGTGATCGCCGGGCGCGCCAACGAACTGGCCGGCAAAGGCCGTGGCGGCAAAGCGCCAGTGCACCCCAACGACCACGTCAACCGCTCGCAAAGCTCCAATGACTGCTTCCCCACGGCCATGCACATCGCTGCGGCGCAGGCGGTGCACGAGCAGTTGCTGCCGGCAATCGCCGAGCTGTCGTCAGGGCTGGCCGAGCTGTCGGCGCGCCACCACAAGCTGGTGAAGACCGGCCGCACACACATGATGGATGCCACGCCGATCACCTTCGGCCAGGAGGTGTCCGCCTTCGTCGCCCAGCTCGACTATGCCCAGCGTGCCATCCGCGCCACCCTGCCGGCGGTGTGCGAGCTGGCCCAGGGTGGCACCGCCGTAGGTACCGGGCTTAACGCCCCGCATGGTTTTGCCGAAGCCATTGCTGCCGAGTTGGCGGCGGAGTCCGGCCTGCCGTTTGTGACGGCGCCGAACAAGTTCGCGGCCTTGGCCGGCCATGAACCACTGACCAGCCTGGCGGGCGCCCTGAAGACCCTGGCCGTGGCGCTGATGAAAATCGCCAACGACCTGCGCCTGCTGGGCTCTGGGCCACGCGCCGGGCTGGCCGAAGTGCGCCTGCCGGCCAACGAGCCGGGCGAGCTCGATCATGCCGGGCAAGGTCAACCCGACCCAGTGCGAGGCGCTGTCGATGCTGGCCTGCCAGGTACTGGGCAACGATGCAGCCATCGGTTTTGCTGCCAGCCAGGGGCATTTGCAGCTGAACGTGTTCAAGCCGGTGATCATCCACAACCTGTTGCAGTCGATCGAACTGCTGGCCGATGGCTGCCGCAACTTCCAGCTGCACTGTGTGGCGGGCATCGAGCCCGATGCCGAGCAGATGGCCGCGCACCTGGAGCGGGGCTTGATGCTGGTGACGGCGTTGAACCCGCATATTGGCTATGACAAGGCGGCGGAAATTGCCAAGAAGGCTTACAGCGAGGGTAAGACCTTGCGCGAGGCCGCGCTGGAGTTGAAGTACCTGACCAATGAGCAGTTTGACCAGTGGGTGCGGCCGGAGAACATGCTGGCACCGGGTGGCAAGGGCTAAGTTCTTTATTACCTGTACTGGCCCTATCGCCGGCAAGCCAGCTCCCACAGGTACTCCACAGTACTCAGGCCTGTGGTGATCCTGTCCCACAGGTACTCCACAGTACTCAGGCCTGTGGTGATCCTGTCCCACAGGTACTCCACAGTACTCAGGCCTGTGGTGATCCTGTGGGAGCTGGCTTGCCGGCGATAGGGCCGTAGCAGGCGATCACCGAACCTGGGGCAAGCGCGCTTTGCGGGCACGCCAACTGGCCACCAGCGATGGCCCCAGCGCCACCAGCGCCGAGCCGAACACCACGGTCACCGCCCCTACATACCCCAGGGCATTGATGTCTTCGGCCTGAACAAACTCAGGCCACACCAAGGCCGCCACGGCCACCGCGACAAAGGTCACCAGCGGCGTCAACGCCAGCGTGGCACTTACCCGCGATGCCTCCCAATGCGCCAGCGCCTCGGCAAACGCGCCATAAGCCACCAAGGTGTTCAGGCAGCAGGCCAGCAGCAGCCAACCTTGCACCGGGGTCAATTGCAGCGCCTCCAGCGGGTGTACCCAGGGCGTGAGCAGCGCGGCGCAACTGAGGTAGATCACCATCATCACCTGCTGTGAATGCCACACCGTCAGCAACTGTTTCTGGCTGAGGGCGTAGAACACCCAGATGCTGGTGGCCAGCAGAATGGTCAGCACGCCAGTGGTGTAGGTGCCCAGTGAGGTCAGCAACTCTTCGAGGCGCTGGTTGAAGAACAGGCCAAAACCCGCCAGCAGAATCAGCAGGCCCACGCCCTGCCCCAGGCTGAAGCGTTCACGGAACACAAACACGCTGGCCACCAGCAACAGCACCGGGCCAACCTGCACCACCAGCTGCGCGGTGCCGGGGCTGAGCAGGTTGAGGCCGATCAGGTACAGCACGTAGTTACCCATCAGGCCAAGTACAGCCACCACAACCAGGCCCTTGCCTTTGGGCGCCAGCCGGGTGAACGACGGCAAACGCCGCTTGGCGGCCAGCCAGGCGAACAGCAGGCCACCGGAAACCAGCAGGCGGTACCAGGTGACAGTGATCGGGTCGACTACTTGCAGCACCTGCTTGAGCTTGATCGGCAAGATGCCCCACAGCAATGCGGTCAGAAGTGCCAGGAACAGGCCATAGCTCCAGCGGCCGGAAGTGGTGTGCATAAAATCCTCGATCAAGCCCGTGGTGGGGGTGACTGAATTCTACGGGCTTGGAGGGCGGTGACGGGGAAGAGTGCCGAGAAAAGAATTCATCAGGTCATTCTTGTGTGGCATGGCTTGGCAGGTGTGTTGCCTGATCTGGCCCTATCGCCGGCAAGCCAGCCCCACAAGTACCGCACAGTTTTCGAGGGCGGTGAAATTCCTGTGGGAGCTGGCTTGCCGGCGATAGGGCCACCGCAGGATTATTTTTTGTGCTTGGCGAACGCCGCCTCAAGCGCCTGGTTGATGGTGCGCAGCACCTTCACCCGCGCCCAGCGCTTGTCGTTGGCCTCTACCAGCGTCCAGGGTGCAATTTCGCTGCTGGTGCGGTCGACCATGTCGCCCACCGCCTGGGCATAGTCGTCCCACTTGTCGCGGTTGCGCCAGTCGTCCTCGGTGATCTTGTAGCGCTTGAACGGGATCTGCTCACGCTCCTGAAAACGCTCCAGCTGGGTCTGCTGGTCAATCGCCAGCCAGAACTTCACCACGACTACGCCAGCATTCACCAACTGCTCTTCAAAGTCGTTGATCTCGCTATAGGCACGCATCCAGTCGGCGGGGCTGCAAAAACCTTCCACCCGCTCCACCAGCACCCGGCCATACCAGGAGCGATCAAAGATGGTGAACTTGCCGCGTGCCGGAATATGCCGCCAAAACCGCCACAGGTAGGGCTGCGCGCGCTCTTCTTCGGTAGGCGCGGCAATCGGCACGATGCGGTACTGGCGCGGGTCCAACGCCGCCGCCACGCGGCGAATGGCACTGCCCTTGCCGGCAGCATCGTTGCCTTCGAACACGGCCACCAAGGCGTGCCGGCGCATGCGCTTGTCGCGTAGCAGGCCGGCCAGGCGGGCCTGTTCGGTGACCAACTGCTCCTGGTAATCGGCCTTGTCCAGACGCAAGGTCATGTCGAGGGCACCGAGCAAGCTGCGCTGGTCGATACTGCGGCCCAGCGGGGCGACGTTGCCCTGGTGCTTGCCCTTGGGGTTGTTGGCCAGCGCGGCTTGCAGGCTTTCCAGCAGGATGCGCCCCACCGCCAGGCTACGGTAGTTCGGGTCTACCCCTTCAACGATATGCCATGGCGCGTAGTCGCGGCTGGTGCGGCGCAGCACGCGCTCGCCAAAGCGCACGAAGCGGTCGTAGGTTTGCGACTGCTGCCAGTCCAGCGGGCTGATCTTCCAGCTGTGCAGCGGGTCGTCCTTGAGCGATTTCAGCCGTGCCTTCATCTGCTTCTTGGACAGGTGGAACCAGAACTTGATGATCAGCGCACCTTCATCGCACAGCATCTGCTCCAGGCGCTCGGCGCCCATGATCGCCTGATCGAGCACGGCATCCTTGAACACCCCGTGCACCCGCCCCTGCAGCATCTGGCTGTACCAGTTGCCAAAGAACACGCCCATCCGCCCCTTGGGTGGCAGAGCCCGCCAGTAGCGCCAGGCGGGCGGCCGGGCCAGCTCTTCGTCGGTCTGCTGGTCGAAGGTGAGCACATCGATCATGCGCGGGTCCATCCACTCGTTGAGCAGCTTTACCGTCTCACCCTTGCCGGCGCCTTCGATGCCGTTGATCAGCACGATCACCGGGAAACGCGCCTGCTGCTTGAGTTCGTACTGGGCTTCGAGCAGGGCCTCGCGTAAAGCGGGTACCTCGGCGTCGTAAGCCTCCTTGTCGATGCTGTGGCCGATTTCGGCAGATTCGAACATGCATTGGCTCCTTCAATGGATAAGCAAGACTAGCGGATTTGTGGGCGGCCTGTGCCTGCGCAAAATCATCAGATGGCATAAAATCCCGTCCATCCGCTGCAACCGAGCCAACCATGTCCACCCTCCTCCAGCACGCCCAGATCGACTGGGACGACCAGGGCCGCCCCCACTCGCGGCAATATGACGACGTCTATTTCGCAGTCAACGAAGGCATCGAAGAAACCAAACACGTGTTCCTCGGCCAGACCCGCCTGGCTGAGCGTTTTGCCAACCTGGCGCCGCACACCTGCATGGTGATCGGCGAAACCGGCTTTGGTACTGGCATGAACTTCTTCTGCGCCTGGCAGCTGTTCGACGAGCATGCGCCCAGCGATGCGCGCCTGCACTTCGTCAGTGTCGAGAAATACCCTCTCGGCCACGATGACATGGCCCGCGCAGTGCGCCTGTGGCCTGAACTTGCCGGCTACACCGAGCCCCTGCTGGAGCAATATGTGGCGGTGCACCCGGGCTTTCAGCAATTCACCTTTGGCGATGGCCGGGTCACCCTTACCTTGCTGATCGGCGACGTGCTCGAACAACTGCCACAACTCGATGCGCAGATCGATGTGTGGTTCCTCGATGGTTTCGCCCCCGCCAAGAACCCCGACATGTGGACCCCAGAGCCTGTTCGCACAGCTGGCGCGGCTATCGCACCCGGGCACAGTGCTGGGCACCTTCACCACCACCGGCTGGGTTCGCCGCAGCCTGGTCGAAGCCGGCTTCGCCATGAAAAAGGTGCCAGGCATCGGCAAGAAGTGGGAGGTGATGAGCGGTGCCTACGTCGGCACCCTGCCCGGGCCAGGCGCACCTTGGTACGCGCGCCCCGCCGCTACCCAGGGGCCGCGCGAGGCGCTGGTGATTGGTGCAGGCCTCGCCGGCAGCACAACCGCTGCCAGCCTGGCCCGGCGTGGCTGGCAGGTTACCGTGCTGGAGCGCCACGAAGCCCCGGCACAGGAAGCCTCGGGCAACCCGCAAGGGGTGCTGTACCTCAAGTTGTCGGCCCATGGCACTGCGCTGTCGCAGATGATCTTGTCCGGGTTCGGCTACACCCGGCGCCAGCTGCAGCGCTTGCAGCGTGGCCACGACTGGGATGCCTGCGGCGTGCTGCAACTGGCCTTCGACAGCAAGGAAGCCGAGCGCCAAGGCAAGCTGGCTGCCGCCTTCGACCACGATTTGCTGCATGCACTGGCACGCGCCGAGGCCGAAGCCATCGCCGGGGTGGCCTTGCCGGCCGGCGGGTTGTTCTACCCCGAGGGTGGCTGGGTGCACCCGCCCGCGCTGTGCCAACAGCAGTTGCAGCACCCAGGTATCCGCCTGCTGACACACCAGGAAGTCATCGAGCTGCGCAAGGTTGATGACCACTGGCAAGCCTGGGCTGGCGAGCGCCTGCTGGCCAGCGCGCCCGTGGTGATCCTGGCCGGTGCTGCCGAGGTGCGGCGCTTCGAGCCTTGCGCGCAGTTGCCACTCAAGCGCATCCGGGGGCAAATCACCCGCTTGCCGGCCACCGCCAGCAGCCGGGCACTGCGCACCGTGGTGTGCGCGGAGGGCTATGTGGCACCGCCGCGCGGGGATGAACATACCCTGGGCGCAAGTTTTGATTTCCACAGCGAAGACCTGGCGCCGACAGTGGCCGAGCACCAGGGCAACCTGGCGTTGCTGGACGAGATCTCCGTTGACCTGGCCCAGCGCCTGGGCACGGCCGAATTGGCCCCTGAGCAGTTGCAGGGGCGCGCGGCGTTCCGTTGCACCAGCCCGGACTACCTGCCGATCGTGGGGCCGGTGGCTGATGCGCAATTGTTTGCCGAGGCCTATGCAGTGCTGGGCCGGGATGCGCGGCAGGTGCCGGATGTGGCCTGCCCTTGGCTGGAGGGGTTGTATGTGAACAGCGGGCACGGGTCGCGCGGATTGATCACGGCGCCACTGAGTGGAGAACTGGTGGCGGCTTGGGTGTGCGGGGAACCGTTGCCATTGCCGCGGGCGGTGGCAGAGGCTTGTCATCCAAACCGGTTTGCGTTGCGTAAGCTCATTCGCGGTAAGTGATCGGGTCTGCTTCGCAGACCAATCGCCGGCAAGCCAGCTCCCACAGTGATCGCGCAAGGCCCAGGCCTGCGGTAATCCTGTGGGAGCGGGCGCGCCCGCGAAGGGCTGCATAGCAGTCCCATATAACAGATCGATCTAAAACTCTCACAAAGCACACCGGTCAGTTCCTTAAGGTGCCCTAATCCTGGGCACCCCCTCCCCAACGGAAAAACCGGTAAGGACTTATGTGCGGATTAGCAGGAGTATTGGAAAAGGGGGGCTTAAAGGCTTTCAGGGGCCATAAATCCCCCTGATTCCCCCATAAAAAACCTCTTTTGGTACAAAAAGTGGTACGAGAATCACAGCCGAGCACGGAGAGATCGCGCCGTCAGCGGCAAAACAGAATAAGGGGTGAACGTGGATTCTTTGCCCCGCTCGTCGACTTCTTTATAGGGGACTCATCGGTTTCACTGGCACAGGCGCCTTCCAGTCAAAATATGATTTGACTTGGAGCTTGACGTAGCGATAATCGCGAGCCACCTTGTCCATACGGTGTGCAAATCCTGTGGATAAGTCTATTAGCGAAGAACACCGCTGATCTTTCAATGGAGCAGCTCATGAGCAGCGTATATTTCCAAGAGTCAAGCGCGATGGCTCAAGCCAGAAATCTTTTCGGTACTCGGACCGACCAGGTTATCGTCAAAGATGAGGTAACCGCCCCTCCAAGCCGCGACCCATATGAGGCCATTCGTCAGGCAAGCGAGCGCATGAACGCAGGCCTAACGGTATTTGCCCTCGGTGAAAGCCAAAAAACCTATGACGAACAGGACGCTCGCCATCATGCCGGATTGCTTTCCCCGCTCTAAGACGCTGCCGTCTCAATCCCCGCTTTTCTGGGTCACGCACAAGGACCGGTATCTTCGTCAGCAGTTGATCTCTGACATTCAAGAGGATACCGGTCGAGAGTTGATCGTTTACTTCACCGAATGTGAACAGTCGGGCGCCCAGATTGACATGGGTGATGATGTCCTGTTCGCAGAGCTTTTGCGCGGCGCCTTGGGCAAGCCTATTGACCTGCTGCTTGAGACAAACGGCGGTTACACCGACCCAACAGAGAAAATTTGCTCCCTGCTCCAGCAGGCCGCTCCTGATCTGCGAGTCATTATCCCGCGGCGCGCCAAAAGTAACGGCACCGTGATAGCTCTGTCAGGATCCACCATAATGATGGGGGTAGAGTCCGAGCTAGGCCCTATAGATCCGTCTTACAACGGTGTCCCGGTGGAGTTCATCCTTAATGCACCAGCAGGATCGTTCAACCCCATTGAGTATCAGCTAGCCTTGACCACGCGAGGGCAGACCGAAAAGCTGGCGCGTGAGCTGCTTTCTAAAGGCATGATGTCTCATATACCGGAGGCTATTGACGAGACAATCTCGAAGATGGCTACGCGAGGGCACTACCACTCCCATGGCTCGGTGATTGATATGAGGGAGGCTGCCCTCCTGAATCTCAATGTGACCCAACATGCTATGGATGATGCTCTATGGCAAAAGATATGGCTTCTTCGCACAATGTACCAGTACGACTGCTTGCAGTCGGGGTATGCAAAGCTTTTTGAGAGCCAGAAGCTGAGCAGCGCCGTCAAGGCCGTCAGTAGGCCTTGATCAGAGGGGGGGCGGAAGCCCCCTCATCGACAAGCGGCTATGGCCGCCTCCAGTTCTTTCTCGTACCCGATCCGCTGCCTGCGCACAGCCAGCAGCGCCCGCACTTTCACCTCTAGGCTGTCGGTCTTGCGCAGGCCAGCGGCCGCCCAGGACGGTACCGCGACTTCCGGCGCCCGACACGGCACCTGCACCGGCACCTCGACGCGAACGTAATGCTTCTCCTGCTCAGCGCGGCCGGCACAGCCCGAAAGGGCCAGGACCACCACCAGCCCGCTCCCACAGGACAATCCACGCGTTACACGGGCTGCAGCCTGAAACAGGCCCTCCCCGCTCCTACAGTTTTTCGAGTTCACCACCAGCGTCATAGCCCAAGCTCCTTGTCGATGATCGAGGCGGCAGCCGTGCACTGGTCGCCACCGGTGCGCTCCTGTTGCAGTCGGTTCGCTGCGGCGTAGTCAACATCTGCACTGGCCTTGGCCTCCCCCACAGCCTTCTCGACGCCGGCCTTGCGAATACTTGCCGCCAGGGCCAGATCGCCCAGTGCCTTACCCTGCTCTGCCGCCAGCCCGCTGAGGTTGTTCCGGGCAGCAACACAAATCGCCGCCTCCTTATTGGCCTGATCCAGCAGCGGCCGGTAATGGCCGGCCGCCAGCCAGGTACCGCCGGCACCGCCCACACCTAGCAGCAGCACTGCCACCATCAGTACAACGGCCAGGCGGCCGCCCTCCGCTGGCATCGTGATCATGCCAAGGCCCGCCGGATACCCTCGTCGATCACCTCTGCCTTGTAGGGGTTTCCGCCATTCTCGTGGACGATGATTCCCACCACCGCCTCGCGCAGAACCTGCGGCTTGGAGATGTCGATGGAGTCGCGGACGCCTACACCCAAGCGCTTGGCGATGGCCTGGGCGTAGGCCAGAGTGTTGTTCTCGCTGGACGGTGCCCATCGGCTGATGAATTCCAGCGAGGTATCGATGCCGGGCCGCCCGACGCCGGGCATGCCGTCCTTGCCCCGGTAGTTCAGCAGCAGCTTGCCCAGGGCGCGGATGCCATTCTCGGCTTCGTCGAACCGGGCAAAGCGCGGCTTGCCCACACCCACCTCGATGCCAAGCTGGCCCTGCCAAGCATTGCGCGGGTTGAAATCGATGTTCCCGGGATTGTTGTTGCGGATGCCGCGTGCGGTCATGGGTTTTCTCCAGGCAAAAAAATACCGCCAGGTGGCGGTCGGTGGTTTCGGTGCGGATCAGGCCGGCGGCGCGGGCCAATCGATCTCGCTGGGGTAGCCTTCCTGCTCAGGCAAGCGGCTGAGCGCAACGCGGTAGCGCTTCCATTCCTTGAGTAGCGCGGCCTCTGCCTCTGTGGACTCGTCCAGCTCGACGGCATCCTGCAGCGGGGCAATCGCTGCATCAGCGACGGCCCGGCGCTGTGCCTGCTCGGCAACCATAGTGGCCAACAGCTGCTCGGCAGCGGCCTGGGCCTTGGCCTCGGCGGTGACCACCTGCGACCAGTCAATCACACCGGGAGTCGCCGGCAGACGTTCGCCCAGGTCCAAGCCGGGCAATTGCACCGGGCCATCAGCCGGATACAGGTCGACCGGGAAGCGCGCACCCTCTGGCGCGTCGGCGTCATGAGGCAGCATCAGGGTTAGCACCAGGGCGCCATTGATGCGCTCGACAGGGGAAATCACGAAATTGCAGCCCACGGCCTCGGCTGGCAAGGTCGACCCGTCAGCCAGGCGCGAAAAGTCCAGGGCCACGCCGTTCACTTCCAGAAGGTCGCCGGCCTTCACAACCGAAAGGCGGATGTCAGAACGAACCGGGGAAAGCTTGATAATCATTAGAACCACCTGCCGATAGCGATAATGGAACACTGGATGGCAACGGCGGCAGTGCTGACGGAATTTGAAACCGAAAAAGTCATGTAGCCGGAACCACTTGGATGCTGCTGAGCTGAAACCCTATGACTGTCGTTAACTCCCTTGTACATAGTTAAAGAAACTTTTGGTGTATCAAAAAATGGGACAGGGTAAATTTGAGTTAGCGTCGCAGAGCGAAATAGTGTGCCCGCCGCAATGTTGATAGCCAGCCCGTTATCCGTGTAAAGAGACCTTGAGATCAAAGTGCCGTCGGCGTATTTGACGTACTCGCCGTTGGCGTTAGAGCCCGCCTCCATGATCGCCCCAGTTGGCACGCCGCCGCTCTGGCTGACGGTCCCGAGGATGTCGGCCACAGCGGCCGCTTTCAGGCCAAGCCCGCTACGCGCGGCCGCCTGCGTCGTACCACCGGTACCACCCTTGGTTACCGGCACAACGTTCTCAGTGGAGACAGCGCCCAGGCCAGCCAACGTCGAGCCCCAGGTGTTGGCGATATCGTTGAACTTGTCGGCCAGCGTCTTGGGGTACCCCTGCACCGGCGTAATGGCATAGGCGCCGCCGGCCACCGTAGCCCCTTTGTAGGCCGGCAAAATGCTCAGCACCGTGCCGCTAGCGATGTTGGTCACTTCGTACCAGTTGCCATCAGGGCCAAGGAACGCGTCCCCGACCCTGCCGTTGGCTGAAAAGTTGGTGCCGGTACCGGTCACCGTTGTTTGGCCAGCCGTGATCGCGACCGTGCCTGTCCTGTACCAGGGCATAGGATGCTCCGATTAATTGAAGGGGAATGGCAGGTTGTCCGTCTTGATGACGAGCGCCTGCGGGTATCGATCGGTGGGAATGTCGAAGTAGCTATTGGCCGCAGTCGTACTGAAGAGCATCGTCGTGCGGGCGGCATCGCAGGCCATGAAGTAGATCCCGCCGGAAGCGCCATAGGCACCATCCATGTGCGCCTGCATGGACGCATATGCCGGGAACGGACTGCCGGACGTCCCAGGCGATGACATGTTGTCCATGATTCCCTGCCCAAACGACCTGGAGAACGTGGTGCTGGCCGCAAACTCTCCCGAGCCAACCGCGATGAACACACGCGCTACGCAGTAGTAAGGGCCGCTGTTGATAAAGCGCGTCGCGGACTTGGTGGCCCCCGCGAAAGGCACGCCGTACATCTTTATGCCATTCCATACCGTAGGCGTGGGAGGCTCCGGTGCACTGATCGTGTCCACGATGTTTAGCGGGTACTGCAAGGAGTTGAAGGTCAGCGCACCTGACTCGTCGTAGCACTTCAAGCCCGCGCCGCTCAGCGTGTTGCGCATGGTGTCGAAGTAATAGAACTTCGTGGAAGGGCTGGCCCCGATGAAGTAGAACGTCGTGGTATCACCCGATTTTGAGGATCCACAAGAGATTCCCGGCCCCGTGATGAACACCATGGGCGCCACGGCCCCCGTCACGCTAAAGCCGTGGATCGCATCCGTAATCGTTGACTCTGAATAACTGCTCCCTTCATTCGGCGGAAGCTGGGCCGAACGATGGTAGAGGCGTGGCCAATTGAGCTGAAAGGAGAGGTAGCCGCTCTTCAGTAGCCCGTATGTGATCTTTTCGGTATCGAACAGGAGCTGCCCATTCTCCTTGTAAACTTTCAGGCCCGCTGACATCAGTAATACCCATAGTGAATACGGCAGTTGAGCGAGTAGAAGCCCCAGCCGCCGGCATAGGAGTACTGCCAGGACAGCGTGGCGGCAGACGCCCCGAAAGCAAGGGTCACCCCGGGTCGCTTGCCGAGGTACTTGTTCTGAGCGGAAAGCTCGGTGATGGCGTAGAACAGAGTCTTGCCGGACGGCGGTAGCGGAATCGAGAGCGACCCATTGGCCGCCCCCGTGTCCACATACCCCATCATCTGGCTGATCGAACTGGTCATGTCCAACAGCGAAAGCCCGCTCGGGTCGTAGACCCTAAGGCCGGCCGTCATACGTTCACTCCCAGGTCAATCGCCAAGTTGCCGTTGGCGTGGTAGATGCGCAGGCGCTGGTTATTGATCAACAAGCGGCCCTGCCCCGCTACCGTCCCGTTGATCTCGAACGTCCCGCTCTTGTTCAAGATCCAGCCCATCTGGCCAGCGACGTAGTTGGTCGAACTGATGTAACTGCCGATCTTGGCGTTCGTGATGGTGCCGTCTTGAATGAAGGCGTCATTCATGAACACCTGGCCGCCCTGTACCGCGAACGGTGACGAGAGCACGCCGTTGATGCCGTTGACCACAGCGAACCGGTCGGCCGACACCAGGAACTGGCTCTGCAACCCTGCCGGGCCGTTCTCGATACCAAGGCCGATGCCGGCGGCCACGTACTGGCCCTGAGCATTGACCTGCATCTTGACCGACCACATGGTGCTGGCTTTGTTGTCGAGTGCTGCCACGGCCTGACTGGTCACTTGCACCGCAGCGCTGGTCTTCTGGACTTCGATGTTGGTTTTGCCAATCTCGCCATTGGTCTTGTCCAGCCCAGAATTGAACGACACTTCCAAGGTCTCGGTTTTCTTCGCCTGAGCGTCGATTGCCGTGGCACGCGTCTTCGACTCTTCGGCGATCTTGGCCGTGCTTTCCCAGCCCTTAAGTGCCGCGGCCAGCTCCCCTTCGCCATTGTCGTCCCGGCCAGTCGTGTACACCGCCTCGATATTGGTGCGCAGCGAGGTAACCGCCTGATTGGTATCCGCCTGGGCCTGCTCTACGCTCTGGATCTTGCTGGCGTTCTGATCCACTTTGGCACTGACGGTCTCAACCACCTGGCCAATCGCCTGATCACCGTTTGCACGGGCGGTGGCCTCGTTCTCGATGGCGGCTTCACGCGCTTGACGCTCACCCGTTACTGCGTTGCCCCGATCAACTTTCTCTTGGTCAAGCGCCTGGTTAGTGCTGTCGACCCGGGCATTCACCGACTGGAGGCGCGATGCAGTCGAGCTCTCGTTGCTGGTGACCGTGTTCTCCAGTTGCGAAATACTCGCGGTGTTCCCGCCCACCTTGGCGTTGACCTCAGTGAAGCGGCTGGCCGTGGCGGTTTCATTGGTGGCCACCGTGCGCTCCAACAAGCGCACATTCGCGGTGTTGCCATCCACGCGGGACTCCACCACCACCAGTCTGGTGGCCGTGGCTTCGTTCTGGGTGGCGCGAGTGCGTGTCTCTTCAGATACCTTGGCCAAGGTATCCCATCCGCGCAGCGCGTCAGTCAGCGCGCCTTCACCATTGTCATCGCGATAGGCCGACTGGACTGCCTGGAGCATGCCGGCGTTTACCGCCACCTTCCCGTCCACAGTCGCAATGTCAGTGGTGTTCTTGGTTACCGCCTGTGCCAGGCCATTCACCGTCGACGATATGCTGCCAATATCAACCCAGTAGGTCGGGTTCGGCGGCGCATTGCTGCCATTAGCAGCCGCAGACACAGCCGCAATGGCCATGTACAAGCGCTGGCCTTTGCGCACTGAATCATCCTTGGCATAGGCTTTGGTGGGCAGGTACTCCAATGCATCTGGAAGATCGGAGATCAGGTCCTCCAGTTCCTGCTTCGCCGCATCGATACGGCCATTCACCGACTCCGGGCCTTCACCGGAAATCTTCTCGATCTCAGTCAGCAGGTCCTGGCCGAGCTGTGTGTCTTCGATCTTCCCTGCCAGGGCCGCGAGCATGGTGCTCACATCCGTCGAGGTAGACGCTGCCACCTTCAAGAATCCACTGACACCGTAAGCGTTCTTGGACCGAATGAAGTAGAAGTAATTGGTGAAGAACGCCAGCCCCGCGTGGACGAGGCTCAGCCCCTGCCCCAGGTATTCGGCCTGCGCAGCCGTAGCCTGCGGATCAAGACTGAAGAAGTACTCGTAGGTGCCACCGTTCAAACCGTGCAATGGGTTGCTCGGGAGCAGCGTGATGGTGTCGATCGTCGACTGCACCACACACGCCTCGGGCACGGGCGGACCATCGATGTTCACTGTGATGCTCGCCTCGCCGGATCGGGTACCCGGGCCGAAGGCAACGACGCTCATGGTATAGGTGCCGGAGGCCAGGCCATTGATGTTGCAGCTTGCGGCCTCCCCGCCCACCTTGAGCGACTGGACGACCTCAGTGCCCTTGCGGATCGTCACGGTGTAGCTCAGCACGGTCTGCGCCGGGGGCACCCAGCTGAGAACGCCTTGGATGATCTCGGCCACGCTGCTGGGCGTCCACGCCAGGCCGGTAACTGCAGCCAGGCCGCCCACGGGCAGGTTGATGAACCCCAGCGGGTCGTAGGGCTGGCCCACAGCATCATCAAAGATGGCCTGCTCGTAGGGCTTGAGGGTCACTTTGCAGGCATCGGCAGCGCCCATGCTCCACTCCGTGACCATGAACTCGCCCAGAATGTTCAGCGAAGGCAGATCGACCTTGACTGCACGCCCCGGGCGGCAGTTGTAGCCGTTGAAGTTCAACGGCATGGATACAGAGCCGCCCGAGCGTCGGCGTCGTAGGCTGATGTTTGCGAGCCGCTGCGCCAGGTAGGCGTCTGTCACATAGGCAAACGACTGCGACTCAGCGAGCTCGCCACCGTCTGCGGTGATCCAGTCCTGAATCGCGACCTCCGGGTAGTCGGTCTCGGCCCAGGCCTGTGCAGGGTCAACAAACGTCCCGCGCATGGTGTTGATGGCATCGCTGTTACTGACCTCGGTCGTGCCCTCAACGGTGCCGATCACCATGTCTTCGTTGATGGTGAAGTCAGCCGGCCCATAGTAGGCGCCCACCTGGAGCGACCAGCGCCCGCCGACCCGGATCAAGGTGCCGGCACAGGCCGACAGCAGGTTGTCCAAAACGGTATTGCGCTTCTCGTCGGCGCCAATGACGGCACCTGCAAAGTAGCGAGGTGTCACTGTGCCGTCCGGCCCCCCAACGGCCTCATCACTGACGTTGGCCGCACTGGCAAAGGACTGGAAGATGATCTCGTCGTCGGGAATGCCGCAGCGGTTGCGCAGGTACCAAAGGATCAGCAGTGCGGTGTTGGCCGAATAGCCGGAACTTCCATTACGGGGGTCATAAATGTCGCGGCGCCCACGAACCACGAAACGCACATCCGGGATGCCCGACGGAAACTTCTCGGCGTCGTACTTGAACGACAGCCGGACAAACGACAGGCCCCGGCCGATCTGCTCTTGGCGCCAGTCTGGGCAGTTGGCCAGAAGGAAGGCGTTCACCTGGGCCGGGTCAATGATCACCTCAGACGTGGCATTCTCCCCCAGCTCAGACAGCGGGCGCTCATCTACGTAGATCTGATCGACGCCCGCGATGGCCCCCTCAGACAGCACGTAAACGATGTGCAGCCACTCGCCACTGGCCTGGTCGCCAGGCTGTTCCTGAATCCAAGCCAGCACACCACCGGTGCTGGCCCGACCGAGAATGAAGCGCACCGGGGCCTTGGAGGAGCGGACAGTCTGTGAGCCTGGGCTCCGGCTCGCCGGCACCCGAAACCTTGGCCGCACCGGTCAGGCCCGCGAAGATACCCTGCACGCCGCCGAACACGTCCTTGAAGGCGCCCACCGGGTCGTAAAGCGCTTTGATGGGCGCAGTGACGAGCTTCACGACTGATTTGATCGAGCTTCCCACTATTCAACTCTCCAGGCCACCAAGGGCTCGCAATCAACGGCTGCAGCACCAGACTCGGTAGCCGCCCAATACCGGCCACTCCAGAGCACTGCCACGCACTTCCCCGATTCGTTTTCGAACGTGACGATGTCGCCGCGCTGGGCGAACTGCACATCAACCCTTTCGAAGTAGGTGTCCAGCGCCGCCTCGACAGATCCGTGCGTCGACGCCATCACGCGCTTGGCGCCGATCTCCGTCTTGTACCGCCCGCGGTATTCCTTCGCCGGGTCAACGCCGCAGATCGCCACCGCGCAGTCCGCTACAAACAGGCAGCAGTCAAATTCTCCCCACAAAAAAGGCCGCTCGAAAGCGGCCTGGATGGTCTCGTGTAGCCTCGTGGGCCAGTCTCGATAGCGCATGGCGTTTACTCGTAGGTGAAGGACGGCGCGTCTTTCTTGGCGCCCCAGTAGATGGGCCATTCGGCCATCTGCGCGACGGCGTAGAAGAAGCGGTCACCGTCATGCCGGGCGCGGTGGTTCTCATCGGTCCAGCGCTCAGTACCGATCCGGTTCCACTCTGCCATCCGGTCAATGATGGTGACCGTGATCGAGCTGTCGCCTGTCGAGCCACCGTAAGACAACTTGGCGGCGTCCATGCGACCGCTGAACAGGATGTCGGCGGCGTAATTCCCCGCCTCGTCGTAGACGACGAACATCAGGCGAGCCAACCGGCCCCGGCAGCCAGCCACCGAGGTCTGGGAAAGGATGTAGCTGTCCAGGCCGTTTAGCGTAAGGTCAATGGACAGCGATGACCCCGATTCGGCGCTCTCGTTGGCCGTGCCCACTTCCCCGAAGGTGCCAACACCATCGTAGACCTGGCCGTTGATCGTCAGTTGGCCGGTGCCCGTATGCGCCCGGACCATGCCATCGGCAAAATCCAGCTCGCAGGCGAAAACCGGCGTGAAGTTGCCGGCGGCAATGATGTTCAGCACCGACGGCGAAAAGGGGAAAACCAATGCCATTAGAAGGCCTCCCGGCATTCGATGGTCAATTCAGCCACAACGGGCCTGACCGACAGAGTATAGCTGTCCTCAGACAGACGCATGATCGAGTAAGGGTTTCGATACTCAACCGGGGTGCCGGAAATCAAGGCTGCCCGCAAGCGCCTGTTGAGGGGCAGCACCGCCACCCCTTGCGCGCTCGAAACCACGTCCTCAACCACCTCATGCATGACGCCATCAATGGTGATGTAGTCGCCCTGACTAAAGACCTTCCGGTTTACCGGCACAGCCCCGAGCGTGATGTGGGAAGCCATTGCGAGGCCACCCAGCACAACGGGAGAGCCGATGTTGTCAGTGCGCCGGCGGGTGAACGCGGGCAGTTTGAACGTGCCAAAGCGGCCCTGTAGACGCCCCATGAAAGCAGTCACGATCCGGTCTCGGTCGCGGGTCAACGGAGGCAGCGAAAGTGAGCATTTCCAGTACGAACCTGGATAGCCCACGATCTGCTGGCTGTTATTCAGCGTGGAGCTGAAGTCGCGGTTGTTATAGACCATGCCCCAGCTAATCTGCGCCGGGCACACCTCGGCGGGCCATTCGATCGCCATATTCACACCTTAAATTTTCTTGCGAATGGTCTGCATGATCTGGCCATTCCGATTAACGTCCTGGAGGATCGCGGTCATGGTCTGTCGCATACCTTGCTGAACCATGGCTACCGTCTGGGCGCTCACATCGCTACCAATGTTGAAGACCTGCTGAATGTTGGCGCTGCCACCGCCATCCGCCGAGCTGGAGGCAACTTGTGGCGGTAAGTCCCAGCTATCACCAGCAGAGCGCAGATCACCCATCGGTGTAGCCTTGCCTTTACGCAGGGCCTCCACTGCAGACACCCCACCAAATCGCTTGATGTCGGCTTGGCTCCAAACAACCTCACCCTTGTGAACGACACCGGCCGGCTCATTGACTCCTCCTGCACCGGTGTACCCTCCCCCCGAAAAGCCTTTAATCAGTGCAAAGGCCGCCAGCAGCGCAGTACTGCCGACAATCGCGGCCGCGCCGAACGAACCGACAGAAGCAACCAGGGCGGCAGGAAGCCATGCCGTCATTGTGGTGCCCGCAGCCGCCACCTGGGCCGACGCGACAGTAGCTGTTGCAGTGAGCGACGATGCCGTTGACGCCGCGTCAGTGGCTAGCTTTGCAGTGGTTTTAGTGGCCTCGCCGGCCACGGTAGCTGTGGTTTCGGCTGTGATGCCGGCCATTTTCAACGCCTGGACTACGATCCACTTCGCAGCAATGTCGGTCAGCGCACCAAGAACAGAATTGGCCATGGTTGCCGCCAGGTTACCAAAGGCATCCCCGACGCTCTCCGTGCCTTTGATGATTCCTTGAAGACTGCCTGATATCGACGACGTGGCATCACTTAGTATCGACTCAGTGGCTGCCCCGGCCTGCTCGCTGAAGTCGGCGGCGATATCAACGTAGTTCTGCCATGCATCCGAAACACCTGCGAGCCAGTCGCCCTGCATCTCGTCCTGTTGCTCGTAGAAGTTGCGCTGATGCTCAAGCCGAAGCTTCAGGGCCTTATCGAGTGCGCCGGTCTCTTTCTGGTAGTTCACTTCCGCATCAGGGTCTTCTGCAAGAAGCGCCTCTTTGTACTCCTTGTACATTTCGCGGCGCTGCTTGTTGTAGTCCTGCTCGATGGCGAGCAACGCCCGGAACCGCTCCCGCGACTTGTCGCCCTGGCCAGCACCAGCAAGCTCCATGTCCAGACCTTCCTTGGCAGTTCGGTTGTCCTCATCGAGGTTGACCTGCAAGGCAGCGAGCTTCTTGGCGTCCTGGTCGGCCTTGAGTAGCGCTTTCTTGGCGTCCAACTCAGCCGCCAGCCCCTCAAGCTTCTTGCCTTGCGCCTCCGAGAGCCCTTTGAGCTTCCCTTCCTCAAGCTCAAAGGCGAGCTTGTCGACCTCAGTGGCATTCTGGCGCTTGTCGGTCGAGGTGTTGATCAGGGCGATCTGGCGCTTGTAGCCTTCCTCGGCCGTGTCGAACTGGCCTTGAAGTTTCTTGGCGGCGGTTTCAGCTGCTTTGGCGGCTTGCTGTTGCGCGGGAGTGAGGGCAGTGAACGTGCCGTCCTGACCCTTTTGCATCTTCTCCCACAGATCAGCTAGTTCTTTAATTTGGTTGGTAGCCCCAGTGGGCTTCTCATTAAACGAGTCCATGAGGTTGCCATAGCCAATGGCAAGCCCGTCCATCTTAGCCGTTGCGCCACTGAGCGTCTTACCCATGGCATCAACGTTCTTGAAGGCGTTATAGATCCTGACCGGCGGCAAGAATCGGTCGTACCACTTGGCGTCCTCTCCGCCGACCATCGCGTTATCAAGATCGGAAAGGGTCTTCAGCCCAATACTCAGTAGATGGATCCCCGCCACAGTTCCCACGGCAAACTTACCTAATGCGCGAAGGCTCGCTGCCAAATCGTCAGATACCTGCTTGGCTAAAACTCCATTTATGGTCGTATCACTAAGCCTGGTAGCAAAATTAGCAAGCGTCGGTAGCATCGCGCTTGTTATCTGATTTCCAAGCCCGCTAATAGATTGCTCAACCAACCAGTTGGCTGCTTTTAACTCCTGAGCTGCGCGGATCGTCTTATCATCCATGATCGCGCCAGCCGCCTCAGCGGCATCACCAAAGCGCTTGAATCCTTCTGCGTTGTTCCGCAAGAGAGGCAAGAGCACAGTAGCATCGTTGGCGACAGCCTCCATGTAGAACGTCATGTCTGACTGACTGACCTTCGCCTTCTCCAGGCTGGATACGTAAAGCCCTAGAGCTTGGCTCCCGCTGAGGTTACGGAACTGATCGGCAGTGACGCCCACTTTGGGGGCTATCTGATCGAAGAAGTCCTTCATCGCGCCGCCGCCGGTGTTCAGAAAATCACCGACCTTGTCATTCACATCTTTCAGGATGTCCGCGAGCTTATCTTGCTCTACACCGACGGTCTTTGCTCCAGTCGCTAACTTTTGAAAGTCGGCAGTGCTCACATTTGCTACCGAGGCTAGCTTAGCTACCTCTGTGGCTGAATTTATAGCTGACACCGTCATTGCGGTGATTGCAGTGACTCCGGTCGCCAGTCCGGCACCAATGGCTGTACCTACGGCCCTGGCGCTTTTCTCAACCTGCTTTCTCCACTTCTCCGAGCTGCGTTCGGCTTTATCCATGCCGGCAACAAAACCGCCTACTTGAGCAATGACATCAAGAGTCAGAGTGCCGAGAGATCTTGACGCCATTATTTTCTCCGGACATTAAAAAACCCGCACTTGGCGGGTTTCCATTTCACTTTAGTATTCGAGACTTCTCCCGGTCGAACTCCTCGGCAGTTAAAGCCCCGCTGCTTCGGAGAGCCGAAATTTTCTCAAGCTCTTCATACCTAGACGAACTACCGATTCTCTGAACCTGCCCAACTGGAACTGGCCTGCTTATGAATGCCCATATCAGGCAAACGAGCCACACAATACCAGTCCACCCCAAAAGCAGATTCAACATAAAAATCGCGGTGTAATTCTCATGATGCCGCTTGAAAGCAATCATCATAGGGAGAAAGTACAAAACAAACGAGACAGCCAAAATCAAATAAGAGCTGCCGGTGATTAGTTCCATGGCCAATCCCTTTGGTCGAAACCTGCCAATCTACCATCATAACCAGCAGGGTTGAACGACTACGTCCAAGACGCGATGGCCGCCTGCAAAGAAATCGGCCTGTCGTCCTGGTCATGGGGTGTGAAGTCCTGGATTGTGTAGGGCTCTGGCCGCGTTTTCGGATCGCGCGTCCGGTTGGCCATCATCGTGGCGACCACAGCTACCGAGCGCTCAACCCGCATACCCAGATGCAGCGAGCCACGGCGCTGCCTGAACTTCACCCAAGACCTGAATTCGCGCAGACTCAGGGTTTCCTGCGCTTGCGCGATGGTGCAGCCGCCGATGCCGCAGAGGACGAGTTCGTGCCAGATTTCATCGAGCTCGTCGAGTTCGGCGTCTTTCCCAGATCGTTCACCTCATGGATCGCGCAAAGCAGTGCGACCGTCAAGGCGCCGTCGAGAGAGCCGAGGCGCTTGGTGCTTTCCGGGTCCGCTTCCAGCTCGACCGGATCCAGTGGGCCATGAGTGATGTCCATCGGGCTGCTGAACACGGGGTTCCCATGTTCATCGCAGATCGATGCGGCGATCTTTCCGGCAATGCTGTCCGTCTTGCCGCCGAACGCGAGTACATCACTGACCGCAGTCTGGTAACCCAGCGGGCGCACGAACACTGTAGCGGTGAGGTCAGTATCGTTCTGACGCCACTTGATCTCCTTTTCAACTGGGCGCCCAGTGAACGAACCGGCGCCCTTGAGCGCTTCAAGTGTCAGTTTCATGGATTCTCCTTGACTACCCAGTTGAGTTTGCCCGAACGCTGAATGGTGGCAGCGGTGCTCACCGAGGCGTTGCTGGCGAAGTCGAACGGGAAGTCCGCGACGTAGCCGGCGAACAAGCACCAAGTGCGAGTTTTCGGCAGTACGAAGTCATCCCCGTCAGCATCGGCGGTGGGCGCAATTCCCTTGCCGTCAGACCAACCGAGAGCCCACAGGATATCCTCGTCGCTATCGTCCTGGGACAGCTGGAACATGCGCACATGGCTGGCATTGCGCGGGTCAGCCAGGATGGTGGCAGTGGCCTGGCCAGGCGTACGCAGGCCCTTTTTGTACTTGCGATCGGTGTCGGACAGGCAGGTGTCATCGATCTGGTCGGCAGGGGCGCCGCCGGGGTTGAAGGCTGTGAGGCACTCCACTTCCATCACGGTCTTGGGGCCAGATCCGCCATTGGCAGGCGGCAGCAGCGCGTAGAGCTGGGCGCCCTGAGCGTTCATCGACATGGTTTTTCTCCAGTCAGGAATGAAAAAGCCCGCACTGGGCGGGCATCGGGTCTATCTAAATTTCAACGGGAAACCCACCAGTCAACGTCGAAACTGGCGCGGTAACTGGTCGTCTCGGTATCGCGCCCCTCGGCGCCCCAGCGGGTGATGTAGGCCTCCAGCTCAATGGCGTCACGGATCGAGTCACGGACCTTTCGCGCGATGTCACCGGTGGTCGCGTACACGTCGACCTGCAGCGTGACGCTGTCGGCATCCGGGCGGCCCGCCAGGTAGTTCTCAGGGTTGCCGCTGACGATCTGCCAGACGGCATAGGGCTTCGTCACACCCTGTGGCGCCTCACCAAACGAATAGAGCCGCATATCAGTGCCGGTGCCGAGCAGTGCCGTGACGGCAGAGCTCTGCAAGCAGGCCTGCGCAATCGGTGGTGTCATCGGGAAGCTGCCTTCTTCGCTGCGCGCTTGATAGCGCGGTCAATGGATTTTTCGTACTCGGTTACGAAGGTGTTGGTCACCTCGCTGATGCTGTTGGCCAGAGCCGGACGCATGAACGGGGCAGCGGCCATTTTCTCGGTACCGAACTCGAACAGGCGCCAGTGCGGCGTCGGGGCGTTCTGGCTGAGATCACCGCCATCCTTGAGCACGGCGCCGTGTAGCACACCTATCCGGAAGCCGAGGTCACCGGTCTGCTTAAAGAGGCGGCCATTCCAGCGCAACGCGATGTTGTCCGATATCGACCGGCCGGTCGCCTTGTCGTCAATCCGCTCGGCTCCCTCCTTGGCCTTTTGCACCACCACCTGGGCCGCCTTGCGTAGCGCAGCCCGGCCACCCTTGCGCCGAACGTCGTAGCTGACCGACTCCAGCTTCCCCAGCAGGGTATCCAAGCCGGTGATGCTGAACTCGACACCATCAGCCATCCTTCACCCCCTTATCGACCAAGATCGTCAGGTAGTCGAGGCCAGACTTAGCGTCGGCTAGTGGCGGGCCAACGATGCTATACACCTCACCCCGGTAAAGGATGCGCATGGTGGGTAGGACGCCAGGCCGGTATCGGATAACCATCCGACTCGTGGCCTGTGCCTGGCCGGCCTGGGCGGCAACGAAGTCCCTGGCCGACAGGTCTTCGACTCTGGCTGGGCACTTCTCCCAGCGAGCGACCCATTCTGGCTCCCCAAACTCCAGGGTCACTGGGTCACGCACCGCTTTCGGCTCCTGAATGTCGATGCGGTGCCGGAGCTTGCCGGCCTGCATCACACACCCATCCGGATGCGGTACGGCATCAGCAGGTGCTGGGACGCGAGTGGCAGTTCTGTGGCGGTGGTCCCTGTGACCACCTCCTCGCGGTTGGCGAACAGGTGGCCCAGCTTGAGCAGGCAGGCTGCTTGAATCGCCGGGTTGAGCACCATGCCGTAGGCGATGGCGTCTGCCTGGTCGTATGCGTCGGCCAGCGCCTGGCGGGCGTGTTCGAGCAGGCGACAGCGCAGGGTGTGATCCTGCTCGGCCTCGGCGGCGGCGACCGCCTCAGCATTCGCCTCCTTGGCTTGCCGCATGGCCGCCTGAACGCCGGCGCGAGCTTCATCGAGCGCCACCTGGTCTAGGTAGAAGCGGCGGTTGAGGAACCCCATCGCCGCATCTTCCGCTGCACCAAGCTGCGCCTCGACCAGCACCTGATCTTCCGGCTCGGCCAGCAGGTGATGCATGGCCAGATCGATGGCGATCACGGGCATGGGTTACTCCTCGGCCTGCGCCGGCTCACCACCGGCGATCAGTCGCTCAGCTTCCGCATTGGCTTCTTCCTGGTTACCGGAGAACTCGCCAACCTGGTTGCCTTCAGCGTCCACCACGATGTACTTGCCAGCGCCCTTGTGCTTAGCCTTGAAGGCGGCGACTGGCGGAGAAATCGGCAAGGCTACCGCCCCCAGGCTGCTGGTGGTCAGCACGCCCGCGCCAGCTGCATCTTCCTGCGAAATGGTCACCACCACCTCGCTTTCCGAGTCGTCCAGCTCTGCATAGCCCTTCTGGATCAACTGGCGTCCGTGCTGCTCGATGGTTTCGAAGGCCGTGCCCTCCACCAGTGTTTGGCCACCCAGGTACAGAGGTTTCAGGGTTTTGAGCTTCATGAATGCCTCCAGGGGCCGCATCTTGTGCGGCCCTCACATTGGGTTACGGAGTGACCGGGGCGGCGAATTCACCGAAGATGAACGCTTCCGGACGCTTGACCGCCAGCGCAGCGCGCTCTTCACAGCGGATCGAGATCAGGTTCTTCTCGAAGTCGTCGGCGTTTTCGGTCGAGATCACCACGTTGGCGTCTTCACGATCGAACAGCTGAGCGCCAGTTTGGAATGCACCGGTCAGGAACTTGCCCAGGAAAGCAGCGACCTCGGTGGCCACCACCGGCAGCCCCCACAGCACAGGACCAGCCAGGCCCAGCGGGTTGGCGAGGATGTAGCGACCCAGCGTGTCCTTGGTCAGTTCGATCTTGGCCCAGTCCATGAAGTGCAGGACATGACCGGAAGCCGGCAAGCGCGCCAGCTGGGCCTGCAACATCGCCAGGCGGAGATCATCGATGCCCGACCGTTTCTCCACTTCGAATGCCGGGACGTATTTCGAGGCCTGAGGGACGATGCCGTGCAGGTGAACGCCAGTGCCGTCACCAAACAGGATCTCCTGCTCCTCGACGTACTTGAGGCCGTATCGCATTTCGACATCGATGGTCGAACCCAACTGGGCGAAATCGTCCAAGATCTGTTTGGAGGCCTTGAACATGTGGGCGATGGTCGAAACTGCAGTGAGTTTCGACGCGAATTCGATGTTGGAGTAGGGCTTGGCGGTGCCCTCGGCCACGACTTTGGCGGCGTTGGTGAAGCCGGTCTGCTGTACCCAGAAGATCGCCGGGGCAGTGGTTCGGCCCGGGGCGATCAGGTCACGGATGAACAGCCGCTGCTTCGGCGCGGTGTCGATACCGGGCAGGCGCTGAGGCTCGACGATGCCGGCCGGAACATCACTGGACAGCAGGGCTGCACTGACTGGAATGTTGACGCGCTTGCCACCCTCGATGCTGGCGGCGAACTGTTTCAGCGCTTCGCTTTTGATCACGACGCCGCCCAGGCTGTCCTGGGCTTGCGGGGCACCTGCGGAAGGCAGACGCGCGAACTCCTGTTCGAGTTCGCCAAGCTGGGCTTTCAGCTGCTTCTCGGCCTCGGTCAGGCTGTTGAACTTGGTCGCCAGTTCGTCGACTGCGTTTTTGGTTTGTTCGGACAGGCCGCCGGCCTTCTTGGCCTCGGCCAAGGCGTTTTCGGCCTGCTTGCTGAAATCGCTGGTTGCCTGCTTGAGCTCGGCGGATACCTGCTTCAGCAGGTCAGCGGTGTTATCTGCCATGGGATTTTCTCCGGTTACTTGAGGGCTGCTGCCGAGAACCGCGACATGGCGGCCTGTAGATCGGCAAAGTGGTTGGCCAGATCGGCCGGGGTTTCGGCAGCGCTGCGCGTACCGGAGGGGGCAGCGCCAGGCGTACCCCCTTTGAGTTCTTGAATCAGGGATCGGCGCTCGGAGCGGGGCATGCCCTGCTTCGCCAGAATCGCGTCCAGTCGGCGAGCCTGCGATCTGGTGCGGCGCCTTGGCCTGTGGGTCTTCCTGCGCGGCGTCCGATGGGAGAAGGCCGTCAGCGAAGCCCGCTTCTACGGCCCCGCTCCCGCCCATCCACGTCTCGACATCCATGAGGGCGCGCATTGCGGCGACCTCATCGCCGGTTCTGACCGAGTAAATGTCGGCCAAGGTGCCGTCGATCTGGTCGAGGAAGTCAGCGACTTCGGTGAAGTCGTTTCGGTCGCCTGCGGCAATGGTCCACGCGTTGTGGATCATCATGAAGCCGGCGCGGGCGATCTGGATTTCATCGCCAGCCATGGCAATGAACGAGGCAGCCGAGGCAGCCAGGCCAAGCACTTGGACGGTCACCTTGCCCTTGTGCTCGCGCAGCAGGTTGTAGATCGCCAAGCCTTCGAAAACATCACCGCCAGGGCTGTTGATCTTCACGGTGATGTCTTTGTCGCCGATACTGCGAAGCGCGGCGCTCACGCGCTTGGCGGTGACGCCCTCGCCCGTCCACCAATCCATGCCGATCGGGTCGTACATGGTTATCGTGGTGGAGTCGTCACCGGCTGCCGCCTTGATTGCGGGATTCCAGCGCTCCATCGCCTTTGGCAGTAGATCGGATTCGACGCGCGCGTGTGGCCGCACCGCCGGCGCTGCCGGTAGTGTCTTGAGAGTCATGGGTTACTCCAGGTCAGGCCGCTTTGAGCAGCGGCATCGATATCAGCGCGTGGGCCATCATTGGGCCGTCCGGGTTTCCGGCTTCCAGAGCCTGGGACGCCAGCTCTACCGCCTTGTTGATGGCATCCCGGTCATCGTTGTTGCGCGCCGAGACCAGTCGAAGCATGAATGCCGAGGCCGCCGGCGATACGCCTGCGCTGGGCTTCCCGAGTTGATCCAGAGGCACCAACGCAGACTGGACCGTGTAGGTGTCACCGCCCGGGATTGGCGGCAGGTTCTCAAGCCGCCGCACCTCGTTGCGAGACATCCAGCCATTTTGCAGAGCCGTGTTGTACCAGGCCCCGCGGCCGGCGCTGTCCGCGCGCAGCAGACCTTCCACCGCGAACTCGGCGAAGTAGTCGTCGGCATCGGCGTCGCCGATCAGGCAACGAGTGATTTCCTGCTCGATGTTGACCAGTAGCGGCCGCAGACTGTTGGTGAGGAAGTGAAGGTTTTGCGCCTCAACCGAAGCAGCCCAGCTGGACTGCTTGTCCATGTGACCGACCATGAAGGGCGGCACACGGAACCAACGGCACATTTCCTCGATCCCGAAAGACCTGGACTCCAGCATCTGGGCGGCCTCAGGGTTCATCGTGATGCCCTGGTACTTGAAGCCTGCCTCCGCCACCATGATCTTGCCGGCGTTCTTCGACCCCATGAACGCCTGCATGCTGGCCCGAAGCTGCTCGCGCTGCTGCGGTGTGATCTTGGCGTCGCTGCTCAGGATGCCGGACGCCTGCATGCCCTGTGCGAACACCTTCGCCGCGGCCTCCTCGATCGCCATCGCCGAGCCGAAGATCTCGCGCCCGGTGGTTACCGGAAGCATCCCGCACACCCCGTCCAGGCCAAAGCCGCGGATGTGCATCAGGTTCTTCTCGGGAATGTCGCGATCCACGCCATTCTCGTTGTAGGTGTACTTTAGGCGCCCGTTGTCCTGCCGCTTCACCCTCATGGACTGGGGCAGAAGCGGCACCAGGGCGATGATCCGGCTGCCGATCATCTTCTTCTCGACGAACGCATTGCCTCGAAGGCAGATGCTCGCCACCACCAGCAGCATGAAGCGCTGCGGGGTCATCTCGGCGTTCGGGATGCGGCAAAGCACGCGGAACAGCGGATGGTCTTTGGCGACCTCGCGTGATCCGTCGGGAAGGCGCCGAAAAAGCTTGAGCGGCAGCGTAGAGACGGACTCGGACAGCAGCCTTACGCATGCCCATACCGTGGACAACTGCATGGCCTTGTCGACCGATACGTGCTTTCCAGATGCAGAGCTGCCGAACCATTCTTGCCAAAATGCGCCGTCCTTCAGGCCTATCGGCACCCCGAGCCAGTTTTGCAGCGCAGCCTTCACCCGGCCCGGTTTCTTGTCGGCCATCAGATTCCTACCATGATCGGGTTGTCAAAGAAGCCCTGGAGATCACCAGAGCCTTCCGGGTTCAGCGCCATCAGCGAAACAGCATCGAATGTCGACATCAGCGGATCGATCTTTGCCGAGCCGCTGGCCTGCTTGGTAATCGTGATGGCATTGCCTTGCGGAACGACACGGGCATTACCGACACACCAGTTCATCAGCGCGCTGCCGCAGTGGACCAGTTCGCCCCCAGCCACTTTGCGCTCGGTCGTCTTGATCGCGCCGTTGAGCTTCCAGCCCTGCGAGATGGCCACGATCTGTTCCATGGTGATCCCGCGCTCTCGGGTGGTGAGCTCGTCGACGATGTCGCCGATACCGGCCGAGTCCACACCGATTGCCAGCTTCTCCGGCAGCAGGCCGCGATCCCTGATATCACAGATGATGTCGGCTACCTGCTGGACATCATCACCTGGTCGATCAACGACGGTCAGATCGCCCGCCTTCTCGAAATCCCTCAGCACACTGGCGATATCCATACGCCGCTCGAACACAATGTTGTGCGCCCAGGCGTGAGCCCAATGGAGCCATCGGCGAGTCAAGGGCTCGCGGCCCAGCACTGTCAGGCCGAGCAAGTCGTCAAGACCACCACCGTCGATACCAACCGTAACCACTTCGGAGCGCTGCAGCAGGCTCTCCAGGGTCATGACAGCCTCAGCAGCCGATTCCCAGTGGTCAGCGCCTGCCCAACGGTCTGACCGCAGGTCCAGGCCGATCTCGACGTTGAGGTGCTTCGCTAAGAAGCCGCGTATGGCCCCCTCGCCCTCTGCCTGCGCCTCCTGATACTTCTGCTCGATCACTTCCTGATCGACAGAAAGACCCCAGTTGGGATTGGTCACATGGGCGTTTGCCAGGTCGCGGTGCTCGTTCCGCTCAATCATCTCTTTCGGGAACTCGTAGATCACGGGCAGGAAGCGCCGGTCCTCGATCTCCCCGTCACGCACTTTGCGCGCATAGTCCAGCTTGGCCTTGAAGGCGCCGGCCGGCGGCTCGTCGGACTGAGTGGTGCAGTAGAAAACAAACCCCTCTGGGCGTGACGCCAGGCCGCCGGTGGCCTCGACCAGCATCTTCGCCGACTTGGCCTGCTTGCCGAACTCCCAGAGTTCGTCAATGAACACACCAGTCGCTTTCTTGCCAGTGACAGTGGCCGAGTCGGCCGCCACCACCTTCAGGTTTGCCTTGTTCAGGTTGTCGGTGACGATCCGGTTGTATTCCTGCACGTGGAACCTGGCCTGCAGGTCCTCGTCCGCATCGATCATGTCCCGGATCGGCTTGAACGCGTTGTCAGCCGCTTCCTTCGTCGGCGCCAGGATCAGGAACTCGCCAGAGGGCCGGGTGTTCAAGATCAGGGCCGTGAGCATGATGCCCGCGGCGATCGTCGACTTGCCGTTCTTCTTGCTCACCATCAGGAAGTAGTTGGTGATCAGCCTGCGGCCGGCGTCGGCGTCATAAGCGCCGAAGAGCGCGGCCACAACATCAAGCACCCAGCTGCGACAGGTATCCCCCATCAGGGGGCTACCGTCGGCATCAACCATTCGAAGGTTGCAAAACACGTCGAGAGCATCTTCTGCCTGCTCGGGGAAGATGGGCTCCACCGGCACGAGTGCCTGGCCACGAACGATCCTGCTCTCCCAGTCGGGGCACGCGGTAGTCCATTTCTTCATTTGACGGCCTTCAAGTGGCGTTCGCGCAGCCCGAAGCGGTTGCCGCTGGCCCCCACCTTCGCCGCTTCTTCGAGCTTCTGTTCCTTTTTGCCCATGCCGGACTTCTTGCCGTGAAAGTACGGGAGCGCCGACTGGGCGGCGTTGCGCCGATCAAAGATCTTGGCCTGGGGATCGTTCATCAGCGCCAGTAACCAAACGAGCGGATCGTCGGTGTTGGGCAGGTCGACCAGGTCGCCCGACTCGTCACCCGGCGGGCCGTACTCGGCGGCCTCGCGCTCTGGCGCCGGCTTAACATTTCGGGGCGCCTTTAACTTTTCCAGAGCGGCAACAACGTCAGGGTCTTTGGCGAGCCGAGAACCTGCCGCCGAAGCGCTGCCCGCCGCGTAACCTGCGGCTTCCGCCGCTTCGCGATTCGAGGCACCAGCAGCCTTGGACTCGACAAAACGGCGCTTTTTCGATGTTAACGCCATTAACAAAAACCTCTGAAACAGGGAAAAATTTCACGCGTGCGGGGGCAGGTGGTCTGGAAGCGAAAAGCCATGAACTCTCCACCCACCCCTCCCCTTAGAATCGGGGAAGTGAGGTGCATCAACCGATCTGGCCGGCGGCCTCCTCGGCTGCCTTCACCACATCGTGACAATGCCGGCACAGGGTCTGCCAGTTGCTTCGGCTCCAGAACAGCTTCATGTCGCCCCTGTGCGGGACGATGTGGTCGACGACAGTACCTGCGGTCACCCGCCCCTCACGCTGGCAGTACACGCAAAGCGGGTGAGCCACGAGCCAGCCGGCCCGTGCCACTTGCCACTTGTACCCATAGCCGCGCTGGGCAGATGTCCCCTTGGCCGTCCGCCATGACTCCGGGTTGACCGTCGCCAGCCTTGATGGCTGCGCCTGCATCGGTGGCTTGAGGGACGTGAGCCTGGCCATCAGCGGCAACCGTGAACGGGCGTGCCATCCAGGTAGGTGGATGCCACGGCGTCAGGATCTACATCATCATCGTCAGCCAGCGCTTCGATCAGTGCCAGGTTCTGCGCTGCTATCTGCTCAAGCAGGCCCGTCTGCTTCTGCAGCTCAGCGAGGAGCTGATCCATTCGCTCTTCAACAGCCAGGCTCATTGCTCTGCCTGCCGACACTGCCGCGAGTCGCTCATGAGGCTGGTGACCTCGATCTGATCCACCTGGGCATCCACCGTCACAACGGGAATCTCTCGAGGTAGCACGGTGATCACCGCATGCCACACCGGATTGTCCACCGAAACCTTGAGCTCAATGCTCAACACGCCCTCCAGCTCACTTCCATCACTAAGCAGGACCTTGGTCCCCCTCGCGAGGTGCGGGCTGTTCGGATTGGTGTTTGGTGCTGGAACGATGGTCGCCACCGCCAACGATTTGCTTTGATCGTTCATATGCCACCTTCATCCACTTGTTGATCCATTCGCGCCGGGCGGCGCATCCACTACAGGCCATTGCTCACCTCCTGTACCAGGTCAGCTGGTAGCACCGCGCATCGGCGGGTATCTCGGCGATGGGCCAGCGCAAGCAGCCCATGTACTTTCGCTCTGGCCGGGTGCGGCTCACACGCAGCGTCTGCACCAAATAGGCAGATCCGGCAGCAGTGGTTATGAAATCACTGACTGCAATGCCGTCGGCACCGTCGACATACAGCCTGCATGGTGTATAGGGTTGCTTGGCCATGTTCGATAAGCTCTCTCGCGCAATGAAATCGGCGCATCCGCGGGGTCGTCGGAACGACCTTCCGCCCGGATGGTCGTAGCGGAAAGATCTGGAGAAACCGTGATGAAAGAAATCGAAGAGCTTATAGACAGGTGCGTTTTGTTAACCGAGAAGCTTGAAGGCCTACTGGAGGAGCATCCCGTGGCGTCCGGATCAGTTGTTTATCAAACTGCCGTTCGTGTCCTCACCATGCAGGTTAATCAGCTTCAGCAAGATGTAATTACCAAAGCAGCGCGCGGAGTCATCCACGAAAGGGATCAGCTTCAACCGGTCTTCGGTCGAGTGCTTCACTAATCTGGCGGAACGCATGATCAGCGTGCTCGCGCCACGAAACGGCGCATGTCTGATTTGTGGCGCGGCTACTGCGATACCCGGTTCAGCGCCTCATCAGCCTTGTCGGCTGCCTGGGTCGCAGTAGTGGCTGCCTTCGACGCCTTGGTCGCGGCGCTCTCGGCCTTTCTGGTCAGCTCGTCCAGACGCTTGTCACGTTCAGCCATTGCGGCGTCGTAGGCCTTCCGGATCTCGTCGACCTGGTGCGACTGAGTGCTGGCCATCGACCAATAAGCAGACTGCCAACCCAGAACTGCACCGCCTGCAATGAGCACCACAGCGATGACCCACACCTCTGCCCGTCGCCACCAGCGTCGAGCGATGAATTCCAAAGCGCATTTGTCCATCAGGCTGTACCTCCAAGCTGTGCACGCAGCCGGGAAATCTCTGCGCTCTGCGTGGTCACCTTCTCAGTGAGCTGGCCCACCTGACACGTGAGCGCTTCGATCTTTCCTTCCATCCGTCCAACTGCTGCTGCCAACTCGTTGCGCTCCTTGGCGAACTGATCGGCGCGGGCCTCGGCCAGCTTTCGGGCCTCTCGCTCGGAATCGAGCAGTTCATTAAGCCGGCGGACAGTGCCGATATCGGCATTGTCCATAGCGCGATCAGCAGCGTCCTTGGACAGGAAGCGGCGCACCCATAGCAATGCGCCCGTGACAACGATGCCACTACCGCCCAGCCAGGTGGCTGTGCCTGGGCCCAGGTCGGTCGGGTCCATTTGCTTGCTCCGTACGTGAGAATTGTGCTCCGGCGTTAAACCGGCCGGATGCTTGCCCCCGGAATCCCTAGGGGTTAAAAGGAATGTTGGCCGATCTGGCTTCGCTAGAAGGAACTAGTAAATGCCCGTCAGTAACATCTATGTGGTCGCTTATCACCTCCATGGAGAAGCTCGCGAATTCATCGTCCGCGCCGAGAGGATGGATAACGCTGAGGCCTGGCACTGGGCTGCCTGCGAAGCCGGCGTTGGAGTCATCCCTAAGTTCACTGCTTCGGATATCAGAAAAGTCTCTCGGCCTGCTGCTGAGCGCTTCGGCATAACTGACGTCCAATGGCGGAGGTCCGGCAACCTATGAAATACCGCATCGACTACAACCTCAAAGGCCATACCAGATTCTGGATATGCGATTGGTCTAGCACGCCGAACGAAGACAATGTGCTGACCGCTCTCCTCCGTCTGCATGCCCCCGCTGACCCCTTGTCTGAGGCGCGCGCGCCGTGCCGCTTATCAAATGATGATCTCCGCATTGCGGTCGCAGATTTGGGTATCTCGGATGTACGCATTGAGGGGGATGATTAGCTATGCCGGGGCACCCAGGCCGACGCTGGCCAGTACGCCGGTCACTGCGAGGGCGCCGGTACTTGGCTCGGCCATAGGTGGTGCTCCAGAAACAAAATGACCCGTCGAACTGGCGAGCCCTTGGATATGTGAAAAGATGGCCCCGTGCTATCGTCGAGTTTCCACACAAGACGTTTCACGGAGCGAAAAACGATGAAGGTAACCCTCAAGTGCGCCAAGTGCGGCAGTGACAAGTTCGAGGTTCCGGCTAGGCCGAACGACAACTCGAAGGTCACCTGCGGCAAATGCGGTGCTGTCGAGACTTACGGGAAGCTCATGAAGGCTGTGGGCGACAAGGTCACGAAGGACCTGCAGCGGCAGCTCGGGAAAATGTTCAAGTGACCTGAGCGTTTCAGCCAGAGGGCGCAGGAAGTCAGCGGCGCCCTCAACCTCAACGTCGAGCTTTAGCTTTTCCATGCATCCTCCAGATACGAAAAAGCCCCAGCTGGTGCGAGGCTTGGAATGGGTGCGGAGGGCCGTGCATCCCGGCTTGCTGGTCTGGATCGCTGGGTCACGTACCCCAGGCTCTCATCGCGTTGTCCATCAGTGACCGCACGGGTTTGACTGAACGCCACTACCGACTTAGCCCAGCTGCCTGGGCGCGTCATCCGCATAAACGAAAAAGCCCCGGCGAATGCCGAGGC
Organism: Pseudomonas sp. MM223; assembly: GCA_947090765.1. Classification (NCBI taxonomy): domain Bacteria; kingdom Pseudomonadati; phylum Pseudomonadota; class Gammaproteobacteria; order Pseudomonadales; family Pseudomonadaceae; genus Pseudomonas; species Pseudomonas sp. MM223. The sequence goes on along the minus strand of OX352322.1, from coordinate 1,661,914 downwards.
TTAGAATGAGTTTAGGATGGAAAACACTCTGGAGTTAACTTTCGGGTTTGCTGGATTAAGGGCCCTGATCGCCTGTCTTTGGCTGGAATTAAAATCTAGTTATCGTGGCAACCGTTACCCATAACACTGTACTCCATGGTGTGTTGCTGCCCCTGATGGTCGATGTAGGTCATCTGGACAGGAACCACACCGCACACATCTGGAATCGGATCTTGGCGAACTACCTTGGCGATGTCTGGATGCGAGCTATAGGTGTAATGCTCAACAACAGGCTCATCTGCAAGCGCCACCTGGCTACCCATCATTACAAACGAAGCAGCAATCAATGCTTTGAACAGTTTCATTTTCCATGTTCCAACGATGCAAACGATTAACGTCTTCAGTCGGAGATAAATAGGCCGAAGGCTTTACGAGGCACGGTAGGGTGGTTTGCTTAGACCCTGTATTTCTAGTGCGTCGCAGCTTTTTAGGAAGCTGTGCCTAGTTTAGGCCTATGGGATTTTTGATAAATGCAAAAGACTAGAAATCTTCTTATTCAAACCTGTAACAATCGAGTCAACCCGACCCGGGCGGGCGCACCATAAAACAGGTGTTTATCCGGCATGGATGGATTTTTACGCTGCCTGTCAGACTCAAGGGGCTATAACGCAAAAGCCCCGGCTGTGATGGCCAGGGCTTCTTAGGGTTCGCATTCTCAAGACGCAAAACCGCAATGTGGTGAATTAGATTCTCATTTTCTCACCGCGTCAAGCTGCTTCTGCAATAAGGCCCGCCTCGTCAAGGATGACTGCCGCCGAAACGAACGCTTTGTCTAACTCCTGCTTGAGCCATCGCCGAATATCTGACCTCCACCGGTAAAGCGTTTTCTCCGGCGTGGGCGAGTCGAGATTGTCCCAGGTGTGCAGCAGCATGAATCCGTCGGGTAAGTTGGTGACAGCCCAGGCTGTGACGCACTTTTGCCGGAACAGCCAATGTGCCTTGCCCGGTGCAGCCCTGGCCACATACTGGATGGCGAGCGCCCTTTCCTGCTGCAACGACTTGCTGCTGTCGACCTTGTAAAAGGCCTCGAGCATGTTCCAATGCAGCGGCGAAAGTACCCTGTGCAGCAGCGAGCGGGTCATCGCGTCCTGGGTTAGTTGGTCAAATCGATCCAGCGGGCACGGGTTTTCTCCCTTTCCTGGCTGCGAGCCTGGAGGCTGATACTTGCCCTGCCAGGCCTGGCCCTTGTGCAGCGATATGGCGTCTAGGGTCATGGCCCTGACTACGCCGTGTTCAGCGTCACGATAAACCGTCATGCAGCCCTCCGGATGCGGCGAGGTGGTGGGTTGTCGTCCAGACCCAGCAGATTACGAAGCAGACGATCCGCCGGCTTGCTTTTGGCGTTACCTTCCGACACCCAGCGCTTGCAGTAATCCCCGAACTCAATATTGACCCGGGTGGCGTGCCAGCTGGCGACCATATCGAGCAAGCACGCCATTGCAGCGGCACCTCCAACCTTCTCCTCGGCCAGATGCTCGCCTGCGATCTTCAGGAACTTGCGCTCATGCTCTTGCAAGCTCTTGCGCAGCAATGCCGCAGTTACGTTGCTCATTGGGTCACCCCCGAGGCCATGCGAGCCTCTGCGATTCGAACAAAGCCCAGGAACTGGTCGGCGGGCATCGACTTCTTGATTACGTCGAGGATGACCCGATCCATGTGCTGCTGGGCGTGCGCCTTGGCCTCCTTGCGCAGTTGGCCGCACCGGTACAGCAGCCGGGTGCGGTCATGGTTCAAGTGCTTGAGCGCGGCCTTCGCCCGGTTGTACCAGGCTCGGTCGTATGGCGTGCCCTGGATGGCGCGCTCGACGGCCTGCGCCAGCGACAGCTCCAGGCGGATAGCGTCAGCCACCAGCTGCTCATGCAGGGCCTCACAGGCCTCAAGCGTCTCTGGCAGCTCGCGTGGGCCGACCAAACGCTGATGCACGCCTTCGGGTTTCGGGGTATTGCCAGTGGCAACAGGCTGCCCGGCACCAGCACGCTTGGTCACCGTCATCGAAACGACCGGGGTTGCAGGTTTGCCAGCGCCAGCGCGTGGCCACAGATCAGAAAGTTTCATGGTGCTTGCTCCCCTTACGGTGTTTGGAGAAATTCAGGACGCGGGCCATCTCGACCTCGTCGTCAGGCGGGAGGCGGTTGCCGGCGAAGTTGACGAAGCGGGCGTACTGCCCTTGGCGCTGGACTAGGCACGAGCCCTGCGGGGCCTGGCGCCCCTTGTCGAGGATCAGCTCGGTGACGCCCTGCTCACCCGCTTCCGACTCTGGGTCGTGGTGGACCAGGATCACTGCGTCGGCGTCCTGTTCGATCTGGCCGGAGTCGCGCAGGTCGCTGGCTTGTGGCTTCTTGCCGGGGCGGCTCGCCGGGTTTCGGTTGAGCTGCGCCAGCACCAGCACCGGAACGCTCAGTTCCTTGGCCAAGTTCTTTAGGGCAATGGATATCTTGGCCACAGCGTCGGTACGGCTCTGGTTCTTGCCTTCGGTGCCCACCAGGCCCAGGTAGTCGATCATCAGGATGTCGAGGCCCTGTTCGCGTTGAAGCCGCCTGGCATCTGACCGGATAGCGCTCATGGTCAAGCCGGGCGTGTCGTTCAGGTACAGCTGAGCAGACTCGATCTTGCTGCCGGCCGTCCCAATGCGCTGCCATTCGTCCTCATCCAGGCTCTTGACCTCCTCCATCCGGCGCAGGTCAATACCGCCCTGAGAGGCGATGGTGCGGACGGTCAACTCCTTCTCGTCCATCTCCAAGCTGAAGATCAGGCCCACACCAGCACCACGGATCGCGATGTGGTTGACGATCTGAAGGCCCAGCATGGTCTTGCCGCTGCCAGGGCGACCGGCGATCACCACCATGCTCTTGGGGCGAAGGAAGCCGATCAGCTTGTCCAGGTCGACCAGGCCGGTCGAGAGCTTCGGTGGAGCGCGGTCATCCAGCACTTCCTGCATCCCATCGAACACCTTGGGCAACACCTCGGCCATGCGCTTGTACCCGGCCTTGCCCGAGCCCTGCAGGTCACGCAAGTCAGCGATGGACTGCTGGGCCTGCGCGATGATCTCGTCCGGCACCAGGCCGCTTGCTACGGCAGCCTTCGCAGAATGGCCAATGTCGACCACCTGGCGGATCACCGCCCACTGCTTGACCTGCTTTGCGTACGCCATCGCGTTGGCCACCGAGGGCACGTTCCGGCATAGGTCCGCTGCGAATGCCAGGGTGCCCTGCCCGCTTGGAAGGGACCGCTGAACATCACCGACCGTCACCGCATCAACCGGCAGCCCACGATCCAGGCAGTCACGGATCACATCGAACAGGGCTGCGTGGTCGTCGTAGAGGAAATCGGCGCTGCTCATCTGGCTCACGATGTCGTCCACCAGCGCGGCATTGCCATCGAGAGACGCCAGCATGATCGCCCCCAGCACACCGTGCTCGGCCTCGGGGTAGCCCATTACCAGTTCGCTCATGCTTCACCTCGCGCCGAGGCCCAGGTGAACAGGACGGCAGGCCCGCCAGCATCAGTCAGTCGGTCGACAGCACGGTCTCCCAGGCACTTGCGCAGGCCGGCTAGGCCCAGGTTGGAGATCACGATGGTCGGCATCAGCTGCCGGTACCGTGAGTCGACCACCTCGAACAGCACCTGCCGCTCGAAGTCGCTGCCGTGCTGGACACCAACCTCATCGATCACCAGTAGATCTGGCGCCAGCAGGGAGGCATACACGTCGCGCTCGGTCTGCTCGGACTTCTTGTCGAAGGTCATCTTGATATCGCGGATGATCTCGATTGCCATGGTGTAACGCGCTGACGCGCCGTAACTGCGGATCACCTGCTGGACGACAGCGCAGCCCAAGTGCGTCTTCCCGGTCCCCACGTCGCCCAGCAGCATCATCGAGCGGCCCAGCTCCCAGTTGCGCTCGAACCCATGCACGTAGTCGCGGCACTCGGTCAGCGCCACGGCCTGACCTTCGGTGTCGGTGCGGTATGTGTCCAGGGTCGCCGCCCGGAAGCGCAGCGGGATATCAGAAGCCATCAAGCTGACGTTCATCGCCCAGTCACGTCGCAAAGCTTGCGCCGGCTTGCGGACAGCTTCGTCGGCAGAGTGCAGTGCGTCGAATTGGCAGCGAGTGCAGCCCTGCCAGAAGTGTTCGCCCAAGAACGACTCAATCAGTTCGTCAGTGAAGTCACCGTGCACGCGGCACTGGCCAGGTTTGTATTCCAGAGTCTTTGGTGTGGTCATGATCTTGCTACCCGGTAAGTACCGTTTGGCTGGCGAACCATGCCTTCGGTGTGGTCAATCTTGTCGAGGTCGGTGTGGTGCGATTGGCCTGCCCCCCTAGTGCCGGAGGTCCAAGCCTCCTTTTTCAGCCGGTCGACAATCCATGAGGTCTTGAACCCCTGCCAAGCAGCGGTCATTGCCTCGGCCAGGGCCTTGTCCGGGCTGATCCCTGCGGCCCGGCATCCCTCAAGCTCTGCGAGAACGTTGTTCCAGATCGTCAGATTCAGCGGGCCTTTCTTCTTCCGGAACTGGAAGTAATCACGGGCGGTTTGCTCGCTCAGATCAGCGGGTGCCAGTTCGAGCATCTGCTCAACAGTGAACCCATCACTTCCCCTCTTACGGTTCTTTGATGGTTCACCTTTGGGTTCTATTACGGTTCTGGGTGAACGTGGTTCGGGGGTGTGGTGAACCTCGTTCGGGGGTGGTGGTGCATCTCCTTCGGGGGTGGGTGAAGCTGGTTCGGGGTGAACCTCGTTCGGGGGTGAATATGCTTCGGGGGTTAGCGTGTACATCGTCGAGCGGCCATTGCGGGCCTTGACTGCCAACAGGTTTGCCTCACAGAGCCACTTGATTGCGGACTGAACAGCGCGATCAGAAAGGCAGGTGCGCGATGCAATTCGCGGAACCGATGGCCAGCAGACCCCTTCGTCGTTGGCATTGTCGGCCAGCGATATCAGAACGGCTTTCTGGGTGGCACTCATGCCCTGGAGGGGCCAGCACTTACTCATGAGGATGGTGCTCACGCTCAAGCTCCTCTGTGACACGGCGCACAAAGGCGTCGTAGCTCTCGGTCATCTCGAAGCCCTTGTCTTCCATGGCCTGCCGACCAGCCTTGGCCAGTTCGTAGATAGTCCAGCGCTCGCGCTCGGGCAAGCCCTTGAACTGGGTGTAGGTTGGCCAAGGTCCATTGATGATCTTTGCGACTGCGCGCTGCGGGAGCTCCTGGGCTGGGTTCGGGGTAATGGTCATTGGAGAGTCTCCGATGAGAGACCCGTAATACCGCTCACCACCTGCGCCATATCCGTCAGCGTGCCACCGGAGAGTCGGCGGACCAGGATGCCAAGGGCGGTGGTGGCGTTGATTGCCTCCACGGCCACGGTCGCCTTGATTTGCGCGTTGTCAGCGGACAGGGTTGCGTTGGTGCCAAGCCTGACCTTATCGCTGGCGTTGTACGCGGCGCAGGCCAGCTCCAGGTTGCCAAGGTGGGAGTAGCCATCTGGAGGGGTTGGGCTGATGAACGCGCCCGCGATCGGGATCAGCTGGTCCGGGTAAGGGGCTCCCTCCAGCAAGTGCCGGCCAATGGCCTCCCAGTGGTCTTGAGCCACGACAGCTGCGTCATGACCTGTCTTGCGCGCGAACAGCACCTTGAGCGCGTAGAAGGCCCGGATTAGGTCGATGTGAGTGTCGTCCTCCTTCTCGATTGAGTACTCGGGCTCGTTGATCACGTCGAGCGTGTCCTTGATGACCTCGAAGCACTTCAGCAGCAGGGCGGCGTCGGTGTACTTCCGGAAGGCCTCCTCGCTGATCACCTCAATCTCGGCTGGTTCTGGGAAGTTCAGTACGTTGCTCATTGGGCGCGCTCCAGGCGCTCAACGAGACCGCGCAGCTTCCTTTTCAGCTTGGTGGTCAGGGCGCGCTGGTCATACCAACGGTTGTAAGCGCCCTCGGTGAACTGGACTACCCCGCGATACGCTGGGTCTTCGAAATCGAAGCGGGTGCGCTCACCATTGCCGGGACGGCCGTGAGCGCGGAAGTAGGTCGCATACATAGCGCTCAACTCACGCTTCAGCGAGTTGCGCAGTATCTCGGCGCGCTGGAAATCAATGGCCACTTCAGCGATCTGATTCGTCAATTGCTCGTGGGTCATCTTGGGCTTCATTGGTGCTCTCCAGCAGCGCCGAACAGTTCGGCCAGGTCAATTTGGTAGACAGCCGCCCAGGCGGCCGCAGGCCAGGAGCGAACCCAGCCGAATCGAGGGTCTTGGACTTTCGGGGCGGACACCCCATGGATGTCACACCAGTTCTTGAGCGGACGGAAACCCTGGCCACCGAAGCTTCGGTGGGCGGCCTTTTCAACCGCCGTCACGGTGGCGTGCTGGCAACCACGACCCGCTCGTTCTCCAGGTGCATGACCTTGCGGACAGCAGCTGATGCAGTGGCCATGGCGGTGGCTTCTCGCCGACTGCCGATCTCCGCCTTGGTGGCGATCGCATGGTCACGCTGCTCCAACGCCAGCTGCTCAGAACGCTTCGTGGCCAGCAGGTGCTCCAAGGCCGTGATGTAGTCGCCAGGGAGAGCAGGTGCTGGTGCCGGCCTGAAGTAGTTGCTGACCAGTTGGCGCTGGACCGTCCAAGCCAGATCGTCGGTTAGCGACTTGACCAGCATCAGATAGCCCTGCTCGGTCAGGACGATCAAACCGCGATTCGGCACGTCGAAACCTAAACCGCGAATTTCGCTGTTTTCAGATCGAGCGATGACGTAGTAGTCACTACCGACAATGAGCCGGTCACGGTGCTCGCGGAAATTGCGACCAGCAGTGTCATCCGGCCGCTCATGCACCTGGTCGATCATCGCCAGGGTGACTACGCGCTGGCCGCGATACTCGACGACGGGCAGCTGAGTGTTGTGGATGGTGACTAGCTTCATGCCGCACCTCCCGCGCCACGTTTTGCAGGGGTAGGTTTTTGTGGCGCGACGGGCTGCTGGGCTTCAAGGTTGCGGAGGTTTTCATCCATCTTCCGCGCCCACTCCTCGGCGTTGGTCGCCCACTCCTCGGCTTGTATGGCCCCGATACCGGCCAAGCGACCTGCGGTGTCAGGCTCAGGCAGCAATTTGCTCACAGCCAGGAACATGGTCTTGAAGTCGTTGAGCTTTTCCCGCAGCACCATCAGGTCGTCGTAGGCTTCATCAGCAATGTTTTGAAGGGTCTTCATTGGGCTTCCCCTGCTGCATTCATCAGCTGAGACAACTGGTCCCGGGCTTGCTCGGCCAGCATGTACATCGCTTCGTGGATGGCCGACTCACCATGGAAATCAAGCTGAGGCGCGAACCCGTTCTGCTGGTCGTCCTTAAAGGCATGGTTGTCCATGAGGATGGAGGCGAAGCTCTCGATCACGCGCAGGCGGGACAGGACCTTTTCGCCCAGGTCGCTGATTGAAGGGGTCATTGGGATACCTCCGCGCCACGAACTGGCGAGGGTTGGTTTTGTGGCGCGAGGTCTTCGGCTTCGCGGATAGAGCCAGCGACAGCGTCAATCAATGCCTCGCATTGCTGGGTCAAAACCCGGATCGCATAGACTTCATTGGCATTGTCTGGAGCTGCGTCTACGAGACCAGCGAGCATCGCGTTTACGCCTGACAGGATGGTGCTTGCGGCCTCTATAGCCAGGTAGCAGCTTGTGCCTTGATTGACCTGGAGCGCGACGCCAGAGACCAGGAATGCCTGGGTGCGAGTGACGAAGGCAGTCATTGGGCACCCCCTTGCTCAGCGGCATGAGGGAGCGCGTCTTGGTAGGCATGTTCGTGATAGGCGTAGAGCGTTTCTGCACAGTGCTCTAAGGCGCTCAGCAAGGCCTCGCGGTCGCGTCCACTAAGCAACTCGCAAGACTCCGCCTGGTCTTCGAGCAGTATCCGGGAGATGCCGTGAACGCCATAGGCTGCACGGAAGCGGCTACGAAGATCGCTCAAGTGAGGCTTACGTGGTTGCGCAGTTGATTGCGCGGTGGTATTTTTCGGATGCATCTCGTCCTCCTACAGAACGAAGATTCAAAAAGTCCCTTGCCGGGGACGGTTAAAAAGCCCGCCTGCGAAGCGGGTTTTTTGTTGCCTGCGATTTAGCCGGACAACAAAAACTGAGACGCCGAGGCCGTCATGAGAAGGCCTTCAGGCGAGGTTGATTGGGGTTGTTCAGGCCGAGCACCATTTGCAGTGAATCAAGCTCGCGCTCGATGTCGCCTAGCAGCAGCGGCTTGTCGCGCTTCCACTCACAAAGTCCGCGCCCGTAGGTGCTGGCGAGAGATTCGCGGTCGTCGAAAATCTTGCAAGCGCGATTGAGTCGATCCAGTTTCGACGGAGCACCGCCCAGCAGTGCTTCAATTTTCGTATCGCACCAAACAGCGAACTTAGTGCTGATCCAGCGACCGAAATAAACCCTGACCTTCGGGTGCAGCCATGTCCCGCCGCTTCCGCCGGCCTTGGTCATCACGAGACCAGTCCTTTTCGCGAGAGCGAGAATCTTGGAGCGAACCCAAGACTTAGATGCATCTAACTCTTTGATTTCATTGAATTCTGTCAGGGTGACAGAATTGACCCCAAGGGCATCTCCCATAACGCAAAGGTATTCGAGGGTGTCGATTTGGCGAAGCCAGGCAGTCGGCTCCTTGCCAAACTGCTTGGCGATTTTCGTGGCGTTCAGCCACCCATCAGCGCTTAGGTCTACCTGCCGCCCTTCGAAGTCGAGGTGGATTACGTTGCTCACTGGGCACCTCCGGCACTGGATGGATTCACAGCCGCCTCAGTGGAGTTACGCTGATGGCTGTTGGCAGGTACCATTTGCTTCAAGGTCGGGGCCAAATCCGCGAGAACAGAGCAAACGTCAGCAGCCTGGATAGCTCCAGATGTGGCGATCTGAATACGAAGTGCATTTGCTGGCGAAATAGAGTGTTTGCCGCGCAACCATCCAGAGATCGTCGTTTGGTCGACACCCAGAGCCACAGCTGCCTTCTGCTGTGTGCCGAAATGGTTTATGAGCTTCTGGATGCGAAGATCCATATCCAACACCTTTTATGAGCTTTCCCCTAGGCTATATCATGAGAATACTCATTTGCAAGCCTAGGGGTAAACCCCTGAAGATATTGAGATGAACTACAGCCAACGTTTGAAAGCAGCCCGTAAGCAAGCAGGCCTTACCCAGGCAGAGCTCGCTCGCCAGGTTGGAATTGACCAAACCTCTATTTCGAACCTCGAAAGAGGGAAGTCTCAGGGCTCCTCGCACACCGTCTCGATTGCTAGCGTATGCGGGGTAAGCCCTGTGTGGTTGGAGACTGGCGTGGGTCCAATGGTTGAGGACCATGTCATTTTTCGCGGCCCGGTGCCTGATGGATTCAAAACTACACGCCCATTCAACACATGGGATGTAGATTCGCCGCTAGATGACTCGGAAACGTTCCTCTGGTTCATTGAAGAGGACCGAGATGCCCCCGAATCTGTGCTGAGGAGCGGCCTCGTTCTACCACCAGGATTCGCAGTGTCTAAAACTCGCAAAATGCGATTCGATACTGAGATTCTCAGCCGGCAAGGAATCACTCCGGATCGCGCATTTTGCATCGAGGTGCGCGGAAACTCGATGGACCCTGTCCTGCCCTCAGGTAGCGTGGTTGCCATAAACACTCAGATCTTAGATGGCGATGACGGGAGAATGTACGCAGTTGCCCATAGGGGACAGCTCAGAGTGAAACTCCTGCATAGCCTTCCCGATTATGGGACTCGGCTAAGGAGCTACAACCGAGCGGACCATCCGGACGAAGATTACCCACTGGTCGAAGCATTGGATGGCAAGCTCAAGATTCTCGGTCGCGTATTCTGGTATACCGCGACCATATAGCCCCAACTCAAGCAACCGCAATTCCGGCCAATGGCCGGATTTTTTTTGCCCGCGCTGCGAGGGTTATGAGTATCCACGCCAAAATATGAGAAAACCCCTTGACCAAAAATATGAGTTAATCCATATTTGACTCATCCCAACCAGCAAGGAGCGCCACCATGACCACGACAGCAACCATCACCCTCGGTAACTGGCAAGGCCTGCTTGGTCATGGCGCAGCCCCGCGTGAGCTGGAGTGCCTGCTGGCCATCGCTGGCGGCGCTTCAGGTAAGGAAGTTGCGCGGGCGCTCGGGATCAGCGAGGACGGCGTCAAGAAACGCATGATGGCCTTGGGCACCAAGTGGGGCGTGACCAAGCGTACTGCATTGGTGGCGGAGGCATTTCGGCGCGGGATCATCAGCCCAGCTGCCACCGCCCTGGCCTTGCTGATGGCCATCCACGGAATGATCGGCGATGACCAGATGCTTCGCGTCCGTCGTGGCGGCAACAGCGGCGAGCGAAAGATTGAAACCCGTATAGCAACCCGGCGCGCTGAGTGCGCCTTGGCGGTGGCGTGACGCTGCCAGCCTGACCTGACTCAACCCTGATTTTTGCGAAAGCCAACAACCGCGGCAGGCCACCGGCTTGCCTGAAAAAGGAGTTTGACTATGTTGATCCTCACTCGCCGGGTAGGCGAATCCATCAAGATCTCCGACAACATCACAGTTATCGTCTTGGGCGTCAAAGGTAGCCAGGTCCGCCTGGGGGTAGAGGCGCCTAAGGGCGTGGCCGTGGACCGCGAAGAGATTGCCGAGCGCAAGGCGGCAAGCCGGCCAGCGCCAGCAGTTGGCCAAGCCGCTCAGGCGAGCCGAGAGGTGCGTCATGGCCTTTGAATACGGTTCCCGCGAGGCGGACAAATTCGTTGTACGCCTGCCAGAGGGCATGCGTGACCAGGTTGCAGCGGCAGCCGACGCCGACGATCGCAGCATGAACAGCTTGATCGTCACCGCCATCCGCAACGAACTGGAGGGGCGCGCCCGCGCCAACGCCATCCTCGATGCACTCACCCAAGCGGCGGAAGCGAAGGGGGTTACCCATGACGCTGCCTGATCGCATCAGCCTGGTTCTCAAGGCGCCAGAGGGCGGCAGCCTTGAGCAGGTACTTCCCTTCGCCCTGCTCGGCGCCCACGTCTCTATCGGTCGCGGCCTGGCGGTAATCGCCGGCGCCAGCCTGGGCGACCTGCAAAACGATGCCGAGATGCTCAACGAAGCACTGGCCGTAGACAAGCACATGGCTCTGGCTGCTCCGGAAATGGCAAACCTGCTAAAGCGAATTGATGTGAAAGTAGGTGGCTTGATGGCCGTCGCCGGGCACGGAATGACACCTAGCGAGGAAATGTGGCTAGAAGCTGAGGATGCTTTGGCTGAGATTGAGCTGGTGCTGAACCTGTCTCAGGGCCGGCCCGCAGCGCCCTCACATCTGATAGACGGGGCACCGACTGAGAAATTTAGTGAGGAAGCGGAAAAAAATGCTCCTCCATCAGTTTCGGCTCCAGATTTCGACATCGATGAGCACGTCCGCATGGCTGCCGATGCCCGCCGGTATCGCTGGCTGCGTAATCGCGAGCGCATCGAAGATCCCGACGAGGACCTTCTGGTGGTGCGCGGCGATAACTGGCTCTCCGCTGAAGAACTGGATCAGGAGATCGACACCGCCCTGCGCCTGGAGGCCTTGCAGCAGCAGGTGGTGCAGGAGCAGCAGGTGGTGCAGGAGCAGCAGCCATGAACCAGGCCGGCCTCCTTCTGCTGCTTTGGGATGCCCTGCAGCAACGCGAAACCACCTTTGGGCAGGTCCTTGACCTGTCCGCCGCCTGCGGCCTTGACGGGCGACGAGTTCTGGCCGATCACTTCCGAGGGATAGCATGATCAATCTAACTGACAACCTGGCGCACCGCGCTCTCTTCACCCTGCCGCCGATCCGTCCTAGCGCAGAGACTGCGCCAGCAGTTCAAGTTCTGCCTGAGCAGAAGGTCGTCACCGGTGACAAGGAAGTAGATGCCGTCCTGTGGCTGCGCGAGGTAATCAAGACCGGTCAGGCCGGCCCGATTGCCACCGCTCTGGATGCGGCCGCGAAGATCAAGACTCCCCTCAAGGAGATTGAGCAGCGGTACGTCGAATATGTGAAGAACAGCAGCGGAAACAACCCATTTGCGGTGATGTTTTCGTTCGGGTTTGCCGACCTTGAAGGGTTGGCCAAGGGGTCGCTGGAGAAAGCCGCCCTGGCATCCGAGGCGCAGGCACGCTTCGAAGGCGAGACGATCTTTGAAGACACACCCGCCGAACAGTTCTGCGAAAAGGCCCTGAAGCGCTGCAAGGGGTTCAAAAGCTACTTCGAAAACGACAAGACCCAGGTGGCCAAGCGCTTCCGCAAGCACGCCGACCTGATGCCGCACACGCTCGATGACTGCCTGCACGAGATTGCCTACTGGGACCGGCTGTATGTCCTACGTCATGCAGTTGGCGAATGGGGCGATGGGATGCACGAAGCCATTGCTCGTGACTGGTTCGTCCAAGGGCTGCTGTCGGAGATCAAGCCTCGCAACAAGGACGAGGCCCTGCGCGTTCTGGATTACGCCGCACATGCAGAGAGCATCGAGCACGACGACATGGTGTCCATCGCTCGAAACCTCATCGCAGCAGGAGCTTAGCCATGAGCAAGCGGGATATCAGCCAGGCAGCGAAGGAAATCCTCGAATCGATGGGGCTCAAGCGGGGTCGTGGGCGGGCCAACTCGGTCGCATCGAGGTCTGCCGCAAAGATCCCGGCGACCCAAGGCGCTGATCAGCCCTGCAAGGCCTCAACCTTGGCGGCGCCTCCGGCCGGCCCCGTCAACCGCGTCATGTACTTGGAAGCAAGGAACTGGGCGATTGACTTGGTCGCCTCACTGCGTGGCTCACCGGTCGACGTGGTGGTTAAGCGATTGGCCGGAGCTACCGAAGGCCGGCCAGGGAGCTATGTGGCCGGAATCCAATCGGTGATCGGAGAGCTACAGACCGGAGTGGGCCATGACTAGGCGCGGGCCAGTTAAGCGTTGGACCGGGGCAGAGGATGCGCTTCTTCGCCAGCTCTATCCCAACAAGACCAACAAGGAGCTTTGCCTGCTGCTGCCTGGGCGGACAAAGACGGCCATCACCCTGCGGGCAGCCCTGCTTGGGCTGGTTAAGACCGATGCCCACAGATCGGAAACGCATCGACGAATCATGCTTGCCAGGCTGGAGGCCAAAGGGGGTCAGATTGGCCAGGATCCAAGACCGGTTGGAGCCACCCACCACAAGGGCCGGTACACGCTTATCAAGGTAGCGCAGCCCGACGTGTGGAAACCGCTTCATATCCACACCTGGGAGCAAGCCAACGGCCCTGCTCCAGAGGGGATGGTCGTGGCAGCCAAAGACGGCGACGTGCAGAACACGAGCTTGGCCAACCTATGCCTGCGCACGCGTGCTGAGCACCAGTTGCGCAACAACCATCACTACAAAGGCCTGCCGGAGGAGATCGTTGACATTCTCCACCTGCAAAACGAACTGAAAAAAGAGATCAAGAGGAAGACCAGGAATGAAAAATAAGCTCAGCGACCTTCGCGACCACCTATTCGCCCAGCTCGAAGCGGTGCGAGAGGCCGATGATGACAACTTGGCCAAGGAGGTTCAGCGCGCCCAGTCGGTATCGGATATCAGCCGCGTACTGATTGAAAGCGCAAAGGTTGAGATTGACTACTTCCGCCACATTGGCGGTGAACACTCGGCCAGCTCGTTCATTGAGTCGAAGCCTGCGCTGCCGCCAGCAAAACGAACCTGACGTGACAGATCAGCGTGACAACCAAAACCTGACGCGCCAGGAGGAATAGCGATGGCAGCAGCAGAGAATCTGCCCGACGACCATGTGCACGACAAGGTCACCGAGAAACGGATGGGCGAGTTGGTGGGGTGTACAGCGAAGGCGCTTCAGCGCAAGCGTGAGAAAGGCATCATCCCCAACTGGGTGTGGATGAAGATCAACGGCAGGATCATGTACAGCAAAAGGAGATATGACGAATGGATCGAAAGCCTATGGACCTGCCGGCCGGAGTCGAGCTTGTCGGGCGCTCAATCCGAATTCGCTTCACCTGGAACAAGAAGCGGTGCTGCGAGACGCTCCCCCTCCCTCAGACCCCGAAAGGGATCGCAGCAGCAGCGAGTCTACGTGCTCAAGTAAAGGGGCTGGACAAGCTCGGCGCGCTGACGACAGAGAAGTACGCCGAGCTGTTTCCCAATACGCGCAGCGTGGTGGTGCAGGAGCAAACTACCCCGATCTTCTTTGACTACGCGCAGGACTGGCTGAACAGCTTGCAGATCGTGGAAGGTACTCGGAAGAACTACCGCTCTGCCCTGCAGGTGTATTGGGTTCCGTACCTGGCCGAGAAGCCGATCGACACCATCACGTCAGTGCTCCTGCGCAAGATCATGAACGATATCAAGTGGACTTCCCCGGTACGCCGCAAGGGCGTGGTCGGCCTACTGGCGTCGATCTTCCAGCAGGCGGTGACGGACGAGTTGATTGTTCGAAATCCGGCCCTGTCTATCCCAGGCGCCAAAGTGCCGAAGCGTGAGGTCGACCCTTTCACCAAAGAGGAAGCGGATTCGATCATTGCTCATCTTTACGAAACGACGAGCGGCATGACGGCAATTTACGCCGCCTATTTCGAGTTCTGTTTCTACACCGGCATGCGGCCGGGCGAGGTGATGGCTCTGCGCTGGAGCGAGATCGACAGGCGCGTAAAGACTGCCAACGTTTGCCGCATTCAGATCCGTGGAATGATCCAGGATCGCACCAAAACGAAGCGTTCCCGAAAAGTTTTATTGAACGATCGCGCCCTGCATGCGCTCGAAAAAGCCAGACCGCTCACCGAGGCCCGTTCAGATTACGTGTTCGCGCCCAGTGGGACAGGTGACCGCTCGGAGATGTTCATTCGCTCCGAGACGAGTCAAAAACGCTACTGGCTGGCAGCCCTACGGAAGCTTGGTATCAGGCGTCGCAGGATGTACGACACGCGCCACACATACGCGACCATGTGCCTGATGGCCGGCATGAACCCGGCATTCATCGCCGCGCAACTCGGGCATAGCGTGCAGGTGCTGCTTTCGACATATGCGAAGTGGATCAACTCGCCGAATGACTGGGCTGAGCTTGATAAGCTGAAATCGCTGGAAAGTGGTACAAAAATGGTACGAGCTAAAAGCCAGTAACGCCAAGAGTGCCGAAACTCAAAGGGTTTACGTTACATGTGCGGATTAGCAGGAGAGTTGCGTTTCACCCCCATCGACCAAGCCCCTCGCCCAGCCGACCTGGCTGCGGTAGAGCGCATTACCCATCACCTGGCGCCTCGCGGCCCGGATGCGTGGGGCTTCCATAGCCAAGGCCCGATCGCCCTCGGCCACCGGCGCCTGAAAATCATGGACTTGTCCGACGGTTCGGCGCAGCCGATGGTCGACAACACCCTGGGCCTGTCACTGGCGTTCAACGGTGCCATCTACAACTTCCCCGAGCTGCGCCAAGAGCCTGCAAGACCTGGGCTACAGCTTCTGGTCCGACGGCGACACCGAGGTGTTGCTCAAGGGCTACCACGCCTGGGGCGCGGCCTTGCTGCCCAAACTCAACGGCATGTTCGCCCTGGCCATTTGGGAACGCGACAACCAGCGCCTGTTCCTGGCCCGCGACCGCCTGGGCGTCAAGCCCCTGTACCTGTCGCGCAACGGCGAGCGCCTACGTTTTGCCTCGACCCTGCCAGCGCTGCTCAAAGGCGGCGACATCGACCCGATGCTGGACCCGGTA
Source organism: Pseudomonas sp. MM223 (assembly GCA_947090765.1). Lineage (NCBI taxonomy): Bacteria > Pseudomonadati > Pseudomonadota > Gammaproteobacteria > Pseudomonadales > Pseudomonadaceae > Pseudomonas > Pseudomonas sp. MM223. Next base: position 1,646,168 of record OX352322.1, on the reverse strand, counting down.
GCGCTCAACCATTACCTGAACTTCCACGCCGTGGTGCCGGCGCCACGCACCCTGCTGGCCAACGTGCAAAAGCTGGAACCCGGCACCTGGATGCGCATCGACCGCCATGGCGAAGTCGAACGCCAGACCTGGTGGCAGCTGAAATACGGTGCCAACCCGGACGAGCGTGAGCTGGACCTGGAAGGCTGGACCACCCGCGTGCTCGACGCCACCCGCGACGCCGTGGCTATCCGCCAACGGGCCGCTGTGGATGTCGGCGTGCTGCTGTCGGGTGGTGTCGACTCCAGCCTGCTGGTCGGCCTGTTGCGCGAAGTGGGCGTGGACGACCTGTCGACGTTCTCCATCGGCTTCGAAGATGCCGGTGGCGAACGTGGCGACGAGTTCCAGTATTCCGACCTGATCGCCAAGCACTACGGCACCCGCCACCACCAGTTGCGTATCGCCGAACACGAGATCATCGACCAGCTGCCAGCAGCATTTCGCGCCATGAGCGAGCCGATGGTCAGCCACGACTGCATCGCCTTCTACCTGCTGTCGCGGGAAGTGGCCAAGCACTGCAAGGGCGTGCAAAGCGGCCAGGGCGCCGACGAGCTGTTCGCCGGCTACCACTGGTACCCACAGGTGGATGGCGCCGAAGATGCCTTTGCGGCTTACCGCGACGCGTTCTTCGACCGCAGCCACGCCGAGTACCGCGACACCGTGCAGGCGCCTTGGCTGCTGGAAACCGACGCGGCCGGCGATTTCGTGCGCGAACATTTCGCCCGCCCCGGTGCCCGCGACGCAGTGGACAAAGCCCTGCGCCTGGACAGCACAGTGATGCTGGTGGACGACCCGGTCAAGCGGGTAGACAACATGACCATGGCCTGGGGCCTGGAGGCGCGCACACCGTTCCTGGACTACCGCCTGGTAGAGCTGTCGGCACGCATACCGGCGCGCTTCAAGCTACCCGACGGTGGCAAGCAAGTGCTCAAGCAGGCGGCACGGCGGGTGATCCCGCATGAGGTGATCGACCGCAAGAAGGGCTACTTCCCGGTGCCGGGCCTGAAGCACCTGGAAGGCGCCACCCTGGGCTGGGTACGTGAGCTGCTGACCGACCCCAGCCAGGACCGTGGGCTGTTCAACCCAGCCATGCTCGACCGCCTGCTGAGCAACCCGCACGGCCAGCTTACCCCGCTGCGCGGCTCCAAGCTGTGGCAGCTGGCGGCGCTGAACCTGTGGTTGAGCGAACAAGGAATCTGACCGATGAAAGCCCATGAGATCGCTTACGGCCAGCGCCTGCTGCGCGGCCAGGCGCCGTCCTACGAGCGCCTGCAGGCACGCCTGGCCGGCGATGGCAGCCAGCCCCATGACCAGCCACGTGCCGTGCACTGCGGCTGGGGCCGGCTGCTGATCGGCCATACCTACCCCAACCCCGCCAGCCTGGCCGAGGCGTTGCTGAACGAACACCTAGGCGAGCGTGACATCGCCCTGTACGTGGCCGCGCCGCAGCAGTTGCTGGCCCAGGCCCCGCAGCAACTGTTCCTCGACCCGTCCGATACCCTGCGCCTGTGGTTTACCGACTACCGGCCAGCGCAGCGGGTGTTCCGCGGCTTTCGCGTGCGCCGGGCCCAAAACCCGGCCGACTGGCAGGCCATCAACACCCTGTATCAGGCACGCGGCATGCTGCCGGTCGACCCCGACCTGCTCACCCCCAGGCACCTGGGCGGCCCGGTGTACTGGTTGGCCGAAGACGAAGACAGCGGCGCGGTGATTGGCAGCGTCATGGGCCTGAACCACGCCAAGGCCTTCGACGACCCGGAACACGGCAGCAGCCTGTGGTGCCTGGCGGTGGACCCGCACTGCACCCGCCCCGGCGTGGGCGAAGTGCTGGTGCGCCACCTGATCGAGCATTTCATGAGCCGTGGCCTGGCCTACCTCGACCTGTCGGTACTGCACGACAACCGCCAGGCCAAGCGCCTGTACCAGAAGCTGGGGTTTCGCAACCTGCCCACCTTTGCGGTCAAGCGCAAGAACGGCATCAACCAGCAGTTGTTCCTGGGCCCGGGCCCAGAGGCCGAGCTGAACCCCTACGCACGCATCATTGTCGATGAGGCCCTGCGCCGGGGTATCGACGTACAGGTGGATGATGCCGCTGGCGGCCTGTTCACCCTGAGCCTGGGCGGGCGCCGCATTCGCTGCCGTGAGTCGCTCAGCGACCTGACCAGTGCCGTGACCATGACCCTGTGCCAGGACAAACGCCTCACCCAGCACGCGTTGCACAACGCTGGGCTGCAGGTGCCGGCGCAGCAGCTGGCGGGCAATGCAGACGACAACCTGGCATTTCTCGACGAGCATGGCGCGGTGGTGGTCAAGCCGGTCGATGGTGAGCAAGGCCAGGGCGTGGCGGTGAACCTGACGAGTATCGACGACATTACCCGCGCCGTGGAGCACGCCCGCCAGTTCGACAGCCGTGTGCTGCTGGAAAGCTTCCATGCCGGGTTCGACCTGCGCATCGTGGTGATCGGCTACGAGGTAGTGGCCGCCGCCGTGCGCCACCCAGCCCAGGTACTGGGCGACGGCAAGCACAGCATCCGCCAGCTGATCGAAGCCCAAAGCCGCCGACGCCAGGCCGCGACCGGGGGTGAAAGCCGCATTCCGCTGGACGGCGAAACCGAGCGCACTCTACGTGCGGCGGGCTTTGGCTATGACGACATTTTGCCTGCTGGCCAGCGCCTGACTGTACGGCGCACCGCCAACCTGCATACCGGTGGCACCCTGGAAGATGTGACCGAACGCCTGCACCCGGTGCTGGCCGACGCTGCCGTGCGCGCTGCACGGGCGTTGGAAATTCCGGTGGTCGGGCTGGACTTCATGGTGCGCGATGCCGGGCAACCGGAGTACGTGATCATCGAAGCCAACGAACGTGCCGGCCTGGCCAACCATGAACCGCAGCCCACGGCCGAGCGCTTTATCGACCTGCTGTTTCCGCATACCCGGCCTTTGGCCTGACAGCCGCTCGGTTTTTGGGGGCAACTGTCTTGCACCATCACTCAGGCTGCCACCTCACCCTGTAGGAGCAGCCTTGTGCTGCGAAGAGGCCGGTAAGGCTAAAGATTATCTTCGGCTTCAATGGCCTCTTCGCAGCACAAGGCTGCTCCTACAAAGACCGCGCCACAGCCTGGAATATCAACCCGACCGGAGGCCTGGATATGTCCGACCGACACCCCGAACCCGATCTTGACTACCTCAAGCGCGTGCTGCTGGAGATGCTCGCCATCCCCAGCCCCACGGGTTTCACCGACACCATCGTGCGCTACGTGGCCGAACGCCTGGACGAGCTGGGCATTCCCTTCGAACTCACCCGCCGCGGTACCATTCGCGCCACCCTCAAGGGCCGGCAAACTTCGCCCGACCGGGCCGTGTCGGCCCACCTCGACACCATCGGCGCCAGCGTACGCCAATTGCAGGACAACGGCCGCCTGGCGCTGGCACCGGTAGGCTGCTGGTCCAGCCGCTTTGCCGAGGGCAGCCGGGTCAGCGTGTTCACCGACACGGGCGTATACCGTGGCAGCGTACTGCCGTTGATGGCCAGCGGGCATGCCTTCAACACCGCCATCGACCAGATGCCGATCAGCTGGGACCACGTGGAAGTGCGCCTGGATGCCTATTGCACCACCCGCGCCGACTGCGAAGCGCTGGGCGTGAGCATTGGTGACTTCGTCGCCTTCGACCCACTGCCCGAGTTCACCGAAAGCGGCCATATCAGCGCCCGCCACCTGGATGACAAGGCCGGCGTGGCAGCATTGCTGGCAGCATTGAAGGCCGTGGTGGAAAGTGGCCGCCAGCCGCTGATCGACTGCCACCCGCTGTTCACCATCACCGAAGAGACCGGCTCGGGTGCCGCCGGCGCCCTGCCCTGGGACGTCAGCGAATTCGTCGGCATCGACATCGCCCCGGTAGCACCCGGGCAGGCCTCCAGCGAGCATGCGGTAAGCGTGGCCATGCAGGACTCGTCCGGGCCTTATGATTACCACCTGTCGCGGCATTTGCTGAAACTGGCCGGCGACCACGACCTGCCCGTACGGCGCGACCTGTTCCGCTACTACTTCAGCGATGCCCATTCGGCGGTGACCGCGGGGCATGACATTCGTACCGCACTGGTGGCGTTTGGTTGCGACGCCACCCATGGCTACGAACGCACACACATCGACAGCCTTGCTGCGTTGAGCCGGTTGCTGTCGGCGTACCTGCTGAGCCCGCCAGTGTTTGCCAGCGACTCGCAGCCGGCCAATGCCTCGCTGGAAAGGTTCAGCCACCAGTTGGAGCATGATGCACAGATGGAAAGCGACACGCGGGTGCCGGCGGTGGACAGCCTGGTGGGCAATAAAGGCTGATGGCCCTGGGGGCTGCTTTGCAGCCCATCGCCGGCAAGCCGAAGCTCCCACAGGGACCGCACAATGTTCAGGCCTGTGGTGATCCTGTGGAAGCTGGCTTGCCGGCGATGGGCCGCAAAGCGGCCCCCAAAATCCCGAACGTTTCGCGTAGCATGCCCACACTTACTTCAGACACTACCCACCATGCTGATCCCCTACGACCAACTGCAAGCCGAAACCCTGACCCTGCTGATCGAAGACTTCGTCACCCGCGACGGCACCGACAACGGCGACGATACCCCGCTGGAAACCCGCGTGCTGCGGGTACGCCAGGCATTGGCCAAAGGCCAGGCGTTCATCCTGTTCGACCCGGAAAGCCAGCAGTGCCAGTTGCTCGCCAAGCATGACGTACCCCGCGAGCTGCTCGATTAGCAGGCCAGGCCTTTTCGCGGGTGAACCCGCTCCCACAGGTACAGCGCTGCACTCAGGGGCTGTAAGGTCTCTGTGGGAGATTCTATGGTTGGGGGCATTGCTTCTTGCCCCCTTCCTTGATGCGCTTGTAAACCTCGGCCCGATGCACTGTCACCTCCCGCGGGGCCTCGACCCCGAAACGCACCACCCCGTCTCGGGTCTGCACCACCATGATGCGGATGTCATCGCCAATCACGATGATCTCCCCCACTTCGCGTCCAATGACCAGCATGCCCAGCTCCTCCAGCGAAAGGGAAAAGCGGAGCGTGCATCGTAGGTATTTACCTACTCAATAGTTCTGCGGCAAATCAGAAGCGCCCTACATTCACTGGTAACTTCTCCTACAGAACATTCATCGCGAATGGGCTTTGGCACGCATTTTTACCGCCATTTCAGCCATTTCGTCATACAGCCGCTCGGGGGCCTGCTGCTTCAGTGCCCACGCCTGGCGACCGGCTTCGTGGGGCAAGATCAGGAACTCGCCAGCGGCCACCTGCTGATGCATATAGTCGGCAATGTCTGCCGCACTGATCGGCGAGCCTTCCAGCAGCTTGCCCACCTGGGCCTTCATCGCCGGGTTGGGCCCGCGGAACGAGTCCAGCAGGTTGGTCTGGAAGAACGATGGGCACACCACGTGCACCGCCACCTCCAGCTGGCGCAGCTCCACCAGCAGGCTCTCCGACAAGGCCAGCACGCCGGCCTTGGCCACGTTGTAGTTGCTCATGCCCGGCCCCTGCATCAGCGCAGCCATCGAGGCGATGTTGATGATGCGCCCCTTGCTGCGCTCCAGCAGCGGCAAGAAGGCCTTGCAGCCCTTGACCACGCCCATCAGGTTCACAGCCAACTGCCAGTCCCAGTCCTCCAGCGACAGCTCGGCGAAGAACCCGCCCGAGGCAACACCGGCATTGTTGACGATCACGTCGATGCCGCCGAACTTCTCTTCGCAGGCCTGGGCCAAGGCAGTGAAGCTGGCTGTAGTCGCGCACATCGCAGCGCTGGGCGAAGCCCTCGCCACCCGCCTCGCGGGCCATGTCCAGGGTTTCGCGCAGGCCGGCTTCGTTGACATCGGCCAGCGCCAGGCGCCAACCCTCACGCGCCCAGCGCAGGGCGATCTCACGCCCAAGGCCGGACCCGGCGCCGGTGATCATGATGCGGTTTTGCATGGTGGCTGGCCTGTTCTGATGGGTAGTGAGGGGAGTCTAAACAAGGCCAGGTGGGCAGGCAGGGTTCATCAGGGTAGTGAATGGGCAGGCATGACTGTGCAGTCAGTACCGGCCTCTTCGCAGCACAAGGCTGCTCCTACCGGGGCTTGGTACGCCTGTAGGAGCAGCCTTGCGCTGCGAAGAGGCCGGCACTGACTGCACACAAAATGGAATCTTTCCCAAGCGGCAACAGTCCGAACTTACAAGAGGCCAGCAGTCCGAGGCCCTTGACCCTCAACCACGCAAGGACTCCGTCATGACCACGATCCTCATCATCATCCTGATCCTCCTGCTGATTGGTGGCTTACCGGTCTTCCCGCACTCGCGCAGCTGGGGCTATGGCCCATCCGGCATCGTCGGCGTGGTGTTGGTGATTTTGTTGGTGCTGTTGCTGCTTGGCATGATATGAACCGGCCCGGGTGACCGGATTCACCCTTCGAGCTGCATGGCTTTATGCTCGGCACCTTCATGCAGCTCGAACTGGTGTACCTTGTCAGCCTGCCCTTCGAACTGGCGGGTACGCCCGGGCAGAAGGTGGTGCTTGGTGGCTGGTTCACATACCTGGTCGCGGCGCTGGCATTGGCGGAAATGGTCGAGCACCACGGTGGCATTACCGTGGTTGCTCACGGTCAATGCGCCAGCTTCGCGGCTAACCGGGGTTTGATAGCGGCTATTTGCCGGGTGTACAAATAGCAGCGTGCCATAACCTGCCAGCAGGTTTACGCCTGCCATCAGTTTGTCGCGGTAAGCCTCAGCTTCTTGTTCGTTCACGGCAAAACCGTCGCCGGTTTCGGGTAACACCGGAATGAAACGCAGGCGGAAGTAGCGTTCCTTGTCACGCTCACCGCGGTACAGCAAACGCACCGCCTGCATACCTCGTGCGGGCACAATCAGGCGTGCCGGGCTGACGACCAGACCGCGCTGCTCCATCGGCAGGCTGTCCTGGTCGATTTCCCGTCCCCTCCCTTTTTCGTCATATACCAGTTCGGCGACGCTTACCTTTACAAAAGCCGTACTCTCACCGCCGTTGCGAATTCGTTTGAGCAACGTACTGCGGTCGCCCGCCAGGTAATCATAGAGCCCACCGACATTGAGCGCTGGCGCCGCTTGCAACGGCCACGATGCCACGCACATCACCAGTGCCAGGCAATGAATCCAGGTTTTCATGTTCAGCCTCATATCTTGCACAGTGCATCGATGACCTGTGCCAATCGTTGATAGTGAATAGTCAGGCCACCGCCAAGGCGCCTTCCTGACAATGGAAGGCAGGCATCAAAGCTCTGCGTCGAACACTAAAGTGACCTCGCCGGCATATTGCGTACCAGGGTTGCTCAGCATCTGCTGCACATCGCTGCCCGCAACGTCAAAATGCAAGCTGCCCAGCCGGTTGCTGACCATGGTGAGGTGGTCAAAACGCAGTGCAGCAGCCTCACCGGTAGGCAAAGCCAGCCTGTTGACGGGCGTACCACCGTGCACAATGCCGCCTGGCAGGCTCAGGGCGACCACCACCGGCACCTGGTCCCCCTTCGGCGTACGAATTGCACAGCCACCGCCAAGGTCGTACTGGCAATGCATGTAGACCTTGAACGGCCCGGTCGACCAGATGCGCATCGGCATGTCACGGTACAGCCGCGGCGGGGCTCCCCCGGCCACCTAACCACGCTTTCCAGCCCCCTGGTGGTTCCAGCACGGCGATGTCGGAGTTGGCCGGAAACTCGAGATTGAAGACATGTTGCACATCCACTTCAAAGTCGACATTAACCATGGTGCTGCTCAGGTTGCTGACATTGTCGCCAAAATCGAAATCAGCACCGGGGCCGACAGGGTATTGCACACTGCCCCGGTAGATGCCTTGGGTCATACGTTGCGCCGGAGGCAGGTAAAGGCGATAACCAATCGCCATGCCATAAACGTCCACGTCCAGTCGGCTCCCGACCGGCTCACCCCAGCTGCTACGCTCGTAACAAGGGGGTGGGTTGATCGGGTTAGCAATGGACCAGACAAAATAGCTCACAGGGTAATAATCCTCCTCAATTTCACCTGCGATGAAACTGCACCCACCCTGCACGTCGGCACCAACAGGATTGATATCCTGATGATAGGACTTAGTCTGCTGGCTGACGGCAATGAACTCGAAGTTGGCGTCATAGCTGTCACCCGTAGACTCATGCATCAGCGTCACTCTGCGTTGACCAGGCATCTTTATCAGTAATTGATCACGAGGATTAGCCGCCCTATTGATCAGTGTTTTGGTAAAGGTAAGCGGAACCGCCACTGCGTCCATGTGTTCGCAGATCCCCCAGTAGTCACAAAAGGCCGGTGGTGGCGTGGTGTTTTCGAAATGCCCATCTGTCTGCCCACGGTAGCGTGCGCTGATGTCCACTTGCGCTGCATCCACATACGGCAGCCAAGCCAACAGCAGCAGGATGGGAAAACAGCCAACCCGCTTAGATTTCAGACGGCTCATCATGTGCTGCTCCTCGCCCCATCATTGGACTCTTCCACCACCTCAAGCGCCGGGCACAATTGATCACCGGCCAACAAGACACTTGCCTCGCGTTCCAGCTGCCGAGGGTCCAGCGTCAACAGGCAGGCCACCTTACCGTCACGCCGGATTTCAAGCGTGGGCGTCGACTCGCTCATTTCCACACTGAAGAATCCGCTGTCCTCAGTGATGCTGCGGCTCGCATGATTGATGACCAGCGCCCCCCGCAGGGGACGGCGCTGCGCGTCGAGCAGCCGGCCGAGCACCGTGACGGTGCGCATGACGCTCAACTGCCGGTATTCAACACCGCCTCGGTTGAGGTGATAGTCCAGGCTGGCGGGCTGGATAACCGCAGCCGGGTCCTCAGAGCCGGCAAAATCAAACTGCACGCTGCCAGAGCGCAGGGCTGTCACCGGGATGACGTTGCGGCCGCTGCGCAGGGTGGCGCTCATGCCGAGCACATCGTCAGCGCGTAATTTCAGGTGCTCAATGTCGCTCGACACATCGATGACCAAGCCGGCGTCATGGGGCAGGTATTGGCCGCTCATGGCTACCTTGCCCCCTCCAATGGCCAAGGTACTCTGCAAATTCAGGCCGCCGCTCAACTCGCCGTTGTAAGAAGACGTTTGCGCGTAAGCATCGCCAAACAGGGCTTCATTGCTGAATTGCGTGTCACCGCCAATGCCCACGCCATAGCGGTCAACATTGACAGTGGCGCTCAGGCTGCGAATCGTCCCCATGTCGACTTCTTGCTGGAATTTCAACGAGGCATTCTGGTCGCGGCCACCGTCACGCGAAGTGCGGCTACCCAGGCTGGCAGCCACACGCCGACCGGGCCCTCCCAGGCTCATGCTGAGGCTCAGGTTGGCCCCCCGGTTACGTGCATCGCCCGAGCTGCGGCTGGCGGGGCGATCGAACAGCGACAGGCGCCAGTTGGCGTCAGACCCGCCCAGCTTGCCGTAGTAGTTCCATCCGAGGTCGACGCCAAGGCCATCGACAGCACCTGAGTTCTGCGACAAGCGCAGGGTTGCCGTACTTCTTCGATTCATCCGCTGCGACCAGGACAATGAACTCTGCGTGACCTGCCCTGGCTGCCTGGAGCCAGATGATTCAGCGGTGTCGACCCAGGTTCGGCCATGGCTGAGCACCAGCGAGCCGAGCGCCTGGTTACTGATGACCTGCAGGTCGTAGCCGTTGCCTTTGCCGTCGGTATTGAACACGTTGCCGTAGACCTTGAGCCGGTCCAGCACATCCCAGTCCAGCGACGAGCCATACTGCATCGCGTCATCGACATGCTGCGCCGAGAGCCCAAGCACGGCCCGCGGGTGCAGCAGGTAGTTGGCCAGCACGCCAGCACCCAGGCTGTGCTTGTAAGGCTCGTCCCAATTGCTCAGCAGGCTGGCCTGCTGCCCGGCATACAGGTTGTAGCGCCAGCGGCTGTCCGGGTTATTCCAGTTGTTCGGTTTGTAGACGAACGATTCGCTGCGCGAGGTTTCCTGCCCATCTTCGATCAGGCGCACCTCGACTTCATAAATGCCCCCCGGCAATACCCGGGTATCCAGGGCCTGCAAGCCGGGTTGCACCGCCTGGCTGTTGATCAGCACGCCATTGCGGTAAACCTCGACGATACCTGGCCGGTTGGGGGTAACGTAGATGGGGGTGGTGCTGGGCTGGCCGTTGTCTACCCGCAGGCTATCGCTGCTGCCAAACATCAGGCCAAGCGTGGTGTCCGGGGTGCTGCCCAGCAGGCGCGGCTGGCGCGTCAGCCCTTGGGCGTTGGGCGTAAAGTAGCCCAAGCGGAAGAAGTGCTCGTCGAACAACCGCTCAGCGTACAACTGGCCCAACCGGTGCCGGGTACCGGCCTGATAATCGCTGCCACGGTCGAAATTCGCATCGGCCTGGGTCGTCCAGTTGCCCAGGCTGCCCTGCCCCTGCACGGCGTAGCGGCCAGTGGTATCGCTACCATTACGCACCAGGTTGAGTTGGTTGCGTAGCAACAAACCGGTACTGCCGTCTGAGGGAAGTGCGTGATATCGCTGCTGGCCGGCTTGCCCTTCGACGTTGCTGGTGAGCAAGGAAAGTTGCGAGTTGACCAGGCTGTAGTGAATGGCCTGCAAACCGTCAGGGCAGTGGCTGGTGCACTGCCCCAGCGACCTGCCGGTAGCCAACCGCTCTTGCCAGCGCGCCCGTAACTGAGCCGGTTCCCGGCTGTCTTGGGTATCGGTGAACTCAAGCAGTTGCACGCGCCCGCCACGGCTGAGCACAACCATTGCGTCGCCGAGGTAGCGGCCATCAAGGTCGACGCGTACCGCAAGCGGCACATCAAAAAAATGCGCTTCGAACTCACGCGGAAGGCCCTGCGCCTGAGTGGCCACATCCAGCGCTGGACGCGGTGGCTCGGCCCAGGCCGGCAGCAAGGTACAACAAACGCCCAGCGCCAAGCCCTGACGCAAGCGCGTAAACAGTATTGGGGAGTGATGCATGACCAGGCCCGGCAGCAAAACCTTCCCCCTGGCACGGCGGCAGGGGGGAAGGCGGCTGCAACGAAGTAAAGGGAACGCTAGAAGGTGCCGATCACAGCGTGGTTTCGAACATCATGTTTACCAGCCCCTGATAGTTGCCTGGCGTGTAACCGGCAGCCGGCTTCACGGCCGTAACCACGAAGTCCACGATGGCACCGGCATTGGCCTGCGCGTCGCTCAGGATCTCTACTGGGGAGGTAGTCAGGTCGAAGTTGCCGACCTTCACGTTGAGATCAATCGAGTTCCCCCCGCTGGTGACAACGGCAGGAGTGAGCAGATGTGCAGTGATCGGCCCCACGGTGCTCTTGGCCTCCAGCTGCTTGCGGATTGGCGACAAGGTCTCCATGTGCGGGTTCCAGGCCATGTTCTGCGGGTCGTTCATCCAGTTGCCGCCAACGGGCTCCACAAAGAACGACGCAGTCGGCACCGTTGCAGTGATCAGGACCTGTTTTTCGATAGGGTCGGCAGCAAACACAGAACCTGCCGCCAGCGCCAAAGGCAGTGCCAGAAATAGCTTTTTCACGAACGTTGATCTCCTTTGATTCTGCAACGAATGCCGCAGAAATACATGCCACTTGGTGGCAAATGGAATTGTTCGTGAATGCACGATGCAAAGATCTAGGGCGAGTCCGACACGTGCGACAGAAAGCAATCCTTAAGCGCGCTGAAAATCGTTGGATTTCAGGACGAATTACGCCCAGTCTGGCGAAGCGTTTCTACATTGACTGGGTGCAGTGGTGAGAAACCGGGCCGGTCTGGCGATCCAGTTGCCGCTCCAAACGGCGCATGCCGTCGCCCAGGGCGCGAACCGCCAGGCCAAGTGCCTCGCGCTGCATGGGCTGCGCCTGGCAACAACGTTCGACCTGCGCGCACAAGGCGACCAGCGCATCGGCGCGGGCAATGCGTGCGCCGCCTTTGACCCGGTGCGCCAACCTGGCGATGTCAGCAGGTGAATCGCCGATATTTTCCAGACGTTGCAGGTCTTCACGGTTACTGGCACGCAGGTCGCCCAGCAGCGCCTTGAACGCCGCTTCATCATTACCCACCAAATACCTCAGGTGCTGAAGGTCGACCAGGCTTGCGTCGTGGCTCGGCGCTTGCGCAGGCTGTGCGCTGGTCAATGCCTGTGTGAGGCTGCCCAGGTCCAGCGGCTTGAACAGGCAATCATCCATGCCCGCTTCGCAACTGCGCCTGCGCTCAGACTCCTCGGCGCTAGCAGTCAGGCCGATCACCCTGCTGCGTGGGCGCCCGCTACGGCGCTCGTGCTCGCGGATGGCACGGGCCAGCCCATGGCCATCCAGGCGCGGCATGTTGCAGTCGCTGATCACGACATCGAAGTGCTCTTTAAGCCACAAGCGCAAGGCCTGGGCGCCGTCTTCGGCAACCCGGGCCTGATGCCCGAGAAAATCCAGCTGCTGTGCCAACAGCAGCCGGTTGGCCGGGTAGTCATCCACTACCAGCACGCGTAACCGGGCGCTTGGCTCTTCGCCCTGCATGGGTGAAACCTCTGGGGCTGGCGCTGCGCTGGCCAATATTGGCAGTTTGAGTTGCACCTGCACTTCGGTGCCCTCCCCCAAGGTGCTGCGCAGCTGCAAACGCCCACCCATCAACTGGCACAGGTTACGGCTGATGCTTAGGCCCAGACCGGTGCTGGCACGTGGTGACTGGCGGTGGTTGCTGGCCTGACGAAACGGCTGGCCCAGCGCCGCCAGCTCGCTTGCGGCGATGCCCACGCCGCTGTCCTTGACCAACAGCACGGTATCGAGCAACCCACCTGCCGGCGCCGCCTGCAGGCTGACCACGATGCGGCCGTGTTCGGTGAACTTGATGGAATTGCTGAGCAGGTTGGCCAGCACCTGCTTGAAACGCAGCGGGTCGAGCATCACCTCGGTGCCCACCGCCCCGCTCAGTTGCATCTGCAACTCCAGGCCCTTGCCACGGGCTTGCTGTTCGAACAGTTGCACCACTCGCCCGACAAGCTCGCTTACCCGTACCCGCTGCGGCGAAAGTTGCAGGTGGCCGGTTTCGATACGGGTGATGTCGAGAATGTCGCCAATCAGTTCCTTGAGCCCGCGCGCCGCCTCGGTAGCCACTTCAATGGCCAGCCGGTCGAGCACGCCCTGGGCAGCCTTGCGCTGGGCCAGTTCCAGCATGCCCTGCACCGCATGCAGCGGGGTACGAATCTCGTGGCTGATGGTGGCCAGGAACTCGGTCTTGGCCTGGTTGGCGGCATCTGCTGCACGCTTGGCCCGTTGCAATTGCACCTGCAACCGGCGCAGGTAGCGAATCCATAACAAGGCCATCAACAGCAGGCACAAGGCGACGCCAAAGCCGAACACTACCTTGCCGCGATGGCGCGGCCAGACGCCGTCCGGGACGATCATCGGGTTGCGCCAGCGGCGCACCAGCGCGGTGGTTTCGTGCGGTGTAAGGCTGAGCAACGCACTGTCGATGATGCCCAGCAGTTCGTTGGCGCCACGGGTACTGGCCAGGGCGAAGTGCGCCGGCGGCAGGGCCAGGCTGGCACTGACCTGCAACTGCCCTGGGTACCAACGGGCGACCAGTGGCCGCGCGTCGTCAAGGGTCAGCAAGGCTGCGTCCACCCGTCCATCGGCAACCGCGTGCAGCGCTTCCAGTGGGCCGCGCAGCAAGCGCTTGCGCACCTGCGGATAACGATCCTGCAACAGGCTCGACCATGGCACTCCCCCACACCAGCGCCACGCGCCGGCCGGCCAGTTGCTCAAGGCTGGCCGGCGCCTGGGCGCCCGTGCGGCTGACCAGCACCCGCGAAGCACTGAGGTAGGCGCGGCTGAAACCCAGGCGCTGCGCCAGGCTGTCGCTGTAGGGCAGCCCGGCAATCAGCTGCGCCTGGCCCCGGGTGACCTGCCCGATCATCTGCTCCACGTCTGCCCCTGCCTGCACATCGAATTCAAGGCCCGTACGCCGGGTTATCAGCTGCAATACATCGAGGGTCAGGCCGCGCAACTGGCCCTTGCTGTCGCGGTAGCTCAGTGGCAGCACCTGGTCGTCCACCAGCACGCGCACCTTGGGGTTGTCGGCCAGCCAGCGTTGCTGGGCCTCGCTCAACTGCACCGCCTGAGCCGAGCGCGGCCCACTCGCCAGCGAGCTCCAGCGCGCCTGAATACGCGCGTGCTGGGCCACACTGATGCCCTCCAGTACAGCGTCCACCAGGCGCGGCAGGGGGGTACCATTGTCGAGCATGGCAAAGCCGATACCTTGGCGTGGCAGGGCCGCGTGGCCCACTTCCTCCACCCCGCTGAACGGGCTGCGCCCCTGCACATAACGCGCAATCAGGGCGTTGCCCAGGTACAGGTCGGCCTGGTCGAGTGCCAGCGTGGCCAGGGCACTGAACGCAGTGGGGTGTACCTGCAGGCTGGCTTGTGGGTAGTACTGGCTGACCTGCTCGGGTGTGCGGTAGCCGTCCACCATCACCAGGCGCAGCGGTTCGGCGCCCTGTATAACGGCTTTGTGTTCCTGCGCAAGCAACAAGGGGTGGTCTTCGGCGTAGGGCTGCGACAGGCGCAAGCCGGCCTGCAACGCCTGCTGCGCAGTGACCGAGCCAAGCAGGTCGACGGTGCCCTCGCGCAACGCCGCAGCCGCCGCCTCGAACGAGTCGAACACCTGCACCTGCATGTTCAAGTGCAGGTGCTCGGCCACAAGCCCCGCGTAATCGGCGGTAATGCCTTCGTAGGCACGCCCGGTGCCGAGGATATCCAACGGCGGCTGGTCGCTGCCCAGCACCCCAAGGCGCAGCACCCGGTGGTGCCATAGCCAGCGCAAGTCATTGCTGACTGGTTCAGCACGTGGCCCTTCGAAGGCGGCACGCCCATGGAACACCGGTGCAGCCACGCCCGGCATGGGCAACACACAGCACAACAGCAGCAGCCAGATTGCACGCGCCATTCAAACAAGCTGGTTGCGACGAGCGAAATCCGCCAGGTCGATGAGCGAGTTCAGGCGCAGCTTTTCCAGCAGGCGCCCCTTGTAGGTACTGACGGTCTTGTTGCTCAGCAGCATCGCCTCACCCACCGCCTTGTTACTCAGGCCGCGGGCCAGGTGCTGCAAAATCATCAGTTCACGGTCACTAAGGCTGGCGATACGCTGCGCATCGCTGGCATGCAGTTCGAGGCTGTTTACCGAGCTAAGGGCCACCTCCGGGAAGTAAGTGAACCCCGACAGCACGGCGCGTACGGCCTTGTTCAACTCGCCCAGGTCGTTGGTTTTGGAAACGAACCCGGCAGCCCCGGCCTGCATGCAGCGCAAGCAGTAGGCTTCGGCCTGGTGCGAGGTGAGCACCAGGGTTTTTACCGGGTGCTCCAGGCGCTTGACCCGGGCGATCACCTCCATGCCGTCCAGCCCTGGCAGGCTGATGTCGAGGATGATGATGTCGGGCGCGTGTTCACGGGCCAAGCGCACCGCGTCGATACCGTTGTCGGCCTGGCCGACGATTTCCAGGCGTTCCCGGCGCAGCAGCGCGCATACGGTGGCACGGATGAACGGGTGGTCGTCGACCACCAAGGCTGTGTGCATGAAGGTTCCTCGCTCGCTGGGATCACGGCCTACAACTCGGCATCGAATATCACGGTGACTTGCCCGGTGTAGGTCGTGCCGGGGTGCTTGAGCATGTCTTCCACGTCATTGCGGGCCACCTGGAAATGCAGTTGCCCGGGGCGGTTCAGGGTGGCCACTGCCGCGTCGAACTGCAGCGCAGCCATCCGCCCGCTTGGCAGCGCCAGGCGTTGCACGGGCGCACCCAAATGCTCAATACCTGCCGGCAGGCTCATGGCGACCTCGACGGGTACCTGGTCGCCCTTGTCGTTTCGAATTGCGCAACGCAAATCGGCAGAGTACTGGCAGAGCTTGTAGACCTTGAACGGGCCAGTCGACCAAACCCGAAACGGCAGGTCGCGAGCAAGGCGCTGAGGTGGCTTGCCCCCGGCCAACCAGGCCTGCCAGCCCCCCGGCGGCTCCAGCACCGCACGGTCCGAACCAGGCGGAAACTCGAAGATGAAGGCATGCTGGACATCGAGGACAAAGTTCACGGTCAAGCTGTCGCCACTGAGCGCAGTGACATCGTTACCAAAGTCAAAATCGCCCCCTGGGCCAATGCTGTAGGTTACGCTGCCACGCCAGGTGCCACTGGGCATACGAAAAGGCGGGGCGATGTCGATGGCAAAGGCGACACTGGTATCGAGCACCGAGGCGATCTCGACCCTGCCGTTGGGTGCATTGCGGCCATTGGCCCAGCACGGCGATGGCGCAGCGGGCTGGGTAACGTCGAACAAGTAGCTGACAAGGGCAGGCCGAAATTGAGAAGTACTGCCCACGTGGCGACAGCCACCATTGAGATTCATCTGGTACAGCGGGTGATAGAAGATATCGCTGCCTGTCTGCACCCTCTGGCTAATGGCTGTCCAGTCGAAGGTCATCTGTCGCGGCTCGCCGGTTACATCGTGGTAGACATCGACCCGGCGCCTTGCCGGCAGGCTGATGAAAAACTCGTCGCGCGGATCGGTAGCGCCTTTGGTGGTTTTCTTGTCGTAGGTGATGGGCAAGGTTACGGTGGTGCGCTGCTCGCAGGTAACGGGCCAGCTGCGACACAGGCCGCCCGGGGGCGTTGTGTTGTTGAAGCGCCCCGTTCCACCCCCGCGGTATTCGGCCGAGATCGTTACATCAAGCGCGCTGGCCAAGGGGGCGGCAAGCATCAGTGCAGCGCCTACAAAACTGCGCCGCCATCGGTCCAGATGCCCAGTGCAACCGGCAATCACTCCATCACCTTGGCAATGCGTGACTGGCCTTCATGCAGCTCGAACTGATGCACCTGGTTGGGGTCGCCGGGAAACTCTCGGCTACGCCCAGGCAGCAGATGGTGCTTGGTGGCGGGTTCGCAACGCTGGTCCCGCGTCTGGCACTGGCGGAAATGGTCGAGCACCACAGTGGCATTGCCCTGGTTGCTCACAGTCAATGCCCCGGCCTTGCGGCTAACCGGGGTTTGGTAACGGGTGTTGGCCGGGTGCACGAACAACAGCGTGCCGTACCCCGCCAGCAGGTTGACGCCTGCCTTGAGGCTGTCGCGGTAAGCCTCTGCCTCCTGCTCGTTTACGGCAAAGCCATCGCCCGTTTCGGGCAGCACCGGAATAAAGCGCAAACGGTAATAGCGTTCACGATCGCGCTCGCCCCGGTACAGCAGGCGCACCGCCTGCATGCCGCGGGCCGGCACAATCAGCCGGGCGGGGCTGACCACCAGGCCACGTTCAGCCATGGCCTGCCCGTCCAGCGGCACTTCGCGCGGCGGGCCTTCGCCTTCGTAGACCAGTTCGACCACGCTGACCTTGACGAAGGCCGTGGCATCGCCACCATTGCGCACGCGTTTGAGCAGGGTGCTTTTGCCGTCTTCAAGGTAGTCGTACAGCCCGCCGACGTTAAGTTCCGGCCCGGCCTGGGCAAGGCAAGGCGCCAGCGCAAGGCACAGCACTCGCAGCAGTTTCATGTTTTCGTTCTCCAGGGCGATCTTGGTTGGTAGCCAATCAACATCAGCGCGCGCATTGTGCCCCCTGTCTGCGCGCGCAAAATGCAGGAAATTTCCCTATCTATTGTCGAAATTTCCTAATGACAAACTGCACAGCTAGATCTCCGCCTCGAACACCACCGTGACCAATCCCTCATAGCGGCTGCCCGGGTGGGCGAGCATGGGCGGCACACTGCTGCCAGCCACCTCGAAATGCAGCTGGCCGGATTGGCCCCACACGCTGCTGAGCGGCTCGATAAGCAATGCAGCCGCCTGGCGCGTGGGTATCCCCAGCCGGCTGACAGGGTTGCCGCTATGCTGCAAGCCCGCCGGCAGGGTCAACGACACATCTACCCCCACCAGGTGCCCTGCACTTTCGCGAATGCCGCACTGGTCGCCCAGTTCGTACTGGCAGCGCTTGTAAACCCGGATGGGCCCGGTGGTAAAAATACGCAGCGGCAGGTCGCGATACAGCTTGCCCGGTACACCGCGGCCGCCGAGCCAGGCCATCCAGCCACCGGGAGGCTCAATCACGGCGTGGTCCGAACCAGGCGGGAAGTTCACGTACAGGTCGTGTTGCACGTCCAGTTCGAAATTGACCACCAGCCGCGTGTCGTTGAGGTTGGTGACTGCATTGCCCAAGTCGAGATCCCCGCCCGGGCCGATGCTGTACTCCACGGAGCCTCGGTAAATACCCTGCGGCATGCCAATGGGGCGCGGCATGATCAGCTGGTACTCGACACCGAACTGCGTCACCGCCACGTCGGTTATCTTGCGAATGTTCCAGGCATCGTCATAACAACCCTGAGGCGCCTTGGGCTGGCGAATCCGCCACAAGTACTGGACTCTTCTCTCGTTACTTATCGCAGTACCCAAGCTACAACCGCTGCCGTTGTCCGCTCCAGCCCCCATGGTTCCAGACAAGTAAGCCAAGTACTGGCTGATGGCGGTAAAGCTGAAAATGAGGGTGTAGCGCCTACCCGAGTCGTTGACCACATCTACGCTTCGCTCACCCGGCATCCGAATGTAATGCCGGTCGCGAAAATCGCTGGCATTGCCAACGTTGTGCTTGTGGTATGTGATGGGCAAGTCGGCAACGAACAGGTTTTGCTCGGCAGACCGACAAAGAAATGCCCAGACCGAGCAAAACGCTGCAGGTGGCGTCATGTTTTCAAATCGCCCCCCGGGGTCGCCGCTGTAGCGCAGTTTCAGGTCAAGCTCGACCGCCCAACCCTGCAGCGGCCAACCACCGCCGAGCAGTACAAGCCAGAAAGCCAACGCGCGCACATTGAACGTTTTCAAGTGTTGCTCTCCCTTACCGAATCCTGCGCTTTGGCCATGCCTTCAGGCCTGCATGCCACATCACCTGCCAGCAACACATCGCCCTCACGGGTCAGCTGTTTGAAATCCAGCTCCAGCAGGCACAAGGCCGTGCCGCCCTTGCGCACCTCCAGCGTGGGCTGCGACTCGCTCATCTCCACGGCAAAGTGCCCACCCGCCTCGCTGACGCTGCGGCTGGCGTGGTTGACCACTTGCGCGCCCTGCATCGGCTGGCCCTGGCTATCGAGCAAGCGGCCGAGCACCGTCACCGTGCGCATGACACGCAACGTTCGATAGGCAACCGCACCGCGGTTGAGGTGGTAGTCGAAGCTGGTGGGCTGAATCACGGCAGCCGTGTGCTGGTCATGCTCAAGGTCAAACTGCACATAGCCAGACTTGTATACCCCCACCGGGATCAGGTTGCGCCCCGGGCGCAGGGTAGCGCTCAGGCCATGTTGGTCATCGGCGCGCAACTGCAGGCCATCGATGTCGCTTTCCACATCCACGATCAGCCCCGCATCGTGGGGCAGGTACTGGCCCGTAACAGCCACCTTGCCCTCCCCCACGGCAACGATGCTCTGCAGGTTGAGGCCACCACTGACCTGGCCGTTGTAGGACGAACTCTGGGCATAGGCATCCCCCTGCAAGGCCTGGCCCTGGAACTGGGCGTTACCACCAAAGCCTGCGCCGTAACGGTCTACCGTGGCGGTGCCACCCAGGCTTTGCAGCGCGCCCAGGTCGACATCGCGCTGGTAGGACAGCGATGCGTTATGGTCGCGCCCGCCATCGTGCGACGTGCGGCTGCCGACACTGGCGGCAATGCGCTCGCCAGGCCCGCCCAGGCTCATGCTCAGTGCCAGGTTGATGCCGCGGCTGCGTTCATCACCACTGCTGCGCGTGCCCGGGCGGTCGAACAGGCTCAGGCGCCAGTTGGCATCCGAGCCCATCAGCTTGCCGTAGTAGGACCACCCCAGGTCGACGCCAAAGCCATCGGCCGCACCGGTACTGTGGGAAAGGCGCACGGTAGCGGTGCTGCGGTTGTCCAGGCGGCGGGTAAACAGCAGTGAGGTCTGGCTCTGCTCGGCATAGCGCACCACCTGGCTGTGGGTCGGGCGGCTGACGGTTTCCAGCCATGAGCGGCTATGGCTGAGCACCAGCGAACCCAAGTCGTGGCTGTGAATAGCCTGAATGTCATAGCCATTGCCCTGGTTCTGGGTGCGGTAGACATTGCCGTAAAGCTTCAGCCGGTCGAGCAGGTCCCAATCCAGCGACGTGCCGTACTGCATCGCCTCGTCCACTTGCTGCAAGGACAAACCCAGCACCGCACGCGGGTGCAACAGGTAGTTGGTCAACACACCAGCGCTAAGGCTGTCGTCATGGGGGGCGTCCCAGTTGCTCAACAGGCTGGTCTGCTGGCCCAGGTACAGGTTGTAGCGCCAGCGGCTGTCGGGGTTGCGCCAGCTGTTGGGCTTGTAGACGAACTCTTCGCTGCGGGACGTTTCCTGGCCGTCTTCGAGCAGGCGCACTTCAACCTGGTAAATGCCGCCTGGCAATACGCGGGTGTCCAGCGCCTGCAAGCCCGGCTGCACGGGCTGGCTGTTGATCAGCGAGCCGTTACGGTATATCTCCACCACACCGGGGCGGTTGGGGGTGACGTAGATCGGCGTGGAGCTCGGGCTGGCCGTTGTCAATCAGCAGGCTGTCGCTGCTGCCAAACATCAGCCCAAGGGTGGTATCAGGGCTTTGCCCCAGCAACCGTGGCTGGCGGGTGAGGCCCTGGGCGCCGGGGGTGAAATAGCCCAGGCGGAAGAAATGCTCATCGTGCAGGCGCTCGGCGTACAACTGGCCTACCCGGTGGCGGGTTTGCTGGCTGCCGACGCTGCCTTTGTCGGCCTGCGCATCGGCCAGGGTCGTCCACTGGCCCAGGCTGGCCTGGCCTTGCAGCGCGTACATGCCGCTGGTCTCACGGCCATCGCTGACCAGGTTGAGCTGGTTGCGCAGCAGCATGCCACTGCCCTGCTCTGGCAAGGCGTGGTAGCGCGGGGCGTCACCGGCCAGTTCGGCGGCATGGGTCAGCAGCGACAGCTGCGAATTGACCAGGCTGTAGTGAATGGCGCGCAGGCCGTCGGGGCAATCACGCTGGCAATTACCCAATGGCCGGCCCACCGCCAGGCGCTCCTGCCAGCGACGGCGTAGCGTCTCTGGCTCGCGGCTGTCGTAGTGGTCGGTGAATTCCAGCAGTTGCACGCGCTCGTCGCGGCTGAGCACGACCATGGCATCGCCCAGGTAGCGGCCATCCAGGTCCACCCGCACCGCCAGGGGCACGTCGAAAAAGTGTTCTTCAAACTCGCGCGGCAGGCCCTGGGCCTGGCTGACCACGCCCATGGCGCTGGCCGCCGTTTCGGCAGCGGCCGGCAATGCGGCCAGGCTGGCGGCGAGCAGCAGCGTCTTTGTAGATGCAGAAAAGGCCATTACCGTGCCTGCAGGCGATACCCGCCCTCACCCCCAGGGCGTGCCTGGGGGGTGAAGGTGGACAACGAAGGATGAAAAGAAGGGGATGCAGCCAGATCAGGGCGCGGCGGTTTCGAACATCATGCTGACCAGGCCTTGGTAGTTGCCTGGCTTGTAGCCACCTGCCGGCACTTGCGGGGCAACTTCGAAGTCGACGATCGCACCCGGGGCAGCCTGGGCTTCGGTGAGGATCTCGATAGCGTTTGTGGTCAGTACGGTGTCACCGATCTTGACGTCCAGGTCGATAGCCTCCAGGCCGCTACTGACCACGGCTGGCGACAGCAGGTGGGCGGTGATCGGGCCAACGGTGCTTTTGGCTTGCAGCTGCTTGCGCACCGGGGTCAGGCTGCCTTGAAACGAGTTCCAGGCCATGTCTTGCGGGTCGTTCATCCAGTTGCCGCCGACCGGCTCGACATAGAAGGCAGCGGTGGGAACGGTGGCGGTAATCAGCACCTGTTTCTCGATCGGGTCTTCGGCCATGGCCGGGCCGGCGACGAGTGCAGCGAAAGGAAGTGCCAGCATGAGTGCTTTCACGAATAGATCTCCTGGAAACCTGTAGACATAAGCTTTGATTGAGGGTCAATCAGGCTAAGCGCCGTTGACAGGTGGGATTATTCGCAGTTACCCACAACGAAAATATGGGAACCCTCTGAACGAATTGTTGAAATTTCCTAACGACAACCAGGCGGGTGTACTACAGACAGCAAAACGCCCCGGCAAGCGGGGCGTTTTGCTACAGCGTCAACGCAGGGTCAGTGGGACACCGCCCCGCTGGCACCCAGGCCCGTCTGCGAACGCACGAACTGCGGGTAGAACAGCGCACGCTCGTCGTCGGCAGCCTTGGACTTGTCGGTGACCGAGAAGAACCAGATGCTGACAAAGGCGATGGCCATCGAGAACAGCGCCGGGTACTCGTACGGGTAGATCGGTTTCTCGTGGCCGAGGATCTGTACCCAGATGGTCGGGCCGAGGATCATCAGCGTCACCGCACTGACCAGGCCCAGCCAGCCGCCGATCATGGCGCCGCGGGTGGTCAGCTTCTTCCAGTACATCGAAAGCAGCAGTACCGGGAAGTTGCAGCTGGCGGCGATGGAGAACGCCAGGCCGACCATGAAGGCGATGTTCTGCTTCTCGAACAGGATACCCAAGCCGATCGCCAGCACGCCCAGGGCGACGGTGGTGATCTTCGACACGCGGATTTCGTCCTTGTCGTTGGCCTTGCCCTTGCGCCATACGCTGGCGTACAGGTCGTGGGACACCGCCGAGGCACCGGCCAGGGTCAGGCCGGCAACCACCGCCAGGATGGTGGCAAAGGCCACTGCCGAAATGAAGCCGAGGAAGATGCTGCCACCCACGGCATCGGCCAGGTGCACCGCCGCCATGTTGTTGCCGCCCAGCAGGGCGCCAGCGGCGTCCTTGAAGTCCGGGTTGGTGCTGACCAGCAAGATGGCGCCAAAGCCGATGATGAAGGTAAGGATGTAGAAGTAGCCGATGAAGCCGGTGGCGTACAGCACGCTCTTGCGCGCTTCCTTGGCGTCACTGACGGTGAAGAAGCGCATCAGGATGTGTGGCAGGCCGGCGGTACCGAACATCAGTGCCAGGCCCAGCGAGAAGGCCGAAATCGGGTCCTTGACCAGGCCGCCCGGGCTCATGATCGCCTCGCCCTTACTGTGCACCTTGATCGCTTCCGAGAACAGGGTGTTGAAGTCGAAGCCTACGTGTTTCATCACCATCAGCGCCATGAAGCTGGCACCGGACAGCAACAGCACGGCCTTGATGATCTGTACCCAGGTGGTGGCCAGCATGCCGCCGAACAGCACGTACAGGCACATCAGGATACCCACCAGGATCACCGCCACGTGGTAGTCCAGGCCGAACAGCAGCTCGATCAGTTTACCGGCACCTACCATCTGCGCGATCAGGTAGAACGCCACCACCACCAGCGAACCGGAGGCCGACAGGGTACGGATTTCCTTTTGCCCGAGGCGGTACGAGGCCACGTCGGCAAAGGTGTACTTGCCCAGGTTGCGCAGGCGTTCGGCGATCAGGAAGAGAATGATCGGCCAGCCGACCAAAAAGCCGATCGAGTAGATCAGGCCGTCGTAGCCAGAGGTGAACACCAGTGCGGAAATACCCAGGAACGAGGCTGCCGACATGTAGTCGCCGGCAATCGCCAGGCCGTTCTGGAAGCCGGTGATCTTGCCGCCGGCCGCGTAGTAGTCCGCTGCCGACTTGTTGCGTTTGGAAGCCCAGTAAGTGATACCCAGGGTGAAGGCAACAAAGGCCACGAACATGGCGATCGCGGCAACGTTCAGCGGCTGTTTCTGCACCTCGCCGGTCAGGGCATCGGCTGCCCACACGGCGGGTGCGAAAGCGCCGCAGGCCAGTACGGCCAGGGCTTTGGCGTGGCGAATCATTGTTGCGCCTCCTTGAGGATGGCCTTGTTCAGCTCATCGAACTCGCCGTTGGCGCGGCGTACGTAGATGGCGGTCAGGACGAATGCCGAAACGATCAGGCCGACGCCCAGGGGAATGCCCCAGGTAATCGACGACTCAGGGCTGAGCTTGGCGCCCAGCAGATGAGGACCGTAGGCGATCAGGAGGATGAAAGCGCAGTACAGGCCGAGCATGATCGCCGAGAGAATCCAGGCGAACCGTTCGCGTTTGGTGACCAGCTCCTTGAAACGGGGGCTGTTTTGTATCGAGAGGTAAATGCTGTCGTTCATTGTTTTTGTCCTAGCAGCACAGGTAGGGGATGAAACCCACGCCCTTACTTTATGCGGCTGTTGGACGGCAACCAGACGACCTTAGTCTTAGATGCAACGGTGTTTTACCGGATTTGCAATAAAGCAGGGCCGCTTTGCGTCCCCTTCGCGGCACAAGGCCGCTCCTACAGGAGATTGCATTCCCTTGTAGGAGCGGCCTTGTGCCGCGAAAGGGGCGCGCAGCGGCCCCAGCGTTTTCAGCAATTACTTGCCAGTCCACTCCTTCACACGATCAGGGTGCTTGGCCACCCAATCCTTGGCCGCCGCTTCAGGCTTGGCACCTTCCTGGATCGCCAGCATCACCTCGCCAATCTCGTCTTTGGACTGCCAGCTGAACTTCTTCAGGAACTCCGCCACTTCCGGTGCCTTGGTGGCCAGTTCCTTGCTGCCAATGCTGTTCACGGTTTCTGCCGCGCCATACACGCCTTTCGGGTCTTCAAGGAACTTGAGCTTCCACTTGGCAAACATCCAGTGCGGTACCCAGCCGGTCACCGCAATCGACTGCTGCTTGGCGTAGGCACGGCCCAGTTCCGCCGTCATCGCCGCGCCCGAGCTGGCCTGCAGCTTGTAACCGGTCAGGTCGTAGTCCTTGATTGCCTGGTCGGTCTTGAGCATCACGCCGGAGCCTGCGTCGATGCCGACAATCTTCTGCTTGAAGCTGCTATCGGTCTTAAGGTCGGCGATGCTCGCCGCCTTCACGTACTCGGGGACGATCAGGCCGATCTTGGCGTCCTTGAAGTTGGCGCCGTAGTCGACCACGTTGTCCTTGTTCTTGGTCCAGTACTCGCCATGGGTCACCGGCAACCAGGCCGACAACATGGCATCGAGCTTGCCGGTTGCCACACCCTGCCACATGATCCCCGTGGCCACGGCCTGCAACTTCACGTCGTAGCCGAGCTTTTGCTTGATCACTTCGGCGGCCACGTTGGTGGTGGCCACACTGTCGGCCCAGCCATCCACGTAACCTATGCTTACTTCTTTGGCCATTGCCTGTGCAGCGCTCATGGCCATTACCAGGGCGGTGCCCACACCCAGTAAACGTCGCATTTTTTTCAAAGTTGCCATCAAAGCATCCCCTCGTCAGGTCTTGGAGATTGCATCATCTTCCTGCAACACAGGTCGACCTGATCCAGCTGCGACCTTCACCTGCCCCATATGCGACAGCACTGTGCCATTAGCGCCATCGGCCTACACCGACCTGCGCGATCCTTGCATGCCAAAGCTTTGGCGCCGGGCTACTATCTACCCTTTTGCGCCTGACGATGGACCGCCCGATGCCCAGTTCTGCCCGCCTGTTGCTGCCGCTGTACCTGCTTGCATGCCTGTTGGCCCTGCTCGGGCTCGCCGGGCTCTGGTACGGGCTTGGCAAGCCGGTGCAGCTGCCCGATGCGGCCAGCCCGACGCACAAGTTGCAATGCGCGTCCTACACGCCCTTCGACAAGGACCAGTCGCCCTACGACCAGCCGTTTCGCCTGCGCCCGGCACGCATGGACGCCGACCTGGCGTTGCTGGCTGAGCGATTCCAGTGCATCCGCACCTATTCCATGACCGGTCTTGAAGCAATCCCGGCACTGGCGCGCAAGCATGGCCTGAAAGTGATGCTGGGCGCCTGGATCAACGCTCACCCGGCCGACACCGACAAGGAAATCGACCTGCTGATCGCCACCGCCAACGCCAACCCCGATGTGGTCAGCGCGGTGATCGTGGGCAACGAGACGCTGCTGCGCAAGGAAGTGACCGGTGCACACCTGGCCAAGTTGATCGCCCGGGTGAAAAGCCAGGTGAAGGTGCCGGTGACCTATGCCGATGTATGGGAGTTCTGGCTGCAACACCCGCAGGTGGCACCCGAGGTGGACTTTTTGACCATCCACCTGCTGCCCTACTGGGAAGATGACCCGCGCGGCATCGACGAAGCGCTGGCCCACGTGGCCGATGTGCGCCGGGTATTCGGCACACGCTTTGCGCCCAAGGACATTTTGATTGGCGAAACCGGCTGGCCCAGCGAAGGCCGCCAACGCGAGACCGCAATACCTAGCCGGGTCAACGAGGCGCGCTTCATTCGCGGCTTCGTGGCCATGGCCGAAAGCAACGGCTGGCACTACAACCTGATCGAAGCGTTCGACCAGCCCTGGAAGCGCGCCAATGAAGGGGCGGTAGGCGGTTACTGGGGGCTTTACGATGCCGACCGGCAGGACAAAGGCGTACTGGAAGGGCCGGTGAGCAACCTGCACTACTGGCCACAGTGGCTGCTGGCCAGTGCCCTGTTGATGGCGGCCATGCTGGTGCTCGCCGGGCGCCCCGCCAGCCCGCAGGCGGCATTGCTGCTGCCATTGCTGGCGGCGTTTGGCGCGGGCTGCCTGGGGTTGTGGGGCGAGCTGATGCGCACCCATGCGCGCTTTGCCGGGGAGTGGGTGTGGGCGGTGGCGCTGGCCGGGCTTAACCTGTTGGTGCTGGCCCATGCGCTGCTGGCGTTGGCGCGACGGGCCGGCTGGCGCGAGCGTTTGTTTGCCTGGTTGCAGGCGCGGGCCGGGTGGTGGTTGCTGGCAGCGGGCTTTGCCGCGGCGGTGAGCATGCTGGCAATGGTATTCGACCCTCGCTACCGCAGCTTCCCCAGCGCCGCGCTGGCCTTGCCGGCGCTGGTCTATGTGCTGTGGCCGGTGCGGGCGCGGCGGGCGGAGGTGGCGTTGCTGGCGTTCATTGTCGGGGCCGGGGTGGCGCCGCAGTTGTTCGTGGAAGGGCTGGAGAACCAGCAGGCCTGGGGTTGGGCAGTGGTGAGTGTGCTGATGACGGCGGCGTTGTGGCGCAGCTTGCGACTTACCCAAAAACCCTGAAAACACACCTACCTGTAGGAGCGGCCTTGTGTCGCGATGGGCTGCAAAGCAGCCCCGGGATTCTGGGAGTGGCGAAGATTGCCGGGGCCGCTCTGCGGCCCATCGCGACACAAGGCCGCTCCTACAGGGACCGCGTAGCTTCACCTGCTCTTACAAGGCGCAACCCCGCCAGCACCAGTGCAAACACTGCAATGCTGGCGGTGTACAGCACCAGCGCCGGCACCGCGAACACCAACGCCAACACTGCCAGCCACCAGCCCACGCGGCCGCCAACCACCTGCGCCAGCAGCGCCAGGCTCAGCCCGCTCCAGGCCATCACCTGGTGGTGAATGCCCAACCCCAGCAGCGAGCGCACTTCGCACTGCCAGTACGCCGCAGGCACCGTGCACAGCCCAACCCACTGGCCATCTTCCATCAGCCCATAGCGCACGCCATAACTGGCAGCGAGCCACAGCCCCAGAAACAGCACCAGCAGCGCAGCCGGCAGCGAACGAGACATCCTGTTCTCCAATAGCGGTAATCGAAAGCATCCATGATCGCTTAAGCCCGGTTGTAAGGCAAAATCACAACCCTGCAGCTATGTTGCAGATAACAAGCACACCAAAGGCCACCGCAACTGGCAACTTTGCCCGGTTGAATGTGGTCCTAGCCTGCACACTGCTCGACCTTGCGTTCTTTTTGGGGGATTACATGCTTCGATCTTTGCGCCTCGCTGCCCTGCTCGGTAGCCTGCTCATGGCGGTGGCCGCTTCAGCGCGGGATATCGACGCTGCCAGTTACGGCTACCCCTTGACCAACCCGTTCGAGGCGACCATCGCCACCACGCCGCCGGACCAGCGCCCGACCCTGCCCAGCGACGATGAAATCAACCAGTCGGACTACAGCCTGAACCTGCGCCCGGAGCGTGAGTTCACCCTGCCCGACAACTTCTGGGCAGTAAAAAAACTCAAGTACCGCCTGGCCCGCCAGGACCGCGAAGCGCCGCTGATCTTCATCATCGCCGGCACCGGCGCACCGTACTCCAGCAGCATCAACGAATACCTGAAGAAGCTGTTCTACCAGGCCGGCTTCCACGTGGTGCAACTGTCGTCGCCCACCAGCTACGACTTCATGAGCGCCGCCTCGCGCTTCGCCACCCCCGGCGTCAGCCAGGAAGACGCCGAAGACATGTACCGGGTCATGCAGGCCGTGCGCGCCCAGCACCCACGCCTGCCAGTCAGCGAGTTCTACCTCACCGGCTACAGCCTGGGTGCACTGGACGCCGCCTTCGTCAGCCACCTGGACGAAACCCGTCGCAGCTTCAACTTCAAGCGCGTGCTGCTGCTGAACCCGCCGGTCAACCTGTACACCTCGATCAACAACCTGGACAAACTGGTTCAAACCCAGGTCAAGGGCATCGACCGCAGCACTACGTTCTACGAGCTGATGCTGACCAAGCTGACCCGTTACTTCCAGGACAAGGGCTATATCGACCTGAACGACGCCCTGCTGTACGACTTCCAGCAGTCGCGCCAGCACCTGTCCAACGAGCAGATGGCCATGCTGATCGGCACCTCGTTCCGTTTTTCGGCAGCCGACATTGCCTTCACCTCCGACCTGATCAACCGCCGCGGCCTTATCATTCCGCCGAAGTTTCCGATCACCGAGGGCAGCAGCCTCACGCCATTCTTCAAACGCGCCCTGCAGTGTGATTTCGACTGCTACATGACCGAGCAGGTGATCCCCATGTGGCGCGCCCGCACCGACGGCAACAGCATCCTGCAACTGGTCAACCAGGCCAGCCTGTATGCACTGGAAGACTACTTGCACAGCACTGACAAGGTCGCCGTGATGCACAACGCCGACGACCTCATCCTCGGCCCCGGCGACATCGGCTTCCTGCGCAAGGTGTTTGGTGACCGCCTGACCCTCTACCCCCATGGCGGCCATTGCGGCAACCTCAATTACCGCGTCAACAGTGACGCCATGCTGGAGTTCTTCCGTGGTTAACAAACTCCTCTTCGCCACTGCCCTGCTTGCCGCCGGCCACACCCTGGCTGCCGAAACCGCCCCCCGGGCCAGCGTGATCGAGGCCGACCCGCAAGTGACTGCCGCACCGCTGGCGCCCGAGGCCGACGGCTTTCTCGACCCGCTGCGGGAGCTGAAATTCAACCCGGGGCTGGACCAGCGCGAGTTCGAGCGCTCTACCCTGGAAGCGCTGAACGTGTACGACCCGTTGGAGTCGTTCAACCGGCGCGTCTATCACTTCAACTACCGGCTGGACCAATGGGTACTGCTGCCGCTGGTGAGTGGTTACCAGTACGTCACCCCGCGCTTCGTGCGCACCGGGGTTAGCAACTTCTTCAACAACATCGGCGATGTGCCGAACCTGCTCAACAGCGTGCTGCAGCTCAAGGCCAAGCGCTCGGCAGAGATCACCGCACGGCTGATGTTCAACACCATCATCGGCGTGGGTGGGCTATGGGACCCGGCGACCAGCATGGGCCTGCCGCGCCAGAGCGAAGACTTTGGCCAGACCCTGGGCTTTTATGGCGTACCCGAGGGGCCGTACCTGATGCTGCCGGTGCTGGGGCCATCGAACCTGCGTGATACCACCGGGCTGGTGGTGGACTATGCCGGTGAACAGGCGATCAACTACCTGAACGTGGCCGAAGCCAGCACCGACCACCCGGAAATCTTCGCCCTTCGCGTGGTGGACAAGCGCTATACCACCAAATTCCGCTATGGCCAGCTGAATTCGCCATTTGAGTACGAGAAGGTGCGGTATGTGTATACCCAGGCGCGCAAGTTGCAGATAGCCGAATAAACAAACTTGCGGCTGATTCGGTCCTTGTAGGAGCGGCCTTGCGCCGCGAAAGGGCCGCGCAGCGGCCCCAGGGTTTGAGCAGCGCTGCATGAACTGCCGGGGCCGCTTTGCGGCCCTTTCGCGGCGCAAGGCCGCTCCTACAGGGGACCGTGTCAGCCGTTCATATTCCCAGGAACTGACATAGCTCCCGCTTCTTGGCCAAAGCATCCCGCCGCCCCAGTTCGATTAGCTCGCTGCAATAGCTTGCCTCGAACAACAGATAGCTCAACACCCCCGCCCCGCTGGTGCGCGTCGCCCCCGGCCCACGCAAGAACACGCGCAACGCCGCCGGCAGCTCGCGCCGGTGCCGGGCGGCGATCTCGTCCAACGGCTGGCTGGGCGCTACCACCAGCACCTCGATCGGCGCCAGCCCCAGACGCCGGGCATCCAGATGCGCCGGCAACAGCCGGCTCAGGTGGTTGAGCCGCTGCAGCAGTTCGATGTCGTCTTCCAGGCTGTCGATGAACGTGCTGTTGAGCATGTGCCCACCGATCTGCGCCAGGCTTGGCTGCTGCCCGCTGAACACGCGCTGGGTAGGCAAGGGGGGTGCCGGCCGCTGCGGGTTGCCGCTGACCCCGACCACCAGCACCCGGCTGGCGCCCAGGTGCAAGGCAGGGCTGATCGGCGCCGACTGGCGTACCGCGCCATCACCATAAAATTCGTCGCCCAGTTGCACCGGGGCAAACAGCAGCGGAATGGCCGCGCTGGCCAGCAGGTGGTCGATGGTCAACGGGGTGGGCACGCCAATACGGCGGTGGCGCAGCCAGGCCTCGATAGTGCCTCGGCCTTGGTAGAAGGTGACCGCCTGGCCGGACTCATAGCCGAAGGCGGTGACTGCCACGGCGCGCAACTGCTCGGCAGCCAGGGACTGGCCGATGCCATCCAGGTTCAGGTGCGCCTCCAGCAGGCTGCGCAACGGGCTGCTGTCCAGCAACGCCACCGGCGCCTGGCCGCCCAGGCCGAGCAGGCTGTGGCCGACGAAACGGCTGGCCTGGCGGACCACTCCGGGCCAGTCGCTGCGGATGACCAGGTGGCTGCGAAAGTTCTGCCAGAAGGTGGTGAGCCGCTGTACAGCGTCGTTGAACTGAGTGGCGCCGCTGGCCAGGGTCACGGCGTTGATGGCTCCGGCAGAAGTGCCGACGATGACCGGGAACGGATTATGTGCGCCTGCGGGCAGCAGCTCGGCGATGCCGGCCAGTACGCCGACCTGATAGGCGGCGCGGGCACCGCCGCCAGAAAGGATAAGACCGGTTACCGGGGGTGGGGCCATGGCGTCCTTCCTGGAGTTCATCTGTTTTCAGGCCCGGCCCTTTCGCGGGTGAACCCGCGAAGAGGCCAGACCTGCTTACACAAGGCTCAGCGCTTTTTCTTGTCATACAGCCGCGGCGCCCCCTCGGGCCGCGACTTGAACCGACGGTGCGCCCACAGGTACTGCTCGGGGCACTCGCGCAACACACCCTCGACCCACTGGTTGATGCGCAGGCAATCGGCCTCTTCGCTTTCGCCGGGGAAGTCCGCCAGTGGCGGGTGGATAACCAGACGATAGCCGCTGCCATCTTCCAGGCGCTTCTGGGTGAACGGAATAACCTGCGCCTTGCCCAGCCGGGCGAACTTGGTGGTGGCGGTTACCGTCGCTGCCGGGATGCCGAACAGCGGCACGAAAATGCTCTGCTTGGCGCCGTAGTCCTGGTCCGGTGCATACCAGATCGCCCGGCCCGAACGCAGCAGCTTGAGCATGCCGCGCACGTCTTCACGCTCCACCGCCAGCGAATCGAGGTTATGCCGCTCGCGGCCGCTGCGCTGGATGAAGTCGAACAGTGCATTGCCATGCTCGCGGTACATGCCGTCGATGGTGTGCTGCTGGCCCAGCAGCGCGGCGCCGATTTCCAGGGTAGTAAAGTGCACGGCCATGAGGATGGCACCCTGCCCCGCCTGCTGGGCGGCCTGCAGGTGCTCCAGCCCCTCGATATGGGCCAGGCGCGCCAGCCGGGCCTTGGGCCACCACCAGCTCATGGCCATTTCGAAGAAGGCGATACCGGTGGAGGCGAAGTTGGCCTTGAGCAAACGCCGCCGTTCGTCGACCGACAGCTCCGGGAAGCACAGTTCAAGGTTGCGTGCGGCAATGCGCCGACGTTCGCCGGCAAAGCAATACATCACGGCCCCCAGCGCGGCGCCGGTTTTCAACAAGGCCCGGTACGGCAACTGGACCACCAGCCACAACAGGCCCAGGCCCAACCACAGGCCCCAGAACTTTGGGTGAAGGAAATAGGGACGAAAACGCGGGCGTTCCATTGAAGCTTCCGGAAAGACAAAGGCTGCGCATTCTACAACGGATCAGCGTATGTTGCGGGCAACCGGTGTTCTCGTTATAAATCAGGGCACTTTTTTCGCAACAAGCCGTCTATGCAGACCATGAGCCCAAACCACACACCCGACACCGCCTCCGTGTTCCAGCTCAAGGGCAGCATGCTCGCCATCACAGTACTGGAACTGGCGCGCAATGACCTTGAAGCCCTCGACCGCCAACTGGCGGCCAAAGTTGCCCAGGCACCGAACTTCTTCAGCAACACGCCCCTGGTGCTGGCGCTGGACAAGCTGCCGGCCGGCGAAGGGGCCATCGACCTGCCCGGCTTGATGCGCATCTGCCGCCACCACGGCCTGCGTACCCTGGCCATCCGCGCCAACCGCATCGAGGACATCGCCGCCGCCATCGCCATCGACCTGCCGGTGCTGCCACCGTCCGGCGCCCGCGAGCGGCCGCTGGAGCCCGAACCCGAGGTGGTCAGAAAGCCCGAGCCAGCGCCACCACCACCCGCCCCCGAGCCCGAGGTGCGCCCGACCCGCATCATCACTTCGCCAGTGCGTGGTGGCCAACAGATCTACGCTCAAGGTGGCGACCTGATCGTTACAGCCTCGGTCAGCCCGGGCGCGGAACTTCTGGCCGATGGCAACATCCATGTGTACGGCGCCATGCGCGGCCGGGCCCTGGCCGGTATCAAAGGCAATACCAAGGCGCGTATCTTCTGCCAGCAGATGACCGCCGAAATGGTCTCCATCGCCGGCCAGTACAAGGTTTGCGAAGACCTGCGCCGCGACCCCCTGTGGGGCACTGGTGTGCAAGTCAGCCTGTCTGGTGACGTGTTGAACATCACCCGTCTTTAACGGATACTTGCCGTCATTTTCAGAGCAACTTTTTTAACTGTTGCCGTTTTTTTGCATTTTGCCGGGACACGTGTCCCGACTAATTTTAGGGGTGAAACACCTTGGCCAAGATTCTCGTGGTTACTTCCGGCAAGGGGGGTGTGGGCAAGACCACCACCAGCGCCGCCATTGGTACCGGCCTCGCACTGCGTGGCCACAAGACTGTCATCGTCGACTTCGACGTGGGCCTGCGTAACCTCGACCTGATCATGGGCTGCGAACGCCGCGTGGTGTACGACTTCGTCAACGTGGTCAACGGCGAAGCCAACCTGCAGCAGGCACTGATCAAGGACAAGCGCCTTGAGAACCTGTTCGTGCTGGCCGCCAGCCAGACCCGTGACAAGGACGCCCTGACCCAGGAAGGCGTGGAAAAGGTGTTGATGGAGCTGAAGGAAACCTTCGACTACGTCATCTGCGACTCGCCGGCCGGTATCGAGAAAGGCGCGCACCTGGCCATGTACTTCGCTGACGAAGCCATTGTGGTTACCAACCCCGAAGTGTCCTCGGTACGTGACTCCGACCGCATGCTGGGCATCCTGTCGAGCAAGTCGCGTCGCTCCGAGAAAGGCGAAGAGCCGATCAAGGAACACCTGCTGATCACCCGCTACCACCCCGAGCGCGTGGAAAAGGGCGAAATGCTGAGCATCGCCGACGTCGAAGAGATCCTGGCGATCAAACTCAAAGGCGTAATCCCCGAGTCCCAGGCCGTGCTCAAGGCTTCCAACCAGGGTATCCCGGTCATCCTTGACGACCAGAGCGATGCTGGCCAGGCCTACAGCGATACCGTCGACCGCCTGCTGGGCAAAGAAAAGCCCCTGCGGTTCATCGAAGTGCCGAAGCAAGGATTCTTCGCGCGACTGTTTGGAGGCAAGTAAACCATGAACCTTTTTGACTTCTTTCGTGGCAGACAGAAACAGACCAGCGCGTCGGTAGCGAAAGAGCGTCTACAGATCATCGTGGCGCATGAGCGCGGCCAACGCAGCGAACCGGACTACCTGCCGGCGCTGCAGAAAGAACTGCTGGAAGTGATCCGCAAGTATG
This sequence comes from Pseudomonas sp. MM223, assembly GCA_947090765.1. Lineage (NCBI taxonomy): Bacteria > Pseudomonadati > Pseudomonadota > Gammaproteobacteria > Pseudomonadales > Pseudomonadaceae > Pseudomonas > Pseudomonas sp. MM223. Next base: position 1,612,094 of record OX352322.1, on the reverse strand, counting down.
TGAACATCGGCAACGATGACGTGCATATCGAGCTGGAAAACCAGGGCAGTTGCTCGATTCTGGAGCTGAACATTACCCTGCCAGATCGCTGATCTGGCTGAAAGCCGGGGCTGCTTCGCAGCCCATTCGCGGCACAAGGCCGCTCCTACAAGGGATCGCGTTCCCCTGTAGGAGCGGCCTTGTGCCGCGAATGGGTCGCAAAGCGGCCCCGCTTTTTTCTCCCGATTTAACAGAGACCACGCAATGCCGCTGTCCAACATCCAGATCCTGCACGAAGACGCCGCCATCCTGGTGATCAACAAACCGACCCTGCTGCTGTCGGTACCTGGCCGTGCCGAAGACAACAAGGACTGCCTGATTACCCGCCTGCAGGAAAACGGCTACCCCGACGCACTGATCGTGCACCGTCTGGACTGGGAAACCTCCGGCATCATCCTGCTGGCCCGCGATGCCGACAGCCACCGCGAGTTGTCGCGCCAGTTCCACGACCGCGAAACCGAAAAGGCCTACACCGCTCTGTGCTGGGGCCAGCCTGCGCTGGACAGTGGCAGCATCGACCTACCGCTGCGCTACGACCCGCCAACCAAGCCGCGGCATGTGGTGGACCACGAGCAGGGCAAACATGCGTTGACGTTCTGGCGCATCGTCGAGCGCTGCGGCGACTACTGCCGGGTGGAGCTGACGCCGATTACCGGGCGCTCACACCAGTTGCGCGTGCACATGCTGTCGATCGGCCACCCGCTGCTGGGTGACCGGCTGTATGCCAACCCCGAGGCGCTGGCGGCCCACGAGCGGCTTTGCCTGCATGCATCGATGCTGAGCTTTACCCACCCGGTGTCCGGGGCGCGGTTGAAGTTCGAGTGCCCTGCACCCTTCTAAGCCACACCTCATCCCCCTGTGGCAGCAGCCTTGTGCTGCGAAGAGGCCAGTGCCAACAACACAGGTAGAGGTTGTTTGCACCGGCCTCTTCGCAGCACAAGGCTGCTCCTACAGGGTGTAATGCAGACACAAATTTTCGACATTCTGCGCTAAACTCGCGCCACTGCTGTCTGGAGTGAGCTATGCGCGACGCACTGAATACTGGCCTTATCGAATTCCTCAAGGCCTCCCCCACGCCCTTCCACGCCACCGCCAGCCTGGCCCAGCGCCTGGAAGCTGCCGGCTACCAGCGCCTGGACGAGCGCGACAGCTGGGCCACTGTGCCTGGCGGCCGCTACTACGTCACCCGTAACGACTCGTCGATCATCGCCATCAACCTGGGCAAGCAAGCACCGTTGCTGAACGGCATCCGCATGGTCGGTGCCCACACCGACAGCCCGTGCCTGCGCGTCAAGCCGCAGCCCGAGCTGCAGCGCCAGGGCTTCCTGCAACTGGGTGTGGAAGTGTATGGCGGCGCCCTGCTGGCGCCGTGGTTCGACCGCGACCTTTCCTTGGCCGGCCGCGTCACCTACCGCCGTGACGGCAAGGTTGAAAGCCAGCTGATCGACTTCAAGCTGCCGATCGCGATCATCCCCAACCTGGCCATCCACCTGAACCGCACCGCCAACGAAGGCTGGGCGATCAACCCGCAGAACGAGCTGCCGCCCATCCTGGCCCAGGTTGCGGGTGACGAGCGCATCGACTTCCGCGCCCTGCTCACCGAGCAACTGGCCCGCGAACACGAACTGATCGCCGACGTAGTGCTGGATTACGAACTGAGCTTCTACGACACCCAGGACGCCGCGCTGGTCGGCCTGCACGGCGACTTCATCGCCGGGGCCCGCCTGGACAACCTGCTGTCGTGCTACGCCGGCCTGCAAGCCCTGCTGGCCGCCGACAGCGCTGAGACCTGCGTGCTGGTGTGCAACGACCACGAAGAAGTCGGCAGCGGCTCTGCCTGCGGCGCCGACGGCCCGATGCTGGAGCAGACCTTGCAGCGCCTGCTGCCCGATGGCGACGCCTACGTGCGTACCATTCAGCGCTCGCTGATGGTGTCGGCCGACAACGCCCACGGCGTGCACCCCAACTACGCCGACAAGCATGACGGCAACCACGGGCCCAAGCTTAACGCCGGGCCAGTGATCAAGGTAAACAACAACCAGCGCTACGCCACCAACAGCGAAACAGCCGGTTTCTTCCGCCACCTGTGCATGGCCGAAGAAGTGCCGGTGCAAAGCTTTGTGGTGCGCAGCGACATGGGCTGTGGCTCGACCATCGGCCCGATTACCGCCAGCCACCTGGGCGTGCGCACGGTGGATATCGGTTTGCCGACCTTTGCCATGCATTCCATTCGCGAGCTGTGCGGCAGCCATGACCTGGCGCACCTGGTGAAAGTGCTGACCGCCTTCTACCGTAGCCGCGAACTGCCCTGAGATTTGTTTCGGCAGGCCCGGCCCTATCGCCGGCAAGCCAGCTCCCACAGGTTCCCCACAATGCCCAGGCCTGTGGTGATCCTGTGGGAGCTGGCTTGCCGGCGATAGGGCCGGGCCTGCTCAAGGTCAATTCCGCTTCACTCGCTACCCGCTATGCTTGTTACATGGCCCCACTGCAAAAGGATTGCTGTCCATGTCCCCGTTCCTGTCCCTGTTCGTGCCGGTGTTCCTGTTCCTGATGCTGCTGACCATCGGCTTCAGCATGCGCGAGCGCAATATCGGTGTGCTGATGATGTGGATCGGCACCTTGGGCATCTTTGGCCTCACCTGCTGGAAGATCCTCGAGAAACTGCCGACATAAACCTCTACACTCGGTCAATCGTTTGACCTGAGGTAGATTTGCCAGTGCCTGCCCTCCTGCGTTACCTGTTTCTGCTGCTGTTGCTGTTCATCACCCCGGTACAGGCGGCGGGCCTGCCCAGCCTGCTGGGCGGCAGTGCGCCCGCGCAACCCGAGGCTACCGAGCCGCTGGGCAAGTCGCTGGACGAGGTGATCAAGAACCTGGAAAACGACCAGCAGCGGGCCAAGCTGTTGGCCGACCTTAAAAAACTGCGCGACGCCACCAAGCAATCGCAGCCCAGCGTGGAACAGGGCGTACTCGGCCTGATCGGCGGCGCGCTGCATGATTTCGAAAAACAGTTCAGCGGCGACGCCAGCCCGTTCCACCGCTGGGCGGCGGAAATCGAACAAGCCCAGGCCGAACTGACCGAACTGATGGTGCCGGTACACCAGTGGCCGGCGATCCTGTTCGGCTTTGCCGCCGTCATTGCCGTGTGGAGCGTGCTGGCCTACGCCTTCAACTGGGTCGGCCACCGGATTCGCCTGCGCTTTGGCCTGAGCGAAGAACTGCCCCAGCACCCGCGAACCTGGGACCTGGTGCGCTTTGCCCTGCGCAAGCTCGGCCCGTGGCTGGTGGCACTGGTGTTTACCGTGTACCTGAGCTTTGTGCTGCCGCCGTCGCTGGGTAAATCGCTGGCCATGGTGCTGGCCTATGCGCTGGTCGTCGGCACCTGCTTCTCGGCCATCTGCGTCATCGCCTTCTCGCTGCTCGACGGCCCGCACCGCCACCGCGCCCTGCACATCCTGCGGCACCAGGCGTTCCGCCCGCTGTGGCTGATCGGCAGCTTTGCTGCGTTTGGCGAGGCCATGAGCGACCCGCGCATGCTGGTCGCCCTGGGGACCCACCTGGCCCATGCCCTGGCAACTTTGGCCAACGTCATCGCAGCGCTGTGCACCGGGCTGTTCATCCTGCGCTTCCGCCGCCCGATCGCCCATCTGATCCGCAACCAGCCGCTGGCTCGGCGCCTGACCCGCCGCACACTGAGCGACACCATCGAGATCCTCGGCAGCTTCTGGTTCATCCCGGCGCTGATCCTGGTGGCGATTTCTCTGTTCGCCACCTTCGTCTCGGCCGGCGACACCAGCACCGCCCTGCGTCAGTCGCTGATGTGCACGGTGCTGGTGGTGGTGTGCATGGTGCTGAACGGCCTGGTGCGCCGCCACGCTGCCAACCCCAAACGCGCCAACAAGCGCCAGGCGGTGTATGCCGAACGCCTGCGCAACTTCGGCTACCTGCTGGTGCACCTGTTCATCTGGCTGGTGTTCATTGAACTGGGCCTGCGGGTATGGGGCCTGTCGATGATCAGCTTCGCCGAAGGCGACGGCCACGAAGTGAGCCTGCGCCTGCTGGGCCTGGCCGGCACGCTGATCGTCGCCTGGCTGGTGTGGATCCTGGCCGACACCGCCGTGCACCACGCCTTGGTGCGTTCGCGCCGGGGCCTGGCCAACGCCCGCGCACAAACCATGATGCCATTGATCCGCAACGTGCTGTTCGTGGTCATCTTCATCATTGCGGTGATCGTCGCCCTGGCCAACATGGGCATGAACGTCACCCCGCTGCTGGCCGGTGCCGGTGTGATCGGCCTGGCCATCGGCTTTGGTGCGCAATCGCTGGTGGCCGACCTGATCACCGGGTTGTTCATCATCATCGAAGACTCGCTGGCCATCGACGACTACGTGGACGTGGGCGGGCACCTGGGCACGGTAGAGGGGCTGACCATCCGTACCGTACGCCTGCGGGACATCGACGGCATCGTGCACACCATCCCGTTCAGCGAGATCAAGAGCATCAAGAACTACTCGCGGGAATTCGGCTACGCCATCTTCCGTGTGGCCATCCCGCACAACATGAACATCGACCGGGCGATCACGCTGGTTCGCGAGGTGGGGCAAAAGCTGCGCAACGACCCGTTGATGCGCCGCAATATCTGGTCGCCGCTGGAGTTGCAGGGGGTGGAGAGTTTCGAGTCGGGGTCGGCGGTGTTGCGGGCACGGTTCAAGACCGCGCCGATCAAGCAGTGGGAGGTGTCACGGGCATTCAACCTGGCGCTGAAGCGGCAACTGGATGAGGCCGGGCTTGATTTGGCAACGCCACGGTTGTCGGTGCAGGTGGTTACCGCAGGTGGCGGTGGAATGGCCGAAACCAATTCCTCCAGTTAGGGCCCTATCGCCGGCAAGCCAGCTCCCACAGGTACTGCACATGCCTTGGAATCAATGCGATCGGGGTGGGAGCTGGCTTGCCGGCGATGGGCTGCAAAGCAGCCCCTAACCAGCCTGGGCGCGGATGCGGATTGCATCATGCCGCCAATACTCCAGGTCGCAATCGATCAGGTGCCCATGCTGGTCGCTGTTGACCCGGGTGATATGCAACCCCGGGCTGCCCGCCGACACCTTCAGGGCACCGGCCGCGTCCACCGGCAATGCCGTCGGCAGGATCTCGAAGCACACCTGCCCATACCGGATGCCATACACCCGCCCGTAAATCTCGGTCAGCGACTGCGCCAGGTCCTGTTCGAGAATGCCCGGAAAGTACCGGGGGTTGAGGTAATGCTCGGCATACAGCACCGCCCGCCCGTCTATCCGCCGTAACCGGCAGATACGCACCACACTGGACAACGCCGGTAGCTGCAAGCGCGCACAGATGGCCGCCGAAGCCGGCTGCAACCGTGCCGACAGCAGTTCGGTGGTGGCCACACGGCCTTGGTCGCGCACCATGGCATGGAAGTGACTGCGCTCGATCAGGTCGTAGGTCAGCCGCTGGGGCGCAACGAACCAGCCGCGCCGCTCTTCGCGGTAAATCAGGCCCTGTGCCTCCAGCTGCGCCAACGCCTCGCGCAGGGTAATGCGCGTGGTGTCGAACACCTCGCTTAGCTTGCGCTCGGCCGGCAGCTTGCCGCCCGGTGCCAGCAGGCCGTGCTCGATCTGCTCCTGCAGGGCATGGCAGATGGCTGTTACCGCACGCGGTGGCATCGGCTGCATCAAAGGTTACCTATCTGGACTAGTCCAGCCCCAGAACAGGGCACTTGGAGAATAGTGCAAGCCTAGGCAGGGCTGATGAACATCCTGTGACACGGCTGCCCACAAGGTACTGCCAGAATCGGGCCAGCCCCGCTAAACCGGGGGTTCAGCATGGTCTACGCTGTATTGCCAGGGGCTCGCGGCCACCTGTACGGGCCCTTCCCTACATCAAATTGTCACGCAAGCGGCCTACCTTGGCTCAAGGTTTGCTGACCTAGACCAAAGGTTCCAGGCAACGGCTTCACTCGCCCACACCGAAATAATAACGATCGGCTAAAGGCACCCACCCAAGGAGCTACGGATGAAAAAGTTGTTCATGGCGTCACTGCTCGGTTCGGCCATCGCGTTTTGTACCTCGGCCATGGCCGCGGACCTCAAGGCCCTGGAAGAGGCCGCCCGCAAGGAAGGCACCGTCAACAGCGTGGGCATGCCCGATGCCTGGGCCAACTGGAAAGGCACCTGGGATGACCTGGCCAGCAAGTACGGCCTCAAGCACAGCGACACCGACATGAGCTCGGCCCAGGAAATCGCCAAGTTCGAAGCCGAAAAAGACAACGCCAGCGCCGACATCGGTGACGTGGGTGCCGCCTTCGGCCCCATCGCCGTGACCAAGGGCGTGAGCCAGCCGTACAAGCCAAGCACCTGGGACCAGGTGCCAGAGTGGGCCAAGGACAAGGATGGCCACTGGGCGCTGGCCTATACCGGCACCATTGCCTTCATCATCAACAAGGACCTGGTCAAGGAAGAGGAACGGCCAAAAACCTGGCATGACCTGGAAAAAGGCAAGTACAAGGTCGCCATCGGCGACGTCGGCACTGCAGCCCAAGCCGCCAACGGCGTGCTCGCCGCAGCCATCGCCTACAAAGGCGACGAAAGCAACGTGGCGCCGGGCCTGCAACTGTTCACCAAACTGGCTCAGCAGAAGCGCCTGTCGCTGGCCAACCCGACCATTCAGACCCTGGAGAAGGGCGAGGTGGAAGTGGGCGTGGTGTGGGACTTCAACGGCCTGAGCTACCGCGAGCAGATCGACCCCAAACGCTTTGAAGTGCTGATTCCGTCGGATGGCACAGTGGTTTCCGGCTATACCACCATCATCAACAAGTACGCCAAGCACCCGAATGCGGCCAAACTTGCGCGGGAATACATTTTCAGCGATGCCGGGCAGATCAACCTGGCCAAGGGGCACGCACGACCCATCCGTGCCGAGCACCTGAAGCTGCCGGCGGATGTGCAGGCCAAGTTGCTGCCTAACGAGCAGTACGGTGCAGCCCAGCCGATCAAGAATGCCGAGGCCTGGGAAGCCACCTCGAAGAAACTGCCGCAGATGTGGCAGGAGCAAGTGATCATCGAGATGGAGTAAGGCAGGACCATCCCGGGGCTGCTGTGCAGCCCATCGCGACGCAAGGCCGCTCCCACAGGGCCGGCGTCGCCCCAGAGGTTTTCGCTGTCCCTGTGGGAGCGGCCTTGTGTCGCGAAAGGAGGGCGAAGCCCTCCCCGGTTCCTTTGCGGAGTATTGAATGAGCCACAACGTCATCCTGGTACTGCTCGACGGCCTCAACTACCAGGTCGCCCACCACGCCATGGGCCACCTGCATGCCTATGTCGAAGCCGACCGCGCCGCGCTGTACCGCGTGGAATGCGAGCTGCCGTCGCTGTCACGGCCGCTGTACGAATGCATCCTCACCGGCGTACCGCCAATCGACAGCGGCATCGTGCACAACAACGTCAACCGGCTGTCCAACCAGCGCAGCGTGTTCCACTACGCCCGCGAAGCCAACCTGGGCACCGCAGCGGCGGCCTATCACTGGATGAGCGAACTGTACAACCGCTCGCCCTTCGACCCGCAGCGCGACCGCCACACCCACGCGCCGAAGCTGCCGATCCAGCACGGGCTGTTCTACTGGGACGACCGCTACCCCGACTCGCACCTGCTGGCCGATGGCGAATACCTGCGCCGCCGCCACGCCCCCAACTTCCTGCTGGTGCACCCGATGAGCATCGACGATGTAGGCCACCGTCACGGCCTGGACAGCAGCCAGTACCGCAACGCCGCGCGCAGCGTCGACATCCTGCTGGCCGACTACCTGCCCGGCTGGCTCGAAGAGGGCTACCAAGTGCTGGTTACCGCCGACCACGGCATGAACAACGACCGCTCGCACAACGGCCTGCTGGCCGAGGAACGCGAAGTGCCGCTGTTCGTCTTTGGCGACGCCTTCAGCCTGGACCCGGCGGCCAAGCCGCTACAGACCGAGTTGTGCGGCACCATTTGCGAACTGCTGGGCGCGGCCCACGACAAGTCCGTGTGCCGGGAGTTGCTGAAGTGACTGCAGCCAAGCGCAGCGGCGCCCGTGGCCGCTACCTGGCCCTGCTCTGCCTGCTGCCCTTTGCCGTGTTCTTCATCATCTTCCAGATTGCCCCGCTGGCCTGGGTGGCGATCAACAGCGTGCAATCGGAAGCCGGCTGGGGCGTTGAAAACTTCAGCAAGGTGTTCGAGCCGAAGTTTTACTTGCAGGCCCTGCAACGCAGCCTGGAGATCAGCTTCTGGTCGAGCCTGTTCGGCATCGTCATCGCCACGCTGGGCGCCTATTCGCTACGCCAGGTGGACTCGAAGCTGCGCGACTTCGTCAGCGCCTTCGCCAACATGACCAGCAACTTTGCCGGGGTGCCACTGGCCTTCGCCTTCATCATTTTGCTCGGTTTCAACGGCGCGCTGACCCTGTTGCTGAAGCAGGTCGGCCTGCTGGAAGACTTCAGTATTTACTCCAAAAGCGGGCTGATCCTGGTGTACACCTACTTCCAGATCCCGCTGGGTGTGCTGCTGCTCTACCCCGCCTTCGACGCCCTGCGTGAAGACTGGCGCGAGTCGGCCGCACTGCTTGGCGCCAGCCACTGGCAATACTGGCGGCACATCGGCCTGCCGGTGCTGACCCCGGCACTGCTGGGCACCTTCGTCATCCTGCTGGCCAACGCCCTGGGCGCCTACGCCACTGTGTACGCGTTGACCACCGGCAATTTCAACGTACTGCCCATTCGCATCGCAGGCCTGGTGGCTGGCGACATCAGCCTCGACCCCAACCTGGCCAGCGCCCTGGCGATGGTGCTGGTGGGGCTGATGACGCTGGTCACGGTGGTGCACCAATGGCTGCTGAAGAGGAGCTACCATGCGCGCTGACGCCCGCTCTGGCGGCTGGTACCACCGCGTCGTGGTGTACTTGCTGTTCCTGATCCTGCTGCTGCCACTGGCCGGCACCCTGCTCTACTCGCTGGCCACCAGCTGGTCGGCCAGTTTGCTGCCCAGCGGCCTGACCCTGAAGTGGTACGTGGCATTGTGGAGCGAGCCGCGTTTCCTGGCCGCCTTCGGCCAGTCACTGCTGGTGTGCATGGGCGCGCTGCTGCTGTCGGTGGTGCTGATCTTGCCGCTGCTGTTCGTGGTGCACTACCACTTCCCGCGGCTCGACGCGCTGATGAACATCCTCATCCTGCTGCCGTTCGCGGTGCCGCCGGTGGTGTCGTCGGTGGGGCTGCTGCAACTGTATGGCAGCGGGCCGATGGCCATGGTCGGCACGCCGTGGATCCTGATCGGTTGTTACTTCACCATCGCCCTGCCGTTCATGTACCGGGCCATTACCAACAACCTGCAGGCGATCAACCTGCGCGACCTGATGGATGCCGCCCAGCTGCTTGGCGCCAGCACCTGGCAGGCCGCGCTGCTGGTGGTGCTGCCAAACCTGCGCAAGGGCCTGATGGTGGCACTGCTGCTGTCGTTCTCGTTCCTGTTCGGCGAGTTCGTATTCGCCAACCTGCTGGTCGGCACCCGCTACGAGACCCTGCAGGTGTACCTGAACAACATGCGCAACAGCAGCGGCCACTTCAACAGCGCGCTGGTGATCTCGTACTTCGCCTTTGTGCTGGTACTGACCTGGGTCGCCAACCGCCTGAACAAGGACAAGACCTGACATGAGCTTCGTCAGCGTACAGAAACTGCAGAAAAGCTACGCCGGCAGCCCGGTGTTCGAGAACATCGACTGCCATATCGAACGCGGCGAGTTCGTCACCCTGCTAGGCCCGTCCGGCTGCGGCAAGTCCACCCTGCTGCGCTGCATCGCCGGGCTCACGCCGGTAGACAGCGGGCAGATCCTTCTCGACGGCCACGACATCGTGCCGCTGAGCCCGCAAAAGCGTGGCATCGGCATGGTGTTCCAGAGCTACGCGCTGTTCCCCAACATGACCGTTGAACAGAACGTGGCTTTTGGCCTGCGCATGCAAAAGGTGAAGGCCGACGAAAGCCAGGCCCGGGTGCGCGAGGTGCTGGCGCTGGTGGAGCTGGGCAACTTTGCCGGGCGCTACCCGCACCAGTTGTCTGGCGGCCAGTGCCAACGCGTGGCCCTGGCTCGCTCGCTGGTTACCCGCCCGCGCCTGCTACTGCTCGACGAGCCACTGTCGGCACTGGATGCGCGTATTCGCAAACACCTGCGCGAGCAGATTCGCGCCATCCAGCGCGAGCAGGGGCTGACGACCATCTTCGTCACCCACGACCAGGAAGAAGCGCTGACCCTGTCCGACCGCATCTTCCTGATGAACCAGGGGCGTATCGTGCAGAGCGGCGATGCCGAAACCCTCTACACAGCACCTGTCGACCTGTTTGCTGCCGGCTTTATCGGCAACTACAACCTGCTTGACGCCGACAGCGCCAGCCGTCTGCTGCAACGCCCGGTCACCAGCCGCCTGGCGATCCGCCCAGAGTCGATCACCTTGGGCGTGAATGGCGAACTGGACGCCGAAGTACGCAGCCACAGCCTGCTGGGCAATGTGATTCGCTACCGCGTAGACGTGCGCGAGGTAGAACTGGTGGTCGACGTGCTCAACCGCTCGCCGGCCGACCTGCACGCGGACGGAAAACGGGTTAGCTTGTCGATCGACCCCACAGCGCTGCGGGAAGTGGCTTAAGGAGATTCAACACAATGGCATTGGCAATTTTTGATCTGGACGAAACCCTGATCCACGGGGACTGTGCGTCGCTGTGGAGCGAACAGATGGCCCGCCTGGGCTGGGTCGACGGCAAGGAATTCCTGCGCCGCGACCATGAACTGATGGAGGCCTATGGCAAGGGCCACCTGCAGATGGAGGACTATATGGCCTTCAGCCTGGAGCCGATTGCCGGGCGCACCCTGGAGGAGGTCGAGCATTTGGTCGAACCGTGGGTTGAGGACGTGATCGAGCCGATCATCTACGGCGACGCCTGCCGCTGTATTGCCGAGCACCGCAAGCGTGGGGATCGTGTTTTGATCATTTCCGCTTCGGGAACGCACCTGGTCGGGCCGATTGCGGCGCGCCTGGGGGTAGATGAATACCTGGCGATCGAGCTGGAGGCGGTGAACGGGGTGTATACGGGCAAGACCCACGGGGTGCTGACCTACCGCGAAGGCAAGATCACGCGGCTGCTGGAATGGCTGGACCAGGAGCAGGAGAACCTGGAGGGGGCGAGTTTTTACTCCGACTCACGCAATGACCTGCCGCTGTTGCTGAAGGTGGATCACCCGCATGCGGTGAACCCGGATGCGGTGTTGCGCGAGCATGCCCAGACCAATGGCTGGCCCATCCTGAGCTGGGCCTGAAATTTGTAGTGCCTGTTCTGGCCCTATCGCCGGCAAGCCAGGCTCCCACAGGTCCGTAACAGGCCTTCAATCCTGTGGTGAACCTGTGGGAGCTGGCTTGCCGGCGATAGGGCCAGACCTGTTTACACCAGGCTAGGGTCGATCACCATCACCAGCTTGCCCGACACCTGGTTGGTCTCAAGCTCGGCATACGCCGCCTGGGCAAACTCCACCGGGTAGGTATCCACCAGTTGCGGCGACAAACGCCCTTCGGCAAACAGTGGCCACACCTGCTGTTGCAGGCTCTCGCAGCAGCTCGGCCTTGAAGCCGTCATCACGGTTGCGCAGCGTAGAGCCGGTAATCTCCAGGCGCTTGCCCAGCACCTGGGCCAGGTCCAGCTCGAACTTGCGCCCGCCCATCAGGCCAATGATCACCCAACGCCCGTCACGGGCCAGCAGCTTGAGGTTGAGCTCGCCGTAGCTGGCGCCCACCGGGTCGAGAATGACGTCGAACGGCCCGAAACCTTCCAGTGCATCCAGGTTCTCGTTACGTACCACACCACCCGCAGCGCCCAGCGCTTCACAATAGGCCAGGCGGTCCGGCGAACCGACGCTGACCCACACCGGGCTGCCAAATGCCTTGCACAGCTGGATGGCCGCCGAGCCAACGCCACTGGCGCCAGCATGCACCAGCACCTTCTCGCCGGCCTTCACGCCCCCCAGCTGGAAGATGTTTAGCCAGGCGGTGGCATACACCTCCGGCAACGCTGCCGCTTCATGCAGGCTAAGCCCTTCGGGCACCGGCAGTACATGACGGGCATCAACCACCACTTCCTCGGCCATGGCGCCGCTGGCCAGCAGCGCGCAAACGCGGTCACCGACGCGCCAGTCGGCCCCGGGGCCCACTTCCTCGACCACCCCGGCGCACTCCAGGCCCATGTACGGGCTGGCGCCTGGCGGTGGCGGGTACAAACCTTTCATCTGCAGCAGATCAGCGCGGTTCAGGCCCGCAGCAGCCACGCGAATGCGCACTTGGCCCGCGTCACAGGCCGGGCGTTCGGCCTCGACCCACTCCACATGTCCGTCAACGCCTTGCAATGCCTTCACAGTGCCTCCATAGTTGAATCATGACTGGGCCTGGGGAACGCACACCCCAGGCTTTTTGCAGTATTTGCCCGGTTCCATGGAACCGGCAACGGAAAAGACGGCCTACTATGCGTGATCAATTGCCTCCACGTCGAATCAGCATGAAGCATTTCCTCCCAAGCACCGCCCTGGCTGTAATGATCGGCCTGGGCAGCCTCACGCTCGGCGGCAATGCGGCGGCCGCCAACAAGTGGGACAGCCTGCAGCCGGACCGCGACGAGATCGTCGCCAGCCTCAACGTGGTGGAATTGCTCAAGCGCCACCACTACAGCAAGCCGCCCCTGGACGATGCCCGTTCGGTCATCATCTACGACAGCTACATCAAGCTGCTGGACCCGGCGCGCAGCTACTTCACCGCTGCCGACATTGCCGAATTCGACAAGTGGAAAACGCAATTCGACGATTTCCTCAAAAGCGGTAACCTGGACCCGGGCTTCACCATCTACAAACGCTACCTGGACCGCGTCAAGCAACGCCTGGACTTCGCCCTGGCCGAGCTGAACAAAGGCGTGGACAAGATCGACTTCACTACCAAGGAAACCTTGCTGATCGACCGCAAGGACGCCCCGTGGATGAAGGACCAGGCCGAGCTCGACGACTTGTGGCGCAAACGCGTCAAGGACGAAGTGCTGCGCCAGAAGATCGCCGGCAAGGAACCCAAGCAGATCCAGGAAACCCTGACCAAGCGCTACAAGAACCAGCTGGCGCGCCTGGACCAGACCCGTGCCGAGGACATTTTCCAGGCCTACATCAACACCTTCGCCCAGTCCTACGACCCGCACACCAACTACCTGTCGCCGGACAACGCCGAAAACTTCGACATCAACATGAGCCTGTCGCTCGAAGGCATCGGCGCAGTGCTGCAAAGCGACAACGACCAGGTCAAGATCGTGCGCCTGGTGCCGGCTGGCCCTGCCGCCAAAACCAAGCAGGTGGCCCCCGCCGACAAGATCATTGGCGTAGCCCAGGGCAACAAGGAAATGGTCGACGTGGTCGGCTGGCGCCTGGACGAAGTGGTCAAGCTGATCCGCGGCCCGAAAGGCTCGGTGGTACGCCTGGAAGTCATCCCGGCCAGCAATGCACCAAGCGACCAGACCAGCAAGATCGTGTCGATCACCCGTGAAGCGGTGAAACTTGAAGAGCAGGCGGCGAAAAAGTCGGTGCTCAAGCTCAAGCAGGACGGGCGTGACTACAAGCTGGGCATCATCGAGATCCCGGCCTTCTACCTTGACTTCAAGGCCTACCGCGCCGGTGACCCGGAATACAAGAGCACCACGCGTGACGTGAAGAAGCTGCTCACCGAACTGCAGAAAGAGAAAGTCGACGGCGTGGTCATCGACCTGCGCAACAACGGCGGCGGCTCGCTGCAGGAAGCCACCGAGCTGACCAGCCTGTTCATCGAAAAAGGCCCGACCGTACTGGTGCGCAACAGCGACGGCCGCGTCGACGTGCTGGAAGACGAAAACCCGGGTGCCTTCTACAAGGGCCCACTGGCGCTGCTGGTCAACCGCCTGTCGGCCTCGGCATCGGAGATCTTCGCCGGCGCCATGCAGGACTACCACCGCGCGCTGATCATCGGTGGCCAAACCTTCGGCAAAGGCACCGTGCAGACCATCCAGCCGCTCAACCATGGCGAGCTGAAGCTGACCCTGGCCAAGTTCTACCGGGTTTCCGGGCAGAGCACCCAGCATCAGGGCGTGTTGCCGGACATCGACTACCCGTCGATCATCGACACCAAGGAAATCGGCGAGAGCGCCCTGCCCGAAGCCATGCCGTGGGACACCATCCGCCCGGTGGTCAAGCCGGCGGCCGACCCGTTCAAACCTTACCTGGCGCAGCTGAAGGCACAGCATGAAGCACGCAGCGACAAGGATGCCGAGTTCACCTACATTCGCGACCGCCTTGCCCTGACCCAGAAGCTGATGACCGAAAAAACCGTCAGCCTCAACGAGCAGGATCGCCGTGCACGCCACGACGAAATCGAGGCCAAGCAGCTGGCGCTGGAAAACGTCCGCCGCAAAGCCAAGGGTGAAGAGCCGCTCAAAGAGCTGAAGAAGGAAGACGAGGACGCGCTGCCGGTCGAGGACGAAAACACCAAGCCGGAAGACGACGCCTACTTGTCCGAAACCGGTCGCATCCTGATCGACTACCTCAGTGCCAGTACCAAGGTGGCCAAGAAGTAAGGCGCAGCGGCAGTGATGGCAGAATAATGTGACCTGTCATCAAACAGTCATCGCGCTGTCGTGAAATACGGGGGCCGGGCATGCAGATGCCCGGCCCTTTCATTTTCAGGAATACGTCATGACCGTCGCCGAACAGCTCAGTGCCTTGAGTGCCATCCTGGCTCAACGCAGCATTCACAGTCTGTTCCAGCCGATCATGTGCCTGAGCGAACAACGGGTTTTCGGCCATGAAGCGCTGAGCCGCGGGCCGTCCAACAGCCCGCTGCATGCGCCATTGAACCTGTTCAGCATCGCCCGCCAGGCCGGCCGCCTGACCGAGCTGGAGGCCGCCTGCCGGGAAAGTGCCTGCCGGCGCTTCAGCGAGCAGCAGCTGCAGGGCAAGCTGTTTCTCAACATCTCGCCCGAATCGTTGCTGGAGCCACACTACCCTTCCGGCCTCACCCTGAAGCTGCTGGAGCAGGTCGGCCTGCCGCCCAGCCGAGTGGTGATCGAGCTGACCGAGCACACCCCGACCGACGACTTCCAGCTGCTGTCCAATGCCCTGCACCACTACCGCGACATGGGCTTCTCGATTGCCCTCGACGATTTGGGGGCGGGTTATTCGAGCTTGCGCCTGTGGTCGGAGCTGCGCCCTGAATACGTGAAGATCGACCGCCACTTCATCGACGGCATCCACCGCGACCCGCTCAAGCGCGAGTTCGTTGGCTCTATCTTGCAGATCGCGCGCGCGTCCAAGGCGCAGGTAATTGCCGAAGGCATCGAGCTGGCGGAGGAGCTGGCGGTGCTGACCGAGATGGGGGTGGACCTGGTGCAGGGTTACCTGTTGGGGCGGCCGCAGGAGCAGGGGGTGCGGGAAAGCAGGCCGTTACCGGCGCTGGTGAGTTTGCCGTTGGCTGAACAGCCGACGGTGCGTTTGAATGCCACGATCGGGCAGTTGCTGGAGATGTTTGGCCGACACCGGCACCTGGATGCATTGGAGGTGGTTGATGCCGATGGTAGGCCTTGTGGTTTGATTCACAGGCATGCACTGCCCCTATCGACGGTGCATTACCTGTAGGAGCGGCCTTGTGCCGCGAAAGGGCCGCAAGGCGGCCCCGGGATTTCAGCACCGATGCATAGATTGACGGGGCCGCTGTGCGGCCCTTTCGCGGCACAAGGCCGCTCCTACAGCACCGCATCCCTGGTAGATACTCAGGCTGTTTCGGGGTAGCTGTACTCAAACACCCGAACCACTTCGGATGCATGCCAGGAAGCTGCCTCCATGCCATCGACCGGCCCGGTAAACCGCCCCAGCCGCTCGACACACTCAAAGAAGCCGGTACGTGGCAAACGGCTGGCGCCCTGGCTGATCACCAGCGAGCTGCGCAACGGCTGTTCGGCACGGGCGTCCAGCACCGCCAGGTACTCCAGCGCGGCGGTCAGCGTCTGCATGGCCGGGCTGGGCAGTTGCAAGCGTTCGATCAGCGCTCGGTAGGTCAGCAAGTGACGTTGACGACGGGCCAGGTCAAGCTCGCCCAGCAGGTTATCCCAGTGCTGACGGCTGATCCTGACCTGGCTCATGATGGCTCGCTCCAGCCAGCCACCCCCAGATGCCAGGCCAGGGCGCGGCGGATGGCAGCATCCGGCTGGCGTTCGCCCGATTCGATCATGGCCAGATACGCCGGGCTCACCCCGACATTGCGCGCCAGTTGCTCAGGGGCAATGCCCTTGTCCTGGCGAATCTGCCCCACTTCGCTAAACGCCGGTAATGGCGCCACGGCAGCTGGGCCGGGCTCTTCGCTGACAGCCGCCTCGGCAGGCGCCTGCCCTGCCGCCTTGAGCAGCGCCTGGTACTGCTCCCAGGGAACGACTGCGTACTCGGGTTGACCGTCCCGGCTGATGACCTGAATACCCATTACAAACCCCTTAAAAAAGGATTACAGCATGTAATCCGTAGGCATAACCCTTATGCCAATTATATTACCAACTCCGGGGTCTGTCCGGTTGAGGTGCAGTTCAGGCTGTTTTCACTGCGTATTGCGCTCCAGCCCCAGCGCTTGAGGGGTAGCCGGCAGCCGTTCGACCACGCGCAGCCGTTCGGGTGATTGGCTGTCGCGCCAGGCCTTGAAGCGCGCCAGTTCGTCGGCCACTGTCTTCAGCACCCAGCCCAGCACCGCGATGTCATCCAGAAAACCCACGCCCAGCAGCCAGTCAGGGATGGCATCGATGGGGCTTACGAAATACAGCAGGCCGGCCACGATGGTGACCAGCGCCTTGGGGCTGATGGCTCGGTATTCGCCGCGCCACCACGCCAGGCATAGCGACTGCAGCAGTTTCACGTCCTCACGCAGCTGGCCGATGCGCGGGCCTTTGCGGGCCACGGCAAACAGCAGGGCCGGCAGCCGACCGCGGCTGAGCAGACGCTCGGCCAAAGGCAGGAAACGGGCAAAATTCCAAGGTGCGCTCATGGAGCCTCCAGGCGGAACAGGTTATCCACATTTATTGTGGATAACCTTGTGAACAGGGTCGCGTTTCTGACCCCAGGTGCCTGCCAGGCAAGGGCCACGGTCAGATCGGGCGTTTTTTACACAGCCGTTTCGCGCCGCGGGTACCTGGCCGCAAACGATTTGCGTCAGAAACATCCTACATCTACAGACTGCATTTCCTCGGACAGTATCAGTTGTTGCAGGTTCGTCCAATCGCCACAAACGAAAACGCCCCGTCAGGACGGGGCGTTTTGCAAGAACCGGCCAGTGTTACTTGGCAGGTGCTTCAGCAGGTGCTTCAGCAGGTGCTTCAGCTGGAGCCTCGGCTTCAGGCTCGGCGCCTTGCAGCTGGGCCGGGTCCTTGATGGCGATCAGTTCCAGGTCGAACACCAGTACCGAGTTGGCCGGGATCAGCGGGCTTGGGCTCTGTGCGCCATAGGCCAGTTCAGCTGGAATGAACAGCTTGTACTTCTCGCCAACGTGCATCAGTTGCAGGCCTTCGACCCAACCCGGGATCACACCGCTAACCGGCAGGTCGATCGGGCTGCCACGCTCGACGAAGCTGTCGAACACCTTGCCATCGATCAGCTTGCCTTCGTAGTGGACAGTGACCACGTCAGTCGGCTTGGGCTGCGGGCCATCCGCCTTCTTGACCACTTCGTACTGCAGGCCAGAGGCAGTGGTGACAACGCCTGGTTTCTTGGCGTTTTCTTCAAGGAACTTCTTGCCGGCGGAGGCGGCTTCTTCGCTGGCCTTGGCCAGGCGTTCCTCGGCGCGTTTCTGCAAGGCGGTGAATGCCTCTACCAGCTCTTCGTCCTTGATGCGCTGTTCTTTCTTGCCAACGGCGTCTTCGATGCCGAGCGCGACCGATTTCGAATCAAGGTCTTCCATGCCTTCCTGAGCCAGGCTCTTGCCCATGTTCAGGCCGATACCGTAGGAGGCTTTCTGCGCCGGAGTCTTCAGCTCGGGGCTGCTGGCCTGTTGATCACAGCCAGCCAGTACCAGGCCTACCAGGGCAACCGCAGCCGCCAAACGATGCTGTTTCATGCTATTTCCTTGTTCATGCGCCATAAGGGCAATCAGGGTAAAGCCGCGAGCTTAGCAGGCGGCCATGACCAATGGCTACCGGCATAGGAGCGGGTTTTAGTAAGGAAGTTCAGTAGTTAAACGCTTATTCATGGATGCCTTTGCAGCCACTGGCCAGTATTGACCTGTTGTGCCGTTTTTGCCCGGTTTTGCCGGGGATTTATTTCGCCGGATTCTGCAACGCTTGCGCTCAGGGGTAATTGCCCTCGCGGTACTCACCTGCCACCTCGCGCAGTACCTCGCACATCCACTGCCCTGGCAGGCTCTGCGGCAATGCGGCATTGCGGCAAATACCCACCGAGCCGCCCGGCTCGCGCACGCCCAGGTCGAGCTCGACCAGTTCGCCACGGCGCAGGTCAAGCAGCACCGCATCGCGCGGCGCCACCCACAGTGCATCGCTGCCCAGCAGGTAGCGCCGGCTCAGGGCCAGCGACAGGGTTTCCAGGCGCTGCGCCGGCATCTGGATGCCGCACTGCACAAACAGGCTGTCGGCATGCTGGCGAATGGTGGTGCCCGCCGGTGGCAACACCAACGGGTATCGCCCAACCTGGGCGCGCTCCACCGGCGTGCTGGCAAGCAGCGGGTGGCCGGGGCGTACCACCAGGCTCATCGACTCGCTGTACAGATGCTCGAACGAAAGCCCCTGGATCTGCGGGCTGTCAGTCATGCGCCCGACCACCAGTTCCAGCTCGCCCAGGCGCAACTGGCCGAGCAACTGTGCGCTGACCCCAGTGACCACGCTGATGACCAGCGCTTCATGGCGCTGGTGCATGCGGCACAGCACTTCGGGCATGAGCAGGCCCTCGACTGTCGACAGCACGCCGATACGCACCTGCGACGGCGCCCGCGCTTCGCCGCGCAAGCTGCTGACGCCATCGCGCAGGGCCTGCACGCTGGGCCCGGCATAGCGCATGAAACGCGCCCCGGCCGGGGTCAGCTCGACGCCCTGACGGCTGCGTGCGAACAGGCGCACTTCCAGCAGGTCTTCGAGTTCCTTCAGGGTCTTGGAGATGGCCGGCTGGCTGATGGCGAGCGCGTCGGCAGCCCTGGCCAGGCTGCCCTGCCGGGCAATCTCCAGAAAGCACAGCAGGTGGCGGAATTTGATACGGGTATCGAGGTTCATGCAGCAAGCTTAACGCATTGCCGCAGGCAGATAACCTGTGCCGGCCCTTTCGCGGGCACGCCCGCGAAAGGGCCAGTGCAGCCAGCAGATGAATATCAGGCAACAGCCAGTTCCACGGCCTCACCGTTCAAGCGCACCGGCCACACCCGCAACTGCTGCCCGGCATCCTCCAGGCATTCACCGCTCTGCAGGCTGAAGTGCTGCTTGTACAACGGCGCCGCCACCACCAGTTTGCCCTGCACACTGCCCACCAGCCCGCGGCCGATGATGTTGGCACCGGAACGCGGGTCGCGGTTGTCCACGGCATACAGCGGCTGGGCCTGCCCCGGCAGGTAGAACAGCGCCACCTGGGCCCCGTCGAGCCACACCACCACCCCGGAGTCGGCCACCAGGTCGTGCGCCTGGCACACCGCCTGCCAGTTCTCGCGGGTTTTCACAGCAGCATTGGACAGGTTCATCAGACAGCCTCCTCGACAGTAGGGATCAGGTGCAGTGGCGCAGCAGGCCGGCGTTGTTCGCGTTCGCGCACGAAGTGCACGTCCGGGTCGGCACGCCGGTCATTGACGAAGGTGCGGAAGCGCTTGAGCTTCTCCGGGTCGTTGAGGGCGTTGGCCCATTCGCATTCATACTGGTCGACCACATGCTGCATCTGCGCTTCCAGCTCGCTGGCCAGGCCCAGGCTGTCATCGATAACCACCTGCTTCAGGTAGTCCAGCCCGCCTTCCAGGTTTTCGCGCCACACCGAGGTGCGCTGCAGCTTGTCGGCCGTGCGGATGTAGAACATCAGCACGCGGTCGATCAGCCGTACCAGGGTTTCGTCGTCCAGGTCGGTGGCGAACAGCTCGGCATGCCGTGGGCGCATGCCGCCGTTGCCACACACGTAGAGGTTCCAGCCCTTGTCGGTGGCAATCACGCCGATGTCCTTGCTCTGCGCCTCGGCGCATTCGCGGGTACAGCCCGATACCGCGAACTTGAGCTTGTGCGGGCTGCGCAGGCCCTTGTAGCGGTCTTCCAGGCGCAGGGCCATGCCGACACTGTCCTGCACGCCGTAACGGCACCAGGTGCTGCCCACGCACGACTTCACCGTGCGCGTCGACTTGCCGTAGGCGTGGCCGGTTTCGAAGCCGGCCTCGATCAGCTCGCCCCAGATCAGCGGCAGCTCGTGCAACTGGGCACCGAACAGGTCAATGCGCTGGCCGCCGGTAATCTTGGTGTACAGGTCGTACTTCTTGGCCACCTGGCCGATGACGATGAGCTTGTCCGGGGTGATTTCACCACCCGGGATGCGTGGCACCACCGAATAGGTGCCGTTCTTCTGCATGTTGGCCATGAAGGTGTCGTTGGTGTCCTGCAGGGGCACCAGCGCCGGGTCCATGATCGGCTGGTTCCAGCACGAGGCAAGGATGTTGCCCACCGCCGGCTTGCAAATGTCGCAACCAACGTGGCCCTTGCCGTGGCGTTCGAGCAGTTCGCCAAAGGTGCGGATGCCCTCTACCCGCACCAGCCCGTACAGTTCCTGGCGGGTGTAGGCAAAGTGCTCGCACAGGCTTTTGTCTACCGCTACGCCGCGGGCGGTCAGTTCGTGTTCGAACACCTGCTTGAGCAAGGCCGCGCAACCACCGCAACCGCTGGCGGCCTTGGTGCAGCCCTTGACCGCTGCAAGGTCGCTGCAGCCGCTGTCGATGGCGGCGCACACCGCGCCCTTGCTGACGTTGTGGCAGGAGCAGATGGTTGCGCTGTCGGGCAACGCATCGGCGCCCAAGGCCGGTGCGCCACCGCCTTGCGGCAGGATCAGCGCTGCCGGGTCGGCTGGCAGGGCGATGCCATTCTGGGCGTACTGCAACAGGGTGTCGTAATAGCTATTGTCACCGACCAGCACCGCGCCGAGCACGTGCTTGCCGCTGGCGTCCACCACCAGCCGGCGGTAGGCGCTGTTGGCTTCGTCGATGAAGCGGTAGCTGCGTGAACCAGGGGTGGCGCCGTGGGCATCGCCGATCGAGCCCACATCCACGCCCAGCAACTTGAGCTTGGTCGACATGTCGGCACCGGTGAACGCTACCGCCGCTTCCCCCATCAGCAACGCTGCCAGGTTACGCGCCATGCTGTAGCCCGGGGCGACCAGGCCGAACACACTGCCGTTCCAGGACGCGCACTCGCCGATGGCAAAGATGCGCGGGTCGCTGCTGCGGCAGTGGTTGTCGATCACCACGCCACCGCGGCCGGCGATGTCCAGGCCGCAACCACGGCCCAAGGCATCCTGCGGGCGGATACCAGCGGAGAACACGATCAGGTCGGTTTCCAGGTGCTCGCCACCGTCGAAGTTCATGCGGTAGCGGTAGGCTTCACCGGCGCTGATCGACTGGGTGGCGCGGGACAGGTGCACGCCCACGCCAAGCGCCTCGATCTGCGCCCTGAGCGCGGCACCGCCCTCGCCGTCCAGCTGCACGGGCATCAGCCGTGGGGCAAATTCCACTACATGGGCTTCCAGGCCCAGCGACTTGAGGGCGTTGGCCGCCTCCAGGCCGAGCAGGCCACCACCGACCACCACGCCTCGTCGGGCACCCGCTGCGGCAGCGCGAATGCCATCAAGGTCGTCGAGGGTGCGGTAGACCAGGCGGGCATTGCCGCTGGAGCCTTCGATCGACGGCACGAAGGGGTAGGAACCGGTGGCCAGCACCAGTTGGTCGTAGCCGTAGCGCCCCTCTGCGGTGACTACCTCACAACGCTCGCGGTCGATTTCCAGCACGGCCTCGCCGAGGTGCAGGTGCACGCCGTTGGCGCTGTAGAAATCGTGCTCGCAGAGGGCCAGGGTTTCGGCACAGCTGCCGCCGAAGTACTCGGACAGGTGCACGCGGTCATAAGCGCGTTGGCGCTCTTCGCCGAACACTCGCACCTCGAAGCGCTGCAAGGCGCCGCGGCTGACCAGTTGCTCGACGCAATGGTGGCCGACCATGCCGTTGCCGACGATGACCAGTCGCTCTCGTTGCCCGCTGCTCGCTGTTGCCTTCATAAGCCGATCCTCGATCAAAAAAAAAGCGCCTGGAGCCGAAGCTCCAGGCGCCTTTGCCTGTATTCATCACGGTAGGGGGCCCGGGTTGATCGCCGTTGATCAGTGGGCTTTGTTGTAGTGGAGATAAAGCAGGGACTGTGCCAATTGCTTTACCTGTACCGGCCTCTTCGCAGCACAAGGCTGCGCCTACCGGTATCGCGCGCCCCTGTAGGAGCAGCCTTGTGCTGCGAAGAGGCCCCAGAGGCGATCAAAATGCACAACCGGGGTGCACATCAGCCCATCCCGGTGCACTCAGTACACATCCCGCCGATAACGCTTGGCCTTGCTCAAGGCCTCCATATAGGCATCCGCATCCACGCCGCCATGCTCGACAATGACTTCGCGCAACGCCGCATCCACATCCTTGGCCATGCGCTGGGCATCACCGCAGATATAAAAATACGCCCCCGCCTCCAGCCATTGCCACAGCTGCGCGCCCTGCTCAAGCATGCGCTGCTGCACATAGATCTTCTCGGCCTGGTCGCGGGAAAACGCCGTATCCAGCCGCAGGTGGCCGCTTGCCTGCCAAGCCTGTAGCTGCTCCCGGTAATAGAAGTCGGTAGCGGCGTACTGCTCGCCAAAGAACAGCCAGTTACCCCCCTTCGCCCCCCGCGCCTCCCGCTCTTCGAGGAACGCCCGAAAAGGCGCAATGCCGGTACCCGGGCCAACCATGATCACCGGCACGCTGTCGTCTTCGGGCAGCCGGAAGTGCTTCGACACCTGTGGGAAGATTGCCACCTTCAACGCTTGCGCACGGTCGGCGAGAAAGGCCGAACACACGCCCTTGCGCTCACCGTAACGCACGGTGGAGACGGTCAGGTGGACCTGGCCCGGATGCGCCAATGGGCTGGAGCCGATCGAGTACAGGCGCGGCTGCAAGGGCTTGAGCAGGTCCAGCCAGCCGGCCAGCGGTAGCTGTTGGGGAAAGGCGCGCAGCACATCCACCAGTTGCCGGCCCCACAGCCACTCCTGCAGTTCGGCCTTGTACTCGGGCTGCAACAGACGCTGCAGGTCCGGGGCGCTGACAGCGAAGGCCTGCAGCTGTTGCGTGGTGACCTTGGCGATCTCCAGGTGCGTTTGCAGGGCTTCGGCCAATGGCATGGCAGGCTGGCCCTTCAACTCGACCATGGCCTGGCCATCGAGCTGCATCAGCGCCAGCAGCTCATCGACCAGCGCCGGGCAATTGCGCGGCCATACACCCAAGGCATCACCGGCGGTATAGCTGAAGCCGCTACCGCCCAGGTCGAACACCAGTTGCCGGGTTTCCTTGCTTGCACCCGGCGCGTTAAGCAGGCGGTTTTCCAGCAGGGTGGCGGCCCAGGGTTGCTGCTTGCTATAGGTCGCTACCGGTGCAGGCTCATTGACCGGTTGTGGCGAAGCAGCAGTGCCCAGCGAGGGCAACAGCGCTTCGAGCCAGCCGGCGAACGCTTGATCAAAGTCGGGCTCGCAGTCCACCCGTTGCAGCAGGCGCCGCCCACCCAGCTCGGCCAGGCGCTGGTCGAGCTTGCGGCCAAAGCCGCAGAACTGGTCGTAACTGGAGTCGCCCAAAGCCAGTACGGCATAGGGCAGTTCGGCGCAACAGGCGCCCTCCTCGCCCTGCAAGGCCTGCCAGAATGCCGCCGCGCTGTCGGGCGCGTCGCCATCGCCGAAGGTGCTGGCGATCAACACCACGCTGGCGGCACCTTGCAACTGGCTCGGGCTGACCGCCTCCATGCAACTGAGCTGCACATCCAGGCCGGCGCCGCGCAGGCGTTCGGCACAGCGCTCGGCCAACTGCTCGCCGTTGCCGGTCTGCGAGGCCCACAGCACCTGATGCCGTGGCGCCGCCAACGCCGCCACGGGCAGTGCCGCTGGCTGGGCGAACAGCCCGGCCAGCAAGCCGTCGATGAACAACCGGCGATTGGCCGCCAGTGGCGCATTGGCCGGCAGGCTGGGCACGCCCTCGGCGCGGGCCTGGTCCAGGCCAAGCACGAAACCTTGCAGGTAGTGGCGCTCTTCTTCTGCCAGCACTGGGGCTGGCAGGGTGTTCAGGCCAAGCAGACGGGACAGGGTGGCGGTGGGCATGCGGGCTGGCTCCGAAATGGCAGCGTTCAGGTCAAGGGCATCGATACGCTCGCCTGCAACCCGTTGCAGGGCCACGGCGCAGTGTTTGAAAGCGGGCTGCAGTGACAGTGGGTCGACCGCATCACAGGTGACGGCATTGATTGCCAGTTGCTCGCCAGCCAGGTCGTTCCAGTGGAAGGGTGCGAAGCAGTTGCCTGGCATGACCCGGTCGCTGATTCGCACGGGCAGCACGGCTTGGCCGCGGCGTGAGCGGATGGCCACCTGGTCCTTTTCAACGATGCCCAGCCGTGCGGCGTCGTCTGGGTGGACCTCCACGAATGGGCCAGGCTCCAGCTTGTTCAGCGCCGGCACCTTGCCGGTCTTGGTCAGGGTGTGCCACTGGTGCTGCACGCGCCCGGTGTTCAGCACCATGGGGTAGTCGTCATCCGGCAACTCCGGTGCCGGTAACCAGGGCCGGGCGAAGAAGCGGGCCTTGCCGCTGGAGGTGGGGAAGGCCAAATCCGGGCGCTCGCCCTGGGCATCGTGCAACAGCGCCTGGCTGCTGCCGTCGTTCAGGTAGCGCACGGGGCTGCGGTCGCTGCCACGACCTGGCGCGCAAGGCCACTGGTGCGGTTGTTGGCGCAGCTCGGGGTAACCGATGCCGCGCAGGTCATAGCCGGTTGCGGGGTTATGGAAGCGGCGGATTTCTTCATACACCGCCTCGGCATCGGGGTAGTCGAAAGCTTCGGCATAGCCCATGGCGCAGGCCACCTGGGCGATGATCTGCCAGTCGGGCAGGCTCTGCCCTGGCGGCTCGACGGCGCGCGGCATCAAGGTGAGGTTGCGTTCGCTGTTGATCATCACGCCCTCGCCTTCGGCCCACAGCGCGGCCGGCAGCAGGATGTCGGCGTAGCGGTTGGTTTCGGTGTCGAGGAAGGCATCCTGGGTAATCACCAACTCGGCCTGGCGCAGGCCATCGATCACCTGCTGGCGGTTGGCGACGCTGGCCACCGGGTTGCTGCAAATGATCCAGCACGCTTTCACGTCACCCGCTTTCATCTGCCCGAACAGCGCCACCGTACCCTCGCCGCCTTCGCTGCGCAGGCTGCCGGGTGCCAGTTGCCACTGCTGCTCGACAAACGCGCGGTCGCCCTCCACCAGCGCCGAACGCTGGCCCGGCAGGCCGGGGCCCATGTAGCCCATCTCACGGCCGCCCATGGCATTGGGCTGGCCGGTCAGCGAGAACGGCCCGCTACCGGGGCGGCAGATGGCGCCCGTGGCCAGGTGCAGGTTGCAGATGGCGTTGCTGTGCCAGGTACCGTGGATGCTCTGGTTCAGGCCCATGGTCCAACAGCTCATCCAGTTTTTGGCGCTGCCGATCCATTCGGCGGCCTTGATGAGGTCGGCCTCGGCCAGCCCGGTGATGGCGGCCACGCGCTCGGGGGTATAGTCGTCGAGAAAGGCCGGCAGCTCGCCCCAGCCTTCGGTGTGGCGGGCGATGAAGTCGGGTTTGGTGTGGCCATTGCGATGTAGCAAGTGCAACAGGCCGTTGAGCAAGGCCATGTCACTGCCGGGGCGTACCTGCAGGAACAGGTCGGCCTTGTCGGCAGTGGCGCTGCGGCGTGGGTCGACGACGATCAGCCTAGCGCCAGCCTTGACCCGGTCGAGCAGGCGCAGGAACAGGATCGGGTGGCAGTCGGCCATGTTGGCGCCGATCACCAGAAACACGTCGGCGTGCTCGAAGTCCTGGTAGCTGCCAGGCGGGCCGTCAGCCCCGAGCGACAGTTTGTAGCCACTGCCGGCGCTGGCCATGCACAGGCGCGAGTTGGACTCGATGTGCCGGGTGCGGATGAAGCCTTTGGCCAGCTTGTTGGCCAGGTACTGAGCCTCCAGCGACATCTGCCCCGACACGTACAGTGCCACGGCGTCGGGGCCATGCTGGTCGATGATGCCGCGCAGGCGTTTGCCGGCATCGGCGATAGCTTGTGCCATGCCGGTGCGCGCCGGTTGCTGGCTGCGCTGCTGGCGCACGTAGGCGTCTTCGAGGCGCCCGGCGGCCGTCAGCGGCACGTGCGCGGTGAGGCCTTTGGTGCACAGCCGGCCGAAGTTGCTAGGGTGCTGCTTGTCACCGCTGACCTTGACGACCTTGCCATCGGCAACGCTCATGACGATGCCGCAGCCAACGCCACAGTAGGGGCAGACGCTACGGACTTCGCTGTTGGCCATGGGCGGGCTCCTGTGGGGAACGCAAAAAGGCGCCGGCTGCCCCGGCTTGCTGAAGCAAGCGGGGCAACACGGCGCCTTTGTCGTGAAGTGGTGAGGGCTGTCGACGTTGATAGCCCGGGATCGAGATGAGTCAGCAATTAATGGGCCAGCTGTATCGCGCTCCCACAAAGGCTGTGCTGTGGTCGATCCTGCGCACCATGCGGTGGCAACCTGCCGCTCGCTGGCGCTATGCTGGGGCAAATTCCAGCACGAGCAACTGCACGCCCCCTATGTCCCAGGTGATTCTCAAGACCCCCGCCCAACTCGACCTGATGCGCCGCGCCGGCCAACTGCTGGCCCAGGTGTTCGCCGACCTCGACAGTTTCATCCGCCCCGGCGTGACCACGATGCAGATCAACGACCGTGCCGACGCGTTCATCGTCAATACGCTCAAGGCCCGGCCAGCAAGCAAGGGCCAGTACGGCTTCCCCTACTCGCTCAATACTTCGGTGGACCATGTGGTGTGCCATGGCATACCCAAAGCCGATGAAGTATTGAAGGAAGGCTCGATCATCAACGTCGACATCACCCTGGAACAGGGCGGCTACATTGCCGACTCGTCAAAGATGTACAGCATCGGAACGATCAGCGATGAGGCCCGACGCCTTGTCGACACCACCTATGACGCGCTGTGGAAAGGTATCGAACAGGTACGCCCTGGCGGCACGCTGGGCGATATCGGCCATGCCGTGCAGGCCCACGCCGAGGCGGCGGGCTACACCGTGGTGCGCGAGTATTGCGGGCATGGTATTGGCCAGCAGATGCATGAAGGGCCTGAGGTACTGCACATTGGCCAGCGCGGCATGGGCATGAAGCTGAAACCGGGGATGGTGTTTACCATCGAGCCGATGATCAACCAGGGTGGGCGTGGGACACGCACGTTGAAGGATGGCTGGACGGTGATTACCCGTGACCACTGCCTGTCGGCGCAGTGGGAGCATACCGTGGCGGTGACCGAGGATGGGTTTGAGGTGCTGACGTTGCGGGAAGAAGAACGTTGAAGCTGAATTGAAGACACAAAAAAAGCGACCCTAAGGTCGCTTTCTTTGTTACTTCCGGGTGTTCAGTGGGCCCTGGAAGTGGAATATGGCGCAGCGGACGGGACTCGAACCCGCGACCCCCGGCGTGACAGGCCGGTATTCTAACCGACTGAACTACCGCTGCGCTATACATCGAGTGGTGGGTGATGACGGGATCGAACCGCCGACCCTCTGCTTGTAAGGCAGATGCTCTCCCGGCTGAGCTAATCACCCATGTCTCTCGGTGTGGCGCGCATTCTACGGACGGTTCTGCGGTCTGGCAAGCACTTATCGAAGTTTTTTCACACTTCGTTCAAACACCAAAATTCAGGCACAAAAAAAGCGACCCTAAGGTCGCTTTCTTTGTTACTTCCAGGTGTTCAGTGGGCCTGGAAGTGGAATATGGCGCAGCGGACGGGACTCGAACCCGCGACCCCCGGCGTGACAGGCCGGTATTCTAACCGACTGAACTACCGCTGCGCTATACATCGAGTGGTGGGTGATGACGGGATCGAACCGCCGACCCTCTGCTTGTAAGGCAGATGCTCTCCCGGCTGAGCTAATCACCCTTCGTCTCGGTGTGGCGCGCATTCTACGGACGGCCCCGCACCCTGGCAAGCACTTTTTAAACTTTTTTCAAAAAAAACCTCATGCCTTTCAAAGACCTAGCGTTACCGGGTGTTTCTTCCATGCATAAGCCACTGCTGGCCCTCTGACAGGGTTGGCCTTAGAGCACCGCTCGGAGAATAATGCCCGCCTTATGCATTAAGGAGAGTTACCCCTCATGTGGTTCAAGAACCTGCTGACCTACCGCCTGACCCAGGAAGTCCCGTTCGAGCCTGAAGCGCTGGAAGCCGCACTGGCCAGCAAGCCGGCCCGCCCCTGCGCCAGCCAGGAGCTGACCACCTATGGTTTCGTCGCGCCGTTCGGCAAAGGCGAAGACGCTCCCCTGGTGCATGTCAGCGGCGAGTTCCTGCTGATTGCCGCACGCAAGGAAGAACGCATCCTGCCGAGCAGCGTGGTCAACGACGCGGTCAAGGAAAAGGTCGAAGAGATCGAGACCGAGCAGATGCGCAAGGTCTATAAAAAAGAACGCGACCAGATCAAGGACGAGATCATCCAGGCCTTCCTGCCGCGTGCGTTCATCCGACGCTCGATGATCTTCGCCGCCATTGCCCCGCGCCTGGGTGTGATCCTGGTCAATTCGGCCAGCGCCAAGCGTGCCGAAGACCTGCTGTCGACCCTGCGTGAAGTGATGGGCTCGCTGCCTGTGCGCCCGGCCACGGTGAAGATTGCGCCAACCGCCACCATGACCGACTGGGTCAAGTCGCAGCAAACCGCCGAAGGCTTCTATGTACTGGACGAGTGCGAACTGCGCGACACCGCCGAAGACGGCGGCATCGTGCGCTGCAAGCGCCAGGACCTGACCGGCGAAGAAATCCAGCTGCACCTGAGCACTGGCAAAGTAGTGACCCAACTGGCCCTGGCCTGGCAGGACAAGCTGTCGTTCATTCTGGACGACAAGATGGTGATCAAGCGCCTGAAGTTCGAAGAGCTGCTGCAAGAGCAAGCCGAGCAAGACGGTGGCGATGAAGCTGCGCAGCAGTTCGATGCCAGCTTCCTGCTGATGATGATGACCTTTACCGAATTCCTGCCGGTGCTGTTCGAGGCACTGGGTGGAGAGGAGATTCCGCAAGGGGTCTGATGTGTCTTGAAATGCCGGTGCTGGCCTGAAAGCCATTGTTTGCCTGCACCGGCCCTGTCGCCGGCAAGCCAGCTCCCACAGGTACGCCACAGCTTCTGAAAACTGTGGCGTACCTGTGGGGCTGGCTTGCCGGCGACAGGGCCCTGGAAATTCACACAGCTATAAATAGAAAAGGAATTGCCCTCATGCGTGCCCTCGCCGCCCTAAGCCGCTTCGTCGGCAATACCTTCGCCCTGTGGGTGCTGGTGTTTGCCGTGCTGGCCTTCCTGCAACCGCAATGGTTCATCGCCCTCAAAGTTGCCATCGTGCCGCTGCTGGGGCTGGTGATGTTCGGCATGGGCCTCACCCTCAAACTTGACGACTTTGCCGCCCTCGCCCGCCAGCCCTGGCGGGTGATGCTGGGGGTGGTTGCGCACTTCGTGATCATGCCGGGCATGGCCTGGCTGCTGTGCCAGCTGTTCCACCTGCCGCCGGAAATTGCCGTGGGCGTGATCCTGGTCGGCTGCTGCCCGAGTGGCACGGCCTCGAACGTGATGGTCTGGCTGTCCCGCGGGGACCTGGCGCTGGCAGTGGCAATTGCGGCAGTAACCACCTTGCTGGCACCGCTGCTGACCCCGGCGCTGATCTGGTTCCTGGCGTCGGCCTGGTTGCCGGTGTCCTTCATGGACATGTTCTGGTCGATCCTGCAGCTGGTGATGCTGCCGATCGTGCTCGGCGTGCTGGCCCAGCGCCTGCTCGGTGCCCGGGTGCAGGCGGCGGTGCAGGTACTGCCGCTGGTGTCGGTGGTGAGCATCGTGATGATCGTGTGCGCAGTGGTGGCGGCCAGCCAGGCGAAGATCGCCGAGTCGGGCCTGCTGATCATGGCGGTGGTGATGCTGCACAACAGCTTCGGCTATTTGCTGGGGTACCTGACCGGCAAGCTGTGCAAGTTGCCGCTGGCCCAGCGCAAGTCGCTGGCGCTGGAGGTGGGTATGCAGAACTCCGGGCTGGGGGCAGCATTGGCGGCGGCGCACTTTTCGCCATTGGCGGCGGTGCCGAGTGCGTTGTTCAGTGTTTGGCACAATATTTCCGGGGCGTTGCTGTCGACCTGGTTCCGGCGGATGGATGAGCCTGCGGCGGAAGCTGAAGAGGTGGAGCCTGCCAGGCATTGATGGTGCCTGTACTGGCCTATCGCCGGCAAGCCAGCCCCACAAGTGCACCACAGACCTCAGAACCTGTGAGGTACTTTTGGGAGCTGGCTTGCCGGCGATAGGGCCGGTACAGGCTTGCCCAGAAGCCTGTAGGTGTGCACCATAGTGCCCACTGTGAGGACGGCCTCACGACGCACCGCGTGACCATTCCGGGGACGGCCCCATCATTCAAACGATGGAGACACACTCATGTCCTGGATCATCCTGTTCTTCGCCGGCCTGTTCGAGGTCGGCTGGGCCGTCGGCCTGAAATACACTGACGGCTTCAGCAAACCGATTCCCACCGTACTCACCGTCGGCGCCATGGTCATCAGCCTGGGCCTGCTGGGCCTGGCCATGAAAGAACTGCCGCTGGGCACCGCCTATGCCATCTGGACCGGTGTTGGCGCCGTCGGCACGGTCATCGCCGGCATTATCCTGTTCGGCGAGTCCATGGCCCTGGTACGGCTGGTCAGCGTGGCGCTGATCGTCTGCGGCCTGGTCGGCCTCAAAGTCAGCGCCAGCTAACCCCTTCCCTAGCGCAGGTCGCCGCGCAAGTGGCTGACCTGTTCGCGCAATGCCTCTGGCTGCGCCGCCTCCACCGGGATGGCGGCGCCCGCCACGATGGTCACCCGCGACCACAGGCGCTTGAAAAAGCCCTTGGCCGGGTCGCGGCTGAAAAAGCTGCCCCACAGCCCCTGCAAGGCCAGCGGTATCACCGGCACCGGCGATTCTTCGAGAATACGGCTGACGCCACCCTTGAACACATCGATCTCACCATCGCCGGTCAACTTGCCTTCCGGGAAGATGCAAACCAGCTCACCATCAGCCAGGTACTCGGCGATGCGTGCGAAGGCGCGTTCGTAGGTGGCAGGGTCTTCGTTGCGCCCGGCAATCGGGATGGCGCCTGCGGTGCGGAAGACAAAGTTGAGCACTGGCAGGTTGTAGATCTTGTAGTACATGACAAAACGGATCGGCCGGCGGATTGCCCCGCCCAGCAGCAGCGCATCGACAAACGACACATGGTTGCACACCAGCAGTGCCGCGCCTTCATCGGGGATGCGCTCAAGGCCGCGGTGCTGCACACGGTACATCGAATGGCTGAGTAGCCAGATCAGGAAGCGCATGGTGAACTCGGGCACGATCCTGAAGATGTAGGCGTTGACCGCGATATTGAGTAGCGACACCACCAGGAACAGCTGCGGGATGCTCAGCTCGGCCAGGCCCAGCAAAATGATGGTGAGCACCGCCGACACCACCATGAACAACGCATTCAGGATGTTGTTGGCCGCAATTACCCGGGCACGCTGGTCTTCGGCCGTGCGGGCCTGGATCAGCGCATACAGCGGCACGATATAGAAACCACCGAACACCCCAAGGCCGACGATGGACAGCAGGATCCACCAGGCCTGGCCCATGCCCAGCAGCGCCAGCCAGTCGTGCGGCACTGCCGCAGCCGGCACATCGCCAGAGTGCCACCACCACAGCAGGCCAAACAGGGTCAGACCGAACGAGCCGAACGGCACCAGCCCGATCTCTACCTTGCGCCCGCTAAGCCGTTCGCACAGCAGCGAACCCAGGGCGATGCCCACCGAGAACAACGTCAGCACCAAGGTCACCACGGTGCCATCGCCGTGCAGCCAGTCCTTGGCATAGGCCGGGATCTGCGTGAGGTAGATAGCGCCGACAAACCAGAACCACGAGTTACCCACGATCGAGCGCGAAACGGCGGGCGGCTGCCCCAGGCCCATGCGCAGGATCGCCCACGATTGCCTGAAGATGTTCCAGTCCAGCGGCATGTTCGGCGAGGCGGCAGCGGCCCGCGGGATCCAGCGGCTGGCCAGGTAGCCGAGCACCGCAGTGCCGACCACGCCGCCGGCCACCACCGTGGCATAGCTGTCGGCCGACATCATCACCCCGGCGCCGATGGTGCCGGCCAGGATGGCGAGGAAGGTGCCGGTTTCCACCAGCCCGTTACCACCGACCAGTTCCTCCTCACGCAGGGCCTGCGGCAGGATCGAGTATTTCACCGGGCCGAACAGCGCCGAGTGGGTACCCATGCCGAACAGCGCCACCAGCATCAGCGCCAGGTGGTTGGTGATGAAGCCGAGCGCACCGATTGCCATGATGACGATCTCGGCCAGCTTGATCACACGGATCAGCGCGTCCTTGGCGAACTTCTCGCCAAACTGCCCGCCCAGCGCCGAGAACAGAAAGAACGGCAGGATGAACAGCAAGGCGCACAGGTTGACCCAGATCGAACGATCGCCGTCGCCCAGGCTGAGCTTGAACAGGATCGCCAGGATCAGCGATTGCTTGAACAGGTTGTCGTTGAAGGCACCCAGCGACTGGGTGATGAAAAACGGCAGGAAGCGCCGCTTGCCGAGCAAGGTGAATTGCGAGGAGTGACTCATCGTCCTTGGTCCTGAGGGCTTTTCAATTGGAGGCGCGCCGGGCACGTCAGGCCACAAATCTGCATGGGAAATGCCGTGGCTGGCAAGCCTACACGCTTTTTGCTGGAGCGGCCGGGGCGCTCCTGCCGGGGCCGTAAGTGGCTTATGCTTGTGCTCGGCAAACCGGAACAACAAGGATGTGGTAATGCTCGCCGCCCTGAAACGCTACCCGCACACCGTACGCCTGCTGCTGCTGACCACCTTCACCCTCACTGTCGCCCGCGCCCTTACCCTGCCCTACCTGGTGGTGTACCTGGCCGACAACTTCCAGCTGCCCATCAGCCAGATCGGCCTGCTGATCGGTGGCGCGCTGATCATCGCCTCGCTGCTGAGCCTGTATGGCGGCCACCTGGTCGACACCTTGCGCAACCACACGCTGGTCAGCGCCAGCGCCCTGCTGTTCGCCCTGGCTTTTATCGGCGCAGTTGCCAGCCGTTCGGCACTGTTGTTCTTTTTGTGCCTGGTACTGATCAACCTGGCGCTGGCAGTAGTCGACATCGCCGCCAAGGCAGGCTTCTGTGCCTTGCTGCCGGTGGAAGAGCGGGCCGAGGTGTTTGCCATCAAGTACACCCTCAGCAACGTCGGCTACGCAACCGGCCCGTTGCTGGGCGTCGCCATGCTGGAGCTGGACGACCACATGCCGTTCATCGCCTCGGCCCTGCTTGGCCTGGGCATGTGCCTGGCCTACTGGCGCCTTGGCGACCGTGACCTGCAAGCCGGCGTACCGGACAAACCGGGTGCCGGCTTCGGCCAGGTCGCCATGGGCCTGGCCCGCGACCGGCGGCTGGTGTGCTTTACCCTGGGCGGGGTATTGAGCGCGGTGGTGTTTGGCCAGTTCACGGCCTACCTGTCACAGTACCTGGTAGTGACCAGCACACCAGCCGAGGCAGCGCGGCTGGTGGGCTATCTGGTGACTACCAACGCGGTGACGGTGATTGCCTTGCAATACCTGATCGGCCGACGTATCAGCCGCCAACGCCTGATGCCCTGGTTGCTGGCCGGCATGGCCCTGTTCATTGCCGGGCTACTGGGTTTCTCCATGGCGGGTTCGGTGCTGGCGTGGTGCCTGGCAATGCTGGTGTTCACCCTGGGCGAGATCATCGTGATCCCGGCCGAATACATGTTCATCGACCTGATCGCCCCGGAGCACTTGCGCGGCGTGTATTACGGCGCGCAGAACCTGTCCAACCTGGGGGCGGCGCTGGGGCCGGTGATGGTGGGGTTTGCCTTGGTGCACCTGTGGCCGGGGGCGATCTTCTACCTGCTGGTGTTGTCGGTGATACTGGCAGGGGTGTTTTATGGGTTGGGTACCCGCAGTAATTGATGTCTGCTGTACCGGCCCTATCGCCGGCAAACCAGCCCCACAGGATATTCACAGGTCTCAAGTGCTGCGCCGTACCTGTGGGAGCTGGCTTGCCGGCGATAGGGCCGGTACAGGCTGAAGATGAACCCTGCGACCACCCGCCACTGCGACCATCGTCTGCGCTGACGAAGCGGCGCCTGCATGCCAGACTGGTTGATCGGGACCGCGTTATATTTTTTGCTTCGGAGTCTTCATGTCGTTGTCCAGCGGGCTGATCGCCGTGGTCGCCCTGGCCTATATGGCCGTCATGTTCGCCATCGCCTTCTACGGCGACCGCCGCAGCACGCCGTTGCCGCCGAAGCTGCGTGCCTGGGTGTATAGCCTTTCGCTGGCCGTGTACTGCACCAGCTGGACCTTCTTTGGCGCGGTCGGCCAGGCCGCCGAACAGCTCTGGGCATTCTTGCCGATCTACCTGGGCCCGGTGCTGCTGCTGATCTTCGCGCCCTGGGTGCTGCAGAAGATGGTGCTGATCAGCAAACAGCAGAACATCACGTCCATCGCCGACTTCATCGCCGCACGCTACGGCAAGTCGCAAACCCTGGCGGTGGTGGTGGCGCTCATCTGCCTGGTCGGCGTGTTGCCGTACATTGCCCTGCAGCTCAAGGGCATCGTGCTGGGCGTCAACCTGCTGATCGGGGCCAACGCCGACGCCACCGGCACCCGCGTGCAGGACACCGCACTGGTGGTGTCCCTGGTACTGGCACTGTTCGCCATCGTGTTCGGCACCCGCAGCCTGGACGTGACCGAACACCACCGTGGCATGGTCCTGGCGATTGCCTTCGAGTCGCTGATCAAGTTGCTGGCCTTCCTGGCCGTGGGCATTTTCGTCGTCTTCAACCTGTATGACGGCTTCGACGACCTGTTCAGCCAGGCACGCCAGTCGATCCACTTGCAGGACTATTGGCAAGAGACCATCAACTGGCCGTCGATGGTGGTGCAAACCGCCGTGGCGATGATGGCGATCATCTGCCTGCCGCGGCAGTTCCACGTCACCGTGGTGGAGAATATCGAACCCCAGGACATGCGCCTGGCGCGCTGGGTGTTTCCGATGTACCTGGGGCTGGCCGCGCTGTTCGTGGTGCCGATTGCCCTGGCCGGGCAAATGCTGTTGCCGGGCACGGTAATCTCCGACTCATTCGTCATCAGCCTGCCACTGGCCGAGGCGCACCCGAGCCTGGCCCTGCTGGCGTTCATTGGTGGCGCTTCGGCGGCCACCGGCATGGTCATCGTCGAGGCCGTGGCGCTGTCGACCATGGTCTCCAACGACATGCTGCTGCCCTGGCTACTGCGCCGCAACAACGCCGAGCGGCCGTTCGAGGCGTTCCGCCACTGGATGCTCTCGGTGCGCCGGGTAACCATTGTGGTGATCCTGCTGCTGGCCTATGTCAGTTACCGCCTGCTGGGCTCCACCGCCAGCCTGGCGACCATCGGCCAGATTGCCTTTGCCGCCGTCACCCAGCTCACCCCGGCCATGCTTGGCGCGCTGTACTGGAAGCAGGCCAACCGCCGTGGCGTGTTCGCCGGCCTGGCGGCAGGTATCTTCCTGTGGTTCTACACGTTGGTCCTGCCGATTGCCGCTCACAGCCTGGGCTGGTCGCTGCAGCTGTTCCCGGGGCTGGCATGGCTGCACGGCAACCCGCTGGGCCTGCCAATCAGCCCGCTGACCCAGGGGGTGGTACTGTCGCTGGCGGGCAACTTCACCCTGTTCGCCTGGGTGTCGGTACTGTCACGCACACGGGTTTCCGAACATTGGCAGGCCGGCCGCTTCATCGGCCAGCAGACCAGCGCCCGCCCCAGCAGCAAGCCACTGCTGGCGGTGCAGATCGACGACCTGCTGACCCTGGCCTCGCGCTTTGTCGGCGAGGAACGCGCCCGGCAGAGCTTCATCCGCTTTGCCTACCGCCAGGGCAAGGGCTTCAACCCCAACCAGAATGCCGACGGCGACTGGATCGAACACACCGAGCGCCTGCTGGCCGGGGTGCTCGGGACCTCGTCGACCCGCGCCGTGGTCAAGGCCGCCATCGAAGGCCGTGACATGCAACTGGAAGACGTCGTACGCATCGCCGACGAAGCCAGCGAAGTGCTGCAGTTCAACCGCGCCCTGCTGCAAGGTGCCATCGAGAACATCAATCAGGGCATCAGCGTGGTCGACCAGAACCTGCACCTGGTGGCCTGGAACCGTCGCTACCTGGAGCTGTTCAACTACCCCGACGGGCTGATCAGCGTGGGTCGGCCGATTGCCGACATCATCCGCTACAACGCCGAGCGTGGCCTGTGCGGCCCGGGCGAAGCGCAGGTGCATGTGGCGCGGCGCCTGCACTGGATGCGCCAGGGCCGCGCGCATTCTTCCGAACGGCTGTTCCCCAATGGCCGGGTGATCGAGCTGATCGGCAACCCGATGCCCGGCGGCGGCTTCGTCATGAGCTTCACCGACATCACCCCGTTCCGTGAGGCCGAGCAAGCCCTGCGCGATGCCAACGAAGGCCTGGAACAACGGGTGGCCGAGCGCACCCACGAACTGTCACAACTGAACCAGGCGCTGTCCGAAGCCAAGAGCCAGGCCGAAGCGGTAAGCAAGTCCAAGACCCGCTTCCTGGCCGCGGTCAGCCATGACCTGATGCAACCCCTGAACGCCGCCCGGCTGTTCTCCGCCGCCTTGTCGCAACAGGCCGAGGGCATGAACGAAGAAGCCCAGCAGCTGGTACAACACATGGACAGCTCGCTGCGCTCGGCTGAAGAGCTGATCAGCGACCTGCTGGACATTTCGCGCCTTGAAAACGGCAAGATCACCCCAGACGCCAAGCCTTTCGCCCTCAACGAACTGTTCGACACATTGGGTGCCGAGTTCAAGGTACTGGCGGCCGAGAAAGGCCTCGAGTTCCGCCTGCGTGGCAGCCGCCTGCGGGTGGACAGCGACATGAAGCTGTTGCGCCGGGTTTTGCAGAACTTCCTCACCAATGCCCTGCGTTACGGCAAGAGCCCGATCCTGCTGGGCGCACGCCGCCAGGGCGAGCGCCTGTGGCTGG
This sequence comes from Pseudomonas sp. MM223, assembly GCA_947090765.1. Taxonomy (NCBI): domain Bacteria; kingdom Pseudomonadati; phylum Pseudomonadota; class Gammaproteobacteria; order Pseudomonadales; family Pseudomonadaceae; genus Pseudomonas; species Pseudomonas sp. MM223. The sequence goes on along the minus strand of OX352322.1, from coordinate 1,574,637 downwards.
AAGTCTGGGACCGTGGCCCGGGCATCGCCGACGACAAGCTGCAGGTGATCTTCCAGGAGTTCAAGCGCCTGGACAGCCACCAGACACGCGCCGAGAAAGGCCTGGGCCTGGGCCTGGCGATTGCCGACGGCCTCTGCCGGGTGCTAGGCCACCCGCTGGAAGTACGCTCATGGCCGGGCAAAGGCACGGTGTTCCGCGTCAGCGTGCCGATTGCCCGCCAGGCTGCCCCGGCGCCAAGCGCTCCTGCCGAACAACAAGGCGGCCAGCCCCTGGCCGGGCTGCAAGTGCTGTGCGTGGACAACGAAGACAGCATCCTGATTGGCATGAACAGCCTGCTCAGCCGCTGGGGCTGCCAGGTATGGACCGCGCGCAACCAGGCCGAATGCGAAGCCCTGCTGGCCAAGGGCATGCGCCCGCACCTGGCGCTGGTGGACTACCACCTGGACGACGGCGAGACCGGTACCGGGCTGATGGGCTGGCTACGTGCGCGCCTGGGTGAACCGGTACCCGGCGTGGTGATCAGTGCCGACGGCAGCAAGGAAACCATCGCCATGGTGCATGCGTCAGGCCTGGATTACCTGGCCAAACCGGTCAAGCCGGCAGCCTTGCGCGCCATGCTCAATCGCCATCTGAGCCAGGTTCAGTAACTGCTGCGTCCGGCACCTCGTCGGACAGCGCCCGCTCCAGCAAGTCTGCCGGCAGGCTCTTGCTGGCGCGGGCGCCCAGCAGTTTCAGCTGCTCGCTGCGGCTGACCAGGTTGCCGCGCCCTTCGCACAGCTTGTTACGGGCAGCTGCATAGGCCTTGTCCACCTGCTGCAGGCGGCTGCCCAGCTCGTCCAGGTCCTGGATGAACAGCACGAACTTGTCGTACAGCCAACCGGCGCGCTCGGCAATTTCCCGGGCATTCTGGCCTTGGCGCTCCTGCTTCCACAGGCTGTCGATCACCCGCAAGGTAGCCAGCAGGGTGGTAGGGCTGACGATCACGATATGCCTGTCGAAGGCCTCCTGGAACAGGTTGGGCTCGGCCTGAAGGGCTGCCGAGAAGGCCGCCTCGATGGGCACGAACAGCAGCACGAAATCCAGGCTGTGCAAGCCTTCAAGGCGGTTGTAGTCCTTGCTCGACAAGCCTTTGACGTGGCTGCGCAGCGACTGCACGTGCTGCTTGAGCGCGGCCTCGTCGTTGCTGGCGACAAACTGCTGGTACGCCGTGAGGCTGACCTTGGCATCCACCACCACCTGTTTGTCGCCGGGCAGCATGATCAGCACATCGGGCTGGAAACGCTCGCCGTCAGCGCTCTTGAGGCTGACTTGGGTCTGGTACTCGCGGCCTTTTTCCAGGCCCGCATGTTCCAGCACCCGCTCAAGGATCAGCTCACCCCAGTTGCCCTGGGTTTTCTGGCCTTTCAGGGCCTGGGTCAGGTTGGTGGCTTCGTCGGACAGGCGCAGGTTGAGCTGTTGCAACCGCTCAAGCTCTTTGCCCAGGGAAAAGCGTTCGCGGGCTTCCTGCTGATAGCTTTCTTCCACGCGTTTTTCGAAGGACTGGATACGTTCCTTGAGCGGGTCGAGCAACTGGCCCAGGTGCTGCTGGCTGGTCTGGGCGAAGCGTTGCTCGCGCTCGTCGAAGATTTTGGTGGCCATGTCGGCGAACTGGGCACGCAGGGTGTCGCGAGCTTCCTGCAGGTCTTCCAGACGCTGCTGATGGCTTTCCTGCTGCTCTCGCAGTTCGGCCTCCAGGCGCGCGCCCTGTGCCTCCAGACGGCGCAGCTCGGCTTCACGGTTGGCGCGCTCCAGGCTCCAGGCGTGGGCAGCGTCACGGGCGTTGTCGCGGTCAATCTGCAGCAGCTCCAGCTCGCGGCCTTGGGCGGCCAGCTGGGCCTGCTTGACGGTGTTGGCTTCGCTGAGGTCGCTGACTTCATCGCGGCTGGCCTCCAGCTGCGCCTGCAGGCCGGCCAGGGCCAGTTGCGCTGCATTGAGGCGCTCTTCGATCAAGGCTTGTTCACCTTGCCGAGCGCCCTGACGGCGCTGCACCTGCATGACCCACGCCAGGCAGGGTAAAGCACCTACCACCAAGCCCAGCAGAATGCTGGCCAGATCCACTGTCATGCTTACCCCGAACGATCCTGGATGATTGCTGCGCAGCTTATCAGCCTGAGCGGTGTGTTGCCTGTGCGGGCCCTTGACCTCAGGCAGGAAACCACTGCCTCAAAAGCCGCCGCGCTTCCTGCGACCCCTGCCCCGCCGCCAGCTCCAGCCAGTACCGCGCCTGGTCCGGCTCGTTGTGCTGGCACAGCCGCGCGTATTCCAGTTGAGCCCGCCGGTCACCGGCACGGGCTGCCTGGCGCAACAGTTCGTGGCCAATGCGCCGGTCACGGGCGTTGCCGCAATCACGGCACAGCATCTGCCCCAAGCGGCTCTGTGCCACCACCACGCCCTGGCGTGCCGGCTGCTTCAGCAGCCGCCCAGCCAGGTGCTTGACCTGGGGCCTGTCGCCCAGGCGCGGGCTGTCGAGCAGCCACAAGGCGACTTTCAAGGAAAAGCGTTTTGGAGGAGGCGTGGATGCAGCGGGGCTGGCGAGGTGTTTACCGCGAAACTTCATGAGCAACAGGTTTGGCAACTCGAAAGGCGCGCCACTCTACTCTTTTTTTCCGCCGTGACCTGTCGATTTCTGGAGGATTGAAAAAAAATTTCAATGATCTTTTCTTGACGTTTTCAAGTGAATGACCAACCGGTCTTTCGGGGCATGTCGATTGTCGGACAGTTCACTGCACTGCTGGCACGCCCGTTCTAGAGCAAGCGCCCGGGACAATCCACAGTTCCTGTGGATAACTCGGTGGACAACCCCCTCACATACCCCGCAAAGCCCCGTGAATTGGGGCTTTGTCTCAAACTGACGATTTTTTCACCAGCTAAAAATAGTGTTTTTTTTCATTGACTTAACCGCCCAGTCAAGGCATTGGCGAGGCTGTTGCAGCGTGTTGCCAGCTTGTTACAACCGTTGCCCCGAATGTGAACAAGTGCACCAAGATCCCTCATTTGAGTGCACGAAATGGGTACATTCGCCTGCATACGGGCTATTTGCCCCCTCTTCACAGCGATGCAAATACGCGCCATACTGCGCGGCTCACCTGAACAAACGTAGTGCTTGCCAAGCGCCGGCATTTCCGGTAAGGTGCGCCTCGTTAGTACCAAGCTGAAAGTCAATTCGGGCCCAACATCCTTGCAGACCCACTTTCCCAAGAGTGCGCTGCTGAAAGCAGGATTGCCCATTCGATGATTCACTCGCCAGCCTCAGGCTGCTCAAGCACGAATCACGTGACAGATTGATCAGGATTCCACCCGACGGCCTAGAACCTTGGCCCCGACGTGCTGCCTGCCTTCCGAAGTACCTACCAGTCAGCCCAAGCGCCCACATTTGATTGCGCTCTCTCTGGCTGCTTTGTTCCAGTCAGGTTCGTTCGTCCCTTAATAAAGGCGTCACTGGAACGTTTCTATCATGCACGGATCATATCCCCGTGTTTAAAGCAGGAACCTCCAACAATATGCAAACTCATCATCAGATTCAGGCTGCCATTGGCACCCTCTCCCAGGCCTTCTCGCCGTTGAAGTGCCTTATCGTTGCCCCACGCAAGGGCAGCTTCAGCTTTACCCTGGTAGACGAACACGGCGTCGCCTGCCACACCGAGCGCCTGTACCATGAACAGTACAGCCGCAATGAACCGCTGCAGGCGGTCATCGCCCGGACTCGCCAATCACTCACCGCGTGAGTGGCGAATACCGTGGCATTCAAGCGCTGAATCATCCCATCGCAAGCCTGCCTGAACGTTCTTGGCGTAATTGCCTCCGGGCATATAGCCCGGTACGTCAGGCAGCAATCGATTTAAAAACAGCTCTTTACACCACGATTATCACACTACACTTCAACTCGAGCGGTGCTTACCGCTTCCGGCGGGCCTGATCATTCACCAGCTGCCAAGCTCCAGCGCCCGTCCGGCCCTTACTTGCTCGAGGGCATCATGGGTATCGCGGCGAATGAATTGTGTCAGTATGTGATCCGACCCACCCTGGTCTACCTGAACCGTCACTGCGCCAGCGCGGAAGCCTTGTTGCTAGGCATCGCCGCCAGCCAGTCGGCACTCGGCTCAGCCTTGCATGACCGACGCGGGCACGGCCTTTACCGCATTGGCGAACACCGTCACCAGGCACTCTGGGACGATTACCTGGCCCGCGACCCCGACCTGGCCAGCCTAGTGCGCGGCCTGGCTAGCCAGCACGCCTTCCTCGGCGGCCCGCACCTGGAACTTACCGTCAACCTGCGCTATTCCACCGCCATTGCCTGGATGCTCGTCGAAGAGCAGGCCACGCCATTGCCTGCCGCTGACGACCTGCTGGCGCTGGCCCGGATATGGCGCCAGATTTTCCACCCTCAAGGTCGCCTGCGCGACTTCACCCATGCTTGGCATACCTGCATAGATCAGAGATTGCCACAGGTATCTTAAGAAGCGTCCTACAACATTACCGGAAAAAAGGGAATTTTGGTCGGATTGTCCTACAAAACCGCTCTATCTTCAGCGATTGAGGCTATGGCGCGGCGCGTGATTTGTTGGTAGCTTTTCGCCCCGGAGATCCCAAGGAGTTTTCTAATAATGAAAAAAGTAATGCTCAAAACCTCCCTCGCCGTCGCTGTTACCGTGGCATCCAGCCAACTGTTCGCAGCAGGCTTCGCCCTGAACGAACAGAGCATCAGCAGCATGGGGACAGGTTTCGCGGGACGTTCTTCATCTGCCGAAGATGCCAGCACCGTGTTTGGTAACCCGGCCGGCATGTCCCGCCTCAAGCGCGAACAGTTCACCGTGGGCGGCGCCGCCGTCATCGCCAAGTCCGACATTTCGGGCCCAGGCAGCAACCTCGGGGGGGAAACCGATGGTGACATGGTGCCTTTCGTTGGCGTACCCATGGGTTATTACGTCAAACCGATCGACGACCACTGGAGCGTCGGCTTTGGTGTCTATGTACCGTTTGGCCTGGTAACCGATTACGGCAGCGATGACGCCGCACGCTACTGGGGCAAGAAGAGCCACGTCGAGGTAGTCACCTTCCAGCCGACCGTCAGCTATGCCTTCAATGACAAGGTGTCGATCGGTTTCGGCCCAACCATCAACCGCATCAAGGGCGAACTGGGCTCAAGCCTGATCAACCCGTTCACCCCGGGCCGCAACGACGGCGAAGTGAAAATCAAGGGCGACGATACCGCCATTGGTTACAACATCGGCATCCTGGTACAGGCTACCGACAGCACCCGCCTCGGTCTGACCTACCACTCGATGGTCGACTACAAGCTCGAAGGCAAGACCCGCGTCAGCACGCCGCTGATCGGGCCGTTCGACGGCAACAAGTTCGACGCCTCGTTGAAGATCAAGACACCTGAATCGGTCGACTTCTCGGTTACCCATGAACTGGACGACCAGTGGACCCTGTATGCAGGCAGCACCTGGACCCGCTGGAGCCGCCTGAAAGACATCACCGTGCAAAACGATGTTCCGGCACCACTGGCAGGTTCGGCGTTCCAGACCATCACCGAAGAACAGAACTGGCATGACACCTGGGCCCACGCCATTGGTGCGTCGTACAAGGTCAACAAGGAGTGGGTGCTGCGCACCGGCTTCACCGTCGACCAATCGCCGACCAACAACCATGACCGTTCGCCACGTATCCCCACTGGCGACCGCAAGGTGTTCAGCCTGGGTGCCGGCTGGAGCCCGAACGACGATATGACCATCGACGTGGCCTATTCCTACCTGTGGGAAGAAGACACCAAGGTCAATCAGGTGAGCGCAACCAAAGGCAGCTACCAGGCCAAGTACGAGAACAGCGCTCACGGTATCGGTGCATCCCTCACCTACCGCTTCTGATTCGTACACACCCCATGAAAAGCCGCCCTCGTGGCGGTTTTTTCATGCCTTTACCTGCCAAGTGTCCCCCAGGCATTCACGCAGATAATCCATGAACACACGCACTTTTGCGGTCATGGCGAAACGGTCGGCCAGGCACAGGTAGATATCCATCGGTTCGGTCTGAGCGTAGGCCTGGCCACTGTCGCTGTACTCGAACAACGGCACCAGCGCACCGCTAGCCAGGTGCGGTCGCACCATGAACTCGGCCAAGCGGGTAATGCCGCCATCGTGCAACGCCATCTGGGTCAGGGCGTCGATGTCGTCGCTGATCAATACGCTGCCGAACTCCGCTTCGAATCGCAGCCCGTCACGCATGAAGCCCCAGCGCAGAAACCGCCCATCCACCGGGTAGCGGAACACCAGGCAGCGATGATTACGCAATGCCTCGGGCGAACCCGGCACCCCAGCGTTTTGCAAATAGCCGGGCGAGGCGCAGCAGATGAACGGGATACGGGCGATGTGCCGGGCCAACAGTTGGTCTTCCAGTTGCGGGGCAATGCGCAGGCTTACATCGACGTCTTCACGGGCATGGTTTACCCTGCGATCAGTCGTTACCAACTCTATCGAAAGCAGTGGGTAGCGGGCACTGAAGGCGGGAATCAGCGGTGCCAGTACGTGGCGGCCAAAAGCGGACGTCGATGCGATGCACAGCCGCCCTTGGGGTTCGCTGTCTGGCGTAGTGACAGCTTGCTCGGCCAGGGCCAGGTCACGCTCGATATGCCTGACACGCTCATAATACTGCGTACCTGCCGGTGTCAGCGCCATGCTGCGGGTGGTACGGCTGAGCAGGCGCACCTGCAGATGGCCCTCCAGGCGTGCCAGGTTCTGGCTGACTGCTGCCGGGCTGAGGCCCAGGTTACGGGCGCCGCCAGCAATACTGCCAGCCTCGACCACTTTGATGAAGCTGCGGATGGCGTTGAGCAGGTCCATGGGTGAGCTCTTGGATTCGTAAGAATCTCTTTATAAAGAACTCAATAAGGCTGGTCTACAGCGGTGGCCGAGCGGGTTGCTAACCTGCGCCTCCACTCATCTTTCAGGAGTTCACATGAGCAACCTGTCCCAGGCGCGCAGCCGACGCAAATTGCATCCAGGTGCTACGCCTTACGTTTTTGCCTTTTTCATGTCGTCGATCATGGCGCTATTGATGTGCTTCGTGATCACAGCAGCAAATGCCGGAGTTACTCCGGAGTACCTGAGCAATGTGCTGAAGGCTTATCAATTGGCGATGCCAGTGGCGTTTGTTTGTGTATTGATGGTCAGGCCGGTGGTGGTGCGATTGGTGGCGATTACGGTGCATGCAAAGTGAGGTAGCCCGCATCGGCAGCCCCAGCCCCAGCCCCAGCCCCGCTCTTGATCTTGATCTTGATCTTGATCTTGATCTTCGCGACTTCAGGAGGCCGAACGCAGGCCTTGCGGAGGGAGGTGACGGGCATGGATGCCCGTCAAGCGCTGGGCCCCAGGATGGGGCCTGCAGCGCGGTCCTCCCGGGAGCAAGGCCGGAGTGAGGGAACCCCGGAGCGCAGCGCAGGGGCCGGATGATGGGAGCGCAGCGTTTTTTGGTTACTTTTTGTCGCGTTTGACAAAAAGTGACTCGCCGTAAGGGCGAAAAGGTGAGTGTGCGTCACCATCGCAAACGGACTGTTCTCCGTTTCAATACCGCCGCAGAAGCTCTTGTTTTTGGGATGTGGGCCTTAACACAGTGTAGACATTCGTTCGCGCAGGTGGCGCTGAGTCACCTTTCCGCCCTTCCGGCGGGTTACTTTGGTCTTGGCCAAAGTAACCAAAGCCGTCCGCTCCCATCATCCGGCCCCTGCGCTGCGCTCCGGGGTTCCCTCGCTCCGGGCTTGCTCCCGGGAGGACCGCGCTGCAGGCCCCATCCTGGGGCCCAGCGCTTGACGGGCATCCATGCCCGTCACCTCCCTCCGCAAGCCCTGCGCTCGGCCTCCTGAAGTCGCAATCTGTGTCGCCTGAACTACCGCGCGTTTAGAAGCAAAAGCCGAAGCAAGAGCAAGAGCAAGAGCAAGAGCAGCGAAATTACTGCTGCGACGCGATAGCCTTCTCGATGGCTTCGCGGAATTGCGGATCATCCGGCTTGGTCAGGCTAGAGAAGTTACCGATCACCTTGCCCTTGCGATCGACAACATACTTGTAGAAATTCCACTTCGGCGCAGTGCTCTGGCTGGCCAGCTCAGCAAACAGCGGTATCGCATCCTTACCCCGAACCGCCTGCGTCTTGGTCATGGTGAAGGTGACGCCATAGTTGGCGTAACAAACCTTGGCAGTTTTCTCGCTGTCGGCATCTTCCTGCTTGAAGTCATTGGACGGCACGCCAAGCATTTCCAGGCCTTGCTCGTGATATTCCTTGTACGTCGACTCAAGCCCCTCGAACTGCGGTGCAAAACCACAGTAGCTGGCCGTGTTGACCACCACCAAAGGCTTACCGGCAAAGCGCTGGCACAGGTCGACCTGCCCCTTGCCACGCAATTCTGGCAGGCTACCCTGCAACAACGCCGGGCAATCGGCCGCCCAACTCGATGCGCTGGCAAGCACAGCCAACAACGGCACTGTCAACCAATGAGCACGCATGATTCGTTTCTCCTGCTAGACAACCTTTGAGCTTGCAGGGTAGCGCCTAACAAACACTCATGCCCAGTTGCATCAACGCCATCCCGCCTTTGTGCCAGCCCCACCACGCCAGCGCCAACAGCACCAGGCCGCCAAGGGCCAGCAACCCACGGGCCAGGTAGCGGTTCATGCGGCCTGAGCCTGCAACCGGGCGACCGGGCGTTCGCGTACTGGCCAGTTCAGGGCGGCGGCCAACAGGCTAAGCAGAATGGAAATTTGCCAGACCAGGTCGTAGCTACCGGTACGGTCATAGACCACCCCACCCAACCAGCCACCGAGGAAAGCCCCCAGCTGGTGGAACAGGAAAACGATACCACCAAGCATCGACAGGTTACGCACCCCGAACACCGTAGCCACGGTGCCATTGGTCAGCGGCACCGTGGACAACCACAGCAGCCCCATGGCGATGCCGAACAGGTAGGCGCTGAACTCACTCACCGGCGCCCAGATGAACAGTACGATCACCACCGCACGCAGCAGGTACAGCCCGGTCAGCAGGCGCGGCTTGGACATGCGACCACCCAGCCAGCCAGCCGTGAAAGTCCCCACGATATTGAACAGGCCGACCAGCGCCAGCACCGTGGTACCAGTGGTCGCGGCCAGGTGCTGGTCAACCAGGTAGGCCGGCAGGTGGACGCCAATGAACACCACCTGGAAACCACACACAAAGAAACCCAGCGCCAGTAGCCAGAAGCCCGAATGCGAGCATGCCTCGCGCAGCGCCTGGCCCAGGGTCTGCTCGGTACCATGGCTGGGCAGCGGGCGGTCGCGCAGCAGGCCGACGAAGGGCACGATAAACGCAACCATCAGGCCCAGCACCAGCAACGCTGCAGACCAACCCAGCCACTGGATCAGGCCAAGGGTGCCCGGCAGCATGGCAAACTGGCCAAACGAACCGGCGGCGCTGGCAATGCCCATGGCCATGCTGCGCTTCTCTGCAGGCACCGCTCGCCCGACCACGCCAAGGATGACCGAAAACGATGTGCCGGAAAGCCCGATGCCGATCAGCAAACCGGCACTGAGCGACAACGACCAGGCAGAGTCGGCCATGCCCATCAGCACCAAGCCGACGGCGTACAAAATACCGCCGATGATCACCACCCGCGCCGCCCCCATACGGTCGGCCAAGGCACCGGCGAACGGTTGCGCCAGCCCCCAGATCAGGTTCTGCAAGGCAATGGCAAAGGCGAACACTTCACGCCCCCAGCCAAAATCGGCGCTCATTGGCGCCAGAAACAGGCCAAAACCGTGCCGCACCCCCAGAGACAGCGCCAGGATCAAAGCTGCCCCCACCAATACCCACCCGCTGGTTCGCCACACCGAAGTCATTGTCGTTATCTCCAGCACATCGCAAGGTTTTTACGGGTATATACCCGCTTATAGTCGTATCAAATCAGGCCAACTGGTCCAGCAAACGCACCAGTTCATCCCGCTGCCCTGCGCCCAAACGCTCCACCAGCTCGATCTGGGCTTGTTCCCAGGCCGGGTGCGCAGCACGCAGCAGCTGCGTACCGGCCTCGGTCAGCAGCACCACGCGGTTACGCTGGTCGTCGCCATCGGCCAGGGCCACCAGCCCTTCCGCCTCCAGTACCCGCAGGTTACGGCCCAGGGTACTGCGCTCCAGGCCCATGGCCTCGGCCAAGGTGGTGATACTGGGGCGGTCGAGCCGTTGCAGGTGCCTTAGCAGGGAAAACTGCGCGACATTGACCCCGAAGCCGGCAAGGGCCTCGTCGTAATGCCGGCTCACCCCGCGGGCGGCACGACGCAGATGGGTACAGATGCATTCACTGGTCAGCATGGATACGTGTATATACCCGCGTCATGAGTGTTGCAAGAGGTTTCACAATGAGTGATGAGGGTCAGTCCGGGTTCAGGCGCCTTCGAATCGGCTCGAACTCAGCCGTGGCCGTGCGCGCCAACGGGTCTGGCGCACCTAGCTCAATCGCCTGCCAGTAGCGCCACGGCACCTTGGCCGAACCCAGTTCGTAGTCCATGCCGTCCCAGTTGTCTTCACGGAAGCTGTAAAAAGCCCAGTGCAACAGGTTGCGATCCAGCACGGTGAGTACGTCTTCCAGGTATTGCCGGCAACCTGGTAGCCTGCGCATGCAGCCGAATTCGCCCACCACCAGCCGCGACCGCGGCACGCCCGTGGCTTCGGCCCATGCCAGCGGCTGGCGCAAGTAACCCTCCACCCGCGGCCCATCCCACTGCTGGGTTTGCCCGGCGAACGGTGCGGGGCCAGGATAGGCGATGGGGTGCTTACGCGCCATGTTGGGGGCACTGGTCGCGGCATAGGGTTCGTACATGTGTACGCTGTACAACACTCGCGGGTCTTCCAGGGGCGCAGGCCAGTAGCCGAAGGCATCTGCGGCAGCATACCAGCCGGCATCGACCATGATCGGTGTGTCAGCGTCCTCCTCGCGAATGGCCGCTATCAATTGCCGGTACAGCAACGGCAAATCGCGCGCGGAGCCCTGTGCCTGCGTATACCACTGCTGCATTTTCCCCAGGTCGGCGTGTTCGGCCAGGCCGCCCTGTTTTTCCGGGGCGGGTTCATTGACCAGGTTGTAGGCGGCGATGGCCGGGTGGCCCTTCAGTTCACGCGCCATGTCCCGCCAGAAGGCCGCAGCCTGGGACCAATAGTGTTTGTCTTGCCACAGCCGATCATCGAATTGGCCCTGGTTGTTTTGTGACCAGCGCATACCGGGTAGCGAGAGTGGGGCAATGACCACCTTGAGCCCCGCCTGATGAGCACGGTCGAGGGTGGCACGCAGCGTAGCCAGGTCGGCGACGGGCAGGCCCTCATAGGCATCGGCGTTACCGAGAAGAAAATCACGCTCTACCGGTTGCCATTTGTCGTAAGACAACCGTACCCAGGTCGCGCCATACCCCTTCAGGGCATCGAAGTAGGCTTGATCAGGTGGCAGCCGGTTGAAGCTGTTGCCGCCGTGGCGGGGGGCGTCCCAGAATGCCATGAGATCTGCCGCAGTGGCTGGGAAGCTGGACAGCACCAATAGCAAGAGACTGGCGAAGATCCGGTTTCGCACGGGAAGCCTACCTGGTTGCAGGGGGGAGGCTGAGAATACGATGACAATGAAGATGCAGGACTTACCGAACCGTTGCCGGAAGTTACTGCATAAGCCCTAAGCCTGCGCGGTCCCTGTGGGAGCGGGTTCACCCGCGAAGAACCCTGCGCGGTGGATGGCACCGGCTTCGCCGGTGTTCGCGGCTAAAGCCGCTCCGACAGTGATCGTGCGCATGCTTCTGGATTGTGAGCGACGTCAAAGGCCCAGCGCCAATCCAAGCACGACGCCCAACTCGAGCAGCTCCAGCAGCGCGCCAGCAGTATCCCCGGTAGCCCCACCCAGGCGCCGGCACATCAGATGCCGCAGCCAGGCAAACACCGCCAGCGCCAACGCCACGGCCCACCCGCCCAAGACCAGGCAGAACAGTGCACTGCCCAGCAGCACCCACCCGGCTGCGCGCCGGGGCAGATGCTCGGCCAATGCTTGGCCCAACCCGCCAGGCCGCACATAGGGTGTACAGAGGAACAAGCCCAACATCGCCGTCCGCCCAATCACGGGCGCCAGCAGCAATTGCGCCCCGATGCCCTGCTCCACCAGCACCCACAAGGCGCAGAATTTCAGCAACAGCACCAACACCAGGGTGACCACGGCGATCGGCCCGCTACGCGGGTCTTTCATGATCTGCAGGGTACGTTCACGGTCGCCGAAACCACCCAGCCAGGCGTCAGCGCTGTCAGCCAGGCCATCCAGGTGCAAGGCGCCACTGAGCAATACCCACAACGTCAGCAACAAAGCAGCATGCAACGGCGCCGGCGTACCCTGTAGCAGAAGGCTGGCCAGCCACAGCAACAGCCCGAACAACAACCCAACCAGCGGATAGAACAACAGCGAACGCCCCAGCTCGCGCGGTGCCGGCATGCCCGGCAGGCTCACGGGCAAGCTGCTGAGAAACTGCAAGGCAATCCAGAACGGCAACATCTCAGACGTCCTCGGCCAGCTGGCCGTTGTCACCCGTCACCAGCCGCACCAGCGCCCCGTGCCCGACTTCAACTTGCAGCAACTGCTCCTTTGGCAAGCCACGCGCGCGGGCCAGCAACAACCGCATCACCCCACCATGGGTCACCAGCAGCACCCGTTTACCTGCGTGTTGGCGGCTCAAACGCTCGACAGCGGCCAGCACCCGCTCGGCGAATGCCTGCACGGGTTCGCCATTGGGCGGAGTGTAGGCGTACGGGTCCGCCCAGAAGCGCCCCAACGCATCGGCCTGGTCTTCCATGATCTGCGCCGCGCTACGGCCTTCCCAATCACCGAAATGCAGCTCTTGCAAAGCGGCTTCACGCTGCACAGGCAAATCAAGCTGCCCACCCAGTTCTTCGGCAAAACGCGCACAGCGCTGCAGCGGCGAACTGACCAGTACCTGCCACGGGCCGGCTTGGGCCACGGCGCTGCGCATCTGCGCCCAGCCCTTGTCGGTGAGGGCATCGTCCAGGCTGCCGCGCAGGCCGCCCTGCTCTGTTTCACCGTGGCGCAGCAAGTCGAGGATCATGCCGGGCGGTCCGCCACGGCGGCCTCGGCAAAGGTTGCCATCTGCCCGTGCAGTGCACAGGCCAGACGCAACAGCGGCACGGCCAGCGCAGCACCACTGCCCTCGCCCAGGCGCAGGCCAAGCGCCAATAGCGGTTCGGCCTGCAATGCATCCAGCAAAGCCTTGTGCCCAGGCTCCGCGCCCTGATGGGCAAACAGCAACCACACCCGACACTGCGGGTTGAGGCGCACCGCCACCAGGGCGGCAACGCTACAAATGAAGCCATCCACCAGCACGGCGATGCCCGCCTGCGCGCAGCCGATGTAGGCACCGGCCAAGGCAGCAATCTCGAAACCGCCGACACAACCCAGCGCCTGCAATGGATCTGCGGCTTGCAGGCCATGCAGGCTCAGCGCCCGTTCGATGACTTCGGCCTTGTGCCGCACACCCGCATTGTCCAGGCCGGTGCCCGGGCCGCTCAGCTCGGCAGGTGGGCAGCCCAGCAGGACGCTGGCCAAGGCCGCAGCGGCCGTGGTGTTACCAATACCCATCTCGCCGCCGATGAACAACTGCGCGCCTTGTTCGGCGGCACGCAACGCGCTGTCGCGGCCTGCCTGCAAGGCCGCTTGCAGTTGCCCCTCGGTCATCGCTGGCTGGCGGGCGAAGTTGGCCGTGCCGGCCCCCAGGCGCAGGTGACGCACGCCGGGCAGTTCCAGATGAGGGTCGATGGTGCCCAGGTCGACCACTTCAAGGCTGGCATGAAGCTGGCGCGCCAACACGCTGATCGCCGCACCGCCGCCGACAAAGTTGCGCAGCATCTGCCCGGTCACCGCCTGCGGGTAGGCCGAGATACCTTCTGCGACCACCCCGTGGTCACCGGCAAAAATGCTGATGGCAGCCTGGTCCAGGGTTGGCCGCTCACGCCCTTGCAGGCCGGCCAGCTGAATGGCCAAACCTTCCAGCTGGCCGAGTGAACCGGCAGGTTTGGTCAGTTGTTGCTGACGGGTGCGGGCCTGGTCCATGGCGGCGTTGTCGAGGGGTTGGCAGGCGTCACGCCACCAGGCTTGAGTCATAGTGCAGCTCCTTTGAGCATTAAGGGCAGGCCAGCCACGGTCAGCACCACGCGCTGGCAGCGTTCGGCCACAGCCTGGTGCAGCCAGCCGGCCAGGTCGACATAGCGCCGGGTCAGCTCGCCCATGGGCACCACGCCCAGGCCGGTTTCGTTACTGACCAGAATAAGGGTGCCGGGTAACTGCTCGAGGCAGGCCAGCAGGGCGTCACGCTCTTCGGCCATGCGCTGGTCGTCTTCGAGCATCAGCAGGTTGGTCAGCCACAACGTCAGGCAGTCCACCAAAAGACAGCGCCCTTCGGCTGCTTCGGCGCGCAGTACTGCGGCCAGGGCCAGCGGCTCTTCGATCAGCCCCCATTCAGCGGGGCGGCGCTGGCGGTGCAGCGACACACGTTCGTTCATTTCGCCATCCAGTGGCTGGCTGGTGGCGATGTAGGTCACTGGCAGGCCGCTGGCACTGGCCAGCTGTTCGGCCAGGCGGCTCTTGCCGGAGCGGGCACCTCCGAGGATAAGGCTGCGCATGTCAGGCCACCCCACACAGTTGGCGCAGGTGCGCAGTGTCCAGGTGCTTTTCCACCAGGTCGGCCAGGCGCTCGATGTCGCGTTCGCGCAGGGCTTCATAATCGATGCTCTGCACATCCGCCAGGCCAGCCCAGCGCAGCAGCGCGGCACACGACTGGCTGCCTTCGAACAGGCCGTGCAGGTAGGTGGCAAGGACCTGGCCATCGGCACTGACAGCGCCATCACAGCGGCCATCTGCCAACTGCACGGCGGGCTGCTCCAGGGCAGGGCCGGTGGTGACGCCAGCGTGAATTTCATAGCCGGCAACCGGCACTGCTTCAAGGTTCAGCGTCCCGGCAACATTGCGCAGTTGTTTCTCGGCTTCCAGCACCGTGGCGTAATCGAGCAGGCCGAGCCCCCGGCTTGAGCCGGCAGCCCCTTCGAGCCCCAGCGGGTCATGCACTTCGCGGCCAAGCATCTGCAGGCCACCGCAGATGCCGATCAGCTTGCCACCGTAGCGCAGGTGCCGCTCGATGGCCTTGTCCCAACCGCGCTCGCGCAGCTGTGCCAGGTCACCGCGCACGCTCTTGGAACCCGGCAGGATGATCAGGTCGGCAGCCGGTATCGGTTGGCCGGGCCCAATGAACTGAAGGTCCACCTGAGGGTGCAGGCGCAGCGGGTCGAAGTCGGTGTGGTTGCTGATGCGCGGCAGCACCGGGACAATCACCTTGAGCACACGCTCGCTTTTGGCACTTTGGCGCACATCGATGCCGTCTTCGGCTTCCAGGTGCAGGTCGGTGACGTAAGGCAGCACACCCAGCACTGGCTTGCCGGTGCGTTGCTCCAGCCAGTCCAGCCCTGGTTGCAGCAAGGCGATATCGCCGCGGAAGCGGTTGATCACAAAACCTTTGACCCGCGCCTGCTCACTGGGTGACAGCAACTCCAGCGTGCCCACCAGGTGGGCGAACACGCCGCCGCGGTTGATGTCGGCAACCAGAATCACCGGGCAGTCCACCGCCTCGGCAAAGCCCATGTTGGCGATGTCGCCAGCACGCAGGTTGATTTCTGCCGGCGAGCCCGCACCCTCGACCATGACCACCGGGTACGCGGTACTCAGGCGCTGGTGCGAAGCCAGCACCGCTTGCATGGCGATGGCTTTGTAGTCGTGGTAAGCCACCGCGTTCATGCTGGTGACCGCGCGCCCGTGGATGATCACCTGAGCGCCAGTATCGCTGTTGGGCTTCAGCAACACGGGGTTCATGTCGGTGTGTGGTGGCAGCCGGCAGGCCTGAGCCTGTACCGCCTGGGCGCGGCCAATTTCACCGCCGTCGGCAGTCACCGCGCTGTTCAGCGCCATGTTCTGTGGTTTGAACGGCACCACGCCAACGCCCTGGCGCAACAGCCAGCGGCACAGGGCAGTTACCAGCGTGCTCTTGCCGGCGTCGGAGGTGGTGCCCTGCACCATGAGGGTGGTCATGCCGATTCCTTTTGATAGTCCGCCAGGGCCTGGGCCAGGCGTTGCTCGTCCGCCTCACATTCGGGCAGCCCCAGGCGCACGGCCGGTGGGTGTTCGAACAAGCGCACCAGGATGCCGCGGCGGGCAAGAAAGTCATGCAACTGCGCGGCACGCTCGCTGCGCACGTACTGGAACAGATCACAGCCGCCGCTGGGAGCAAGCCCGGTGCTGGACAGTAATGTTGCCAAGCGCTGGCTGGCGGCAGCGCAACGTTCGATCTGCACGTGCTGGGCAGGCTTGTCGGCCAGGCTGGCCTGGGCCAGCACCCGGGTTGGCCCGTTGACCGTCCACGGGCCAAGCAGCTCGGCCAGGCGCAGCAGCAGGCTGCGCTCGGCGGCGACGAAGCCCAGGCGTACGCCGGCCAGGCCAAAGAACTTGCCGAACGAACGCAGCACGATCAGCCCCGGGCGCTCGGCACAATCGACCACGCTATCCTCGGGGGTGTTGTCCATGAACGCTTCGTCGACCAACAGCCAGCCACCGCGGGCTGCCAGGCGCGCATGCCAGCCCAGCAGGCGTTCACGCGGCACCCGCCGCCCGGTCGGGTTGTTGGGGTTGACCAGCACCAGCACGTCGAGGCTGTCGAGTGTGGCCTCGACCTGCGCCTCATCCAGCTCAACCAGTTGATGCCCCGCCCGTTGCCAGGCATACGGGTGTTCGGCATAGCACGGCGTCAGCACCCCTACCCGGCCGGCCGACCGCAGCAGCGGCAAAGCCTGGATCGCCGCCTGGGAGCCCGCCACCGGCAGCAGTTGGCGGGCGCCGTAATACGCGCGCGCCGCCCCCTCCAGGCCGTCCTCGGTCTCTGGCAAGCGAGCCCAGGCATCTGTGGGTATCGGCGGGATCGGGAACGGCCAGGGCGCGATGCCGCTGGACAGGTCGAGCCACTGCTCGCGTGGGATACCGTATTGCTGCACCGCACGCAGCAGGCGGCCACCGTGTTCAAGCATTGATGTAAGCCCCCAGGCAAATCAACAACAGCCACAGCCACACGCCGCGCTGTACCAGGCTCCAGCCACGTTCGATGGCATCGGCGTCCGCCATCGGCCCTTCACCCAGGCGTGGCCGCTCATGCAGTTCGCCGTGGTAAACCGCCGGTCCGCCCAGTTCCACCCCCAGCGCACCGGCACCGGCAGCCATCACTGGCCCGGCGTTGGGGCTGTCCCACAGCACGCCTTGCTTGCGCCAGCAGGCCAGGGCCAGGCGGGTCTTGCCCAGCAGCGCGTAGGTCAACGCCACCAGCCTTGCGGGAATATAGTTAAGCACGTCGTCAATGCGCGCTGCGCACCAGCCGAAACGCTCGAAGCGCTCGTTGCGATACCCCCACATGGCGTCCAGGGTGTTGCTCAGGCGGTACAGCACTACGCCTGGCGCACCGGCCACCACAAACCAGAACAGCGCGGCAAACACCGCGTCACTGCCGTTTTCCAGCACCGATTCGGTAGCCGCCCGGGCCACAGCGGGCTCGTCCAGTTCGCGGGTTTCGCGGCTGACCAGGTAGCCGACGCGGCGCCGCGCTTCTTCCAGGTCGCCCTGGCGCAAGGCGTTGGCCACCGGCAGCACATGCTCACCCAAGCTGCGCAGGCCCAAGGCGCAGTACAGCGCCAGCACATCCACCAGCCAGCCGATGTACGGCAGCCAGGACAGGATCAGCGCCACCAGGGTAAGCGGCACAACCGCCAGAAACCACGCACTCACGCCATGGCTACGCCAGCCGCGGCCACCCGCATTCAGGCGGCGCTCCAGGTTACCGGCCATATTGCCGAAGGCCACCAGCGGGTGGCGCCGCTGCGGCTCGCCCAGCAAGGCATCCAGTGCCACCCCGGCCATGGTCAGCAAGGCCACGCTCATTGGCGCTCTCCCCATTGGTTTTCGTACAGCATGTCACTCAAGGGCCGCTCTTCGGCCCAATTTTCCAGCACCAGCATGGGTGCCGGGTAAAATTCGGTCACCGGCCCCAGGCACAGCACAGCCACCGGCTTGGCCCCATCAGGCATGCCCAGCAGTGCCGCCAGCGCCAGGGGGTCGAACAGCGACACCCAGCCCATGCCCAGCCCTTCGCCACGGGCCGCCAGCCACAGGTTCTGGATGGCGCAGGCCAGCGAAGCCAGGTCCATTTCCGGCAAGGTGCGGCGGCCGAAGATGTGCGGCTCGCGGTTGTCCATCAAGGCCGCTATCAGCAGCTCGGCACAGTCGTTGATGCCTTCTACCTTCAGCTTCATGAAGTCATCAGATCGCTCGCCCAATGCCTCGGCAGTACGCAGACGTTCCGCTTCTACCAAGGCCTGGATGCGGCTGCGCAGGTCACGCTGGGTGATACGGATGAAACGCCAGGGCTGCATCAGGCCGACGCTGGGTGCCTGATGCGCGGCCGCCAGCAGGCGGCCAAGCAGCTCCGGTGCCACCTGGCCACCGGCGAAATGGCGCATGTCGCGGCGCTCGCCGATGGCCCGGTAGATCGCGGCGCGTTCGGTGTCGCTGTAAGCGTGTTCGCTCATGGTCGCAACAGCGCCGCCGCCGCATCCGGGTTGGAGGGGAAGTAGAAGTGCACGTAAGAGGCCGTCAGCCGCCCCAGGCGATACACCGCTTCGTTGCCCCGCCCGCCGTTGGGGCTGAGGCCACGGGCGATCGGCTCCAGCGCGGTGCTGGTCAGCGAGTGGTGGTAGGTGTGACCGCGCAGGGTACCTTCCGGCAGTTCCACCGCCTGCAAGGCCAGGGCTGCCAGGCGCTTCTGCATGGTCGCTTCGCCCGGCAGCAGGCCCAGCAGCTGGGCGCGCTCGCCAGCCACGTCGGTCAGGGCATCGAGCAGGTAAAGCATGCCGCCACACTCGGCCAGCAACGGCTTGCCCTGAGCATGATGGGCGCGGATCGCCTCGCTCATCGGCGCATTGGCGGCCAGGGCGTGGTGATGCAGTTCGGGGTAGCCACCCGGGAGGTACAGGCTGTCCACCGCCGGCAGCTCACGGTCATGCAGTGGCGAAAAGAACTCCAGCTGCGCGCCCAGGTTGCGCAGCAGCTCAAGGTTGGCGCCGTAGGTGAACGCGAACGCTTCGTCCCGCGCCACACCAATGCGCACGCCAGCCAGCGAGGCAGCACACGCTTGTGGTTCGGGTTCGGCAAAGGTTACTGGCGGCGGCAACGCCGCGTCACAGCTGGCGCCAAGCGCCTCGGCGGCGGCGTCAAGACGGGCATCCAGGTCGTTCAGCTCGCTGGCCTGCACCAGGCCCAGGTGGCGGCTGGGCAACTCGATGCCGCGCTCGCGGGACAAGCCGCCATACCAGCGCAGGCCTTCGGTCAGGCTGCCTTCCAGCAGTTGCGCGTGGCGCAGGCTGCCCACCCGGTTGGCCAACACGCCGGCGAACGGCAGGTCGGCCTGGTAACGCGCCAACCCCAGGGCCAGGGCGCCGAAGGTCTGGGCCATGGCCGTGCCGTCGATCACCGCCAGCACTGGCACGCCGAAGTGGCGCGCCAGGTCGGCGCTGGACGGAGTGCCATCGAACAACCCCATCACGCCTTCGATCAAGATCAGGTCGGCCTCGCCGGCCGCTTCCCACAGCAGGCGGCGGCTTTCGGCGGCACCGATCATCCACAAATCCAGCTGGTACACCGGTGCGCCGCTGGCCCGCTCGAGAATCATCGGGTCCAGAAAGTCGGGCCCACACTTGAACACCCGCACCTTGCGCCCGAGGTTACGGTGCAGGCGGGCCAGGGCGGCAGTAACGGTGGTCTTGCCCTGGCCAGAGGCCGGTGCCGCGATCAAAACGGCGGGGCAGTGGCGCGATTGACTCACAGTTCGACGCCCTTCTGTGCGCGGATACCGGCCTGGAAAGCGTGCTTGAGCATGCCCATCTCGGTCACGGTATCGGCCAGTTCGATCATTTCGGGCTTTGCAGCGCGGCCAGTGACAATCACGTGCTGCATGGGCGGACGGGCCTGGATGTCGGACAGTACCTGGTCCAGGTCGAGGTAGCCGTGCTTGAGGGCGATATTCAGTTCATCCAGCACCACGAATTGCACACTTGGGTCCTGCAGCAACTGGCGCGACACTGCCCAGGCGGCTTCGGCGGCAGCGATGTCGCGCTGGCGGTCCTGGGTTTCCCAGGTAAAGCCCTCGCCCATCACGTGGTAGCGTACCTGTTCGGGGAAGCGGCGGAAGAACAGCTCTTCGCCGGTGCTGTTGCGGCCCTTGATGAACTGCACCACACCGCACTGCATGCCATGGCCCAAGGCGCGCGCGAGCATGCCGAATGCCGAGCTGCTCTTGCCCTTGCCATTGCCGGTCAGCACTAGCAGCAGGCCGCATTCGTTGGGGGAATTGGCGATGCGTTCGTCGATGACCGCCTTCTTGCGCTGCATGCGCGCCAGGTGGCGTTCGTCGCGTTCGGTGGGTTCGCTCATCAGGGTTCTCCGCAGGCTGGCACCACGGCAAGGCGTGGCGACAGGTAATAGGCAGGCAGACGGAGAACGCGCAGGGGCCATGGCAGGTGGCCACGGTGCACCGCGCATCACCCTCCGTGATGCCGTTGACAGTTTCAGGCCGGTCTCCGGGCTTGTGAGCGGGCCTTGGCCCAGGCCTGCGCGCCTTCCCGGGTGCTTGCACCCAGTGGCCCTGCGCGGCCTTCGTCTCACCTACCGTTGCGGGGGCAGCGCCGGAATCGCGCCATGCTGGCGCCCACCGGCTTCCCAGTTTCACCCTGCCCAGTCGGGGCTGGCAGGGCACCTGAAACACGCGCGAAGGTTAGAGGGTTGCACCCGGAGCGTCAATCGAAGCGGATGTTGCAGCGAGGTATGCTCTTGATCTTGATCTTGCTCCTGCTCTTGATCTGGCTTTTGATCTGGCTTTTGATCTGGCTTTTGATCTGGCTTTTGATCTTCGCGACTTCAGGAGGCCGAACGCAGGCCTTGCTCCCGGGAGGACCGCGCTGCAGGCCCCATCCTGGGGCCCAGCGCTTGACGGGCATCCATGCCCGTCACCTCCCTCCGCAAGCCCTGCGCTCGGCCTCCTGAAGTCGCAATCTGTGTCGCCTGAACTACCGCGCGTTTAGAAGCCAAAGCCAAAGCAAGAGCAAGAGCAAGAGCAAGAGGAAAAGCAAGACGAGGGGAACCTGGCGAACCTCAACGGCCTCTCAATTCAACAGGCTTCTTTAGAGGACGCCGCACATGAAATGCCTGATGCCTTGGTTAATCGCAGCCAGCCTGGCAGGCTGCGGCGAAACAGCCCTGTTGAGCGTAAACGAAGGCAGCGGGCCAACCCCCAGCCTCCCCGCCCCCGTCACAACACTGGTCCCCACCGTAAATATCGCCCCCGCAGTCGGCTGGCCAACAGGCAGCAAGCCGACCGCCGCGCCAGGCACCCAGGTCGCAGCCTTCGCCAGCGGCCTCGACCACCCCCGCTGGCTCTATTTGCTGCCCAACGGCGATGTGCTGGTAGCCGAGACCAACGCACCACCCAAACCCGAAGATGGCAAGGGCATTCGAGGCTGGGCCATGGGCAAGGCAATGAAACGCGCGGGCGCGACCACACCCAGTGCCAACCGCATCACTCTGCTGCGCGATGCCAACCACGATGGCGTGGCAGAAATCCGCACCCCTTTCATCGAAGGGCTCAACTCCCCCTTCGGCATGGCACTGGTGGGCAAAGACTTGTATGTGGCCGACACCGACCGGCTGTTGCGCTTTCACTATGAGCCAGGGGCCATGCACATTACCGACAAGGGCCACCCGGTGACCGACCTGCCCGGCGGGCCACTGAACCATCACTGGACCAAAAACGTGATCGCAAGCCCCGATGGCAAGAAGCTTTACGTGACAGTCGGTTCAAACAGCAACGTCGGGGAAAACGGCATGGAAAAGGAACAAGGGCGCGCCGCAATCTGGGAAGTGGACCCCGCAAGCGGCAAGCACCGGCTTTTCGCCACCGGCCTGCGCAACCCCAACGGGCTGGCCTGGGAACCGCACAGCAACGCCTTGTGGACAGCAGTCAACGAACGTGACGAAATCGGCAGCGACCTGGTGCCGGATTACATCACCTCGGTGAAAGACGGCGGCTTTTATGGCTGGCCATACAGCTACTACGGGCAGCACGCAGACCAGCGAGTACAGCCGCAGGCCCCGCAGAAAGTAGCCCAGGCGCTGACACCCGACTATGCGGTTGGCCCGCACACCGCCTCGCTCGGGCTCGCATTTATCGGCCCCGGCGTGCTGCCACCGCCCTTTGAACAAGGTGCACTGGTCGGCCAGCACGGCTCGTGGAACCGCAAACCACACAGTGGCTACAAAGTAATATTCGTGCCGTTCGACCGCTCAGGCAAACCTGCAGGTCAATCCATAGACCTGCTCACAGGGTTTCTGGACAGCCAGGGCAACGCGATGGGGCGGCCCGTGGGCGTGATCAACGATGGCCGCGGTGGCGTACTGGTGGCCGACGATGTCGGCAATGTCGTCTGGCGGGTAAGCAAGCCCACCGCGGCCAGTTTGAATCAGGGTACTGCTGCTCGAACCAGCCCACACAGCAGCCCCAACTGACCATCAAGATTTCAAACCGGAAAGAAACGCTGCGCCAGGGCCGGCGTCCGGAAGCGCGCCCGATAAACGGCCTCATCGAACAGCAGCCCTGTACGCAGATCGTAAACAGGCCCTACCGCAGGCTTGCCGATTTGCCCCAGCGTCACCTTGATAAAGCGGTAATGGTAACCGTACACCTGCTCCAGCTTATTGATGCGAAAAAAATTGCCGGGCAAAAAAAGTGTCTCGGCCTCGTCCCAATACAGCGAAAAAGCGCTGATGGGTGTTCCATTCTGGTACTGGGCAACGGGCAACTCGTAAATCACCGACGACTCATCGAACAACCCAGGCAAGGTGCCAGGTGCTTGCGTGGGGCGTTCGGAGGCGAACTCTGCCGCCTTGTAGGGGTTTTCGGTAAATGAAGTCAGGTCGGTGTTGACCAGCACGTCCCCGACCTTCAATTGGCCTGCATGGTAACGGTCACCCCCCGTCCCCCGAGAGCGATGCCCACCCCGAAACAATGTGGCCCCATTGCTGTCGGGCAGCCGCTCAAGCTCATCGGCCAGCTCTGCGATATACACATCTTCGTCAGCATGACGGTAGGCGCCATAGCGGAAAACGTCGTTTATCCTGGATTCATCGCTGGTGTAGTACTCGATCAGCGAGTTGAAGTACTCGCGTTCATGGCGGTAGGAAAAATGCGGATTGTCATTCACCATGACGCAATCCAACCCTCGCTCATCCAGGTCTGGCGCCCTGCCCGGCAACAGCTGAACGATATCCCAGTCTTTCAGCACATTTTTCTGCCGGCTTAATGCCCGTGATGACAATATCTTGCTCTGCGTGTCATTGACCGACGTGTAGGTCTCCCAAAAACGCGAAGTGGTGCTGGGCATGCCAGCCACTGCCGGCGGGCTACCGCCAAGCAACTGCGGGCGCCCCAGAAGCTCCCACTCCCCTGCCTCGCTCAACCTCACAGGGTCAACCGGGACGAAGGCAAACGGGTTGTCAGGCGGCACAATCAGCCATTTGGACAATTCCTGGCTGTAGCGCACCCGGTATGTCAGGCCGTTCATCATGATCCAGCAACTGCCGTCGTTCCGAACCCGAACCCCACGCAGTCGCCCCTGCAATTCAGGCATTGCTGGAACCAGCTCGTTGGCCTCGCGCCCCTGCAGTGATTGCGAGGAGGAAGGCAACACTTCCCAATGCTCCAGCGGCACACTCAATTCATGGGCCGGTGTTTCATAGGCCAACGAGGCAAAGCTTGACTGGAAACCAACCTCGGCAAGGTTCAGTGCGGCGAACAGGCTGTCCAGCATGGCCTCGCGCAATGCACGCTTGCGGCTTTGCTCATCATGGGCATGCAGGGCCTCGTCCACATCAAGCCCGACTTTCGCGACACTGGCACCGAGCAGCATCAGCGTCATGGGCCACCCCAGCGGCGCGAAGCCCGTGAATACTTTAAGGAAGGCTGCCAGATAACCTTTCCACATGGCCTTGCGCAGCTCACTGTTGTCGAGCATGAGCGTTGCGTTGTGGCGCATATCATCACGCGCCTGAATGCTCAGGTAAGTAAAAAAATCACCCGTGACAGGCCTTTCCAGAAATGCCAGCAACTGCATGGCGGCCTCATCACTGGCGCTGTCAGCGATACCGTTCAAGTGAAGGTGCACGGCACGCTCACGGGCTTCGGATTGAACGCCTGCAAGCGCGGCATTGGCGAATGCGTCCAGCGTGTTAGCCGTTTTCAGTTCGTTGCGCAGCCACCGCGCGCGCGCCAATGATGATTCGAACCCCCGGAAGGCATCTGCCTGCCAAGGCATGTACAACAAGACACGGCCATCTTCTGCCTCAAGGCTGTAAAAACAGCCCCTGTCACGCTCGTCTAGCGCATAACGCTTTACCACCAACGGGCTATGGGCACTGTCATGCTGCAATTGCTCCAGCGTCGGCATCACCCCAGCGACCAGCGCGTCCGATGCCATCGTGCGCAAGCGGCCATAGTCAGTCTGGGTAATGTGGCCCGCGCGCCGGGCCAGCACTCCCCGGCCCAGCACGTTGATCTTGGCCAACACGCGAAAATGCGGGCCGTGGGCACCCCAGAATTGCTCGATGCTGGCGCGGTGTTCCGCGCCGAAGTCGATGCGCCACAAATCTGCCTGCACCTGGCTGCCAAGCATGCGCACTTCGTTGCGCTCGTCGAATACGCTGGCGTTCGCACCTTGCCGGTAGAAACCACCCCACTGATCAAGCTCGTCAGGGGCTTGCTGGAAGTGCGTATCAAAACGCTGAATGACCAACTCGGTCAGATGGGTGGATTGCTGTGGTGGCCCGGCATGCTGCCAACCCGAGTAACTCAGGTGGCTGGTGCTGCCCGTGGGGAACTGGTGCCACCAGATGAACCGTGGGTCCATCGCCCTGCCCGTGTGCTTGCGCACAATGCGCTGTGCATGCGCATAGGCCTGAGAATAAGGGTCCGGGTAGGCTTCGATAATCTCGTCTACCAAGCGAACCAGCGGGCGACCCGCTTCGAGTATCGCCAGGCGACGCTCCACGCTTTCACTGATGCTGCTCATGACTTGCCCCCTGAAGATTGTCGATCAAAGCCGACAATCCTCAGGCAGGCAGGTCATGCTATGTGGTAGCGGTGCAGCACCTCAGGGGTTCTGCGCGAGGTGCCCTTGCGGAATCACGCGCTTGGCCTGCAGGTAAGCCTTGGCCCAGTAGCTGTTGGAGAGGTAATCCAGCCGAACGGTGCCACCGGTGGAAGGTGCATGCACAAAACGCCCTTCCCCGACATAAATGCCAGCATGGCTGACCTGTGAACCGCCACTGGTAGCAAAGAACACCAGGTCGCCGGATTGCAGCGATTTGGCATCCACCGTCGGTGCGCGCATGACGATCATCTCGCGCGTAGAACGCGGCAAGCTGATACCGGCCGCATCACGGTAGACGTATTTGATCAAGCCACTGCAGTCAAAGCCGGAGTCCGGGGTGTTGCCGCCCCAGCGATAAGGCGTACCCACCAGGCCAATGGCGCGGATCAACACGTCGTCGGCAATCGGCGAAGGGCTTGGCTGGCTATAGGTAACCTGCGGCTGAACCACAGGGGCCGGCGCAGGCGCACGGCTGGAGCAGGCAGCAAGCAATGCCGCCAGGGAGAGAAATGCGAAGCGCGCCATCTTTATCATGGCCAGAACATCCTGTCTGAGACCGCTGCGCCGCAGCCGAAAAGAGTTGAGAATTTAGATTAGCCGCTTTCTGTAAATGCGCACGGCGGCAAGCTTTTTTCAAAGCATCGCCGCCGCGGCAGGATATATCATTTCGCTATCAGTTGCGCGCGATGTTGGTCGGCGCCATGGCCAAGGCACGCTTGGCTTCGATAAAGGTCTTGCTCCAGTAGCGGTCACCGAGGCTGTCTATGCGCACACCACCGCTGCGGCGGCTGCTGGAGTGGATGAACTGGTTGTCACCCAGGTAGATACCGGCATGGCTGACGCGGCCGCGGCCATTGGTGCTGAAGAACAGCAGGTCACCAGGCTTGAGCTTGTTGCGGGCCACTTTTGGGGCATCGACGTTGATCATTTCACGCGTGGAGCGTGGCAGGGTCATGCCCGCCTCTTCGCGGAACAGGTAGCCGATGAAACCACTGCAGTCGAAACCGGACTTTTCCGAGGTACCACCGAAGCGGTAGCGGGTGCCGATCAACGACATGCCGCGCTCGAGAATGCTGTCCGCCAGAACGGGCAGTTGGTAAGGCTTGCTGTTGCTGGAGAAAGCCTCCAGGTCATCTTCAGTGGCCAGATCTTCCGGTTCGCCGAATACCGACGAGGACGAGGCCTTGGCCTTGATCACCGATTGTGCGGCGACCGGGGTGTGATCCTGAGGCTCTGAATGAGAAGCTGGGCCTTGGGCCGCGCAGCCAAAAAGCAGGGTCACGAGTGCGAGTGGCACGAGGGGTGCGAAGCGCTTCAGCATGGGCACGACCGTGTCTGTAATCCTTTAGAGGGGGAAACTATGCCCTCTATCATGGCCATTTGCAAATTTTATCGAAAAAGATGTGACTTTTCTGTTTTTCCGCTCTGGCCCAGCGTTTTCAGGGGGTTACCAGCCCAGGGTTTCCTTGAGGAACGGGATGGTGAGCTTGCGTTGCGCCTGCAGCGAAGCCTGGTCGAGGCGTTCAAGCAGGTCGAACAGTGCACTCATGCTGCGTGCACCGCGGGTGAGGATGAAGTGGCCGACTTCGTCGGTAAGGTGCAGGCCGCGGCGCGAAGCACGCAATTGCAGGGCACGCAGCTTGTCTTCGTCAGACAGGCCACGCATCTGGAACACCAGGGCCAGGGTCAGGCGCGACTTCAGGTCCGGCAACTTGATCGGCAGCCCCGTGGCGATGCCGAGGCTGCCAGCAACAGGCGCCGGCCGCTGTCGCGAAGGCGGTTGAACAGGTGGAACATGGCCTCTTCCCAGTCTGCCTTGCCTGCAATCACATGCAGGTCGTCGATACAGACCAGTTCGTACTGGGCCAGGTAGTCGAGCACCTCTACGCCACGATCAAGCAATTGCGCCAACGGCAGGTAGACGGCGGGCTCGCCACGTTGCTGGAAACGGTGGGTGGCGGCCTGCAGCAGGTGGCTACGGCCAACACCCTGCTTGCCCCACAGGTAGATAAGGCTCTCGGTCCAGCCGGCGTCGGCTTCGCATAGCCGCTCGACGTAACCCAATGCCGCAGCATTGGCGCCCGGATAGTAGTTGATGAAGGTGGCGTCATCGCGAAGGCGCACACCCAGGGGCAACTGGATCGGTGGTTTCATGCTCGCGGGCGGTCAGCAGGACCGCAGGGGGCCTTTGGTGAACAATCTGCAAAGTCTATACCCGCAACGCGGGGTGCACAATCACGGTGATAGATAGCACAAGCAAAATCAACAAGTTGCGCCATTTGGCGGCCGACATCAGACCCCGTGGGAGCGAATGCCTCCACCTCACAAGCTCCGGGTCAATATCCCCGGCATACATGTCCGATTCTTTGTACAAGTCATGCATATGCCGCAGCAGCACCATGATCACCGCCGCCACCGGCAGGGCCAGGAGCACCCCGGTAAAGCCGAACAACTCACCACCGGCCAGGATGGCAAAGATTACCGCAACCGGGTGTAGACCGATGCGATCGCCCACCAGCAGCGGGGTCAGCACCATGCCCTCCAGCGCTTGCCCGACCATGAACACCGCAACGATGCCTAGCATCGGGTACAGGTCGCCCCCAAACTGGAACAGGCCAGCCACCAGCGCGGCACCAATGCCGATGATGAAGCCCATGTACGGCACGATGGCCGCAAGGCCCGCAAGCATGCCGATCAGCAGGCCCAGTTCGAGCCCCACCAGCATGAGCCCGGCCGAATAGATGACACCCAAAGCCACCATCACCATGAGTTGCCCGCGCACGAATGCGCCCAGCACTTCATGGCATTCGCCTGCCAGCCCCATGACTTGCGGCTCACGCTGGCGCGGCAGCAAACCGCGCAACTTGCCCATCATCAGGTCCCAATCGCGCAGCAGATAGAAGCCCACCACAGGGATCAGCACCATGTTCGCCAGCCAGGCCATCAGCGCCAGGCTCGAGGCAGTGGCATGGGACAACAGCATGCCAACGATATCGGTGGTCTGCCCCATGTGCGCGCCGATGGCCGCCTTGATCTTGTCGAACTTCCAGAAACCATCAGCCAGGCCCAGGCGGCCCTGCACCCACGGCAGCGCCACCTGTTCGAGCCAGTCGAGCATCTGCGGCGCCAACTCGTACAGGCGTACCAGCTGCTTGGCAAGCATCGGCACCAGTACCAGCAACAAGGCCAGCAGTAGCAGGGTGAACAGGCCGAACACCACCACCACGCCCCAGGTGCGTGACAGACCCAGACGCTCCAGGCGGTCAACCAGCGGGTCGGCCAGGTAGGCCAGCAGGATGCCGACCAAAAACGGCGTAAGAATGTTGTGCAAGCTATAAAGCAGTACGGCGACCAGAAGGGCAGCGCCCAGCCAGATCCAGCGGCGGACATCAATCACGGTATGCTCCCCTTACCAGCGAAAACGCAGGCCGTCGAACGGCTTGGGCGCAGGCGAAGCCGGCGCGGGTTGCTCACCTGTTGCACCCGCTACCGGGGCTGGCGTGACAGGCACTGCGGGCGCCTGATCGGCAGGCAGTTCCTGTAACTTGGCCAGGCCAAGCTGGGCACGCAATTGCTCCCGGTTGCCGGTCACGCCATAGGTCAGGGTGGTGCCTTCTGCCATTTGCAGGCGCGGGCCGTAGGGCTCAAGCACACGGGCAAGCTCGGCATAACGCTTCAGGTTCATCCCCTGCACTTGCACCTGCATCTGGCTGCTGGCGCCCGGGCGGGCGACATACCGCGGCGCCAGGCGGCTGCTGACTGCCAACATTACCGCGTCGGCCAAGGATGCCGGGTCGGCCCCTTCGGCAGTGCCTTGCTCACGCTGGTCACCCAGCCACAACTGCCACTTGCCCTGCCACTTGCCGTCGGCTTCCTGGGCATGCACCGCCAGCAAGGCGTCGGCGCCATAGCGCTCGGAGGCCTCACGCAGCGGTGCTGGGTCGCTGCCTTCGATCTGTTTGGCATTGGCCACCAGTTGTTCCTGCAGGTCAGCCAGCGGCAGGCGCAGCGGCAGGCCACGGTGCTGGGCGGCACGGCGCAGGGGCTGGGCGCTGGCCTGGCCGTCACCGACCAGGCTGCTGCCATCAACACTGTCATTCAGCCACCAGCCGAGAATCGAGGGCCGATTGCTGCCCCACAATGCGAGGCCAGCCTTGCGCAGGGCACGCTCGGTACTGCCCGGGTCGAACTCGACCAGCACCGACTCGGGCGGGCCGGCTTCGCTGCCAACCTGGTTGATGATTTGCTGCGGGTCCTTGCGCAGCTCGGCCAAGGCCGGGTTTTGCACCGCCTTTGGGTCCCCGGTCAGGCGCAGCACCAGCGTGTCGAGGGCTTTGGCGGTGGCCGCGGTACGGGCTTCGGCGCCCTGCCCAGTCACCGGCTCGCGCACCTGGTAAAGGCCAGAGACATTTTCAGCCTGGGCGGTGGCCGCTATCAGGGCCAGGCAACCGGCTGCCAGAATATTGAAAAAACGCATGGAGGATTCCTGTCCAGTCGAGCACGAAGCTCGCTACTTGCAGCTTATACACATGCAACCGCATCAACCACCCTCGGCCCTTTTTCAATAATTTACCGCCCTGCCCGTCGGCCTGAGGATGGCCGCTGCCCGGTAACCCTGATAAAATCGCGCGCCTTCACAGACCACTGACGTTTCAGGCAGCCGCCGCTTACCGCCGGCCTTGGCCGTCATGGTCGTTTTTAAGAATCCCTCCCTCCTAAAGGCCTGGATCAATGAGCAAGCAACCCTCCCTGAGCTACAAGGACGCCGGTGTAGACATCGACGCCGGCGAAGCACTGGTCGAACGCATCAAGGGCGTGGCAAAACGCACCGCACGCCCTGAAGTCATGGGTGGCCTGGGCGGCTTCGGCGCCCTCTGCGAGATCCCGGCCGGCTACAAGCAACCCGTGCTGGTCTCCGGCACCGACGGCGTCGGCACCAAGCTGCGCCTGGCGCTGAACCTGAACAAGCACGACAGCATTGGCCAGGACCTGGTCGCCATGTGCGTCAACGACCTGGTGGTGTGCGGCGCCGAGCCGCTGTTCTTCCTCGACTACTACGCCACCGGCAAACTGAACGTTGACGTGGCCGCTACCGTCGTCACCGGCATTGGCGCTGGCTGCGAACTGGCAGGTTGCTCGCTGGTCGGTGGTGAAACCGCCGAAATGCCTGGCATGTACGAAGGCGAAGACTACGACCTGGCCGGTTTCTGCGTCGGCGTGGTGGAAAAGGCCGAGATCATCGACGGCTCCAAGGTTGCCACTGGCGACGCACTGATCGCCCTGCCGTCCTCGGGCCCGCACTCCAACGGCTACTCGCTGATCCGCAAAATCCTCGAAGTGTCCGGCACCGACATTGAGAACACCCAGCTGGACGGCAAGCCGCTGACCGACCTGCTGATGGCGCCTACCCGCATCTACGTCAAGCCGCTGCTGCAGCTGATCAAGAACACTGGCGCAGTCAAGGCCATGGCCCACATCACCGGTGGCGGCCTGCTGGACAACATCCCGCGCGTACTGCCGAAAAACGCCCAGGCCGTGGTTGACGTAGCCAGCTGGCAGCGCCCGGTGGTGTTCGACTTCCTGCAGGAAAAAGGCAACGTCGACGAGCATGAAATGCACCGCGTACTGAACTGCGGCGTCGGCATGGTCATCTGCGTAGCCCAGGATCAGGTCGAAGCCGCCCTGAACGAACTGCGCGCCGCCGGTGAGCAGCCATGGGTCATCGGCCACATCGCCGAAGCCGCCGAAGGCGCCGCCCAGGTCGAGCTGCAAAACCTCAAGGCACACTGATGCCAAGCAAGACCTGCAATGTAGTGGTGTTGCTGTCGGGCTCCGGCAGCAACCTGCAAGCCTTGATCGACAGCTGCCAAGGCCAGGACAGCCCGGTGCGCATCCGTGCGGTGGTTTCCAACCGCGCCGATGCCTACGGCCTGCAACGCGCAGCGGCGGCAGGCATCGACAATGTCGTGCTCGACCACACCCAGTTCGACGGCCGTGAAGCCTTCGATGCAGCCCTCGTGGCGTGCATCGACGGCTTCGCCCCGGACCTGGTGGTGCTGGCCGGTTTCATGCGCATCCTCAGCGGCGGCTTCGTGCGCCACTATCAGGGCCGCCTGCTCAACATCCACCCGTCGTTGCTGCCTAAATACAAGGGCCTGCATACCCATCGCCGGGCACTGGAGGCAGGCGACGCCGAGCATGGCTGCAGCGTACACTTCGTGACAGAGGAACTCGATGGCGGCCCACTGGTCGTACAGGCTGTAATACCGGTGGCGTCTGACGACACCGTCGAAAGCCTGGCCCAGCGGGTACACCACCAGGAACACCTGATCTACCCGCTGGCGGTGCGCTGGTTCGCTGAAGGGCGCTTGCGCCTTGGCGAACAGGGTGCATTACTGGATGGCCAGCCACTGGCGGCCAGCGGTCACTTGATTCGATCCTAGGAGAATTTATGCGTCGCGCCCTGCTCTTGGCTCTCGCCGTGCTCGCCCTGCCCCTCCAGGCAGCTGATCTCAAGCCTTTCTCGGCCAGCTACACCGCCGACTGGAAGCAGCTGCCCATGAGTGGCACCGCCGAGCGCAGCCTGGTCAAGAATGCCAACGGTACCTGGGACCTTAACTTCAAGGCTTCCATGATGATCGCAAGCCTGACCGAGCAAAGCACCCTGCGCCTGGAAAACGACACCCTGCTGCCGCAGAAGTACCACTTCGAGCGCGGCGGCCTGGGCAAGGCCAAGAAGGTCGACCTGAACTTCGACTGGACCGGCAAGAAGGTCACCGGCAGCGACCGTGGCGACGCTGTAAGCCTGCCGCTGAACCGCGGCGTGCTGGACAAGTCGTCCTACCAGCTGGCCCTGCAGCATGACGTAGCTGCCGGCAAGAAAAGCATGACCTACCAGGTGGTCGACGGTGACGAGATCGACACCTACGACTTCCGCGTGCTGGGCACTGAAAAGGTTGCCACCAAGACCGGCCAGGTCGATGCCGTGAAGGTCGAGCGCGTGCGCGACCCGAGCCAGAGCAAGCGCATTACCGAGCTGTGGTTCGCCAAGAACTGGGACTACCTGCTGGTGCAACTGCGCCAGGTCGAGACGGATGGCAAGGAGTACGTGATCGTGCTGCAGGATGGCACGGTCGATGGCAAGCCGGTGAAAGGCAACTGATCCAGCCCCACCCGCTGCACCCGAAGCCCCGCCCAGTGCGGGGCTTTTTTATAAAGCCTGCAATGGCCTCTTCGCAGCACAAGGCTGCTCCTACAGGTATCGCGTTTCCCCTGTAGGAGCAGCCTTGTGCTGCGAAGAGGCCGGCACAGGCAACACACCTTCCAGCTTTATGAAACTTGTTTCATGCCCGTTTTATTTACTTAGCCTGCTAACAAACTCTATAAAGAGGGTGTGCGACACACTGTCGCAGCCAACTGAAGAAGTGGAGTTTACCGATGACAGTCCAAGTAACCGAACGCGACGAATCGAAAATGTCCCACGAAGGCCTGGCCGCTGGCGTGCGGATCTGGGATGTGCACCAACAAGGCCAACTGGTGGGCATGTTCCACAATGAACACGAAGCGCACCAGTACCGCGTAGAGCTGGAAGTCCTGGAAAGCCAGCGCACCACACAGTAAGCACTCTTCAAATAAAAAACCCCGCCAAGGCGGGGTTTTTCGTGTTTACCACATCAGGTCGTCCGGGATTTTGTAGGCCGCGTACGGGTCGTCCTCGTCCGCTTCCTCGACATGGGTGTTGAGCAGCAGGATCCGGCCAGGGTCGCGCTCCTGAATCTTCACCGCTGCCTCACGAGGAATGACCTCATAGCCGCCGGCATGGGCAACGACGGCCAGGGCACCATTACTCAACTTGGTCCGCATCAAGGCGTTGACGGCAATGCGCTTGACCTTTTTGTCGTCGACAAAGTTGTAGTAATCCTCGGTGTTCAGCTTGGGCAGGCGCGTGGCTTCGATCAACTGCTTGACCTGCGCGGCACGGGCCTTCTGCTCAGCCTTTTCCTGCTGCTGGCGGTTCAGTTCCTGGTCGCGCTTGACCTTTTCGGCCATGGCTTCCTTGGCGATGCGCTGTTGGCTGTCGTCGACTTCGACCTGGCCTTTGTGCTCCATGCGCTTCTGTTTCTTTTCAGCTTTGTTGGTCTGCGAGACCTGTTTCTGGTTGACCAGACCGGCTTTGAGCAATTGGTCGCGAAGGGAAAGGCTCATGAATGTTCACTCACTTATGCAACAGCCAGCCGCAGCTGGGCAGGTTCTTTTCCTGACGTTTGGCTTCACCCCAAAGGGCGTCCAGTTCGTCAAGGTTACAATCTTCAATGGGGCGACCGCTGTCACGCAACGCCTGTTCGATGAAACGGAAACGTCGTTCGAACTTGCGGTTGGCGCGTCGCAGGGCGTTTTCCGGGTCTTGCTTGAGGTGGCGGGCCAGGTTGACGGCGGCGAACAACAGGTCACCGACTTCATCTTCGAGCGCATCGGCATCCCCGTCGGCCATGGCCTGCAGCACTTCATCCAGCTCTTCGCGCACCTTGTCCAGCACCGGCAATGCGGCAGGCCAGTCGAAACCGACCGTGGCCGCACGCTTCTGCAGTTTGGCTGCCCGCGACAAGGCCGGCAAGGCTGATGGTACATCGTCGAGCAGCGACAGTTGCTCGGGTGTGCTTTTCTCGGCGCGCTCCTGCGCCTTGATCTCTTCCCAGCGCGACTTGACCTGGGCTTCGTTCAGGCTGGGGGTGTCCAGCGGCGCATAGAGCTCGCCGGTGGGGAATACATGTGGGTGGCGGCGGATCAGCTTGCGGGTGATGCTATCGACCACGCCATCGAACTCGAAACGCCCCTCTTCCCGGGCCAGCTGGCTGTAGTAGACCACCTGGAACAGCAAGTCGCCCAGCTCACCCTGCAAGTGCTCGAAATCGCCGCGCTCGATGGTGTCGGCGACCTCGTAGGCTTCTTCGATGGTGTGGGCAACGATACTCGCGTAGTTCTGCTTCAGGTCCCACGGGCACCCGTACTGCGGGTCACGCAGGCGGGCCATGAGGTGCAGCAGGTCTTCGAGGGTGTAGGTCATTGTCAGCAAATCCTCGGCGGGGGCTTTGCCCCCGATCGCCGGCAAGCCAGCTCCCACAGGGACTGCACAGGCCTTGAAACCAGTGGAGTACCTGTGGGGCTGGCTTGCCGGCGATGGCCGCACAGCGGCCCCAATGCAGGTTATCAAGGGGTACGGTTACGCCGCGTCTCGATGATGTTCGGCAACTGCGAGATCCGCCCCAGCAGGCGCCCCAGCGCGTCCAGGCCCGGGATCTCGATGGTCAGCGACATCAGCGCAGTGTTGTCTTCCTTGTTCGAGCGGGTGTTCACCGCCAGCACGTTGATTTTCTCGTTCAGCAGCACCTGCGACACATCGCGCAGCAACCCAGGGCGGTCGTAGGCACGGATGACGATGTCGACCGGGTAGGTCTGCACCGGGATCGGCCCCCAGCTCACCTGGATCATGCGCTCCGGCTCCTTGCCCGCCAGTTGCAGCACCGAGGCACAGTCCTGGCGGTGAATGCTTACGCCACGGCCTTGGGTGATGTAACCGACAATGGCATCGCCCGGCAGTGGCTGGCAGCAGCCGGCCATCTGCGTCAGCAGGTTGCCGACACCCTGAATCTGGATGTCGCCACGCTTGCCGGTACGCGGCCCGGTAGGCTTGCGCGGCACCAGCTCGATCTGCTCGATACGCTCGGGCTCCAGCAACTGCTGGGCGGCGTTGACCAGGTGGGCCAGGCGCAAGTCGCCCGCGCCGAGCGAGGCGAACATATCCTCGGCGGTCTTGACGTTGGTCTTCTCGGCCAGGCGCTCGAAGTCCACCTGCGGCAAGCCCAGGCGGCTGAGCTCGCGCTCGAGCAAGGTCTTGCCAGCGGCAACGTTCTGGTCACGTGCCTGCAGCTTGAACCAGTGCACGATCTTGGCCCGCGCCCGCGAGGTGGTGACGTAGCCCAGGTTGGAGTTCAACCAGTCGCGGCTTGGGTTGCCGTGCTTGCTGGTGATGATCTCGACCTGTTCACCGGTTTGCAGGCTGTAGTTCAGCGGCACGATGCGGCCGTTGATCTTGGCACCCCGGCAGTTGTGGCCGATCTCGGTGTGCACGCGGTAGGCGAAGTCCAGCGGGGTCGCCCCCTTGGGCAAGTCGATAGCATGGCCGTCCGGGGTGAACACGTAGACCCGGTCCGGCTCGATGTCGACCCGCAACTGCTCGACCAGGCCACCGATATCGCCCAGCTCTTCGTGCCATTCCAGCACCTGGCGCAGCCAGGAGATCTTCTCTTCGTAATGGTTGGGCTGGGCTTGACGTCGGTACCCTTGTAGCGCCAATGGGCACAAACCCCCAGCTCGGCTTCTTCGTGCATGCCGTGGGTGCGGATCTGCACCTCCAGCACCTTGCCCTCGGGGCCGATGACTGCGGTGTGCAGCGAGCGGTAGCCGTTTTCCTTGGGGTTGGCGATGTAGTCGTCGAACTCTTTGGGGATGTGCCGCCACAGCGTGTGCACGATACCCAGCGCGGTGTAGCAGTCGCGAATCTCCGGCACCAGCACGCGCACTGCACGCACGTCGTAGATCTGGCTGAATTCCAGGCCTTTGCGCTGCATCTTGCGCCAGATCGAATAGATGTGTTTCGCCCGGCCGCTGATGTCGGCATTTACGCCTGTGGCCAGCAGCTCGTTCTGCAGCTGGTTCATCACGTCGCTGATGAAGCGTTCGCGGTCCAGCCGGCGCTCGTGCAGCAGCTTGGCAATCTGCTTGTACTGGTCAGGTTCGAGGTAGCGGAAAGACAAGTCTTCCAGCTCCCACTTGATGTGGCCGATACCCAGGCGGTGCGCCAGTGGCGCATAGATGTCGAACACCTCACGCGCGACACGCAGGCGTTTTTCGTCGTCGGCAGCCTTGACCGCACGGATTGCGCAGGTACGCTCGGCCAGCTTGATCAGTGCCACACGCACATCGTCGACCATGGCCACAAGCATCTTGCGCAGGTTCTCGACCTGCGCCTGCGAGCCCAGCACCAGCGACTGCCGCGGGCTGAGGCTGGCGCTGATGGCGGCCATGCGCAACACGCCGTCGATCAGCTTGGACACCACCGGGCCGAACCGCTGGCTGACCTCGGCCAGGGTCACCTTGCCCTCGCGTACCGAACGGTAGATGACCGCGGCCACCAGGGAGTCCTGGTCAAGCTTGAGGTCGGCCAGGATTTCGGCAATTTCCAGGCCCGCCTGGAAGCTGGACGTACCGTCCGCCCAGGAATGCTTGGCCGGGTTGCCCTTTTTCTCGATCTCATGGGCAAACTCGCAGGCTTCTTTAAGCGCTGCGCGATCCAGTGCCGAATCGACGCTTACCACATGGTCCAACCATCCTTCGAGATTGATACTGCCGTCGGTGTTGACCGGCTGGTGCACTCTCACCTGTACCATCTTTGTTTTACCTTTCCATACAGCGCACCACGCGGGTGCGCTGGCGATCACCGTGTGGCTGCCATTCCATGGAAGCCACACCAAGGGGCCAGTCTGCTAGCCCTCTTCGAATAACGCCATGGCCTCGACATGCGCCGTTTGAGGAAACATGTCGAGAATCCCGGCCCTTTTTAACCGGTACCCCTGGCCGACCAGCACCTGCGCGTCTCGCGCCAGCGTGGCCGGGTTGCACGATACGTAAACCAGCCGTTTGGCCTGGAGGCGTGCGATGCCTTGCACCACCTCGAAAGCACCGTCGCGCGGTGGATCCAAGAGTACCGCAGAAAAGCCCTCGGCGGCCCATCCGGTGCCTGCCAAAGGCTGCGATAAATCGGCCTGAAAAAACCGTGCGTTATGCACATTGTTGTTCCCGGCATTGGCCGCGGCCCGATCGACCATGGCCTGTACACCTTCCACTGCCACTACCTCGCGCGCCTTGCGGGCCAGTGGCAAGGCGAAGTTGCCCAGACCACAGAACAGGTCCAGCACCCGCTCGTCGGATTGTGGCGCCAGCCAGGCCAGGGCCTGCTCGATCATCGCCGTGTTGACCTGGGCATTCACCTGTACAAAGTCCCCTGGGCGCCAGGCCAGTTCAAGCTGCCAAGGCGCCAGGCTAAAGCCAAGTTGCGCGGTCGGGTCCACCGGCGCTGGCTCACCTTCACCCTGCAGCCACAGCTGGGCATTGGCCTGTTCGCAGAACGCCTGCAGCCTTGCCAGGTCTTCTGCCGGCAGCGGCGCGACGTGGCGCACCAACACGGCCTCGGCGGTGCCACTGAACAGCTCGACATGGCCCAGTGCCTGCGGTTTGCTCAACGAGCGAAGCACCGTCGGCAAGTGGCGCAAAATCGACTGCAAGGGCTGTACCAGCACCGCGCAATCGTCGATGGCAATGATGTCCTGGCTGGCTTCGGCACGGAAGCCCACCTCCAGCTGACGCGCCTTGATGTCCCAACGCACGGCCACGCGGGCCCGGCGCCGGTAGCCGAATTCCGGCCCGCACAATGGCGCGGCCCATTCTTCGGGTTGCACGCCGGCCACCCGCTGCAGCTGCTCGGCCAAGGTGCGCTGCTTCAGCGCCAGCTGCGCTTCGTGCGGCAGGTGCTGCAGGTTGCAGCCACCGCAGCGGGCGTAGTGGCGGCACGGTGCCTCACGGCGCTCGGGGCTGGCCTGCAGCACCCGGTCAAGCCGGGCCTCGACCACTTTGCCACGGGCATTGAGTACCCGCGCCTCTACGGCCTCGCCGGCCAAGGCGCCACTGACGAACCAGGTGCGCCCATCGAGAAAGGCGATGCCACGGCCGTCACCGGCCAGGCGCTCGATTTCCAGGCGCTGCTTCTTGCCCACGGGGACCTGGGGGGTGCGGCTGCCGCCGGCCGGCTGGAAGCGCAGGCCGCTGTTGCTTTTTTTCTTGGACATTTAGCTCGGATCAAACAGGCCGGTGGAGAGGTAACGGTCGCCGCGGTCGCAGATGATGGCGACCATCACGGCATTTTCCACCTCGCGGGAGAGGCGCAGCATGGCTGCAACCGCACCACCGGAAGACACGCCGCAGAAAATGCCCTCTTCACGGGCAAGGCGGCGGGTGGTGTCTTCGGCTTCCTGCTGCGACATGTCGACCACGCGGTCGACGCGGGTGGCGTCGAAGATTTTCGGCAGGTATTCCTCGGGCCAGCGGCGAATGCCCGGAATGGCCGAGCCTTCCATCGGTTGCAGGCCGATGATCTGTACCGCCGGGTTTTGCTCCTTGAGGTATTGCGAGCAGCCCATGATGGTGCCGGTGGTACCCATGGAACTGACAAAATGGGTAATGGTGCCCTGGGTCTGCTGCCAGATCTCAGGGCCGGTGCTGTTGTAGTGGGCGATCGGATTGTCGCCGTTGGCGAACTGGTCGAGCACCAGGCCGCGGCCTTCGGCCTGCAGCTTCTCGGCCAGGTCGCGGGCGCCTTCCATGCCCTCCTCCTTGGTCACCAGGATCAGCTCGGCGCCATAGGCGGTCATGGCGGCCTTGCGCTCGGCGGTGGAGTTGTCGGGCATGATCAGGATCATCTTGTAGCCCTTGATCGCCGCCGCCATTGCCAGGGCGATACCGGTGTTGCCGGACGTGGCTTCAATCAGGGTGTCGCCGGGCTTGATCTGGCCACGCAGTTCGGCGCGGGTGATCATCGACAGCGCCGGGCGGTCCTTCACCGAGCCGGCAGGATTGTTACCTTCGAGCTTGAGCAGGAGGGTGTTGCTGGTTTCACCAGCAATGCGCTGCAGGCGAACCAGGGGCGTATTGCCGACGCAATCGGCGATGGTTGGGTACTGCAAGGTCATGGCGTATTTCACAATCCGGACGGCAGGGGCGCCTATCATACCGGCAAACCCTTCGCGGCCATATCACGCAATCTGTGGTCGATATAGCTACAAGCTATATATAAACCCAAGTCTGCTTGCTTGCCCTTTGTAGGAACGGCCTTGTGCCGCGATGGGCCGCGCAGCGGCCCCAGGATTTCAGCTTAGCCGCCTATATTACTGGGGCCGCTGTGCGGCCCATCGCGGCACAAGGCCGCTCCTACAGGGAGAGCGCTGGCTTCAAGGCTGTATAGGCGGCCGGCACATGTAACGGCAAGCGCATCCACAGCCGCAGCCCACGCTTGCCATTCTGCGCCCACAAGGTGCCACCCTGGCGCTGGATGGCGCTGCGGGCGATGCTCAAGCCCAGGCCAAAGCCCCCATCGCCCGGCCGCGAACCATCCAGGCGCGAGAACGGCGCAAAGATCCGCTCCAGGTCCTCTTCAGCCACGCCGCCACCTTCATCCTCCAGCCACAGCCACCAATAACTGCCTTCGCGCTGCCCACCCAACCGCACTACCCCCTCGGCCGGCGAGTGACGAATGGCATTGCGCAACATGTTCTCAAGCGCCTGGGCCAGGTGGTTGAGGTTGCCCTGCACCCAGCAGTCGGCTGGCACTTCGCAGCGCAGGCGCGCAGGCGACCAGCCGCTTTCGTAGCTGGCATTCTCGGCCAACAGCTTCCCAAAGCGCGTGAACTTCGATCGGCTCCAGGTTCATCGGCGCACGTTCGGCGTCCTGCCAGGCCAGTTGCAGGGTGTCCTCCACCAACTGCTGCATGCAGTCCACTTCACGGGTCAGGCGTTCGCGCAAGCGTTGCAAGTCGGTTTCGCCGTCGCAGGCCACCCGCAACCGGCTCAGCGGCGTGCGCATTTCGTGGGACAGGTCGCGCAGCAACTGCTGCTGCATGGCCACCGTGCCTTGCAGCCGCTCGGCCATCTGGTCGAAGGCGCGGGCCAGTTCGCCCAGCTCGTCATGGCGGGCGATGGTGCGCGAGTCGAGGCGCGCCGATAGCTGATCAGCGCGCCAGGCGTTGGCCTGCTCGCGCAGCTGATTCAGCGGCACGATCAACATGCGGTACAGGCCCACGCACAACAGCAGGGTGAACAGGCCTGGAATGATGCCGTTGGTGACGATGCGCCACAGCAGCCGGTACTGGTCCGGGTTGAACCGCTGCGGCAGTTCGATCACCAACATGCCCTGCTCTGGTGCCCCCGGGAACGGTATGCGTACCCACGGCTGGTCGACACTGCGCCGGCTCATCGGCCAGTCGACACCGCGCAGGCGCGTCAGCCGTTGCATGATCTGCGGGTCGAGGGTGGCGCTGTCGAGCGGCCGCAGGTTGATATCCAGCACACCAACCCAGCCCCGTTCGCGCTGGTGCATCGCCGTCACCCACTGGTCCAGCCCTGCCCGCCCGCCGCTGCGCCACGCCTGCTCAGCCTCGCCGGCATAGCCGCGTAACGCCTGGCGCGCCGGTTCCGAGAGGAAGGCGTTCTGGATTTCCATGTGCCGGCCCCAGGTGTAACTGAGGCCAATCATCAGCAGGCAGAAGCCCACCAGCAGGATGGCCAGCTTCCAGAACAGCGAATGGCGGTCAAGCATGGCTCACTCCGCCTCGCTGGCGCTGAGTACGTAACCCTTGCCCCACACGGTACGGATCTGCCGTTCGTGATAGCCGATGCCCTTGAGCTTGCGGCGGATCTGGCTGACGTGCATGTCCAGGCTGCGATCATGCCGCGAATAACCGCGCTGCAGCACCTGCTGGTAGAGGAACGGCTTGCTCAGGACATCATCGAAATTGCGGTTGAGGATATCGAGCAGGCGGTATTCACTGGGGGTAAGGCCTGCCAGGCGGCCATCCAGGCGTACGTCGCACAGCCCCTCGTCGAATTGCAGCTCGCCGCAGGCGGCATGCTCCTGCGGGGCTTGATGACGGCGTTCGAGGGCCACCCGGCGCAGGATTGCCTCGATGCGCACCTGCAACTCGGCCATGCTGAACGGTTTGGGCAGGTAATCGTCGGCCCCGCGCTGGAAGCCACTGATGCGGTCGGCCTCGGCACCCAGCGCCGACATCAGGATCACCGGCGTCGCACTACGCTTGCGCAACTGTGCCAAGGCATCCAGGCCATTCAGGCCAGGCAGCAGGATGTCCATGAGCACCACATCGAAAACGTGGCGACCCGCCGTTTCCAGCCCCTCCAGACCATTACGGCACCAGGTGACCTGGAAGCCGCCACGTTGCAGCTCTTCGTGCAGATAGGCACCCAGGACCGGGTCGTCCTCGATGGCGAGGATATTGGAGTTGTAAATAGCTACAGGATTCATTGGCAACTGCCATGCATTCTCAATTGCGCAATTATTGAGCATCCACCACCTGCCAGGCAACCGCCCTGCGACCAATGCCCCGGCAATGGTGCAAAACAGCGACTAAAGAGGTGCAATAGCGCTGCAGGCGGAGTAACTTCCCGGCTTGGCCGTCATTGCTTGACGGCGTCCAGGCACATGACAGGAGGCGAGTGTGCTCGATCGTTTGGGAATCCGCAGCCGGGTCCTGCTGCTGGCCCTGCTGCCGGCCGGCCTGATGGCCCTGGTGCTGGGCAGTTATTTTACCTGGCTGCAACAGAACGACCTGCGCACCCAGCTGCTGCAACGCGGCAAGATGATCGCCGAGCAGCTGGCGCCATTGGCTGCGCCCGCCATGGCCCGGCTTGCTCCCGCCCAGCTGGAGCGCATCGCCGCACAAACCCTGGAGCAGGCCGACGTACGCGCGGTCGCCTTCCTGGCCCCGGACCGCACGCGCCTGGCCCACGCAGGCCCGAGCATGCTCAACCAGCCGCCCAGCGGCGGTACCGGCACGCAATTGCTGCAGCGCAGCGGCAATGACGCCACCCGCTACCTGATGCCCGTTTTCGGCCACCACCGCGACCTCGCCACCGATGCCGTGCCAGCCGAAGCCGAGCGCCTGCTAGGCTGGGTCGAGATCGAGCTGTCGCACGACGGCACGCTGCTGCGCGGCTATCGCAACCTGTTCACCAGCCTGTTGCTGATCCTCGCCTGCCTGGTGCTCAGCGGCCTGCTGGCACTGCGCATGAGCCGCACCATCAACGACCCCATCGAACGCATCAAGCACGCGGTCAACCAGCTCAAGGACGGCCACCTCGAAGAACGCCTGCCGACCATGGGCAGCCATGAGCTGGACGAGCTGGCGCGCGGCATCAACCGCATGGCCGAAACCCTGCAGAACGCCCACGAAGAACTGCAGCACAGCATCGACCAGGCCACCGAAGACGTGCGCCAGAACCTGGAAACCATCGAAATCCAGAACATCGAGCTGGACATGGCGCGCAAGGAGGCCCTTGAGGCCAGCCGCATCAAGTCGGAGTTTCTGGCCAACATGAGCCACGAGATCCGCACCCCGCTCAACGGCATCCTCGGTTTTACCCATCTGCTGCAGAAAAGCGAGCTGACGCCACGCCAGCTGGACTACCTGAGCACCATCGAGAAGTCCGCCGACAACCTGCTGGGGATCATCAACGAGATCCTCGACTTCTCCAAGATCGAGGCTGGCAAGCTGGTGCTCGACAGCATTCCGTTCAACCTGCGCGACCTGATCCAGGACACCCTGACCATCCTCGCCCCGGCCGCCCACGCCAAGCAGCTTGAACTGCTCAGCCTGATCTACCGCGATACCCCTTCTTCGCTGATCGGCGACCCGCTGCGGCTCAAGCAGATCCTCACCAACCTGGTCAGCAACGCCATCAAGTTCACCCGCGAAGGCACCATCGTCGTACGCGCCATGCTCGAAGACGAGCACGAAGACAGCGCGCAATTGCGCATCAGTGTGCAGGACACCGGTATCGGCCTGTCGCCGCAAGAGGTGCGCACACTGTTCCAGGCCTTCAGCCAGGCCGACAACTCGCTGGCCCGTCAACCCGGCGGCACAGGGCTGGGGCTGGTGATTTCCAAGCGCCTGATCGAACAGATGGGCGGCGAAATCGGTGTCGACAGCA
This sequence comes from Pseudomonas sp. MM223, assembly GCA_947090765.1. Taxonomy (NCBI): domain Bacteria; kingdom Pseudomonadati; phylum Pseudomonadota; class Gammaproteobacteria; order Pseudomonadales; family Pseudomonadaceae; genus Pseudomonas; species Pseudomonas sp. MM223. The sequence goes on along the minus strand of OX352322.1, from coordinate 1,531,428 downwards.
CCCCGGGCGAAGGGTCGCAGTTCTGGATCAGCCTGAACCTGCCCAAAGCCCACGACGACCTAGAGGAGCAGCCGATGCAACCGCTGCTGGGCCGTCGCGCAGCCATCGTCGATGGCCATGAGCTGGCGCGCCAGGCCTTGGAGCACCAGTTGGAAGACTGCGGCCTCAGCGTCAGCCTGTTTGCTTCCTATGACCAGTTGCTGCAAGCGGTGCAAGCGGCCAGCCAGGCCGGCCTGCCGTTCGAGTTCGCCGTGCTTGGGGCCAACCTGGGTAACCTGTCGCCCGAGCAACTGGGCCACTACCACCAGCAACTTGAACGTTACCACTGCCAGTGCGTGGTGCTGTGCCCCACCACCGAGCAGGCGCTTTACCACCCATACTTGCCCAACGGCCATGGCCAGTTGCTGTCCAAGCCCACCTGCACCCGCAAACTGCGCCGCCTGCTGATGGAACTGGTGCAACCGCGCCGCCCGCAGGGCGAGGCGCACAGCGTCAACGGCCAGCGCCAGCCGAAGGTGCTCTGCGTCGACGACAATGCCGCCAACCTGCTGCTGGTGCAGACCCTGCTCGAAGACCTGGGCGCCGAAGTGCTGGCCGTCGACAACGGCTATGCAGCGGTACAGGCCGTGCAAGACGAGCCTTTCGACCTGGTTTTGATGGACGTGCAAATGCCCGGCATGGATGGCCGCGCCTGCACCGAGCAAATCCGCCTTTGGGAAAACACCCAAAGTGGCAACCCGCTGCCAATCGTCGCCCTCACCGCCCATGCCATGGCCAACGAAAAGCGCGCACTGCTGCACGCCGGCATGGACGACTACCTGACCAAGCCGATCAGTGAACGGCAACTGGCCCAGGTGGTCATGAAGTGGACTGGCCTGAGCCTGGGCGTGCCGCAGCAGGCGCAGGCCGAGCAATTACCCGGCAGTGACGACCTGAAGGTGCTCGACCCCGAGGAAGGCCTGCGCCTGGCAGCGGGCAAGGCCGACCTGGCGGCCGACATGCTGAGCATGCTGCTGTCCTCGCTGGACGCCGACCGCGATGCCATACGCGCTGCCCGCGAAGCGCACGACCGCAACGCCCTGATAGAACAGGTACACCGCCTGAACGGAGCCTCGCGCTACTGCGGCGTGCCACAGCTGCGCGCCGCCTGCCAGCGCAGCGAAACCTTGCTCAAGCAGGACCACCCACAGGCGCAGCAAGCGCTGGATGAGCTGGACGGCGCGATCAGCCGGCTGGCAGCGCAGGCCAGATTGAGTGCATGGCCGTTGCTGTGGCCTACGCAGCATTTGTAGAAGGAGCCTCACCATGCGTGCCCTGTTGTTCAGCAGCCAGCATTACGACCAGGAAAGCTTCACCCAGGCTGCCAGCGGCAGCGCGCTGGAGCTGCACTTCCAGCCCGCCCGCCTGACCCTCGACACCGCCGCGTTGGCCAGTGGCTACGAAACCGTTTGTGCCTTCATCAATGACGAGCTCGACGCCCCGGTGCTTCAGCGCCTGGCCGAGGGCGGCACACGCCTGGTCGCCCTGCGTTCGGCCGGCTACAACCACGTCGACCTGGCCGCTGCCCAGCGCCTGGGCCTAGCCGTGGTGCGCGTGCCGGCCTACTCGCCGCACGCCGTGGCCGAACACGCCGTGGCGCTGATCCTGGCCCTCAACCGGCGCCTGCACCGGGCCTACAACCGCACCCGCGAAGGCGACTTCACCCTCCACGGGCTGACCGGTTTCGACCTGCACGGCAAAACCGTCGGCGTGGTCGGCACCGGCCAGATCGGCGTTGCCTTCGCCCGCATCATGGCCGGTTTCGGCTGCCAACTGCTGGCCTACGACCCCTACCCCAACCCGGAGTTGCTGGCCCTCGGCGCGCGCTACCTGAGCTTGCCCGAGCTGTTGCGCGAAGCCCGTATCATCAGCCTGCACTGCCCACTTACCGAGCACACCCGGCACCTGATCAATGCACAAAGCCTGGCCCAGTTGCAGCCCGGCGCCATGCTGATCAATACGGGCCGTGGCGCACTGGTCGACACCCCGGCACTGATCGATGCCCTGAAAAGCGGCCAGCTTGGCTACCTGGGCCTGGACGTCTACGAAGAAGAAGCCCAGCTGTTCTTCGAGGACCGCTCCGACCTGCCACTGCAGGACGATGTACTGGCCCGCCTGCTCACCTTCCCCAACGTGATCATCACTGCCCACCAGGCCTTCCTTACGCGCGAGGCGCTGGACGCCATTGCCGCCACCACGCTGGACAACATCAACCGCTGGGCGGCAGGCAATCCACAGAATCTGGTAATGGGTTAGTGCTAGGATACGCGGCATTTCTGGAGGACCCATGGTCGAGCACGATTTCCGCTACACCCTTTTCAACCCGCAACACACCCTGATCGAGTGCCGTGCACTGGTGCCGGGCCGCTATCAGGTCACCGGCAACGGTGGTTCGATGCATAAAGGCGACACCCTGCTGGTGACCCTCAAGGGCAGCAAGGATTTGTCCATGCGACTGACCGTGGACAGCGTGCGCCACTTGATCAACCCGCGCGGCCAGTGGGTCGCCGTAGCCAGCGGACCGGTGTTCAACGAACTGGAAATTCTCACTTGGCAGGTCGAGTGCGACAGCTGCGACGCCGTGCTGGACTTTGAATTTGCCGTGGACGCCAAGCTGGGCAAGAAAGCCCGCCAACCCGCTGCCAGCGCACGCATTGCCGAACTGGGCTGGGCCAGCCGTGGCGAAAAACACCTGTGCCCGCGTTGCCAGGAGAGCGCCGAGTGAAGAATCTGCTGACCGGCGTGCTGATTGCCACCGGCCTGCTCGGCTGCGCCGCACAACCTTCAAAGCTGCAGCAGGAGCGCAGCTACGTTCTGGAGTGGATTGGCGAACGCCCGCTGATCGACTACAGCCACCTCACCCTGACCCTGGCCAGCGACGGCCGCGCCTATGGTAATGCCGGCTGCAACCACTGGTTTGCGCCGTATACGCTGGAGGGCGAGCACCTGAGCTTCGGCAAGGTCGGCAAAACCCGCAAGTTATGCGCGCCGGCGTTGATGGAGCAGGAAAAACGCTTTTTGCAGGCGCTGGAAACGGTAGAACGGTGGGACGTGTCGCCAGTGGAGCAGATGCGCTTCTGGCCGGCCGAAGGCAAGCCGCTGCGCTTCTGGCCTGAGGAAGGCTGAATCACTATACCTGTACCGGCCCTATCGCCGGCAAGGCAGCTCCCACAGGTACTGCACAGGTTTCAGAATCTGTGCAGTACCTGTGGGAGCTGGCTTGCCGGCGATAGGGCCGGTACAGGCTGGCATCAGGCGCCTTTCAGGGCCTTGATCTTGGCCTGCAGCCCTTCCAGGGTCTGCTCGCCCAGCAGCTGTTCGCGCACCTTGCCCTTGTCATCGATGATGTAGGTCACTGGCAGCGCCTCGCTGCGTGGCAGGTCATAGCGCTCGGCCGGGTCCTGGGCCAATACGGTAAAGCCGATGCCAAGGGTTTCGGAGGCCTGCTTCAGGTCCTGCCCCTGCAAGCCATCGAAATTCACCCCCACCACCTTGATGCCATCGGCCGCCCACTGCTTGGCCGCAGCGTTCAGTTCCGGGATTTCGGTACGGCACGGCCCACACCACTCCGCCCAATAGTTGAGCACCAGCCAGTGCCCTTCGATCTGTTCGGCCTTAACCGTATTACCGTGTTGGTCCACGCCATAATCGGCACCGCAACCACCGAGCAACAGGCTCGCGGTGATGGCCAGTACTGCTGCCAGACGCCTTGCCATGGGTCAATCCTTCTCGAGTTTTAAAGCAAATTGGTCAGTCGCTGCGGTTAGAATAGCCGCCACACCCAGCTGGATGCGACCCGACATGACTGACCTGACGCTCTATCATAACCCGCGCTGCTCGAAATCCCGCGGCGCGCTGGAACTGCTCGAAGCCCGTGGCCTGGCGCCAACCATCGTGCGCTATCTGGAAACCCCGCCCGACGCCGCCACCCTCAAGGCCCTGCTCGGCAAGCTGGGCATCGCCCCGCGCCAGTTGCTGCGTACCGGCGAAGACGAATACAAAGCGCTGAACCTGGCCGACCCGGCACTGACCGACGCGCAACTGATCGACGCCATGGCCCAGCACCCCAAACTGATCGAACGGCCGATCCTGGTTGCCGGTGACAAGGCCGTGGTCGGCCGCCCGCCGGAAAAAGTGCTGGAGATCCTGCCGTGAGCGCGCCCTACATCCTGGTGCTGTATTACAGCCGCCATGGCTCCACCAGCGAAATGGCCCGACACATTGCCCGCGGCATCGAACTGGCCGGCATGGAGGCGCGCCTGCGCACGGTGCCGGCAATATCCACCGAATGTGAAGCCGTGGCCCCGGACATCCCGGCCACGGGCGCGCTGTACGCCACCCTGGACGACCTGCGCCACTGCGCCGGCCTGGTACTGGGCAGCCCGACGCGCTTCGGCAATATGGCAGCACCGCTGAAGTACTTCCTGGATGGCACCAGCAGCTTGTGGCTGGGTGGAGAACTGGTCGGCAAGCCGGCGGGCGTTTTCACCTCCACCGCCAGTTTGCACGGTGGCCAGGAAACCACCCTGCTGTCGATGATGCTGCCGTTGATGCACCACGGCATGCTGGTGATGGGTTTGCCGTACAGCGAGTCGGCTTTGCTGGAAACCCGCGGCGGCGGCACCCCTTACGGCGCCAGCCACCATGCCGGTGCTGATGGCAAGCGTGAGCTCGATCAACATGAGATTGCCCTGTGCCGTGCCCTGGGCCAACGCCTGGCGACCACGGCCAAGGCCCTGGAGGCCGCGCGTGGCTAAAAAGCCCAAGGTGTTGCCACCGCTGGAGTGGCTGGCACCGCGCCTGCGCCTGACGCGGGCGTTGAGCCTTGCGTTCTTCTTCGGCCTGATCGCCCTGCTGGTGGTGAACAACCTGTGGTTCGCCAACCTGCATGGGGCGCGGGTCGGGGTGATTCTGGCGATCGAGCTGGTGCCACTGCTGCTGTTGTTGCCGGGCATGCTGAAAGGCAGCGCCCGGGCACATGCCTGGGCCTGCTTCGTGGTGAATATCTATTTCATCAAGGGCGTGCTGGCAGCGTTCGACCCGGCGCGGGCGATGTTTGGCTGGGTTGAAGTGCTGGCGAGCCTGGGGTTGTTCATCGCCGGGTTGCTGTATGTGCGCTGGAAGTTCCAGCATGAGCGGCGCCTGGCGGGTGAAGGGAGCTGAGTTCAGGGGCTGCTCTGCAGCCCAATCGCCGGCAAGCCAGCCCCACACAGACCTCACAGGTTCTGAATACTGTGCAATACCTGTGGGAGCCTGGCTTGCCGGCGATGGGCCGCACAGCGGCCCCGGCGATCTCAATGGTTGACGGTATGCGCCAGCATCACCGACAACTGGCACAGTGGCCGCCCGCTCTCTTCATGCCACTGGTTGAACGCCTGCTGCACCAAGGCCAGGTCGCGTTGACTGGTCGGTTGCTTGTCGATCACCTTCTGCGCAATCAACGCCGCCGCCATGTCATCGGTAGGAATAAACGTGTCCTTACCTACCATGCGCAAAAAGCGCGGCGCCGACAACCCGCCCAGCTGGTTGCCGTGCTTGGCCAGGTACTTCCACAAGCCGACGATGTCGGTCACCGGCCAGTCGGCAATGAAGGCACCGAAACTGCCCTTTTCCTTCGTCACGTCCAGGATCATCTGCGCATTGCGCGGCACGCTCTTGAGCTTGCCCAGGTGGCGGATGATGCGCTCGTCATGCATCAGCCGCTCCAGGTGCTCGGCGCCCATCAGCACCACCTTTTCCGGGTCGAAGCCGAAGAACACCTGCTCGAACGCCGGCCACTTGGCATCCACCAGGCTGTGCTTGAGCCCGGCGCGGAACACGCGCAGGGCCAAAGTCGACAGGTAGCGGTCGTCACTGATACCGCGCAGTTGCGCCGGCGTGCACGGCTGCGGCAGAAAGGCCTCCAACGCCTGGGCCGAGCCAAAGCGGTTCAGGCAGTACGCATGCAGCCACTGGTAATCGCGCATGGGCTCAGATGTTCAACACGTCGAGGAAACGCGGCGTGGCGTTTTCGTCGATCTTAAGGCTGGTGAAGTCGAACAGGTTGCGGTCCGCCAGTTGCGACGGCGCCACGTTCTGCAAGGCACGGAAAATGCTCTCGGTACGGCCCGGGTGCTTGCGCTCCCACTCAACCAGCATGTCCTTGACCACCTGGCGCTGCAGGTTTTCCTGCGAGCCGCACAGGTTGCACGGGATGATCGGGAATTCCTTCATGTCCGAGTAGGCCTGGATGTCCTTCTCGCTGCAGTAGGCCAGCGGGCGGATCACCACGTTGCGGCCATCGTCGGCGCGCAGCTTCGGTGGCATGCCCTTGAGCGCGCCATTGAAGAACATGTTGAGGAAGAAGGTTTCGACGATGTCGTCGCGGTGGTGCCCCAGCGCCATCTTGGTCGCGCCGATTTCGTCGGCGAAGGTGTACAGGGTGCCACGGCGCAGGCGCGAGCAAAGCGAACAGGTGGTCTTGCCCTCGGGTACCAGTTCCTTGACCACCGAATAGGTGTCTTTCTCGACGATGTGGTACTCGACGCCCAGCTCTTTGAGGTAGGCCGGCAGCACATGCTCAGGGAAGCCCGGCTGCTTCTGGTCCATGTTCACCGCGACGATCTCGAACTTGATCGGTGCCACCTTCTGCAGGTGCAACAGAACGTCGAGCATGGTGTAGCTGTCCTTGCCGCCAGACAGGCAGACCATGACCTTGTCGCCATCCTCGATCATGTTGAAGTCGGTAATGGCTTCGCCAGCGAGACGACGCAGGCGTTTTTGCAGTTTGTTCTGGTTGACCGAGAGGGTGCCCATAGCGCTTGGATCCGCGAGGTGTGACAAAAGCCGGCTATTTTACGCACAAACGCAGCGTCGCTGTAGGCATTCCGATAAAGACTTCGATGTAATCAACAGCAGCCCTGACAGCGCAATTTGCTCTAAAAAGCACGGTTCGTGCCGGTAACCGCTTCCTATACTGCGACATAAGGCCACATTACCGCTTGTATCGGTGTTCGGGCCTCGGGCCGCTTGCGCTCCATCTGGGGGGCGTTTGGCAACATTGAGAGGAGTGATCGGCATGATTCATCACGTTGTGGGGCTGTTTACCCATCCCGATCAGGAATGGCGGGAGATTCGTGGCGAAGAAGAAACCATCAGCCACATGTACCTGACGCACACCTTGATCCTGGCGGCGATCCCTGCCGTTTCCGCATTCATCGGCACTACCCAGGTGGGCTGGGTAATCGGTGACCGGCCAGCCGTGATGCTGACCATGGAAAGCGCCATCTGGATGAGCATCATGTCGTACCTCGCCATGCTTGCCGGGGTGGCGGTAATGGGCGCGTTCATCCACTGGATGGCCCGTACCTACGATGCCAATCCGTCCATGGCTCAATGCATCGCTTTTGCCACCTACACCGCCACACCGCTGTTCATTGGCGGCCTTGCGGCGCTATACCCGCACCTGTGGCTGGGCATGCTGATCGGCACTGCCGCTATCTGCTACACGGTGTACCTGCTGTATGTCGGCTTGCCGACGTTCATGAACATACCGTCCGACGAAGGCTTCCTGTTCTCCAGCCCGGTGCTGGCGGTGGGCCTTGTGGTACTGGTGGCGATCATGGCCGCCACGGTGATTATCTGGGGACTGGGCGTGGGGCCCGTCTACACCAACTAGAACAGACTCAACCAACACTGGGGCATCAACCAGGGGCCGCCGCAAGGCGGCCTCTGGCTGTGCACTGACCGGTGGCTCGGCAGGCCTCTGGTGCTTGCGGCATAATGCCCGGTCAGGAGAACCGCCCCACCATGCCAGAGCTGCTCAAACAACGCGTCGAAACCTGTTACCAGCAAGCCGAAACCTTTTTCAAACGCCCTTTCCCGCGCCCGGAAGTCAGCTTCAAGCTGCGCGGGCAAAAAGCTGGCGTCGCCCACCTGCACGAAAACCTGCTGCGCTTCAACCTGCAGCTTTACCGGGAAAACCAGGAAGACTTCCTGCGCCAGACCGTTGCCCACGAAGTGGCACACCTGGTGGCCCACCAGTTGTTTGGCGAGCGCATCCAGGCCCATGGCGAAGAGTGGCAATTGATCATGCGTGGCGTGTACGAACTGCCACCCAACCGTTGCCACAACTATGAAGTGAAACGGCGCGTGGTAACCCGCTACATCTACCGCTGCCCGTGCCCGCAAGGTGATTTCCCGTTTACCGCACAGCGGCACAAACTGGTGCGTCAGGGGCGGCGGTACCTGTGCAAGCGGTGCCGGGAAATTCTGGTGTACAGCGGCGAGACCCGCGTCGAGTAGCTTTTATTTTGCCTTTTCTGGCCTCATCGCCGGCAAGCCAGCTCCCACAGGTACCGCACAAAGCTCAAGTACTGTGCAGTACCTGTGGGAGCTGGCTTGCCGGCGATGAGGCCGGTACAGGCCATACAATACTTTCAGGCATGAAAAAGGCGACCCTAGGGTCGCCTTCTTGTAGCAGCCTGCGCCTTATTTCTCGACGAAGGCACGCTCGATCAGGTAGTCACCTGGCTCACGCATGCGGGCGGAGACTTTCAGGCCGAAGCTGTCCAGCACTTCGCTGGTCTCGTCGAGCATGCTCGGGCTGCCGCAGATCATCGCACGGTCGTCCTGCGGGTTGATCGGTGGCAGGCCGATGTCGCTGAACAGCTTGCCGCTGCGCATCAGGTCGGTCAGGCGGCCCTGGTTCTCGAACGGCTCGCGGGTCACGGTCGGGTAGTAGATCAGCTTGTCGCGAACCGACTCACCGAAGAACTCGTTCTGCGGCAGGTGTTCGGTGATGAACTCGCGGTAGGCCACTTCGTTCACGTAACGCACGCCGTGCACCAGGATCACTTTTTCGAAACGCTCATAGGTTTCCGGGTCCTGGATGACGCTCATGAACGGCGCCAGGCCAGTACCGGTGCTCAGCAGGTACAGGTGCTTGCCAGGGTTCAGGTCATCAAGCACCAGGGTGCCGGTAGGCTTCTTGCTGATGATGATCTCATCGCCTTCCTTCAGGTGCTGCAGCTGCGAGGTCAGCGGGCCGTCCGGCACCTTGATGCTGAAGAACTCCAGGTGCTCTTCCCAGTTCGGCGAAGCGATGGAATAGGCACGCATGAGCGGACGGCCGCTTTCCTGCTGCAGGCCGATCATCACGAACTGACCGTTCTCGAAGCGCAGCCCCGGGTCGCGGGTGCACTTGAAGCTGAACAGGGTGTCGTTCCAGTGGTGCACACTGAGGACACGTTCGTGGTTCATGTTGCTCATCGATGGGGCTCCTGAAGAAAAACGCGGCGCGCAAAACGCGCAGTTGCGCGATAGTTTAGGGGCAGCGACAATATCTGTTAACTGGATTATCAAGATATGTGTTATCGGTTATATCGATATGCGATTCACACTCCGTCAACTGCAAGTCTTCGTCGCCGTCGCCCAGCACCAAAGCGTCTCTCGGGCCGCCAGCCTGCTGGCGCTGTCGCAGTCGGCCGCCAGTACCTCCATCACCGAACTGGAGCGGCAATCGAGCCCAACTGTTCGACCGTGCCGGCAAACGCCTGGCCCTTAATGCCCTGGGTCATCAACTGTTGCCACAAGCAGTGGCACTGCTCGACCAGGCCAAGGAAATCGAAGACCTGCTCAACGGCAAATCCGGTTTCGGTTCGTTGGCGGTCGGCGCCACACTGACCATCGGCAATTATCTGGCCACCCTGCTGATCGGCAGTTTCATGCAGACCCACCCGGAAAGCCAGGTCAAGCTGCATGTACAGAACACTGCGCATATCGTGCAACAGGTAGCGCACTACGAAATTGATCTGGGTCTAATCGAAGGCGACTGCAACCACCCGGACCTGGAAGTGCAGCCATGGGTCGAGGACGAGCTGGTGGTGTTCTGCGCACCGCAACATCCACTGGCCAAACCGGGCCGTGCGGATATCGAAAGCCTGTCGCAAGAGGCGTGGATTTTGCGCGAGCAAGGCTCGGGGACGCGCCTGACCTTTGACCAGGCCATGCGCCATCACCGCGCCAACCTCAACATCCGCCTGGAGCTGGAACACACCGAAGCGATCAAGCGCGCGGTGGAATCGGGCCTGGGGATTGGCTGCATTTCGCGCCTGGCCCTGCGTGATGCCTTTCGCCGGGGCAGCCTGGTACCGGTGGAAACACCGGAACTGGACCTGATGCGCCAGTTCTACTTTATCTGGCACAAACAGAAGTACCAGACCTCGGCCATGCGCGAGTTTCTGGAACTGTGCCGCAACTTCACTGCGGGCTATACCCGCAGTGATGAAATCGTGCTGCCGCCAATCGCCTAAAGCAGGATCACGCCCCACACCAGCGCCACCATGGTCATTGCCACCAGTTGCGCGGCGCTGCCCATGTCCTTGGCGTTTTTCGACAGCGGGTGACGCTCCAGTGAGATGCGGTCGATAGCCGCCTCTACCGCCGAGTTGAACAGCTCGACGATCAGCCCCAACAGGCATACCGCGATCATGATCGCCCGCTCTGCACGGCTGACCGGCAGCCAGAAGGCAATCGGGATCAGCAGCACGTTCAGCAGCACAAGCTGGCGGAATGCGGCCTCACCCTTGAAGGCGGCGCGCAGGCCGTCCAGCGAGTAGCCGGCGGCGTTGAAGATGCGTTTCAGGCCGGTCTGGCCCTTGAATGGCGATGTCATGTGAGTCACTTCACAACAGAAAGGCCAGCAGACTAGACCGGCACGGGTCAAAAAAGCGTGAAGCCACGCGCAGTCAGTTACTGGCAACCGATTCAAGTTGTTGCAGCAGCAGCGCGGCCTGGGTGCGGGTACGCACGCCCAGCTTGCGGAAGATCGCCGTCACGTGGGCCTTGATGGTGGCCTCGGAGACACTCAGTTCATACGCAATCTGCTTGTTCAGCAGGCCTTCGCAGACCATCGTCAGTACCCGGAACTGCTGCGGCGTCAGGCTGGCCAGCCCCTCGCTGGCGGCCTTGGCCTCGGCCGAGACATCGACCTTTTCGAACGCCTGCGGCGGCCACCAGACCTCGCCATCGAGCACCTTGCGCACGGCATCCTGGATCACTTCCAGGGGGCTGGACTTGGGAATGAAGCCACTGGCGCCAAACTCGCGGGACTTGACCACCACCGCGGCCTCTTCCTGCGCCGACACCATCACCACAGGGATCTGCGGGTATTGCCCGCGCAGCAGCACCAGCCCGGAAAAACCATAAGCACCCGGCATGTTCAGGTCCAGCAGCACCAGGTCCCAGTCAGCCTTTTCGCTCAGGCGGGTTTCCAGCTCGGCAATGCTCGCGACTTCGACCAGGCGCACATCCGGGCCCAGGCCGAGGGTAACGGCCTGGCGCAGGGCGCCACGGAACAATGGGTGGTCATCGGCTATCAGGATTTCGTAAGTGGCCATCGATCTAAGGATCCTGTTCTATGCCAGGCACTCGGGGGTAAGAGAAGCGCCCGGCGGGGAATCGGCGCCAAGGATGCCGAGCACGGTCAAGGGTGGTCAAGCCATTCGCCCTGCCGTCTCGCCCACCCTGGCTGCCAGCCCCGTCATTATGAACCAAAGCAGGGGTTGTGCCCCTTGGACTATAGGAAGGTATGCAAACGCTGGTGGGTGTCGTCCTGATCATCCAGCGGCAAACGACGCTTGCCGCTCAGATAATGCAGGCTGAACACATCCAGGTAGGCATCCAGCGCCTGCGAGGCCTGGTTGTCGCCGGCCAGGTCCAGGCACATGGCCGCGACCTCCGCCGTACAGAAGTGATCGTCGCGCTTTGACCGCCGCAGGCGGTAGCGCGACATCTGCTCGGCCTGCAGGCTCAACACCGGGAAGCGGTCCAGGTACGGGCTTTTGCGGAACATCTTGCGGGCTTCGGTCCAGGTGGCATCCAGCAGGATGAACAGCGGGCGCTTGCCCGGCTCACGCACCACCTCGCTGACCACCCGCTGCTCGGCCACAAACTCACCCGGGAAGACGATATAGGGCTGCCAGCTCGGGTCGTCAAGCAAAGCCAGCAAGCGTTCGTCGACCGAGGTGCGCTGCCAGCCAAAGGCTGAGGTGTCTTCGATCAGGTCGGCAATCAGCCAACCGGTGTTGGTGGGCTTCAACGGCTCGGTGTCGTGCATCAGCAGGCACACGCCAGACTCGGCCTGCACCCGAGGCTTCCAGGCGCACAGGCAATGGGTGGCGATGACCCGGCAATCCGGGCAGCGCTCGGCACGCGAGCCACGGGCGATGAAAGGCTTGTTGCTGCGGGCCAGGCGTTCGGCACGCAGGCGCGCTACCGCGTGGCTCATGCCGGCAGGCCTCTGGACAGGTAGGAAATGAACACAGGGATGACTCGGAAAAAACAAGGCGGCCAGTTTACCAGAACAGGGGCCATTTACTGTGCAGCTGGCAAGGTGCCCCTTATAATCGACGCTTACCGTGCCCGAACCTCGCGCTCGCGCGACTTTCACGGAACGCCGTCGACCTGCGCATGTCAAAGCGCCAGTCATCGAACCAGGAGAGATTCATGCTGCGCCTTACCGTCCCCGCCCTGAGCCTGCTACTCGCTCTGCCCCTGGCAGCCCAGGCAGCCTCCAAGCAGGATTACGACCTGAACAGGACATTGCAGAAGGTCGCCAAAGAAAGCAGCGTCGGCACCCCACGCGCCATTAACGAGGACATCCTCGACCAGGGCTATACGGTGGAAGGCAAGGCGCTGGTCAACCACCTGAGCGTACGCCAGAGCCACGCCGAGCGCATGCAGGCCAACCCTGAACAAGTACGCAGCCAGCTGGGCGACAGCGTCTGTCGCAACAGCGGCTTCCGCAACCTGATGTCCAAGGGCGCGGTCATGGTCTACCGCTTCACGGTTTACAAGACCAACCAGCCGATCATGGACCAGGCTTTCGACAGTGCCAGCTGCGTAGCCGGCAACAAGAAGAAGTAACAGCAGCGTTTAAAGCTACACCTTCTCGTCCTCGCGGGCGCGCCAGCGCCCTTCGGCGGCATCGGCGCGCATCTCGGCCAACAGTGCCTGCAAGTAGCGTGACTGGCACTCCAGCCCAGCCAACCTGCGGCAGCACTCGTCCTCAAGGCTCAAGTGATGCACTTGAGCCGCATTCTCCAGCTGCTGGTAGAGCTGCCAGTCCACCTCGATGGTCAAGCGATGCATACCGCCACCTCCTGCATCGATACGTTTCGCTTTACCAGTTAACCAAACCCCTGCTACCGGTGGCCACATACCGACAGGCGGCTGCGCCAAACAGCCCGGCACGATCGGCCGCGAGGGTCTAGATTGAGGTCAGAGGTATTGGTGCAGAAGGAGACGTTGCATGCCTTACCAAGCGAATGACCTGCTGTTCAGCCACTTCCGTGACAACAATATCGACCTGAGCAACATCGACGCACAACTGCAACTGGTAGCCCCCAACAGCCCCAACCTGCCGCTGTACCGCGACATGATGCTGACCATCCTGCGCATGGCCCATGACGACAGTGACCGTTGGAGCGCCAAGATCACCTTGCAAGCCCTGCGCGAACTGGACCAATCGTTCCGCACCCTGCAGCGCTACAAGGGCCGGCGCAAAGTGACCGTGTTCGGCTCGGCGCGTACCCCGCTGGAGCACCCGATGTACGCCCTGGCCCGCGAGCTGGGCGCTACCCTGGCGCGCTCCAACCTGATGGTCATCACCGGTGCTGGCGGCGGCATCATGGCCGCCGCCCACGAAGGCGCTGGCAGCGACCACAGCCTGGGTTTCAACATTACCCTGCCCTTCGAGCAACACGCCAACCCCACTGTCGGCGGCACCGACAAACTGCTGCCCTTCCATTTCTTTTTTATCCGCAAGCTGTTTTTCGTCAAGGAGGCGGATGGCCTGGTGCTGTGCCCGGGCGGCTTCGGCACCCTGGATGAAGCGCTCGAAGTCCTGACCCTGATCCAGACCGGCAAGAGCCCCTTGGTGCCGGTGGTGCTGCTTGACTCACCCGGCGGCAGCTTTTGGCGCGACTGTCTGGACTTCATCAGCCGCCAGCTGGAAGAAAACCGCTACATTCTGCCCAGCGACCTGAAGCTGTTGCGCCTGGTGCACAGTGCCGACGAGGCCGTGGAAGAAATCAACCAGTTCTACAGCAACTACCACTCCAGCCGCTGGCTGAAGAACCAGTTCGTGATCCGCATGCACCACCCGCTCAGCGAAGCAGCGCTGTTTGATATCCAGGAAGGCTTTGCCGACCTGCGCCTGAGTGGCAAGTATCACCAGCAAGCGGATAGCAGTGCCGAACATGAAGTGGGCAACTTCAACCACCTGACCCGGCTGTCATTCGCCTTCAATGGCCGCGACCAAGGCCGGCTGCGCGAGCTAGTGGATTTCATCAACTTGCCGGAAAACTGGGCCAAGCCTCAGCCGATGCATACCACGCAGCGGGCCAGGGAGGCGCTGAAGGTCAGTTGACGCCGCTTGAGATTGGTTACCACAAGTGCTGCAGACCTGCACTGTAACTGTGGGAGCGGGCGTGCCCGCGAAGAATTCAGCGCGGTGGATGGCACCGGCGTTGCCGGTGTTCGCGGGCTCGCCCTAACGCCGGCTAATCAAGCAATTTGGGGCTGCTGCGCAGCCCATCGCCGGCAAGCCAGGCTCCCACAGGTACGGTGCCCTCCCTCAAACATTGCGCTGTACCTGTGGGAGCTCGGCTTGCCGGCGATGGGCCGCAACGCGGCCCCAATTACTTAACTGACAGGCATTAGGGCTCGCCCGCTCCCACAAGAATTGCGTCAGCTTTGGGACTTCAGGTCGGGGCTTGACCATAGGCGGTCGTGTAGAACTGCGGATCTGGTGGTCAGTAATCGTCGAGATCACGCCCACTGAGCAGGCGGCCGATCATGTCCATGGGGAAACCCCGGTAAGCCAGAAACCGGGTTTGCTGGGCACGGCTGCGCGGATCTTGCGGGCGCTGCCCGGCAAACTTGCGCTGCCACACATCATGCAGTCGCTCGCGCCAATCCACCTCGCTTTCGCGCAATGCCTGCTCGATATCAGCACGCGCCAGACCACGCTGGCCCAACTCCTCGCGAATACGCGAAGGGCCGTAGCCCGCGCTGGAACGGTACCTGATGAAGCTTTCGAGGTAGCGGGCTTCGCAAAGCAGCCCTTCTTCGGTGAGCCGGTCGAGTTCAGGCTCGATCAGCTCATCCGAAGCGCCTCGCTGACGCAACTTGCGCGTCAGCTCGACGCGACCGTGCTCGCGTCGCGCGAGCAGGTCCATGGCTGTCCGCCGAATGGCGACGGGGGTGTCGAGTACGGCGGACATGTTGGCTATCTACCGCGCAATCAATAACCGGCTTCGGCGTCAGCCACATCGTCGGCACTGGCATCAACAGCGGCAGCCTTGCTGGCTTCAGCCGCAGCGCCGGCTTTCAGCAGCTTTTCACGGATCTGCTTCTCGATCTCGGTACCAATAGCCGGGTTCTCGGCCAGGTATTTGGCAGCGTTAGCTTTGCCCTGACCGATCTTGTTGCCTTGGTAGGCGTACCAGGCACCCGACTTCTCGATCAGGCCTTGGGACACACCCAGGTCGATGATCTCGCCGTTACGGTAAATACCTTTGCCGTACAGGATCTGGAACTCGGCCTGACGGAACGGCGGCGAGACCTTGTTCTTGACGATCTTGACGCGGGTTTCGCTGCCGACCACCTCATCGCCTTCCTTGACCGCACCGGTACGACGGATGTCCAGACGCACCGAGGCGTAGAACTTCAAGGCGTTACCACCGGTGGTGGTTTCCGGGCTGCCGAACATCACGCCGATTTTCATACGGATCTGGTTGATGAAGATGACCAGGCAGTTGGCGTTCTTGATGTTACCGGTGATCTTGCGCAGCGCCTGGGACATCAGGCGAGCCTGCAGGCCCACGTGCATGTCACCCATTTCGCCTTCGATCTCGGCCTTCGGTACCAGGGCAGCCACGGAGTCGACGATGATCACGTCAACGGCGTTGGAGCGCACCAGCATGTCGGTGATTTCCAGGGCCTGTTCACCGGTGTCCGGCTGCGAGACCAGCAGGTCGTCGACGTTGACGCCCAGCTTGCCGGCGTACTCAGGGTCGAGGGCGTGCTCGGCGTCGACGAAGGCGCAGGTAGCACCGCTCTTCTGAGCTTCGGCAATGACCGACAGCGTCAGTGTGGTCTTACCCGACGATTCCGGGCCGTAGATCTCGACGATACGGCCTTTTGGCAGGCCGCCAATGCCCAGGGCAATATCCAGGCCCAGGGAGCCGGTGGAGATGGCTGGAATGCCTTGGCGTTCATGATCGCCCATGCGCATGACCGCGCCTTTGCCGAATTGGCGTTCGATCTGACCCAGGGCCGCAGCCAAGGCGCGCTTCTTGTTGTCGTCCATTGAAACCCTCACGTGTTCGACTTGGCCCTGATGGCCGGAATACCTGTATAAGTAGCCAGTATTATTCCACAGGCAGGCGCCGGCGCAAACCCCTGTCGTCGATTTACTCGGCACCAAGCTGTAACAAGCCGTCTAACGCGGCGATCACCGTTTGTCGGCGCACCGCTTCGCGGTCACCGTCGAACTGGCGGCGCTCGCTGAATACCCGGTTGCCGTCGCCCCAGGCCAGCCACACGGTACCTACCGGTTTGGCTGGCGACCCACCGTCCGGCCCGGCCACGCCGCTCACCGCCACGGCGAAACGCGCCCCGCTGGATGCCTGGGCACCACGGACCATGGCTTCGACCACATCTTGGCTAACAGCGCCCACCTGGCCGAACAAGGCCTCGGGCACGCCCAACAGGCGGGTTTTCTGGGCGTTGGAATAAGTCACATAGCCAACCTCGAACCAGGCCGAGCTCCCCGGTATACGGGTGATGGCTTCGGCAATACCACCGCCGGTGCAGGATTCGGCAGTGGTCACCTGCGCATTGAAACGGCGCAGGTGTTCACCCAGGCGGGTAGCAAGCGTGGTGATCGGGTCCATGTCAGGGCTCCTTGAAGGCGGGCCTCTACCCTATCACCCTGCGGCGGGCCCTGGCTCAGGAAACCTCCAGGCTGCCCCGGGCAATCTCGCTGAACGCACGCTCGTCACGCCGACCGAGGCGCGGCAGCCCTTCCGGCCACTCCCGGCTCCAGTCGAAGCCGCCCAGCTTGCGCATGTCTTCGATTGCCGAGCGCCACCAGATCACCTTGCACGCACGCTGGTATTCGTCGCCCCTCATCACACTGCCGTACAACAGCTTGCGGCCAATACCACGCAGCTCCCGCGGTACACGCTTGAGGCTCCACTTCACCGAAAGCCGCGCCCGCCACGAAGGCACGGGTCGATGTGCCGGCACCTTGACGGCCAGGCCAGGCATCTGCGGATGAAACCCTTCGCCGTGCCTGGCAAAGAAAATTTCCAGGATGGCATGTACGTACTGCTTCATCGCGAAGTAATGGCTGATCACGCCACGTGCTTCATTCACCTGCGCCCCGTGCAATTCGAAGGAAAAGGCAATCTGTTCGATGGTGTGCAGGTCGCCGGTATAGGGCAGCCAGGCATCGATGCGCGGGATGGCGCGCTCGGCAATGCCGACGTTGCAGCGGGTGAAGCCCATTACGCCACTGTTGCAGAGCCGCAAATCGTCGGCCGGCGCATTTCCAGCCTCGGCGAGCCCGGCACTGAAGCGAAGGTAGTCGCTGCTGCGCGAAGCCTCGGCCCAGCTCGTTTCCACTTCGTCGACCAAGAACTGCCCGGCATCGACTTGACTGAACAACTTCAGCGGCGACTGCAGGAACACCGTATCGGTATCGATGAACACGGTCTTGTCCGCCCACTGCCCGGCCTGGGCAATGGCGCAGGCCTTGCGCCGGTGGGTGTAGCCGCCGTCGCCGGTCCAGGCCTGCAGGGTCTGCTCGTCCAGGGTGATCACTTCCACCGGCCAGCCGACGAAGGCCTGGGGCTGGTCGGTAAGCACACGGATCACCGGCAGCTCTGCCGGCTTGCAGCGCGCTATGGCGGTAAGGATGCTGAGTTTGGCCTCCAGCTGATAGATACGGCGCTCGCCGTACAGGAGGTAGATCAGCTGTTGCTTAACATGAGGGACAAGGCTGGACACATTCATCGTGCAGGTCACGGCTAGAGGCGTTCGTCGAGGGCCGTGCATTCTAGAGGGTAACGCGGCGCTGCTCCACCATTGCCCGCCAGGCGCGTGCGTATGCCCCGAAGCCTGCGCCTGCATCACAACAAAAAAGCCTGTACCATTGCGGGTTTACCATCGCCAACCAGATCACCCGCTGTAAGGCCCTGAATGTCAGATCTTTCCGCACACACCCCGATGATGCAGCAGTACTGGAAGCTGAAGAACCAGCACCCGGACCAGCTGATGTTCTACCGCATGGGCGACTTCTACGAAATCTTCTACGAAGATGCGAAAAAAGCCGCAAAACTGCTGGACATCACCCTGACCGCACGCGGTCAGTCGGCCGGCCAGTCCATCCCCATGTGCGGGATTCCGTTCCATTCGCTGGAAGGCTACCTGGCCAAGCTGGTCAAGCTGGGCGAATCGGTGGTGATCTGCGAACAGATTGGCGACCCGGCCACCAGCAAGGGCCCGGTGGAACGCCAGGTGGTGCGCATCATCACCCCTGGCACGGTCAGCGACGAGGCGCTGCTGGACGAGCGTCGCGACAACCTGATTGCCGCGCTGCTCGGTGACGAACGCCTGTTCGGCCTGGCCGTACTGGACATCACCAGCGGCAATTTCAGCGTGCAGGAAATCAAAGGCTGGGAGAACCTGCTGGCCGAGCTTGAGCGCCTGAACCCGGTCGAGCTGCTGATCCCCGACGACTGGCCGCGCGACCTGCCTGCTGAAAAACGCCCCGGTGCCCGCCGCCGTGCGCCGTGGGACTTTGACCGCGATTCGGCACGCAAGGCGCTGTGCCAGCAGTTCGCAACCAAGGACCTCAAGGGCTTTGGCTGCGACAAGCTGACCCTGGCCATCGGCGCTGCCGGCTGCCTGCTGACCTACGCCAAGGAAACCCAGCGCACCGCCCTGCCGCACCTGCGCAGCCTGCGCCACGAGCGCCTGGACGACACCGTCATTCTGGATGGCGCCAGCCGTCGTAACCTGGAGCTGGACGTCAACCTGGCGGGTGGGCGTGACAACACCCTGCAATCGGTGGTCGACCGCTGCCAGACCGCCATGGCCAGCCGCCTGCTGAGCCGGTGGCTGAACCGCCCGCTGCGCGATCCCAAGGTACTGCAAGCACGCCAGGACTCGATCCGCTGCCTGCTCGACAACTACCGCTTCGAAAAGCTGCAGCCGCAGCTGAAAGAAATTGGTGACATCGAGCGGATCCTTGCCCGAATCGGCCTGCGCAATGCCCGCCCACGCGACTTGGCGCGCCTGCGCGATGCCTTGGGTGCCTTGCCCGAGCTGCAGAACGCCATGACCGAGCTGGAGGCGCCACACCTTGCGCGCCTGGCGGCCATTACCGGCACCTACCCGGAGCTGGCCAGCCTGCTGGAGCGGGCGATCATCGATAACCCGCCGGCGGTGATCCGCGACGGCGGTGTGCTCAAGACCGGCTATGACAACGAGCTGGACGAGCTGCTGGCCATCAGCGAGAACGCCGGCCAGTTCCTGATCGACCTGGAAACCCGGGAAAAGGCCCGCACCGGCCTGGCCAACCTCAAGGTCGGCTACAACCGTGTGCACGGCTACTTCATCGAGCTGCCGACCAAGCAGGCCGAGCAGGCGCCGGGTGACTACATTCGCCGCCAGACCCTCAAGGGCGCCGAACGCTTCATCACCCCCGAGCTGAAAGTGTTCGAGGACAAGGCACTGTCGGCCAAAAGCCGCGCCCTGGCCCGCGAGAAAATGCTCTATGACGCCCTGCTGGAAACCCTGATCAGCCACCTGGCGCCGCTGCAGGACAGTGCCGCCGCCCTGGCCGAGCTGGACGTACTCAGCAACCTGGCCGAACGTGCGCTAACCCTCGACCTGAACTGCCCGCGTTTCGTCGACGAGCCGTGCCTGCGCATCGAGCAAGGCCGCCACCCGGTCGTGGAGCAGGTACTGACCACGCCGTTCGTGGCCAACGACCTGGGGCTGGACAACAGTACGCGCATGCTGATCATCACCGGCCCGAACATGGGCGGTAAATCCACCTATATGCGCCAGACCGCCCTGATCGTGCTGCTGGCGCATATCGGCAGCTTCGTACCGGCCGCCAGCTGCGAGCTGTCGCTGGTCGACCGCATCTTCACCCGCATCGGCTCCAGTGACGACCTGGCCGGCGGGCGCTCGACCTTCATGGTCGAGATGAGCGAGACCGCCAACATCTTGCACAACGCGACCGACCGCAGCCTGGTGCTGATGGACGAAGTGGGCCGCGGCACCAGTACCTTCGACGGCCTGTCGCTGGCGTGGGCGGCGGCCGAGCGCCTGGCCCAGTTGCGCGCCTATACACTGTTCGCCACCCACTACTTCGAGCTCACCGTGCTGCCAGAAAGTGAGCCGCTGGTGGCCAACGTGCACCTGAATGCCACCGAGCACAACGAGCGCATCGTGTTCCTGCACCATGTGCTGCCTGGCCCTGCCAGCCAGAGCTACGGCCTGGCTGTGGCACAACTGGCCGGTGTACCGGGGGTAGTGATCCAGCGTGCTCGCGAACACCTGGCGCGCCTGGAAACCACCAGCCTGCCGCATGAACAAGCCCCGGCACAAAAGGCCAAGGATGCGCCACAGGTGCCGCACCAGAGCGATCTGTTCGCCAGCCTGCCACACCCGGCCATCGAGAAGCTGGGCAAGCTGCAACTGGACGACATGACCCCGCGTCAAGCTATCGAAATGCTATATCAACTAAAGAACCTGTTATAACGGCGCCCACTACAAGCTGGTAGAATCCGCCGCGGTTTGCTGGTGCTGCAGGTTATTAGCCTGGCCTGCAGCCACATACCTGTAAACCGCGCGGCCCTGAGAGGAAGGGCCGCCGCCGTCGCCTGAGGAGAGAACTAGAAATGACCTTCGTCGTCACCGACAACTGCATCAAATGCAAATACACCGACTGCGTGGAAGTCTGTCCGGTGGACTGCTTCTACGAAGGCCCGAACTTCCTGGTCATCCACCCGGACGAGTGCATTGACTGTGCCCTGTGCGAGCCGGAATGCCCAGCGCAAGCCATCTTCTCGGAAGACGAAATCCCTGCCGGGATGGAGAACTTCATCGAGCTGAACGCCGAATTGGCGGAAGTCTGGCCGAACATTACCGAGCGTAAGGATGCCCTGCCTGACGCTGAAGAGTGGGATGGCAAGACTGGCAAGATTGCAGACCTGGAGCGCTGATAGCGCCCGGACACGAAAAAGGCCCTTCGGGGCCTTTTTTGTTTTTCTGCGGGCAAAAAAAGGGGCGGTTTGACCCGCCCACATTTTTTTCCGTAGTCCCTGCTTGTCCCAAACATCATCCTGATGAAATCGCTTCTTGCGACGTCCTTGGCCTTCGTCCTGAAAGCCTGTGCATGTCCCTGTGCACAGTTCGAATACTAGCGGGTTGAGCCGGGCGGGCAAGCGCGAAACCTCACAAGGTATTGCTGGGGACACATTTCCTCACAGCCGAATACGCCATGTTTTTCAATGAGTTGGAAAAATACAGAGGCTGAAAACGACAATGATTTACTGAGACTTGCATAGATAGCTTACAAAACAAGTAAGAAAAGGCTTACACGCAATGTTACTGGGGTAGCGCAGTACACATTAGATATCTGTTATTCCCGGCAGATTTTGGGGCTGCTTTGCAGCCCATTCGCAGCACAAGGCTGCTCCTACAGGGATACGCGATCATGCAGGTAATCGCGGTCTCTTGTAGGAGCAGCCTTGTGCTGCGAATGGGCGCGTAGCGCCTCCAACATTTTCAAATGACACACACAAAAACGCCCCGAGGTCATCGGGGCGCCTTATGTGACGAGCCTTCGCTACTGGAACAACGACTCGC
Source organism: Pseudomonas sp. MM223 (assembly GCA_947090765.1). Lineage (NCBI taxonomy): Bacteria > Pseudomonadati > Pseudomonadota > Gammaproteobacteria > Pseudomonadales > Pseudomonadaceae > Pseudomonas > Pseudomonas sp. MM223. Next base: position 1,509,456 of record OX352322.1, on the reverse strand, counting down.
TGGACAAGCCGTTCTTCTCAAGGATCTCGCGCAGACGCTTGAGCCCCTCTACCTGAATCTGCCGTACCCGTTCCCGGGTCAAGCCGATTTCCAGGCCAACATCTTCCAAGGTGCTGCTTTCATGCCCGCGCAGGCCAAAGCGGCGCACCACCACCTCACGCTGCTTGTCGGTCAATTCGCCCAGCCACTGATCAATGCTCTGCGACAGGTCGTCATCCTGCAGCAGTTCGCACGGGTCGGTTGGGCGATCGTCGGTCAGGGTGTCGAGCAGGGTCTTGTCCGAGTCCGGGCCAAGCGATACATCCACCGAAGACACCCGCTCGTTCAGGCCGAGCATACGCTTGACCTCGGCGACCGGCTTTTCCAGCAACGTGGCGATTTCTTCTGGCGAGGGTTCGTGGTCGAGTTTCTGGGTCAACTCGCGCGCGGCGCGCAGGTAGACGTTCAGCTCCTTGACCACGTGGATCGGCAGGCGGATGGTGCGGGTCTGGTTCATGATCGCCCGTTCGATGGTCTGGCGAATCCACCAGGTCGCATAGGTCGAGAAACGGAAACCACGCTCCGGGTCGAACTTCTCGACGGCACGGATCAGCCCAAGGTTGCCCTCCTCGATCAGGTCGAGCAGCGACAGGCCGCGGTTCACGTAACGACGGGCAATTTTTACAACCAGGCGCAGGTTGCTTTCGATCATGCGCTTGCGGCCAGCGGGATCGCCCTTCTGCGACAGGCGCGCAAAGTGCACTTCCTCTTCCGGCGAAAGCAGCGGCGAGAAGCCGATCTCGTTGAGATACAGCTGGGTGGCGTCGAGCGCCCGGGTGTAATCGATATACTTGTGTTGCTTGAGCGAAGAGCCCGACTTGGCCCTCGTCCGAACCGAAGATACAGCAGGTTCGTCTGACACCACATCCGTTTCCAAAACGATGCCCGTCTCCATCAGGAGGACGTCATCGTCGATGTCAAACTCCGGCACTTCTTTACTGAGAGCCATTGTTATAGTCCTTTGCTGAGTTCGAACTCAGACTCGAGCGGCACCTGTATCCTTGGCAGCGCTGGAGCCTGTCCCCTCTACATCACAGGAACAGGCCGGGTACAACGATCAACGGCGTGGCAGGAACTGGAGTGGATCGACGGGTTTGCCCTGGCGGCGAATCTCGAAATGCAGCTTCACCCGATCTGTGCCCGTAGACCCCATTTCAGCAATCGACTGCCCTGCCTTGACCTGCTGCCCCTCCCGAACCAACAGCCTGCGGTTGTGACCGTAGGCACTGACGTAGGTATCGCTGTGTTTGATGATGATCAGCTCGCCGTAGCCCCTCAAACCACTCCCGGCGTAAACCACCGCACCATCAGACGCAGCAAAAACAGGCTGTCCCAAATCACCGGCGATATCAATGCCTTTATTCAAACTACCGTTTGAAGCGAATTTTCCAATCAGCACGCCGTTGGCAGGCCAGGTCCAGCCGCCTACCGCGCGCTCCGCAGCCGGCACGGTGGCAACCACCGGTGCGCTGGTGGAAGGGGCCGATGTGGCCGGTTTGCTGGTGCTGGCAGGCGACGTGGGCGTGCCCCCCACAGGCCGCCGCGTGACCGTGGTGCGGCTCGACGAGGATGGGTTGGACACTACCGTGGTACTGCTGCTTGAACCACTGCTGAAACGAATCGCCTGGCCCGGGCGGATGGTATAAGGCGCAGGGATGCCGTTGCGTGCGGCCAGCTCCTTGTAGTCCCAACCATAGCGGAAGGCGATGGAGAACAGCGTGTCACCCGGCTTGACGATGTACTGCCCGGACGTCACTGCCGGGCGCTTGGGCACGGTATTGTTGCGGTCGACAACCCGCGCGCTGGTGCTACTGGTGCTTGAACAACCCACCAGAAGCGTGCCCATGGCCAATGCAATCACCAGAAGCTTGAAACCCGACCCGTCCTTGCGCTGCCGAATGACTGTGTGACCCACCCGCGCTCCCCTCATGGTGCCGAAAAACGAAATGAAGACAAGAAATGCAATATTGTTGCAATTATAACCAAGACGGCCTGTATTGGCAGGCTGATGCAAAAGGCTGTTGCAAAGCCGCAGTGCGCGCCATGCGCTAGCGCTTCGCTCCGCCAGATAGACAGGGCGAAACTGCAAGAATTCGCCGCTAGCGCAAAAATACCGCGCAGCTCACACCGACAACGCTCTGCTCGACGCAGTGCTCAGGCCAGCGGACCATTGAGCAGCGGCACAAAGCGCACGGCCCCCAGCACACGGCGGGAGAATCCATGCTCCTCGCGCACGATCAGCATCAGTTGCTGCGCTTCGCCAGCCGGCCCTACCGGGATCACCATGCGGCCGCCGGGCGCCAGCTGGTCAAGCAGTGCCTGGGGCACCTCCGGCGCCACCGCCGTGACGATGATGCCGTTGTACGGCGCCAGCGCCGGCCAGCCTTCGCAACCATCGCCCCAGCGGAATACCACGTTGCGCAGGTTAAGCTCCACCAGGCGCTCTTTGGCCCGGTCCTGCAGCACTTTGATACGCTCCACCGAGAATACCCGCTCGACCAACTGGGCAAGGATCGCCGTCTGGTAACCCGAGCCGGTGCCAATCTCCAGCACCTTGTCCAGTGGCCCTGCCTCGAGCAGCAGCTCGCTCATGTGGGCAACCATGAAGGGCTGGGAAATGGTCTGGTTGTGGCCGATCGGCAACGCGGTGTCTTCGTAGGCACGATGCGCCAATGCCTCGTCAACAAACAGATGACGCGGGGTACGACGGATCACGTCGAGCACCTTGGTGTTCGATACACCCTCTTCGCACAGGCGCTGGATCAGCCGCTCCCGGGTACGCTGGGAGGTCATGCCGATGCCACGCCGCAGCATATCGTCCTCGCGCATCAGAGCAGGCCCTCCAGCCAACCGTCGAGCTGCTCGAAGGCATCATTGAAGGTGCGGTCGAGCTGCAGCGGCGTGATCGATACAAAACCTTGCATCACCGCATGGAAATCGGTGCCCGGGCCGCCATCCTCGGCGTCACCGGCCACGGCGATCCAGTAGCCTTCCTTGCCGCGCGGGTTGACCACCTTGGTCGGTGCCGCCGCCCGTGCCCGGTGCCCCAGGCGGGTGAGCTGGATACCACGAATGTGCTCCAGCGGCAGGTTGGGGATGTTGACGTTGAGTACGGTACGCGGCGGCAGCACCAGACGCGACTGTGCCTCGACCAGGCGACGGGCGATGTAGGCCGCCGTCGGCAGGTTGTCTGGCTGACGCGACAACAGCGAAAACGCCAGCGACGTGCCGCCAAGGAAACGGCCTTCCAACGCGGCGGCGACCGTGCCCGAGTACAGCACGTCATCACCCAGGTTGGCACCGAGGTTGATCCCCGAGACGACCATGTCCGGCACGTCCGGCAACAGCCCATTGAGCCCCAGGTGCACACAGTCGGTCGGTGTGCCGTTGAGGCTGATGAAGCCGTTGGCCAGGGTCTGCGGGTGCAGTGGCCGGTCCAGCGTCAGCGAACTGCTGGCGCCGCTCTTGTCTTGATCCGGGGCGATCACCGCGCACTCGGCGTAATCCGCCAGCGCAGCGTGCAGCGCGGCGATGCCAGGTGCGGTAACACCGTCGTCGTTCGAAATCAGAATACGCATGGGCTGTCCGTCTGCCCTGCCGACACCAGATCCACGACTTCGCGCACCACTACGGTGGCGAAGCATCCGGCCGGCAGGACGAATTCCAGTTGCAGGATATCAGGCTCGGGATAATGCCATGTCAGGCCGCCAATAGGGAGCCGCAAAATACGCCGTTCGTGATCCATGCCCGCCCGGGCCAACCACTGGCAAAGTGCCGGCTGCCGCGCGCCAACGGCATTCTCCAGCTGCGCGGTTGCGCCGCCTGACGGGGAATTGCCCTCGCCCCACATCGGGCCGGTCGGGTGCAGGTCGAGAATCGCCAGGCGCGGGTCGGCACATTCCGCTTCACCCGCCGGGAAGAAGCTACGGCTGTCGGTGAACGCCAGCAGGTCGCCGACCTGGGCCTGCGCCCAGCTACCTTCGGCGACGCGTGCAGCCAGCACCTGATTGAACAGGTAGCTGCGCCCGGCCGAAAGCAGGCGCGAACGCACGTTGCGCTGCTCGGGCAACGCGCTGCGTGCGGCCCAGTCGAGGGCGTCGTGGACGTTACCACCGCCATGGCCGAAGCGCTGGGTGCCGAAATAGTTGGGCACACCGTGCTGCTTGAGCTGTGCCAGGCGTGCATCCACAGCCTGGTGGTCGGCAGCCAGGGCCGTCAGACGCAGGGTGAAGCCGTTGGCCGAATGCGCGCCACGCTGCAGTTTGCGCTGGTGGCGTACCTGCTTGAGCACGCGCAGGCTGGCATCTTCAGCGCGCGACAGGTCCGGGTCGGCCTTGCCCGGCAGGTGCAGGCTGAACCACTGGCGGGTCAGGGCCTGACGGTCCTTGAGCCCGGCGTAGCTGATCGAGCGCACCGGCACGCCTGCGGCACGCGCCAGCCGGCGGGCAGCCTCTTCGGTGTTCAGGTCACGCTTTTCAACCCACAGCCACAGGTGCTCGCCCTGGCCGGACAGTGGGATGTCCAGCACTTCGTCGACCTGGAAGTCTTCGGCCACCGCCTTGAGGACAGCGGTACCCAAGGGTTCGCCCGATGCGCGCGGGCCCAGCAGTTCCAGTTCGGTCATGCTGGCAGCAGCAGGGCGACCGAATGCACGGCAATCCCTTCCTCACGGCCGGTGAAGCCCAGCTTTTCAGTCGTGGTGGCCTTGACGTTGACCTGGTCGAGCTCGACCTGCAGGTCTTCGGCGATCAGCTGGCGCATGGTCTCGATGTGCGGGGCCATCTTCGGCGCCTGGGCGACGATGGTGGCGTCGACATTGCCGACCTTCCAGCCCTTGGCCTTGACGATGCCGACCACATGGCGCAGCAGCACGCGGCTGTCGGCACCCTTGAATTGTGGGTCGGTGTCGGGGAAGTGCTTGCCGATGTCGCCCAGCGCCGCAGCGCCCAGCAAGGCATCGCTCAGGGCGTGCAGCAGCACGTCGCCGTCGGAATGGGCCAGCAGGCCGTATTTGTGGGGGATACGCACCCCGCCCAGGGTAATGAAATCACCGTCGCAGAAACGGTGCACATCGTAGCCATGGCCAATACGCATAGAAAAACGCCCTGAATGAGTCAGGGCGTGATTCTACCTGCTTTAGCGGGTATTGGGGCCGTCGTTGTAGGAGCAGCCTTGTGCTGCGAATGGGCCGCAAAGCGGCCCCGGCAATATCGGCGATAGCGCTAAACTCCAGGGTCTGCTTCGCAGCCCATTCGCAGCACAAGGCTGCTCCTACAGGCGATGAGGCAAACACCGCAGTTATGCGTTAACCCCGGCCCAGTGCCACCGCATGATGGCGCAGGTGCTCCTCGATGAAGCTGGCAATGAAGTAGTAGCTATGGTCATAGCCCGGCTGCAGACGCAGGGTCATTTCATGGCCCCCTTTGCGCGCCGCCTGCTCCAGCGCTTCAGGCTTGAGCTGCTTTTCGAGGAAGTCGTCACGGTCACCCTGGTCAACCAGCAATGGCGGGCACTCGCCAGCTGGGGTTTCAGCCAGCAGCACGCTGGCATCCCACTCGCGCCAGCGCGCCCGGTCTTCACCCAGGTAGCGGCTGAAGGCCTTCTCGCCCCACGGGCAATCCATCGGGTTGCTGATCGGCGAAAACGCCGATACCGAACGGTAGCGCCCCGGGTTGCGCAAAGCGCACACCAGTGCGCCATGCCCACCCATGGAGTGGCCACTGATGCTGCGCTCGCCCGATGCCGGGAAGTGCGCCTCGATCAGCGCCGGCAACTCCTCTACCACATAGTCGTGCATGCGGTAGTGCTGGGCCCAGGGTTGCTGGGTGGCATTGAGGTAGAAGCCGGCCCCCAGGCCGAAGTCCCAGGCGCCGTCCGGATCGCCCGGCACCTGCTCGCCACGCGGGCTGGTGTCGGGTGCCACGATGATCAGCCCAAGCTCTGCGGCCATGCGCTGGGCGCCGGCCTTCTGCATGAAGTTCTCATCGGTGCAGGTAAGGCCGCTAAGCCAGTACAGCACCGGCAGCTTCTCGCCCTGCTCGGCCTGCGGTGGCAGGTACACGGCAAACACCATGTCGCAGCCCAGCACCTTGGAGTGATGCCGGTAACGCTTGTGCCAGCCGCCGAAGCTCTTCTGGCAAGAGATGTTATCCAGGCTCATGGCGTACCTCAGAAGTGGATTACGCTGCGGATGCTCTTGCCTTCGTGCATCAGGTCGAAGGCTTTGTTGATGTCCTCCAGGCCCATGGTGTGGGTGATGAAGGTGTCCAATGGAATCTCGCCCTTCTCGGACATTTCCACGTAGCTTGGCAGCTCGCTGCGGCCACGCACGCCGCCGAACGCCGAACCACGCCAGACGCGGCCGGTGACCAGCTGGAACGGACGGGTGGCGATTTCCTGGCCGGCACCGGCTACACCGATGATGACCGACTCGCCCCAGCCCTTGTGGCAGCATTCCAGGGCAGCGCGCATCAGTTGCACGTTGCCGATGCACTCGAAGGAGAAGTCCACGCCACCGTCGGTGAGGTCGACGATCACTTCCTGGATCGGGCGGTCATATTCTTTCGGGTTGATGCAGTCGGTGGCACCCAGTTGGCGGGCGATCTCGAATTTGGCCGGGTTGATGTCGACGGCGATGATGCGCGAGGCCTTGGCCTTCACCGCACCGATCACTGCCGACAGGCCGATGCCGCCCAGGCCGAAGATGGCCACGGTGTCACCCGGTTTGACTTTGGCGGTGTTGAGCACTGCGCCGATCCCGGTGGTAACGCCACAGCCCAGCAGGCAGACCTTTTCCAGCGGTGCCTCTTTCTGGATCTTGGCCACGGAGATTTCCGGCAGCACGGTGTACTCGGAGAAGGTCGAGGTGCCCATGTAGTGGAACAGCTGCTGGCCCTTGTACGAGAAGCGCGTGGTGCCGTCTGGCATCAGGCCCTTGCCTTGGGTAGCGCGAATGGCCTGGCACAGGTTGGTCTTGCCCGAGAGGCAGAACTTGCACTTGCCGCATTCCGGGGTGTACAGCGGGATCACGTGATCGCCAACGGCCACCGAGGTCACGCCCTCGCCTACCGCTTCGACGATCGCGCCGCCTTCGTGGCCAAGGATCGACGGGAAGATGCCTTCCGGGTCGGCACCGGACAGGGTGTAGGCATCGGTGTGGCAGACACCACTGGCGACCACACGCAACAGCACTTCACCGGCCTTGGGCATGGCCACGTCGACTTCGACGATTTCCAGGGGTTTCTTGGCTTCGAAGGCTACGGCAGCACGGGACTTGATCATCAAAGGTCTCCAGACAGAGGGTCGATTCAGTCTCACAGTGTAATTCACCGCCTTTTGATGAATAATCCAGCCAAGGACAAAACATTATTGCCACACAGGGATAATCCATGAGCAGCCGCTGGGAAGGCATTGATGAATTCGTCGCCGTGGCCGAATCGGGCCAGTTCACGGCAGCTGCCGAACGCCTGGGGGTTTCCTCGTCGCACATCAGCCGCCAAATCGCCCGGCTGGAGGAGCGCCTGCAGACGCGCCTGCTGTACCGCAGCACCCGCCGGGTAACCCTGAGCGAAGCCGGGCAGACCTTTTTGCAGCATTGCCAACGCCTGCAGGATGGCCGTGAGGAAGCCCTGCGCGCCATGGGTGACCTGGCCAGCGAACCCAAGGGGTTGCTGCGCATGACCTGCGCGGTCGCTTATGGCGAGCGCTTCATCGTGCCGCTGGTGACACGGTTCATGGCGTTATACCCACAGTTGCGAGTGGATGTGGAACTGAGCAACCACACCCTCGACCTGCTGCATGAAGGCATGGACCTGGCCATCCGCCTGGGCCGCTTGGCTGACTCCCGACTGGTGGCCACTCGCCTGGCGCCACGGCGCATGTACCTGTGCGCCTCGCCAGCCTATCTGGAACGTTATGGCCGGCCGCACAGCCTGTCGGAACTGGCGCGACATAACTGCCTGGTGGGCAGTTCGGACTTGTGGGCGCTGCAACAGGACGGCCGCGAGATCAGCCAACGGATACAGGGCAACTGGCGTTGCAACAGTGGCCAGGCCGTGCTGGATGCGGCGTTGCAAGGCATAGGGTTGTGCCAGTTGCCGGATTATTACGTGCTGGAGCACCTGAACAGTGGTGCGCTGGTGTCGCTGTTGGAGGCGCACCAGCCGCCAAATACGGCAGTGTGGGCGTTGTATCCGCAGCAGCGGCATCTGTCGCCGAAGGTGCGCCGTTTGGTGGATTACCTGAAAGAAGGGTTGGCGGGGTTGCCGGAATACCGGGTTATCTGATGGTTTGCCGGGGCCGCTATGCGGCGCTTTCGCGGCACAAGGCCGCTCCTACAGGTGATCGCGACTCCCTGTAGGAGCGGCCTTGTGCCGCGAAAGGACCGCGCAGCGGTCCCAGCGATATCAGCGTCTACCCGCCCAGCGCTGGCGCAGCCACTCCAGGTCTTCGGGCCGGGTGACCTTGATGTTGTCACTGCGCCCTTCCACCAGCCGCGGCGCCTGGCCGGACCATTCGATGGCAGAGGCCTCATCGGTCACCACCACGTCCGACACCAGGCACTCGGCCAGCGCCCGGTGCAGCGCCCCAAGGCGGAACATCTGCGGCGTGTACGCCTGCCAGATAGTGCTGCGGTCCACCGTAGCGCTGACCCGACCATTGCTGCCGGCACGCTTGAGGGTGTCACGCGCCGGCACGGCCAGCAGGCCGCCCACCGGGTCGTCTGCCAGCTCCGACAACAACTTGTCCAGGTCGCTGCGCGCAAGGTTCGGCCGCGCAGCATCGTGCACCAGCACCCAGTCGCTGTCCGAGGCCCCCTGGGCATGCAGCAACAGCAAAGCGTTGAGCACCGAGTCGGCGCGCTCACGCCCGCCCGTCGCGCGCTGGATACGCGAGTCGCTGGCGCAACGCAGGGCCGGCCAGTAAGGGTCATCTTCAGCAATGCTGACCACCACGCCCTTGAGCGCAGGGTGGCCAAGAAAACAGTCGAGGCTGTGCTCGAGAAGGGTCTGCCCGGCCAACTCCAGGTATTGCTTGGGGCGGTCGGCAGCCATGCGGGCACCAACGCCCGCAGCAGGAATCACGGCCCAGAAGGCCGGCAAGGTATCGATCATTTCTGTGGCAACTGGAAGAGGGTTTCGCCCTCTTTGACCATTCCCAATTCGTGGCGAGCCCGCTCTTCAACGGTCTCCATGCCTTTTTCAGCTCTAGCACTTCGGCATCGAGCACACGGTTACGCTCAAGCAAGCGCTCGTTCTCGGCATGCTGCTCGGCAATCTGCTGCTTCAGCTCGGTCACTTGCGCCAGGCTGCCATTACCCACCCACAGGCGGTACTGCAGGCCACCCAGCAGCAGGAGCAGGACGAGGAACAACCAATAAGGACTGCGCATCTAGGTATCCAGGTTAAAAAGACCGCCGCACACTATGCATTTCGGGGTCTCGAATAGCACGAAGCCTGGCCGAGGCCAGGCTTCGTAGACAGAAACCCGTTGGAACGCAGTAAAGTTCAGTACGAACGTTCCTACAGCTCCGGCTGCTGTCTTTTTACCATCTCTTGCTTAGCCGCGAAACTCGGCGCGACCACGGTAAACCGCTTTGGCACCCAGTTGCTCTTCGATGCGCAGCAGTTGGTTGTACTTGGAAACGCGGTCGGAACGGCACAGCGAACCGGTCTTGATCTGGCCGGCAGCGGTACCCACAGCCAGGTCGGCAATGGTCGAATCTTCGGTTTCACCGGAACGGTGCGAGATCACCGCGGTGTAGCCGGCAGCCTTGGCCATCTGGATGGCTTCCAGGGTTTCGGTCAGCGAACCGATCTGGTTGAACTTGATCAGGATCGAGTTACCGATGCCCTTCTCGATGCCTTCCTTGAGGATCTTGGTGTTGGTCACGAACAGGTCGTCGCCAACCAGCTGTACCTTCTCGCCGATCTTGTCGGTGAGGATTTTCCAGCCAGCCCAGTCGGACTCGTCCAGGCCGTCTTCGATCGAGATGATCGGGAAGCGCTCGGTCAGGCCTTTCAGGTACTCGGCGAAGCCTTCGGCGTCGAACGACTTGCCTTCGCCAGACAGGTTGTACTTGCCGTCTTCGTAGAACTCGGAAGCCGCGCAGTCCAGGGCCAGGGTCACGTCGGTGCCCAGCTTGTAGCCGGCTTTTTCAACGGCTTCGGCGATGGCGCCCAGGGCGTCTTCGTTGGATGCCAGGTTAGGGGCGAAGCCACCTTCGTCACCTACGGCAGTGTTCAGGCCACGGGCCTTCAGCACGGCTTTGAGGTGGTGGAAGATTTCGGTACCCATGCGCAGGCCGTCGGAGAAGGTCTTGGCGCCAACCGGCTGAACCATGAACTCCTGGATGTCGACGTTGTTGTCGGCGTGCTCGCCACCGTTGATGATGTTCATCATCGGAACCGGCATCGAGTACTGGCCTGGGGTGCCGTTCAGGTTGGCGATGTGCGCGTACAGCGGCAGGTCCTGGTCCTGGGCAGCGGCTTTGGCGGCAGCCAGCGAAACAGCCAGGATGGCGTTGGCGCCCAGCTTGGCCTTGTTCTCGGTACCGTCCAGTTCGATCATGGCGCGGTCCAGGGCCTTCTGGTCGGAAGGGTCCTTGCCCAGCAGCAGGTCACGGATCGGGCCGTTGATGTTGCCGACGGCTTTCAGCACGCCCTTGCCCAGGTAACGGCTCTTGTCGCCATCACGCAGCTCCAGCGCTTCGCGCGAGCCGGTGGAAGCACCGGACGGCGCGCAAGCGCTGCCGATGATGCCGTTGTCGAGCAGTACATCGGCTTCCACGGTGGGGTTGCCACGCGAATCGAGAACTTCACGACCTTTGATGTCGACGATTTTTGCCATTGTTGTAAGCACTCCAGAATTGACGAAAACAACTTAGCTTAAGAAATTCTTGCCGTTCACCAGGCGAACTTGCAGTGGGCAGGCCGGGTGAAGGGAGCCCCTGACCGATTGGTCAGGGGTGGATCGGGCGGTACTTTACCCGAGAAATGAGCTTTACGCGGTTTCTACCGTCGGAAAACTTTTCACCAGGTCGTCCAGTTGCTTGAGCTGGGCCAGGAATGGCTCCAGCTTGTCCAGGCGCAGGGCGCATGGGCCATCGCACTTGGCGTTGTCCGGGTCGGGGTGGGCTTCGAGGAAAAGCCCGGCCAGGCCCTGGCTCATGCCGGCCTTGGCCAGGTCGGTGACCTGGGCGCGGCGGCCACCGGCGGAATCGCTGCGACCACCCGGCATCTGCAGGGCGTGGGTCACGTCGAAGAACACCGGGTATTCGAACTGCTTCATGATGCCGAAGCCGAGCATGTCCACCACCAGGTTGTTGTAGCCGAAGCTCGAACCACGCTCGCAGAGGATCAACTGGTCGTTACCGGCCTCTTCGCACTTGGCCAGGATGTGTTTCATTTCCTGGGGTGCAAGGAACTGGGCCTTCTTGATGTTGATCACCGCGCCGGTCTTGGCCATGGCCACCACCAGGTCGGTCTGCCGCGACAGGAAGGCCGGCAGCTGGATGATGTCGCACACCTTGGCGACGGGCTCGGCCTGGTAAGGCTCGTGCACGTCGGTAATCACCGGCACGTTGAAGGTGCGCTTGATCTCTTCGAAGATCTTCAGCCCTTCTTCCATGCCCGGGCCACGGTAGGACGTCACCGACGAACGGTTGGCCTTGTCGAAGCTGGCCTTGAACACGTACGGGATACCGAGCTTCTCGGTCACCCGCACGTACTCTTCGCAGACCTTCATTGCCAGGTCACGGGACTCCAGGACGTTCATGCCGCCGAACAGGACGAACGGCTTGTCGTTGGCGATCTCGATGTTACCGACGCGAATGATCTTCTGGGTCATTGATCAGGCCTTGTTCTTCTGAGCCAGGGCTGCCTTGACGAAACCACTGAACAGCGGGTGGCCGTCACGCGGGGTGGAGGTGAATTCCGGGTGGAACTGGCAGGCGACGAACCATGGGTGATCCTTGGACTCGACCACTTCCACCAGCGCGCCGTCTTCGGAACGGCCGGAAACCACCAGGCCAGCGTCGACCAGTTGCGGCAGCAGGTTGTTGTTCACTTCGTAGCGGTGGCGGTGACGCTCGGTGATCACGTCCTTGTTGTAGCAGTCGTGCACCTTGGAGCCGGCAGCCAGTTGGCAGTCCTGTGCGCCCAGGCGCATGGTGCCGCCCAGGTCGGAAGCCTCGGTACGGGTCTCTACAGCACCGGTGGCATCAGCCCACTCGGTGATCAGGCCGACTACCGGGTGGCCGCTGTTACGGTCGAACTCGGTGGAGTTGGCGTCTTTCCAGCCCATCACGTTACGGGCAAATTCGATCACGGCCACCTGCATGCCCAGGCAGATGCCCAGGTACGGTACCTTGTTCTCACGGGCGTATTGCACCGCGGTGATCTTGCCTTCCACGCCGCGCAGGCCGAAACCGCCCGGTACCAGGATGGCGTCGGCGCCTTCGAGCAGGCTGGTGCCCTGGTTCTCGATGTCTTCCGAGTCGATGTAGCGCAGGTTGACCTTGGTGCGGTTGGTGATGCCGGCGTGGCTCATCGCTTCGATCAGCGACTTGTACGCATCCAGCAGCTCCATGTACTTGCCGACCATGGCGATGGTCACTTCATGCTCCGGGTTGAGCTTGGCATCGACCACTTTGTCCCACTCGGACAGGTCGGCGCCATTGCACTGCAGGCCGAAACGCTCGACGACGAAGTCGTCCAGGCCCTGTGCGTGCAGCACGCCCGGGATCTTGTAGATGGTGTCGACGTCTTCCAGCGAAATCACCGCACGCTCTTCAACGTTGGTGAACAGCGCGATCTTGCGACGCGACGAGGCATCGACCGGGTGGTCGGAGCGGCAGATCAGCACGTCAGGCTGCAGGCCGATGGAGCGCAGCTCCTTGACCGAGTGCTGGGTCGGTTTGGTCTTGGTTTCGCCAGCGGTGGCGATGTACGGGACCAGGGTCAGGTGCATCAGCATGGCGCGCTTGGAGCCCACTTCGACGCGCAGCTGGCGAATAGCCTCGAGGAACGGCTGCGACTCGATGTCACCCACGGTACCGCCGATTTCCACCAGGGCCACGTCGGCATCGCCGGCGCCCTTGATGATGCGACGCTTGATCTCGTCGGTAATGTGCGGGATGACCTGGATGGTCGCGCCCAGGTAATCACCACGACGCTCTTTACGCAGCACATGCTCGTAAATGCGACCGGTGGTGAAGTTGTTGTTCTGGGTCATGGTGGTGCGGATGAACCGCTCGTAGTGGCCCAGGTCGAGGTCTGTCTCGGCGCCATCGTGGGTGACGAACACTTCACCGTGCTGGAACGGGCTCATGGTGCCCGGATCGACGTTGATGTACGGATCCAGTTTGAGCATGGTGACCTTCAGGCCCCGCGCTTCCAGGATGGCCGCCAGGGAAGCCGAGGCAATGCCTTTCCCCAATGAAGAAACAACACCGCCCGTGACGAATATGTAGCGCGTCATGAAAAACCCTAGAAGTCTGCGTTAAGGCGGCCAGCGCCGCCGGAGAAAGCGAAGGAAGGCCGAAGCCCCCGATCACCTGCGTCAATCACAGTGCATCTCGAAAAACTGCCGCGTCTGTACAGACCAGGGGTATCCCCGGCATGGAGCTCGCTCGTCATTTCCAGAATCAGCCCAGCAAAAAACTGCTTGGTAATCGGCAACCCCTGTGTTTTCGCGGAAGCCACAGAAGTTGTATCAAGAAGGGAGGGTAGTCTACCGGAATGTACCCTTCATCTCAAACCTTGCGCGCTCGTCGGCAACTGCCAATGCAGCTGGCAATCCGCCTGCACCCACCCGGGCAGGTTGGCCACCGCCAGCAGGTGCTCGCCCTGATACAGCAACGGCAAGCGCGGACGCAGGAAATGCGGCACCCGCTGCTCATTGAGCAGGCGCTTGAGGTCGCGCCGGCCGCGGCCAGGCACCTCCAGCATTTCGCCGCCCTGGCGGTAGGTAATGCGCAGGCCTGCCAACGGCACGGCGACATCAAGACGCACCCTGCCGTTACCCGGCAGTACCAGCGGCGCAGCCGGATTCACCCAGGCCATTTCACCGACCGGCTGTTGCAGCCAGTCGCCGCTCAACCACCAGACGCGCCCCTGGCTGCGCACCAACTGGCCATCGGCAAGCTGCCAGACTGGCTGGGCATCGGCGGCGGCATCGCGCAGGTCTACCCAGCCAGCCCAGTGCCGGCTGTCGGGTAAACGGGAGCGCCGGCTCAGCCAATATTGCAAGGCATTGCGCTGACGGGCTGGCGACAATGCCAACAGGGCGGCCAGGTCGAGTGACTCCAGCCCCGACCAGGCGGCGGGCGCCCCTTCCTTCGCAAGCGCCAGGTCACCCTGGGCCAGCTCGTCCAGCAGGCCCAGGGCTTCGCCCAGGTGTTCGGCGGCGCGGGCAAGGTTCTGGCTGGCCTGCGGCCAACGTTGCTGCAAGTGCGGGAACACTTCGCCGCGCAGGTAGTTGCGGGCAAATTGTGTGTCGTTATTTGAAGGGTCTTCGACCCAGGCAAGCCCATTCGCCCGGGCATAGTCCTGCAGTTGCTGGCGTGAACACCCCAGTAACGGCCTGACCAGGCTGCCCTGCCCTAGCGCCCGCCGCCCCGGCATCGCCGCCAGGCCACGCAGGCCGGCGCCGCGCAACAAGCGAAACAGCAGGGTTTCGGCCTGGTCGTCGCGGTGCTGCCCGGTGAACAGGATGTCGCCAGGGCCGAGGGCTTGCCTGAAAGCGGCGTAGCGGGCGTCGCGCGCGGCCTGTTCGAGGCTGGCGCCAGGGCTGACCTGGACGTGGATGACCTGAAGTTCGATGCCAAGGTTGTCGCAGATGGCTTGGCAGTGGGCAGGCCAGGCGTCGGCGGCGGCTTGCAGGCCGTGATGGATATGGATGGCGCGCAGCGGGGGGAAGCGTGGTTGCGGGCCTGAGTGGCCAGCAGGTGCAGGAGGACAGTGGAGTCGAGGCCGCCGGAGAAGGCGATGTACCAGGTGGGGGCGTTGAGCCAAGGGGTGAGGTTGATCATCTGCTCCTCACTTGGAGATCGCCGGGGGTGCTTTGCCCCCCTATCGCCGGCAAGCCAGGCTCCCACAAGGGTCAGCGACAACGCGAACATTGTGGGAGCCTGGCTTGCCGGCGATGGGCCGCAAAGCGGCCCCGGGCTTTGTCAGAGGCCGTAGCTCATCAGGCGCTCGTAACGGCGAGCCAGCAGCGCGTCGTTGTCGAGTTTGCCGAGCATGTCCAGCTGCTGGATCAGGTCGGCACGGATGCTTTCCGACACTTTCACCGGGTCACGATGGGCGCCGCCCAACGGCTCCTGGATAACCTTGTCGACGATGTTCAGGCTCTTCAGGCGCTCGGCGGTGATGCCCATGGCCTCGGCCGCATCAGCAGCCTTGTCGGCAGTCTTCCACAGGATCGAAGCACAGCCTTCCGGCGAGATCACCGAGTAGGTGGAGTACTGCAGCATGTTCAGCTGGTCGCACACGCCGATAGCCAGTGCACCGCCGGAACCACCCTCACCGATAACGGTAGCGATGATCGGGGTTTTCAGGCGCGCCATCACGCGCAGGTTCCAGGCGATAGCCTCGCTCTGGTTGCGCTCTTCGGCGTCGATGCCCGGGTAGGCGCCGGGGGTGTCGATGAAGGTCAGGATCGGCATCTTGAAGCGCTCGGCCATTTCCATCAGGCGGCAAGCCTTGCGGTAGCCTTCAGGGCGCGGCATGCCGAAGTTGCGGCGTACCTTTTCGCGCACTTCACGGCCCTTCTGGTGGCCGATGACCATGACCGGCTTGCCATCCAGGCGTGCGGTACCGCCCACGATGGCGGCGTCGTCGGAGAAGTGGCGGTCACCGTGCAGCTCTTCGAACTCGGTGAAGATGTGCTCCAGGTAGTCCAGGGTGTAAGGACGACGCGGGTGACGGGCCAGGCGGGCAATCTGCCAGCTGGTCAGGTTGCCGAAGATGCTTTCGGTCAGTGTGTTGCTCTTGTCTTGCAGACGGGCAATTTCATCGCTGATGTTCAGCGAGTTGTCGTTGCCCACCAGGCGCAGGCCTTCAATCTTGGCTTGCAGGTCGGCAATCGGCTGTTCGAAATCGAGAAAATTCGGGTTCATAGTCATCCGTCTTGGGTCTACGGCCAGGCGGCCGGCCGGTTGATCCGTTTGGCGCCATACCTTAAGGGATCAGGCGCATTCAGGTCGAGATTAAATTTTTTGTCGATTCAACGATATTGCAGGAAGACGTTCTCACGCCCGAACTGGTCACGCAGTGCCTGAATCAGCCCGTCAGCCGGGTCGATCGACCACTGCTCGCCAAACTGCAGCATGGCTTTGGCGTCGCTGCCGGTGTACTCCAGGGTGATCGGGCAGGCACCGCGATGGCGGGTGATCAGCTCGCCCAACCACTTCAGCCGGTCGCCCTTGAGCGCCTCGTGTGCCACTTTCAGGCGCAGGCTCTCGGCCAGCTTGGTGCGCGCATCTTCCATGGTCATCACCTGCTTCACCCGCAGGCGCAGGCCACCGGAGAAGTCATCGTTGCTGACCTCGCCTTCGACGACCACCATGGCATCGGCCTGCAGCAAAGACTGTGCCGCCATGAAGGAATCAGCGAACAGCGACGCCTCGATGCGCCCTGAGCGGTCATCCAGGGTGACGAAGCCCATCTTGTCACCCTTCTTGTTCTTCATCACCCGCAGGGCAATGATCATGCCGGCGATGGTCTGGGTTTCGCGCGACGGCTTGAGGTCGATGATGCGCTGGCGCGCAAAGCGGCGGATCTCGGCCTCGTACTCATCGATCGGGTGGCCGGTGAGGTACAGGCCCAGGGTGTCCTTCTCGCCCTTCAGGCGCTCCTTGAGGGTCAGCTCGCGCACCTTGCGGTGGTTGGCATAGACGTCGACTTCCATGGCATCGAACATGCTGCCGAACAGGTCGACGTGGCCACTGTCAGCCGTATGGGCCGCCTGCTCGGCAGCCTTGATGGCTTCACCCAGCGCCGAGAGCAAGGTTGCACGGTTGATGTCGATGTTGGCCTGGTAGGCCTTGATCTCGTCATGGAAGTGCGGGCCCAGGCGGTCCAGTGCGCCGCTGCGCACCAACGCATCAAGGGTGCGCTTGTTGACCCGTTTGAGGTCGATGCGGTCGCAGAAGTCGAACAGGTCCTTGAACGGGCCACCCTGGGTGCGCGCCTCGACGATCGCTTCCACCGGGCCTTCGCCGACACCCTTGATGGCGCCCAGGCCATAAACAATACGGCCGTCGTTGTTGACGGTGAACTTGAAGTCGGAGAAGTTCACATCCGGCGCGTCGAGGCGCAGCTTCATGCTGCGCACTTCCTCGACCAGCACCACCACCTTGTCGGTGTTGTGCATATCCGCCGACAACACGGCCGCCATGAACGGCGCCGGGAAGTGGGTTTTCAGCCAGGCCGTCTGGTAAGACACCAGGCCATAGGCGGCGGAGTGGGATTTGTTGAAACCGTAGCCGGCAAACTTCTCTACCAGGTCGAAGATGTTACCCGCCAGATCGGCTTCGATATTGTTGGCCACGCAGCCTTCGATGAAACCACCACGCTGCTTGGCCATTTCCTCGGGCTTTTTCTTACCCATCGCACGGCGCAGCATGTCTGCACCGCCGAGGGTATAGCCCGCCATGACCTGGGCAATCTGCATCACCTGTTCCTGGTACAGGATGATGCCGTAGGTCGGCGCCAATACCGGCTTGAGGCCCTCGTACTGGTAGTCGGAGTGCGGGTAGGCCAGCTCGGCGCGGCCGTGCTTGCGGTTGATGAAGTCGTCCACCATGCCCGACTGCAGCGGGCCCGGGCGGAACAGTGCCACCAGTGCGATCAGGTCTTCCAGGCAGTCGGGCTTGAGCTTCTTGATCAGCTCCTTCATGCCGCGCGATTCAAGCTGGAACACTGCGGTGGTTTCGGCCTTCTGCAACAGCTCGTAAGTCTTGCGGTCATCCAGCGGGATGAAGTCGATGTTGAGATCGGGCAGGTTCTTCTTGGCCTGCTCGCGGTTGATGATCTCCATCGCCCACTTGATGATGGTCAGGGTACGCAGGCCGAGGAAGTCGAACTTGACCAGGCCGGCGGCCTCGACGTCGTCCTTGTCGAACTGGGTTACCAGGCCACCGCCCTCTTCGTCGCAGGCGATCGGCGAAAAATCGGTGAGCTTGGTCGGCGCGATAACCACACCACCGGCGTGCTTGCCGGTACCCCGGGTGACGCCTTCCAGCTTCAGCGCCATGTCCCAGATTTCGCGGGCATCCTCGTCGCCCTTGAGGAAGTCGCGCAGGATTTCTTCCTGCTCGTACGCTTTCTCCAGGGTCATGCCCACTTCGAACGGGATCATCTTCGACAGGCGGTCGGCCAGGCCGTAGGACTTGCCCTGCACCCGCGCCACGTCACGCACCACCGCCTTGGCGGCCATGGTGCCAAAGGTGATGATCTGGCTGACCGCATTGCGCCCGTAGGCCTCGGCCACGTAGTCGATGACCCGGTCACGGCCATCCATGCAGAAGTCGACGTCGAAGTCGGGCATGGATACACGTTCAGGGTTGAGGAAGCGCTCGAACAACAGGTCGTAGGCCAGCGGGTCGAGGTCGGTGATCTTCAGTACGTAGGCCACCAGCGAGCCTGCACCCGAACCCCGACCCGGGCCAACCGGCACGTCGTTGTTCTTGGCCCACTTGATGAAGTCCATAACGATCAGGAAGTAACCGGGGAAGCCCATCTGGATGATGATGTCCAGTTCGAACTTCAGGCGGTCCAGGTAAACCTGGCGCTTCTCTTCATAATTGGGCGTGGTCTCTTTGGGCCACAGCACCGCCAGGCGCTCTTCAAGGCCTTCGTGCGAAACGTGACGCAGGTAATCGTCGATACCCATGCCGTTCGGCGTGGGGAAGTCAGGCAGGAAGTACTTGCCCAACTGCACCTGGATGTTGCAGCGCTTGGCAATCTCGACGGTGTTGGCGATGGCGTCGGGCAGGTCGCTGAACAGCTCGGCCATTTCCTCGGCCGATTTCAGGTATTGCTGGTCGCTGTAGCCACGCGGGCGGCGCGGGTCATCAAGGGTCCAGCCTTCGCCAATGCAAACGCGGGTTTCGTGGGCGTCGAAGTCGGACTGCTTGACGAACCGCACGTCGTTGGTGGCCACCAATGGCGCGCCGAACTTGTCGGCCAACGCCACTGCGGCGTGTACATACTCTTCGTCACGGGCGCGGTTGGTGCGCTGCACTTCGACATAGAAGCGCTCGGGGAACATGCCCATCCAGTCTTGCAGCAGGGCCTGGGCTTCTTCGTCCCGACCGGACAGCAAGGCCATACCGATATCGCCTTCCTTGCCCGCTGACAGGGCAATCAGCCCCTCGCTGGCGGGGGCGATCCATTCGCGCTGGAGGATGACCAGGCCATTGCGCTGGCCGTCGGTCCAGCCGCGTGAGATCAACTCGGTGAGGTTGCGATAACCCGTGGGGTCCATGGCCAGGAAGCAGATGCGCGACAGCGGGGCTTCCGGGTCGGCACCGGCCAGCCAAAGGTCGGCACCACAGATCGGCTTGATGCCCGCGCCCATGGCAGTCTTGTAGAACTTCACCAGCGAGCACATGTTGCTCTGGTCGGTGATCGCCACCGCCGGCATGTTCATCCCGGCCAGCGCCTTGGCCAGCGGTTTGATCCGCACCAGGCCGTCGACCAGCGAGAATTCGGAGTGGACGCGCAGGTGAACGAAGGGAACCGACATGGAAGATCCTGTAGCAGTGCTTAACGACAAGGGCGGGATTGTAGCGTAAACGGGGAAGGATTTTGCTGTGGATTCGCTCATGCTGACACGAGGTCGGCAACCCCCGTCGGATACAGCAAGGATGGAACAAGTACCTGTTATTTTTGCTAGTTTCGCTTCTTAGCAAGGCTTCCTATGCTCGCATTTACCAACCACCACATAAAATGCAGCATGGAGATTAAGCGCATGAAGCCAATTGTATTGATCGCGTGCAGCGCCATTGTATTGTCCGCCTGCACACCCACTCACAACATTCAAACCAACGAAGCCCGACTGATCAACAAGCCCCTCGCACTTATTACCAATCCAGTAGTATCCGGGCAGGTCGACCTGCCGAACGAAAAGGAGCCACTGGTAATTGAGATCAAGCAGGAAGAAGGGAAAGAGCCTGTGCTTGCGGGCACAGGGCTGTGCTACACGATCAGCGGCTCGGCGGTGATCGACACCACCAGGCAAGCAATCAGCTTTCCAGGCCTACGCTTTACCCGCGTGCATGACTGCGCTTATCCACGGGAGCTCACTTTGCAGGAGTATGCGTTTGAACTCCTCCAGCAGACGCGCTTCTACGAAATCGGCAGCAATAAAATCAAGTTTGAAAATGCCAATAGAAAAACCATTCTTTGGTTTCGCGACGTAGTCGCCCCAACCAAACAAACAGCTGAGCAGCATTGAGAGGTTACAAGTACGGGGGCGCACCTGAAGGCAGAGAACTCAAAGCCCAGTCCAATGCCAAGGCGTCAGTCTTGCCTTCACGGGCTTCCCAGGCTGCTCGCACCGGGCCAAACGAACGCCGATGAATTGGAGTAGGACCAAGACGTGCGAGGGCCTCAAGGTGCACCGGGGTCGGGTACCCCTTGTGCCCGCCAATGCCATACCCTGGGTAGATCAGCTCAAACGCGCTCATCTCACGGTCACGGGTTACCTTGGCCAGGATCGAGGCAGCCGCAATAGCGGGTACCTGGCTATCGCCCTTCACCACCGGCGACGCCGGCACGGCCAGCTTCGGGCAGCGGTTGCCATCGATCAGGGCCAGCTTCGGCGTGATGTGCAGGCCTTCCACCGCACGCTGCATGGCCAG
This sequence comes from Pseudomonas sp. MM223, assembly GCA_947090765.1. Taxonomy (NCBI): domain Bacteria; kingdom Pseudomonadati; phylum Pseudomonadota; class Gammaproteobacteria; order Pseudomonadales; family Pseudomonadaceae; genus Pseudomonas; species Pseudomonas sp. MM223. Next base: position 1,488,548 of record OX352322.1, on the reverse strand, counting down.
CATCGTAGCCTGCAGGATGTTCAGCCGGTCGATTTCCTCGACCTCGGCACGGGCGATGCAGAAGCTCAGGGCCTTTTCACAGATCTCGTCGAACAACGCCTCGCGCTTGGCTTCGGTGAGCTTCTTCGAATCGTTCAGGCCGAGGATCGGGCGCGCCGGGTCAAGAATCACCGCCGCCGTTACCACCGCGCCGCACAGCGGGCCACGGCCCACTTCGTCGACGCCGGCAACCAGGTCTTCGACCAGGTTGAAGTCCAGTCCAATTTGCATATCAGCGGTCCTTGAGCAAGGCCAGTACCGCCTCGGCCGCCTGGTTGGAGGCGTCACGGCGCAGGGTGCGGTGAATTTCGTCGAAACGTTCGGTCTGCTGGCTGCCATCGCGGACCAGCGGCGCAAGGGTGTTGGCCAAGGCTTCGCTGGTAGCGGCGTCCTGCAACAACTCGGGCACCAGTTCGCGCTGGGCCAGCAGGTTTGGCAAGGACACGTACGGGCTCTTCACCAGGCGCTTGAGGATCCAGTAGGTCAAGGGCGCAAGGCGGTAGGCCACCACCATTGGCCGCTTGTACAGCAGCGCTTCGAGGGTGGCTGTGCCCGAGGCAATCAAGACCGCATCACAAGCCGCCAGGGCCAGGTGCGACTGGCCATCGAGCAGGGTCAGCGGCAGCTGACGCCCGTCAAGCATCTGTTCGACCTGGGCACGCCGGGCGGCATTGGCGCAGGGCAATACAAAGCGCACGCCCGGTACTTGTTGCAGCAGGCGCTCGGCGGCGTCGAGGAACAGCGCCCCCAGGCGCCCTACTTCGCCACCCCGGCTGCCGGGCATCAATGCAACCAACGGCCCTTCGCCCAAGCCGAGCGCAGCGCGTGCTGCCGGGCGGTCGGCTTCGAGCGGTATGGTGTCGGCCAGCGGGTGACCGACAAAGCGCACCGGCACGCCCTGCTCTTCGTAGAACCGCGCCTCGAAAGGCAGCAGCGTCAGCATCAGGTCGCAGCCTTCGCGGATCTTCAGTACGCGCTTCTGCCGCCAGGCCCAGACCGACGGGCTGACATAATGCACGGTCTTGATCCCGACCTGACGCAGTTTCAGTTCGATGTTGAGGGTGAAGTCAGGGGCGTCGATGCCAATGAAGACATCCGGCTTTTCGTCGATCAGTGTCTGGATCAGCAGCTTGCGGCGTTTGAGCAGCTCGCGCAGCCGCCCCAGTACTTCGACCAGGCCCATGACCGCCAGGCGTTCCATGGGGAAGTACGATTGCAGGCCTTCGGCTTCCATCAAAGGGCCGCCAACGCCAATGAAGCGTACGTCAGGGTGGCGTGCCCTGAGGGCACGCATCAAGCCTGAACCAAGAATATCGCCGCTGGCCTCACCTGCGACCAAGGCTACGCAAAGCGGGGCCATGTCAGCGGGTGATGCCGCGGGCAGAGTTCACGATCGACTGACGGAACAGTTCGACCTCAGGGTGCTTCGCCGCCATTTCGGCCAGTTCCTTGAGCGCATCTTCGACGGTCAGGCCCTGACGATAGACAATCTTGTAGCAACGACGCAGCACGTGGATCACCTCGTCGCTGAAACCGCGGCGGCGCATGCCCTCGAAGTTCATGCTGCGGGCTTCGGCCGGGCTGCCGAACACAGTGACAAAGGCCGGGACGTCCTTGCCGATCGCCGTACCCATGCCGGAAAACGCGTGGGCACCGATATGGCAGTACTGGTGCACCAGGGTATAACCGGACAGGATCGCCCAGTCACCCACATGCACATGGCCGGCCAGGGCCGTGTTGTTGACCAGGATGCAGTGGTTGCCGATAACGCTGTCGTGGCCGATGTGGGCATAGGCCATGATCAGGTTGTGGTCGCCCACAGTGGTTTCCGCCCGGTCCTGAACGGTGCCGCGGTGGATAGTCACCCCTTCGCGGAACACGTTGTGATCGCCGATCACCAGGCGGGTCGGTTCACCCTTGTACTTGAGGTCCGGGGTATCTTCGCCAATGGAGGAAAACTGAAAGATACGGTTGTGCTTGCCGATGCGCGTCGGCCCTTTGAGCACAACATGCGGGCCGATAACGGTACCCTCCCCGATTTCCACATCGGGGCCAACAATCGACCAAGGGCCGACCTCGACACCATCGGCCAGCTTGGCCGACGGGTCGATAATGGCCCGAGGATCAATCGAATTCATAGGGAGCGTTCCGCGCATGTGATCTGTGCCGAGCAAACGGGTTTGCCGTCGACCAGCGCGCGGCACTCGAACTTCCAGATCATGCTCTTGCGGCTGAGGAACTTGGCTTCCAGCACCAACTGGTCACCCGGCAGTACCGGCTGACGGAAACGCAGCTTGTCGGAGCCGACGAAGTAGTACAGCGTGCCATCAGCCGGCTTGGCATCAAGCATCTTGAAACCGAGGATGCCTGCCGCCTGGGCCATGGCTTCAATGATCAAAACGCCCGGCATGATCGGGTGCGCCGGGAAATGGCCGTTGAAGAACGGCTCGTTGATGCTGACATTCTTGTAGGCACGAATGCTCTGGGCCTCGAAGTCCAGATCCGTCACCCGGTCCACCAGCAGGAACGGGTAACGGTGAGGCAGGTATTCGCGAATCTCGTTGATGTCCATCATTTCGGGGGGGAAGCCTGTAATAAGAATAGGGAGCGCAGGTGCTGACCTCACGCTCCTTTAGCAATCCAAAGAGGAGCCAGCTAGCGACTGTTCACTCTTGCTCAGGGAATGGTATCAGCCTTCTGATGTCGGCTGCCCACCTGAGGTCACGGTATCGACGCGTTTTTCCAGCTGCTGGAGACGCTTGGCCATGTCGTCCAGCTGGCGGATACGTGCGGCGCTCTTGCGCCAGTCAGCCAGTGGCTGCATGGCAGTGCCGGAAGAATAGGAACCGGGTTCAGTGATCGAACGGGTTACCATTGTCATTCCGGAAACAAATACGTTATCGCAAATATCAATGTGCCCTACCAGGCCCACGCCGCCGGCCAGCATGCAATGCTTGCCGATGCGCGTGCTGCCGGAAATGCCCACGCAGGCGGCCATGGCCGTGTGGTCACCGATCTGCACGTTGTGGGCGATCTGGATCTGGTTGTCGAGCTTGACCCCGTCGCCAATCCGCGTGTCGGACAGCGCCCCACGGTCGACGGCAGTGTTGACGCCGATTTCCACGTCATCACCAATGGTGACGCCGCCAATCTGGGCAATTTTGCGCCAGATGCCCTTTTCATTGGCAAAGCCGAAGCCTTCGCCGCCGATCACAGCACCCGACTGGATGACCACTCGCTTGCCGATGATGACGTCGTGATACAACGTAACCCGCGGCGCCAGCCAGCCGCCTTCACCTACAACGCAACGCGCACCAATGAAGCAATGCGCGCCGATGCTGACATCAGCCTCGATGCGCGCACCGCTTTCGATAACCGCGAACGGCCCGATGCTGGCGCTGGCGTCCACCTGCGCGTCCTCAGCCACCACGGCGCTGGGATGGATTCCCGCTACAGCCTTGGGTTTTGGGTCGAACAGGTGGGAAATACGCGCATACGCCTGGTACGGGTCGGCCACGATCAGGGCATTGCCGGCGAAACTTTCGGCATCCGCAGCCTTGAGCAATACCGCACCCGCCTGACAGTTATCCAGGTACTTGCGGTATTGCGGGTTGGCGAGGAAGCTCAATTGACCGGGGCCTGCCTCCTGCAAGGTGGCCAGCCCGGTAATCTGCAACGCCTCGGGCCCCTTGAGGGTGGCACCGAGGGCCTCGGCCAGCTGGCCTAGCGTCATGGTCACACTCATATCAACGGGCTTGGTTCATGCGCTCGATGACCTGGCGGGTGATGTCGTACTGAGGTTTGACATCAATGACCGCACCACGCTCGAGGACCAGGTCGAAACCGCCCTTCTTGATCACTTCCTCGACAGCGCCATCCAGCTTCGGCTTCAGTTGCTTGAGCATGTCGCGGTCAGCAACGGCCTTGGCTTCGTTCAGTTCCTTGGACTGGAACTGGAAGTCACGCGCCTTTTGCTTGAACTCGAGCTCCAGGCGCTCACGCTCCTGCTGCTGCATCTTGTCGCCGCCCTTGATCAGACGGTCCTGGATGCCCTTGGCGCTGCTTTCCAGGCTTTTCAGCTTGGTCAGCTGCGGGCCGAACTTCTTCTCGGCATCCACCGCGTATTTCTTGGCGGCATCCGATTCGAGCAGGGCCATCTGGTAGTTCAGGACAGCAACCTTCATTTCGGCAAACGCCGGGGTGGCGACCAGCGCCGCGGCCACTACGGCCAGTTGAGCCAATTTACGCACGATGCACTCCTGGATAAACCGTTGTCATTAAGCAGGGGCCGACCTTAGAAGGTCTGGCCCAGAGAGAATTGGAACACCTGGGTATCGGCATCGTCCGGCTTCTTGACCGGCATTGCCAGGCTGAAGCTCAGCGGGCCCAGTGCGGTAATCCAGGTCACACCCAAGCCGACCGAACTGGCCATACCCGAGAAACCAACCTTTTCGCAATCAGGCTTGTTGCCGCAATTGGTGTCGAACACGTTACCCACATCCCAGAACACGGAGGTGCGCAGCGAACGCTGGTCCTTGACGAACGGCAGCGGGAACAGCAACTCGACACCACCTTGCACCAGCACGTTACCACCAAACGGCAACGGATCCTGGTCCGGGTCGGCAATGGTGCCAGGTTTACCACCTGGGTTACCTTCACCGCGGCTTGGGGTACTGCGCGGGCCCAGGCTGCTGTCCTTGAAGCCGCGGACGGAGTTGAAGCCACCTGCGAAGTAGTTCTCGTAGAACGGCAGGCCCGAAGTGCTGCCATAACCATCACCATAGCCCAGCTCGGTGTGCAGGCGCAGGGTGTAGTCGTTGCTGATCGGCTGGAACAGCTGGCCACGGTAGTCGAGCTTGAAGAACGACAGGTCGCTGCCCGGAATGGTGGATTCCAGGGTCAGGCTTTGCGAGTGACCACGGGTGGCCAGCACGCCTTTGTTCAGGGTCGACTCGGACCAGCCGATCGAGGCCTTGAAGTTCAGGAAGTTATCGCCTTCCTGGTCAAGGAAATCGAAGATCTCGTCAACGGTGTACTTGCCGGTCTTGATCTTGTCCTGCTGCACGCTCAGGCCGTAGGTCAGGCGCGAGGTTTCGCTGATCGGGTAGCCCAGGCTCACGCCGGCGCCGTAGCTGTCTACCGCATAGCTTGCCACGTCGACGTCGAGGTCATCGTAGTCGGTGCTGCGGTAGAAGGCGTTGTAGCCCAGGCTGACGCCATCGGCAGTGAAGTAGGGGTCCACGAAGCCGAAGTTGTAGCGGGTCTGGTACTCCGAACGGGTCAGGCCGACGGACACCTTGTTACCGGTACCGAGGAAGTTGCTCTGGCTGATCGAACCACCCAGGATCAGGCCGGCACTTTGGGCGAAACCGACGCTGGCGGTGATCGAGCCGGAGGCTTGCTCTTCGACGCTGTAGTTGACGTCGACCTGGTCATCGGTGCCTGGCACCGGCGGGGTCTCGACGTTGACTTCCTTGAAGAAGCCCAGGCGCTCCAGACGGGTCTTGGACTGGTCGATCAGGTAGGTCGAAGCCCAGCCGCCTTCCATCTGGCGCATTTCACGACGCAGCACTTCGTCTTCGGTCTTGGTGTTGCCGCGGTAGTTGATGCGGTTCACGTAGGCACGCTTGCCCGGGTCGACCACGAACATGATGTCGACCGTGTGGTCCTGGTCGTTCGGCTGTGGCACGCCGTTGACGTTGGCGAAGGTGTAGCCTTCGTTACCCAGGCGACGGGTGATCAGCTCGGACGTGGTGGTCATCACCTTGCGCGAGAACACCTGGCCCGGCTGCACCAGCAGCAGCGACTTGACCTGGTCTTCCGGCACTTTCAGGTCACCGGACAGTTTCACGTCGCGAACGGTGTACTTCTCGCCTTCGTTGATGTTGACGGTGATGTAGACGTGTTTCTTGTCCGGCGTGATGGACACCTGGGTAGAGGCGATGTCCATGTTGATGTAGCCGCGGTCCAGGTAGTAGGAACGCAGGCGCTCCAGGTCACCGGACAGTTTTTCGCGGGCATACTTGTCGTCGTTCTTGAAGAACGACAGCCAGTTGGTGGTCTTCAGCTCGAACAGCTGGCCCAGGGTGTCGTCATCGAACACGTTGTTGCCAACGATGTTGATGTGCTGGATGGCCGCGACGGTGCCTTCGTTGATCTTGATTTTCAGTGCCACACGGTTGCGCGGCTGCGGTACCACTTCGGCGTCGACCTCGGCCGAGTAGCGGCCCTGGGCCACATACTGGCGTTGCAGTTCGTTACGCACGCCTTCGAGGGTGGCACGCTGGAAGATCTCGCCTTCGGCCAGGCCCGATTGCTTCAGGCCCTTCATCAGGTCTTCGGTGCTGATCGCCTTGTTGCCTTCGATCTCGATGCTCGACACCGACGGGCGCTCGACCACGTTGATGATCAGCACATTGCCATCGCGGTTCAGCTGGATGTCCTGGAAGAACCCGGTCTTGAACAGGGAACGGGTCGAGTCCACCAGGCGGCGGTCATCGGCCTGGTCGCCGACGTTCAGCGGCAAGGCACCGAAGACACTGCCGGCGGAAACCCGCTGCAGGCCGTTGACGCGGATATCGGAGATGGTGAAGGACTCGGCGTGAACTTCAGCGATCATCAGTGCGGACATGACCGCAGTTAGCAGCAGACGTTTCATGAAGTCCTTTTATTCCAACTGGCAATAAACAACCTGCCGCGACAACGCGGCAGGTTCGCAATTGAGCGAAGCTTTATAGTCGACCCAGATCGTTGATCAGGGCGAGCAACATCACCCCTATGACCAAACTGATACCGATCTGGACCCCCCAACCTTGCACCCGATCCGACAGCGGACGACCGCGCGCCCACTCGACCAGGTAAAACAGCAAATGCCCCCCATCCAGTACAGGGATGGGCAACAAGTTAAGAACCCCCAGGCTTATGCTCAGGTAGGCCAGGAAATTCAGGAAATCCCCCACGCCGGACTGGGCTGAAGCGCCCGCCACTTTAGCAATGGTTATCGGTCCACTCAAGTTTTTTACCGAGAGCTCCCCGAACAGCATTTTCTTCAGCGATTCAAGGGTCAGCACGCTCATGTTCCAGGTGCGTGACAAGCCTTCACCCACCGCCTCCAGCGGGCCGTAGCTGACTTCGCGAAGCATGCTGGCAGGCCATTCGCCACCTTTAACCCCGGCCCCCAGGTAGCCACCGGCAGCCTTGCCCTCCCCTTTGCGGGCCAGGGTCACCGCCACGTCCAGGGCGGCGCCGTCGCGCTCCACTCGCACCACCACATTGGCATCCGGGCGGGCACGCACGCTGTCGACGACCTGCTGCCATTCGGTCACGGCCACGCCATCGACGCTCAGCAGCTTGTCACCTGTCTTGAGGCCCGCAGCGGCAGCCGGCCCCTTCGGGTCAATCTCGGCCAGCACCGGCACCATCGCCGGGCGCCAGGGGTGCAGCCCCAAGGACTGGATAGGGTCCGGCTCGTCAGCGCCCTTCAGCCAGCTGTCCAGTTTGACCTGCAGCTGGCGTTCGGCCGTGGCGCCTTCGTCGCGCACGCCAACCTGCAAAGTGCCGCTCTCGCCCAGGCGACGAACCAGCTGCAGGTTGACCGCCGACCAGCCGTTGGTCGGTTTGCCATCGATAGAGACGATTTCCTGACCTGCGGTAAGCCCGGCCGATGCTGCCAGGCTGCCACTATCGACCGTACCGATCACCGGGCGGACCTGCTGGGTGCCCAGCATCGCCAGCACCCAGAAAAACAGGATGGCCAGCAGGAAGTTGGCTATCGGGCCCGCCGCGACAATCGCGATGCGTTGGCGCACGGACTTGCGGTTGAACGACTGATCAGCGAGCGCTGGCGGCACATTGCCTTCGCGCTCATCGAGCATTTTCACGTAGCCACCCAGCGGAATCGCCGCCACTACAAACTCGGTGCCATGGCGGTCATGCCAGCGCAGCAGCGGCGTGCCGAAGCCCACCGAAAAGCGCAGCACCTTGACGCCGCAGCGGCGCGCCACCCAGAAGTGACCGAATTCGTGGAAGGTGACCAGCACACCCAAAGCCACGAGGGTGCCGATAATCATGTAGAGCGCTGTCATGTCCATCTCCGAATGATGTTCAGCGGGCCGGCATCATGCCAAGCCCCCTCACGAACCTGGGCGGGCTTGCATCAGCGACCGTGACGCCTGAGCCACTCACGGGAAAGTTCCCGGGCACGCTGGTCGGCGGCGAACACCGCGTCCAGCGACGGCAGCGGCACGACGGGCTCCTGATCGAGCACCTGTTCGATCATACCCGCGATCTCCGGGAAGCGGATACGCCGCTGGAGAAACGCCTCGACCGCCACTTCGTTGGCCGCATTGAGTACCGCAGGCGCACTGTTGCCGGCCTCCGCAGCCTGCCGCGCCAGGCGCAGGCAAGGGAAGCGCTGTTCGTCGGGCGCCTGGAAATCCAGACGGGCGATGGCGAACAGGTTCAGCGGAGCCACCCCGGAATCGATGCGCTCAGGCCACGCCAGGGCATTGGCGATGGGCGTGCGCATGTCCGGATTACCCAGCTGCGCCAGTACAGAGCCGTCCACGTAATCGACCAGGGAGTGGATGACACTTTGCGGGTGCACCACCACCTCGACCTTGGCCGGTGCGGCGTCGAACAACCAGCAGGCCTCGATCAACTCGAGCCCCTTGTTCATCATGCTGGCCGAATCCACGGAAATCTTGCGCCCCATCGACCAGTTGGGGTGCGCACAGGCTTGCTCCGGCGTCACGCTCTGCAACGCCTCGACCGGCGTCTCACGGAACGGGCCACCAGAAGCAGTAAGCAGAATCCGGCGCACGCCAACCGCGCTCAGGCCACGCGCGTAATCACCCGGCATGCACTGGAAGATCGCGTTGTGCTCGCTATCGATCGGCAACAGCACGGCGCCACTGCGCCGCACCGCTTCGATGAACAGCGCACCGGACATCACCAGGGCTTCCTTGTTGGCCAGCAGCACCTTCTTGCCCGCCTCGACGGCCGCCAAGGTAGGGCGCAGGCCGGCGGCGCCAACAATCGCGGCCATCACCGCATCCACTTCCGCTGCCGCAGCCACTTGGCAAAGCCCGGTCTCACCTTCCAGCACTTCAGTGGCGCAGCCGGCCGTCGCCAGGTTTTCGCGCAGTCGCACGGCCGCCTCGGCGTTTGGCACTACTGCATACGCCGGGCGATGGCGTACGCACAGGGCCAGCAACTCGTCGATACGCGAGTAACCGCTGAGGGCAAACACCTGGTAGCGATCAGGATGGCGCGCGATCACATCCAGCGTGCTCAGGCCGATGGAGCCAGTGGCCCCGAGCACGGTAATACGCTGCGGGCGACTCACATCACACCCCATTCGGCAGCCCACAACAACACGGCGAAAATCGGGATCGCCGCAGTCAGGCTGTCAATGCGGTCGAGCACACCACCATGGCCGGGCAGCAGGTTGCTGCTGTCCTTGATACCGGAACGGCGCTTGAACATGCTCTCGGTCAGGTCACCGACCACCGAGGCCATGACCAGCAACGCCGCACCCAGCAGGCCCAGCAGGACCTGACCGAAACTCCAGTCGCGGCTGATGCCGACTGCCAAGGTAATTGCCAGGCTGACCGCCAGGCCGCCATACACGCCTTCCCAGCTCTTGCCAGGGCTGACCTGGGGGGCCAGCTTGCGCTTGCCGAAAGCCCTGCCAGAGAAATAAGCGCCAATATCGGCGGCCCATACCAGCACCATCACCGACAGGATCAGCCAATTGCCCAGCGGCCAGTGCTTGAGCAGCACCAGCCCCTGCCAGGCCGGCAGCAATACCAGCAGGCCTATCAGCAAGCGGCAGGCGGCACTGGCCCACAGCTCACTGCTGCGCGGGTAGGTAAGCACCAGCCAGGTGGCCAGCCCCCACCAGATCACCGCAGCCCCCAGCACCCAGGGCGCCAACTCCGGAAGGATGTACAGCAACATCAGCGCACCGGCGACCACCGCGGCATAGGCGATACGCAGCGGCTGGGCCATCAACCCGGCCAGGCGCGCCCACTCCCAGGCGCCAAGGGTCACCACGAAGCCGATGAACAGGGCGAAATCCCCGCCATTGAGCAGGAAGAAGCCACCCAGCGCGATCGGCAACAGGATCAGCGCAGTAATGATGCGTTGTTTAAGCATTAAGCACGAGCTCCAGCCTCGACCTGCTCGCTGGTCTTACCGAAGCGGCGCTGGCGCGAAGCGAAATCGGCCAGGGCATTGCGCATGGCCTCGTGTTTGAAGTCCGGCCAATACAGGTCGGAGAAGTACAGCTCGGCGTAGGCCAGCTGCCACAACAGGAAATTGCTGATGCGGTGCTCACCACCGGTGCGAATGCACAGGTCCGGCAGCGGTAGCTCACCGGTTGCCAGGCAGGTTTGCAGCAGGCCCGGGGTGATGTCTTCCGGGCGCAGGTGCCCGGCTTGCACTTCCCGCGCCAGCCGCTGCGCGGCCTGAGCGATGTCCCACTGGCCACCATAGTTGGCCGCGATCTGCAGGATGAAGCGGTTGTTGCCGGCGGTCAGTGCCTCGGCCTCGCGCATGGCAGCCTGCAGCTCAGGGTGGAAACGCGAGCGGTCACCGATGATGCGCAAGCTGATGTTGTTCTCGTTGAGGCGCTTGGCCTCGCGGCGCAGGGCCGAGAAGAACAGCTCCATCAGCGCACCGACCTCTTCGGCGGGGCGCTGCCAGTTTTCGCTGGAGAACGCGAACAGGGTCAGTACTTCGACCCCGGACTTGGCACAGACTTCGATGACCGCGCGAACGGCGTCGACACCCGCCTTGTGCCCGGCAACGCCGGGCAGCAGGCGTTTTTTCGCCCAGCGGTTGTTGCCATCCATGATGATCGCGACATGACGCGGCACCGAGGACGGCGCCACTGGCTTGGTCTTTTCCATTAAGAAACCCCGGCCTTAGACGGCCATCAGGTCCTTTTCCTTGGCCTTGAAGGCAGCATCGACTTCGGCAACAAACTTGTCGGTCAGCTTCTGGATCTCGTCAGCGGCGCGACGTTCTTCGTCTTCGCTGATTTCCTTGTCCTTGGTCAGCTTCTTCAGGTCGGCCAGGGCGTCGCGACGCACGTTGCGCACGGCTACCTTGGCATCCTCGCACACGCCGCTGGCCTGCTTGGTGTAGCCCTTGCGGGTTTCCTCGGTCAGGGCTGGCATCGGCACACGAATGGTGGTGCCTGCGCTGGACGGGTTCAGACCCAGGTCGGAGGTGAGAATGGCCTTCTCGATGGCAGCACTGAGGTTTTTGTCGTGAGCGACAATCTTCAGGGTGCGGGCATCTTCGACGCTGATCGCGGCTACCTGGTTCAGCGGCATTTCGCTGCCCCAGGCAGTGACCTTGACGCTGTCCAGGATGCTTGGGTGGGCACGACCGGTACGGATCGCCGCCAGGTGACGGCCCAGGGCCTCAAGGGACTTGGTCATGCGCTCCTGCGCGTCTTTCTTGATGTCGTTGATCATGCTTGGCCTTCCTCGATCAGAGTACCTTCAGCGCCACCCACCACGATGTTCAGCAGGGCGCCAGGCTTGTTCATGTTGAATACCCGCAGTGGCATCCCGTGGTCGCGGCACAGAACGATTGCGGTCAGGTCCATCACACCCAGCTTGCGATCCAGGACCTCGTCGTAGGTCAGGTGATCGAACTTCTCGGCGTGTGGGTCCTTGAATGGATCGGCAGTGTACACACCATCGACCTTGGTCGCCTTCAGCACGACGTCGGCATCGATTTCGATGGCGCGCAGGCACGCTGCGGAGTCGGTGGTGAAGAACGGGTTGCCGGTACCGGCGGAGAAAATTACCACATCCCCGGAGTTGAGGTGGCGAATAGCTTTGCGGCGATCGTAATGATCGGTGACACCGACCATGGAAATGGCCGACATGACCAGGGCCGGGATGTTCGAGCGCTCCAGCGCATCGCGCATGGCCAGGCCGTTCATCACGGTGGCCAGCATGCCCATGTGGTCACCGGTGACGCGGTCCATGCCGGCCGCGCTCAGCGCAGCGCCACGGAACAGGTTGCCACCACCGATCACCAGGCCGACCTGGACACCAATCCCTACCAACTGGCCCACTTCAAGGGCCATGCGATCCAGCACTTTCGGGTCGATCCCGAACTCTTCCGAGCCCATCAGGGCCTCGCCGCTAAGTTTGAGCAAAATGCGTTTATAGCGAGGTTGGCGACCACTCACCTGCTGAGCCATTGCGAGTCTCTCCTGCGGCGTACTTTAGAAAATTCGTGCGGGCTGTTTACAGCCTGCTAACTGTAGCGTGGCACCGTTTTGGTGCCAGCGGCGGCGAGTTTTATAAACCCTTCGCCGTTTTGACAAAGAGGCTGCGCGCGTGAGCGGGCAGCCTCTTTGGGGCGACAGACGGGGCTGTCTTACTGCTTGGCAGCAGCCAGCTGGGCAGCAACTTCTTCTGCGAAGTTGTCGACCGGCTTCTCGATGCCTTCGCCTACTTTGAAGTAGGTGAACGAAACGATTTCAGCACCGGCCTTCTTGGCCAGCTCGCCGACTTTGACTTCCGGGTTCATGACGAAGGCTTGCTCTTTCAGCGAGGCTTCGGCTTTGAACTTGGTGATACGGCCGTTGATCATGTTCTCAACGATGTTTTCCGGCTTGCCAGCGATCTTGTCGGCGTTCAGCTGCAGGAAGACATTCTTCTCGCGCTCGATGGCCTCCGCGGAGATTTCCGACGAATCCAGGAACTCTGGGTTCGAAGCGGCCACGTGCATGGCGATGTTCTTGGCCAGCTCGACGTCGCCGCCTTTCAGGACAACAACGGCACCGATCTTGTTGCCGTGCAGGTAAGCACCAACAACGTCACCCTCAACGCGCACCAGGCGGCGGATGTTGACGTTTTCGCCACACTTGGCAACCAGGGCTTCACGGGCTGCTTCGCGCGAAGCGATCAGCGGTGCAGCGTCGGTCAGCTTCTGGGCGAAGGCTTCTTCGAGGCTTTCGGCTACGAAGTTTTTGAAGTCGTCTTGCAGGGCCAGGAAGTCGGTCTGCGAGTTGACTTCCAGCAGAACGGCGGCTTTGCCGTCGGTCTTGACGGCGATAGCGCCTTCAGCAGCGACGTTGCCAGCCTTTTTGGCGGCCTTGATGGCGCCGGAGGCACGCATGTCGTCAATGGCTTTTTCGATGTCGCCGCCGGCCTTTTCCAGGGCCTTTTTGCAATCCATCATGCCTTCGCCAGTACGCTCGCGCAGTTCTTTGACCAGCGCTGCAGTAATTGCTGCCATTTCAAAATCCTCTTGGAAAGTTTTTCAACCATTCCACCCGCTCGTCACGGGCGTTAAATTCTGCGAATCCGCTGTTGTTATCTCAGCCAACCCATAATGCGGGGCCCTTGCTGACAGCAGGATTTCAAGGTGGCAAAAAGGGGGCAAAGCCCCCTTTTTGCGTGCCAAGTAGACGCTAGCGCCTATTACTCAGCAGCAGGTGCAGCCGCTTCTTCAACATAGACTTCGGTGCCGCCAGCAACGTTGTTGCGGCCGCGGATGATGGCGTCGGCCATCGAAGTCATGTACAGCTCGATGGCGCGGATGGCGTCGTCGTTGCCTGGGATGATGTAGTCAACACCTTCCGGGCTGCTGTTGGTATCGACAACGCCGATAACCGGGATGCCCAGCTTGTTAGCTTCGGTGATAGCAATGCGCTCGTGATCAACGTCGATCACGAACAGGGCATCAGGCAGACCGCCCATGTCCTTGATACCACCCAGGCTGCGGTCCAGCTTTTCCAGATCGCGCGAACGCATCAGGGCTTCTTTCTTGGTCAGCTTGGCAAAGGTGCCATCTTCGGCCTGGGTTTCCAGGTCGCGCAGACGCTTGATCGAAGCACGGATGGTTTTGTAGTTGGTCAGCATGCCGCCCAACCAGCGGTGGTCAACGTATGGCGAACCGGCACGAGCAGCTTGCTCGGCGACGATCTTGCCGGCGGAACGCTTGGTGCCGACGAACATGATCTTGTTCTTGCCCTGAGCCAGACGCTCTACGAAAGCCAGAGCTTCGTTGAACATTGGCAGGGTTTTTTCCAGGTTGATGATGTGGATCTTGTTACGCGCGCCGAAAATGTACTTGCCCATTTTCGGGTTCCAGTAACGGGTCTGGTGGCCGAAGTGCACACCGGCCTTCAGCATATCGCGCATGTTGACTTGGGACATGATAGTTCCTTGATAAGTCGGGTTGGGCCTCCACGCGTCCCAATGACCAACCCGCAAATTCGAGAATTCGGGGCACCCAGGTCATCGTGTCGACACGTGTGTGGGTTTAAGCTGACGGGGTCGTCCCCGAAAGCGGCGCATGTTATACCACAGACCGCGAGCAAACGAAACCCGGATGACGTCGCGTCTGTCAGCGGTTTTTGCAGCGCCCCGTCAAACAGGCCAGAATGCCTCCTGTAGACAGCAGCATGGCCGCCTTTATCCCGACAGAATGCCGCCCTGCTCTGCTAGAATCCGGCCTTTCCCGTTTGTTCGCGCCGCGTGCGGCGCCGTAGAGAGCCTGTAATGACCGTCAACATCAAGACTGCAGAAGACATCGAGAAGATGCGCATCGCCGGCCGCCTGGCCGCCGACGTACTGGAAATGATCGAGGAACACGTCAAGCCCGGTGTTACCACCGAGGAGCTCGACCGCCTGTGCCACGACTATATCGTCAACGTCCAGCAGGCCATCCCGGCGCCGCTCAACTACAAGGGCTACCCGAAGTCGATCTGCACCTCGATCAACCATGTGGTCTGCCACGGCATCCCCAACGACAAACCGCTCAAGGACGGTGACACGCTGAACATCGACGTCACCGTGATCAAGGACGGTTACCACGGCGATACCAGCCGCATGTTCCACGTCGGTAACGTGCCAGTGTGGGCCGAGCGCCTGTCCAAGGTTACCCAGGAATGCATGTACAAGGCCATCGAGCTGGTCAAGCCGGGCTGCCGCCTGGGCGATATCGGCGAAGTGATCCAGAAGCACGCGGAAAAGAACGGTTTTTCGGTGGTACGTGAGTTCTGCGGCCACGGCATCGGCAAGGTGTTCCACGAAGAGCCGCAGATCCTGCACTACGGCCGCGCCGGCACCGGCATGGAACTGAAAGAAGGCATGACCTTCACCATCGAGCCGATGATCAACCAGGGCAAGGCCGACACCAAGGTGCTGGGCGACGGCTGGACCGCCATCACCAAGGACCGCAAGCTCTCGGCCCAGTGGGAACACACCCTGGTGGTGACCGCGACCGGCTACGAGATCTTCACCCTGCGCAAGGACGACACCATCCCGCGCACCTCGGCCTGACCGCACTCCGACAGGCCACCCGACGACAGGAACGTGACGCGATGCCCCAGGTGGACCCCGAGCTGTTCGACCGCGGCCAGTTCCAGGCGGAACTGGCCCTCAAGGCGAGCCCCATCGCCGCCTTCAAGAAAGCCATCCGCCAGGCCGGCGAGGTGCTCGACAAGCGTTTTCGCAGTGGCGGCGACATCCGCCCGCTGATCGAAGCCCGCGCCTGGCTCGTCGACAATATCCTGCAACAGGCCTGGAACCAGTTCGACTGGGGCGACCACAGCGGTATCGCCCTAGTCGCGGTGGGTGGCTACGGGCGTGGTGAACTGCACCCGCATTCAGACATCGACCTGCTAATTTTGCTGGGCGCCGCCGAGCACGAGCAGTACCGCAATGCCATCGAGCGGTTTCTCACCCTGCTGTGGGACATCGGCCTGGAAGTGGGCCAGAGCGTGCGTACCGTCGACGAGTGTGCCGAACAGGCCCGCGCCGACCTGACGGTGATCACCAACCTGATGGAAAGCCGCACCATTGCCGGCCCCGAGGCGCTGCGCCAGCGCATGCTGGAGGTGACCAGTACCGCGCACATGTGGCCGAGCAAAGACTTCTTCCTGGCCAAGCGCGCCGAACTCAAGGCCCGCCACCACAAGTACAACGACACCGAGTACAACCTCGAACCTAACGTCAAGGGCTCGCCCGGCGGCCTGCGCGACATCCAGACCGTGCTATGGGTAGCCCGCCGCCAGTACGGCACCCTTAACCTGCATGCTCTGGCCGGCGAAGGCTTCTTGCTGGAAAGCGAAAACGAACTGCTGGCCTCGTCCCAGGATTTTCTGTGGCGGGTACGCTACGCCCTGCACATGCTGGCCGGTCGCGCCGAGGACCGCCTGCTGTTCGACCACCAACGCAGCCTCGCCGCGCTACTGGGCTACAGCGACGACAACCCCAAGCGGGCGATAGAGCAGTTCATGCAGCAGTACTACCGGGTGGTGATGAGCATCAGCCAGCTGTGCGACCTGATCATCCAGCACTTCGAAGAGGTCATCCTCGCTGACGAAGACAGCGGCACCACCCAGCCGCTGAATGCGCGCTTCCGTCTGCATGACGGCTATATCGAAGCCGTCAACGCGAACGTGTTCAAGCG
This sequence comes from Pseudomonas sp. MM223, assembly GCA_947090765.1. NCBI lineage: Bacteria > Pseudomonadati > Pseudomonadota > Gammaproteobacteria > Pseudomonadales > Pseudomonadaceae > Pseudomonas > Pseudomonas sp. MM223. Next base: position 1,472,057 of record OX352322.1, on the reverse strand, counting down.
TACACCATTCGCCATGCTGGAAATCTTCGTGCTGATGGCCCAGCACCCCGAAATCAAGGGCGTGCGTGCCGATACGGTGCGGCTGCTGCGTGAGCACCGGCACCTGATCGACGACACCTTCCGCACCGATATCCGCAACACCAGCCTGTTCATCGAGCTGTTCAAGTGCGAAATCGGTATCCATCGCAACCTGCGACGGATGAACCGCTACGGCATCCTTGGGCGTTACCTGCCGGAGTTCGGCCTGATCGTCGGGCAGATGCAGCATGACCTGTTCCACATCTATACGGTCGATGCGCACACCCTCAACCTCATCAAGCACCTACGCAAGCTGCAATACACGCCGGTGTCCGAGAAATTCCCGCTGGCCAGCAAGCTCATGGGGCGCCTGCCCAAGCCCGAGCTGATCTACCTGGCCGGCCTGTACCATGACATCGGCAAGGGCCGCCAGGGCGACCACTCGGAAATCGGTGCGGTGGATGCGAAGAAGTTCTGCGAACGCCACCAGTTGCCGGCCTGGGACAGCCGCCTGATCGTCTGGCTGGTGCAGAACCACCTGGTGATGTCGACCACCGCCCAGCGCAAGGACTTGTCCGACCCGCAGGTGATCAACGACTTTGCCCTGCACGTGGGTGACGAGACGCGCCTGGACTACCTGTATGTACTGACCGTGGCCGACATCAATGCCACCAACCCCAGCCTGTGGAACTCGTGGCGGGCCAGCCTGCTGCGCCAGCTTTACAGCGAGACCAAGCGCGCCCTGCGCCGCGGCCTGGAAAACCCGCTGGACCGCGAAGAGCAGATTCGCCAGACCCAGTCCTCCGCGCTGGATATCCTGGTGCGTGAGGGCACCGACCCGGACGACGTCGAGCAGCTGTGGTCGCAACTGGGCGATGACTACTTCCTTAAGCACACTGCCGCCGACGTGGCCTGGCACACGGATGCGATCCTCCAGCAACCGGCCGATGGCGGGCCGCTGGTGCTGATCAAGGAAACCACCCAGCGCGAGTTCGAAGGCGGCACGCAAATCTTCATCTACGCCCCGGACCAGCACGATTTCTTCGCCGTGACGGTAGCTGCCATGTCGCAGCTGAACCTGAACATTCACGATGCACGCATCATCACGTCGAGCAGCCAGTTCACCCTCGACACCTACATCGTGCTGGACAACGACGGCGGCTCGATCGGCGACAACCCGCAGCGGGTCAAACAGATTCGCGACGGCCTGACCGAAGCGCTGCGCAACCCCGAAGACTACCCGACCATCATCCAGCGCCGGGTGCCACGCCAGCTCAAGCACTTCAACTTCCCGCCGCAGGTGACCATCCTCAACGATGCCCAGCGGCCGGTGACCATTCTCGAAATCACCGCACCAGACCGCCCAGGGCTGCTGGCCCGGCTGGGGCGGATTTTCCTGGAGTTCGACCTGTCGCTGCAGAACGCCAAGATTGCCACCCTCGGCGAGCGGGTGGAGGACGTATTCTTCATCACCGATGCCGACAACCAGCCGCTGTCCGACCCGCAGCTGTGCAGCCGCCTGCAGGAGGCCATCGTCCAGCAGTTGCAAGCCGGCCAGGCCAGCGACACCAGCCCTACCCGCGTGACCTTTTAACGACTAGACGATTGACGAGACCTTGCGCCGATGAACCATGCCTTGACCCAGCTTCAGCCCTACCCGTTCGAGAAACTCCGTGCCCTGCTGGGCAGTGTGAAGCCTGCGGCAGACAAACGCGCCATCGCCCTGTCAATCGGTGAGCCGAAGCATGAATCACCAGCGTTCGTCGCCCAGGCCATGGCCGACAACCTCGACAAACTGGCGGTATACCCCAGCACCATCGGCCTGCCGGCCCTGCGCCAGGCCATCGGCCAGTGGTGCGAGCAACGCTTTGGCGTGCCGGCCGGCTGGCTGGATACCGACCGTCATATCCTGCCGGTCAATGGCACCCGTGAAGCGCTGTTCGCCTTCACCCAGGCGGTGGTCAACCGTGCCGACGATGGCCTGGTGATCAGCCCCAACCCGTTCTACCAGATCTACGAAGGCGCAGCACTGCTGGCCGGGGCTACCCCGCACTACCTGCCCTGCCTGGAAAACAACGGCTTCAACCCCGACTTTGACGCTGTGCCGGCCGAAGTGTGGAAGCGCTGCCAGATCCTGTTCCTGTGCTCACCGGGCAATCCGACCGGCGCGCTGGTGCCGATGGACACCCTGAAGAAGCTGATCGCCCTGGCCGACGAGCACGACTTCGTGATCGCCGCGGACGAGTGCTACAGCGAGCTGTACTTCGACGAAGATGCGCCACCACCAGGCCTGCTGACCGCCTGCGCCGAGCTTGGCCGCAGTGACTTCAAACGCTGCGTGGTGTTCCACAGCCTGTCCAAGCGCTCCAACCTGCCGGGCTTGCGTTCGGGCTTTGTGGCGGGGGATGCCGAGATCATCAAGCCGTTCCTGCTGTACCGGACCTACCACGGCTGCGCCATGCCGGTGCAAACCCAACTGGCCAGCATTGCCGCCTGGCAGGACGAGGCGCATGTGCGCGCGAACCGCGACCAGTACCGCGCCAAGTACGATGCCGTGCTGGACATCCTGCAGCCGGTGCTGGACGTACAGCGCCCGGATGGCAGCTTCTACCTGTGGGCCAAAGTGCCGGGGGGCGATGCCGAGTTTACCCGCGACCTGTTCGAGGCCCAGCATGTGACCGTGGTGCCGGGGTCGTACCTGTCGCGTGAAGTGGATGGCGTGAACCCGGGCGCAGGGCGTGTGCGCATGGCGCTGGTTGCACCGCTGGCCGAATGCATCGAGGCGGCCGAGCGGATTCGCACCTTCCTGCAAAACCGCTGACAGCCCCATTCGCGGGCACGCCCGCTCCCACAGGTACTGCGCAGATTTCAAATGCAGCGCAGTACCTGTGGGAGCGGGCGTGCCCGCGAATGGCCTCGACAGGATCTACTTGACCGCCCCCAGGTTTGCCTCACTCATATCCAGGCTCACCCAGTACTTGCCGCACCACCTCATCCCCCACCAGATGCTGGCGATGCAGGTTGTACAGTTCCAGCCGCTGCGCCCTCAGCGCACGCAAGCGCAAGCGCCGCTCCAGCAAGTCCATCTGCTCGGCCAGGGCCTTGGCCTCGGCACTGTCGTTAAAGCTGTCCAGCTCATCCCGGTACTCAGCCATCAAGCGCGCCTTCAGCTCGGTCGCCAAGGTCGCCTGTGCAGCATCCTGCGGGGCGTTGGCGTCAATCACCTCTTCTGCTTCCAGGGCATGGATCGCCGCCTCGGCCGTGCGCCGCCACGCTTCCTGCACCTCCTGGTGCAAACGCTCGTCCGGGCTCTTGGTCACCCCGCGCAGCAATATCGGCAGCGCAATGCAGGCACTGATCAACGAAAGCAGGATCACCCCGGCGGCAATGAAGATCAGCAAGTCACGCTCAGGGAAGGCCTTGCCCGCGCCCATCAGCAACGGCACCGACATCACACCCGCCAGGGTCACCGCACCGCGCACACCGCCCAAAGTCAGCAGCCAGCAGGAACGCGCCGTAGGCATCAGCACCAGCGCCGGCTTGCCGCGCCAGCGGCGCACCACGCCAATCGAACGCCAGATGCTCTGCACCCAGATGAACCGCAGCAGGATCAACGCGACAAAGATCGCCACCACGTCCAGGCAACGGTAGGCCAGGGTTGGCCATACGGTAGGTTCGTGACTGACTACCGCCTTGATGATGTCCGGCAACTGCAGGCCCAGTAGCAGGAAGATCAGGCCATTGAAGGCGAACTCCAGCAGCGACCAGACGCTGCGGTTAAGCAGCCGGGTGCTGGTCTGGCGTGGCAGCAGGTCGAGCCAGCTTTGCATCATGCCGGCCGCCACCGCCGAGAGGATACCCGACACGCCCAGGCGCTCGGCCAGCACGTAGGCGGCAAACGGCAGCAGCAACATGAACACCACGTGGGTGGCCGGGTCGTCCCAGCCACGGTTAATCATCCAGGCGCGCAGGCGACCCACCAGCCAGCTCAGGCCCACGCCCACCGCCAGGCCGCCCAGCGCGACAAGAACAAAGCTGAAGCTTGCATCGGTCAGCGAGAACACCCCGGTGATCGCCGCCGCCAAGGCGAACTTGAAGGTCACCAGGCCCGATGCATCGTTCATCAGGGCCTCCCCCTGCAGCATGTGCATCAACGGGGTGGGCAGGCGGTCCTGGGCGATGGCCGAAACTGCCACGGCGTCAGTCGGCGACAGCACTGCCGCCAAGGCGAAAGCCACTGGCAGCGGGATGCTCGGCAGCAGCCAGTGAATGAAGTAGCCGGCCCCGACCACGGTGAACAGCACCAACCCGACGGCCAGCGCCACCACGGGCCCGCGAATGCGCCACAACTCACGCTTGGGTATGCGCCAGCCGTCGGCAAACAGCAGCGGCGGCAGGAACAGAAACAGGAACAACTCGGGGTCGAGGGCCACATGCAGGCCCAGTGTCGGCAGCGCCAGCAAGGCACCGGCAGCGATCTGTACCAGCGGCAAGGGCAGCGGAATCATGCGGCCGACCAGCTTCGACAGGCTGACCAGCGTCAGCAGGATGAGGACGGTGTAGGCGGACTGCATCCGGGAAAGCTTCCTTTGTGAACCAGAAACGATAGCAAGGCGAAACATCGCCATTGAAACAATATGTTAGCGGTGACCGGCGGTTCGGGGCCGCTGCACGATAGTCGCAGGTGACGGGGGAATATGTAACATGATGATACCCAGCAGATGTGACCGGTGCTTGCGAGTTGCCTGCTCCGTTATTGAAGACTTGAACTAAAGCGATCCCGTCGTATAATCAAGCTTAACGAATAACGTTAAGCATTCCAGCTCATGATTCGAAGCTTTAGCTGTGCCGAAACGGAAGCGCTCTTTTGCACCGGAAAGACACGGCGTTGGTCAGATATCAAGTCAGTCGCGGAGCGCAAACTGGCCATGCTCGATGCCGCAACAGCGTTGCGAGACCTTCGGTCGCCACCTGGCAATCGCCTCGAGTCACTGAGCGGCAACCGCGCTGGTCAACACAGTATTCGTGTGAATGACCAATGGCGCGTGTGCTTCACATGGACAGAGCACGGGCCAGTCAACGTTAAAATTGTCGATTACCACTGAGGTGCATCATGCTCAAGAACGGTATGCGTCCAATCCATCCGGGCGAAATCCTGCGTGAGGACTTCCAGAAGGAAATGGGCTTTAGCGCCGCGGCACTGGCCAGGGCGTTGGGCGTTGCAACACCAACCGTCAACAATATCCTGCGCGAAAGGGGCGGTATCTCCGCCGACATGGCACTGCGCTTGTCCATCTGCCTGGACACCACACCCGAGTTCTGGCTCAACCTGCAGACGGCCTTCGATTTGCGCACTGCCGAACAGCAACACGGTGATGAGATCATCGAGTCGGTCCAGCGCCTGGTCGCTTGAACACATCCTGATCAATAAACATGGGCGCCACGGGCGTGGCGCCGCGAGGATCGTTCCCGCATAATCCCGCGACTGACATCGAAAAACGGAGAGATTGGGGCATCTTGTAACCCCAATGTACACAATGACCTACACGCTCTACGGCATCAAAGCCTGTGACACCATGAAAAAGGCGCGTACCTGGCTCGAAGACAAAGCCATCGCCTACGAATTCCACGATTACAAGACCCAAGGCATCGACCGTGACAGCCTGAACCGCTGGTGCGACGAACACGGCTGGGAAGTCATCCTCAACCGTGCCGGCACCACCTTCCGCAAGCTGGACGACGCCAGCAAGGCAGACCTCGACCAGGCCAAGGCCGTCGAGCTGATGCTGGCCCAGCCGTCGATGATCAAACGCCCGGTGCTGGACCTTGGCGCGCGTACCCTGGTCGGCTTCAAGCCCGACCTCTACGCCGCTGCCCTGGCCTGAGCCCCTACCCTATTTCGCACGAGGTAATCACATGTCCAATACCCTGTTCAGCCTGGCCTTCGGTGTCGGCTCCCAGAACCGCCAGGGCGCCTGGCTGGAAGTGTTCTACGCACAACCGCTGCTCAACCCGAGCGCCGAACTGCTCGCCGCAGTAGCCCCTGTTCTCGGTTACGAAGGTGGCAACCAGGCCATCGCCTTCAGCAACGGCCAGGCCTTGAAACTGGCCGAAGCCCTGAAAGGCGTGGATGCCGCCCAGGCCGCCCTGCTGACCCGTCTGGCCGAAAGCCACAAGCCGCTGGTCGCCACCCTGCTGGCCGAAGACGCAGCCCTGACCTCCACCCCAGAGGCCTACCTCAAGCTGCACTTGCTGTCGCACCGCCTGGTCAAGCCACACGGCGTGAGCCTGGCGGGTATCTTCCCGCTGCTGCCAAACGTGGCCTGGACCAACCAGGGCGCAGTAGACCTGGCCGAACTGGCCGAGCTGCAACTGGAAGCGCGCCTGAAAGGCGAGCTGCTGGAAGTGTTCTCGGTGGACAAGTTCCCGAAAATGACCGACTACGTGGTCCCGGCCGGCGTGCGTATCGCCGATACCGCCCGTGTGCGCCTGGGCGCCTACATCGGCGAAGGCACCACCATCATGCACGAAGGCTTCGTCAACTTTAACGCTGGCACCGAAGGCCCGGGCATGATCGAAGGCCGCGTGTCCGCCGGCGTGTTCGTTGGCAAAGGTTCCGACCTGGGCGGCGGTTGCTCGACCATGGGCACCCTGTCCGGTGGCGGCAACATCGTCATCAAGGTCGGCGAAGGCTGCCTGATCGGCGCCAACGCCGGTATCGGCATCCCGCTGGGCGACCGCAACACCGTTGAAGCTGGCCTGTACATCACCGCTGGTACCAAGGTGAACCTGCTGGACGAAAACAACGAGCTGGTCAAAGTGGTCAAGGCCCGCGACCTGGCCGGCCAGACCGACCTGCTGTTCCGCCGCAACTCGCTGAACGGCGCGGTAGAGTGCAAGACCCACAAGTCGGCCATCGAGCTGAACGAGGCGTTGCACGCCCACAACTGAGAACCTTTGCAGGTTTGAAGTGTTAAGATCGGGTCTGGCGTTCGCGCGCCAGACCCGATTTTCATTCCAGGCCCCGTGAACATGTTCCAGCCCTCCCCCTGGCGTGCCGACTTCCCCGCCATCGCCGCCCTGCAACGGCAGCACCAGACCTACCTGGACAGCGCCGCCACCACGCAAAAGCCGCAAGCCCTGATCGATGCCTTGAGCCATTACTACGGCCATGGCGCGGCCAATGTGCACCGTGCCCAGCACCTGCCCGGCGCGCTGGCGACCCAGGCCTTCGAAACCAGCCGCGACAAGGTCGCAGCCTGGCTCAATGCCGAGGACTCACGGCAGATCGTGTTCACCCACGGTGCCACCTCGGCGCTGAATTTGCTGGCCTATGGCCTGGAGCACCGCTTCGAAGCCGGTGACGAAATTGCCATCAGCGCCCTGGAGCACCATGCCAACCTGCTGCCATGGCAACAGTTGGCGCGCCGGCGCAACCTGCGCCTGGTAGTGCTGCCGCTGGATACCCTTGGCCGCATCGATCTGAACCAGGCACTGCAACTGATAGGCCCGCGCACCCGGGTGCTCGCCGTCAGCCAGCTGTCCAACGTACTGGGTACCTGGCAGCCGCTGCCGGCCCTGCTGGCCCATGCCCGCGCCCAAGGCGCGCTGACCGTGGTCGACGGTGCCCAGGGCGTGGTGCATGGTCGCCACGATGTGCAGCAACTGGGCTGCGACTTCTATGTGTTTTCCAGCCACAAGCTGTACGGCCCTGATGGCGTCGGCGTGCTGTACGGCCACACGCGGGCGCTGGAGCTGCTGCGCCATTGGCAGTTCGGCGGCGAGATGGTGCAACTGGCCGAGTACCAGAGCGCCAGCTTCCGCCCGGCGCCACTGGGGTTTGAGGCGGGTACGCCGCCAATCGCCGGGGTGATCGGCCTTGGCGCAACCCTGGACTATCTGGCAAGCCTCGACGCCCAGGCTGTCGAAGCCCACGAAACCAGCCTGCACCAACACCTGCTGCGCGGCTTGGCCGACCGTGAAGGCGTGCGGGTACTAGGGGCACCACAGACGGCCCTGGCCAGCTTTGTCATCGAAGGTGTGCACAACGCCGACATCGCCCACCTGCTCACCGAGCAAGGGGTTGCCGTGCGGGCCGGGCACCACTGCGCCATGCCGCTCTTGCAGGGGTTGGGGTTGGAAGGCGCAATCCGCGTATCGTTGGGCTTGTACAACGACAGCGATGACTTGCAGCGCTTCTTTACGGCGCTGGATCAGGGCCTGGAGCTGCTGCGATGAACCTGCCGGAACAAGCACGCCAGGCGCTGGAAGCGTTCGAACAGGGCAAGGGCTGGGAACAGCGCGCACGGTTGCTGATGCAGTGGGGCGACCGCCTGGAGCCGTTGGCTGACGCTGACAAGACCGAAGCCAACCGGGTGCATGGCTGCGAAAGCCTGGTATGGCTGGTAGCCGAGCAGGTCGAGGGCTTGTGGCAGTTCAAGGCCAGTAGCGATGCACGCCTGTTGCGTGGGCTGCTGGCGTTGTTGCTGGTTCGGGTGCAGGGGTTGGCCAGTGAAGAGCTGGCCGGGCTTGATCTGCGTGAGTGGTTCACCCAACTGGGGCTGGAGCGCCAGCTGTCGCCGTCGCGCAGCAACGGGCTGCATGCAGTGTTGCAGCGAATGGCGGAGTTGAGCCACAGCCGCTAGCTCCCACAGAGACAGCGTAGGCCTGAGAATGGTTACTCAGGCTTGAGCCGTTCCGAGGGCCGCCGCGCACCGGCTACCAGTTTTTCAACTGCCTTGCTCGCCGCCACCATGCCAAAGGTGGCGGTCACCATCATCACCGCGCCGAAGCCACCCGAGCAGTCCAGCCTTACACCCTCACCCACGAAGCTTTTCTGCAGGCAGACGCTGCCATCACCTTTTGGGTAGCGCAACTGCTCGCTGGAGAACACGCACGGCACGCCATAGTTGCGGCTGACGTTGCGCGAAAAGTTGTAATCGCGGCGCAGGGTGGAGCGCACCCGCGAGGCCAGCGGGTCATTGAAGGTCTTGTTCAGGTCGGCAATCTGGATTTGTGTCGGGTCGATTTGCCCACCAGCGCCACCTGTAGTGACGATGGCAATCTTGCGCCGCCGGCACCAGGCAATCAACGCAGCCTTGGCCATGACGCTGTCGATGCAATCGATCACACAGTCCAGCTGCTCGTGGATATGCTCGGCCATGGTTTCACGGGTGACGAAGTCGGCCACAGCATGCACCGTGCACGCCGGGTTGATCGCCCGCAGGCGCTCGGCCATGACCTCGACCTTGGGCCGCCCCACCTGCCCTTCCAGGGCATGGGCCTGGCGGTTGGTGTTGCTGACGCAAACGTCGTCCAGATCAAACAGGGAAATTTCACCCACGCCGCTGCGGGCCAGCGCTTCGGCCACCCACGAACCAACCCCGCCAATGCCGACCACACCCACATGGGCCTGGCCCAGGCGTTGCAGCCCCTGGTCGCCATACAGCCGGGCAACGCCGGCGAAGCGTGGATCTTCTGTGCTCATGTTCATACCCCAAAAAACCGGCGCGCATTATATGCCAGCGGGCCCATGGCCTGCATCGTTAGGAAAGAGACTACCAACCCTGCTTTAATGTCCTATCACCTCCACAGATATGGATGACAATGTCTTCACGTAAATTCGGCCTGAACCTGGTCGTGGTCCTGGCCATCGCCGCGTTGTTCACCGGGTTCTGGGCACTGATCAACCGCCCGGTTTCCGCCCCCGCCTGGCCAGAGCAGATCTCTGGCTTTTCGTATTCGCCGTTCCGCCTGGGTGAAAGCCCGCAGAAAGGCCAGTACCCCACTGACGACGAGATGCGCCAGGACCTGGAGCAGTTAAGCAAACTGACCGACAGCATCCGTATCTATACCGTGGAGGGCACCCAGGCCGACATCCCGCGCCTGGCCGAGGAGTTCGGCTTGCGGGTGACGCTGGGCATCTGGATCAGCCCGGACCTGGAGCGCAACGAGCGCGAAATCGCCACGGCCATCCAGCTGGCCAACACCTCGCGTAGCGTGGTGCGGGTGGTGGTGGGTAACGAGGCGCTGTTCCGTGAAGAGGTTACCCCTGAAAACCTGATCAAATACCTGGACCGGGTACGCGCAGCCGTCAAGGTACCAGTCACCACCAGTGAGCAATGGCACATCTGGAAGGAAAACCCCGAGATTGCCAAGCACGTCGACCTGATTGCCGCGCACATCCTGCCCTACTGGGAATTCGTGCCGATGAAGGATTCGGTCGAGTTTGTGCTCGACCGCGCCCGGGAGCTGAAGCACCAGTTCCCACGTAAACCCCTGCTGCTGTCGGAAGTCGGCTGGCCGAGCAACGGCCGCATGCGTGGGGGCGCCGATGCCAGCCAGGCCGACCAGGCCATCTACCTGCGCACCCTGGTCAACACCCTCAACCGCCGTGGCTACAACTACTTTGTCATCGAAGCCTACGACCAGCCGTGGAAGGCCAGCGACGAAGGCTCGGTAGGCGCCTACTGGGGCGTGTACAACGCCGAGCGCCAGCAAAAATTCAACTTCGACGGCCCGGTGGTGGCGATCCCGCAATGGCGTGCGCTGGCGGTGGCCTCGGTGGTGCTGGCAATGATCGCCCTGATGGTGCTGTTCATCGACGGCTCGGCCCTGCGCCAGCGCGGCCGCACCTTCCTCACCTTCATCACCTTCCTGTGCGGGTCGGTACTGGTGTGGATTGCCTACGACTACAGCCAGCAATACAGCACCTGGTTCAGCCTGACCGTGGGCGTGCTGCTAGCCCTTGGCGCGCTGGGCGTGTTCATCGTGCTGCTGACCGAGGCCCATGAACTGGCCGAGGCAGTCTGGATACACAAGCGCCGGCGTGAGTTCCTGCCGGTGCAGGCCGACAGCGCCTACCGGCCCAAGGTGTCGGTGCATGTGCCGTGCTACAACGAGCCACCCGAGATGGTGAAGCAGACCCTCGACGCCCTGGCCGCGCTGGACTACCCCGACTACGAAGTGCTGGTGATCGACAACAACACCAAGGACCCGGCCGTGTGGGAACCGCTGAAGGCCCACTGCGAGAAGCTCGGCGAGCGCTTCAAGTTCTTCCACGTGGCGCCACTGGCCGGCTTCAAGGGCGGCGCGCTGAACTACTTGCTCCCGCACACCGCCAAGGACGCCGAAGTCATCGCGGTGATCGACTCGGACTACTGCGTGGACCGCAACTGGCTCAAGCACATGGTGCCGCATTTTGCCGACCCGAAAATTGCCGTGGTGCAATCGCCGCAGGACTACCGCGACCAGCACGAAAGCGCCTTCAAGAAGCTGTGCTACAGCGAGTACAAGGGCTTCTTCCACATTGGCATGGTCACCCGCAACGACCGTGACGCCATCATCCAGCACGGCACCATGACCATGACCCGGCGCACGGTACTGGAGGAGCCTGGGCTGGGCCGAATGGTGCATCTGCGAGGATGCCGAACTGGGCCTGCGCGTGTTCGAGAAGGGCCTGTCGGCCGCCTACGCCCACAACAGCTACGGCAAGGGCCTGATGCCTGACACCTTCATCGACTTCAAGAAGCAGCGTTTCCGCTGGGCCTATGGTGCCATTCAGATCATCAAGCACCACGCCAGCGCCCTGTTGCGTGGCAAGGGCAGCGAGCTGACCCGTGGCCAGCGCTACCACTTCCTGGCCGGCTGGCTGCCATGGGTGGCCGACGGCATGAACATCTTCTTCACCATCGGCGCGCTGCTGTGGTCAGCGGCGATGATCATCGTGCCGCACCGTGTTGACCCGCCGCTGATGATCTTTGCCATTCCGCCGCTGGCGCTGTTCTTCTTCAAGGTCGGCAAGATCATCTTCCTTTACCGCCGCGCGGTGGGGGTCAACCTCAAGGACGCCTTCGCCGCAGCGCTGGCCGGCCTGGCGCTGTCGCACACCATTGCCAAGGCAGTGCTGTACGGCTTCTTCACCAGCAGCATGCCGTTCTTCCGCACGCCAAAGAATGCCGACAGCCATGGGTTGCTGGTGGCACTGTCCGAAGCGCGGGAAGAGCTGTTCATCATGTTACTGCTGTGGGGTGCAGCACTGGGCATCTACCTGGTGCAGGGGCTGCCGAGTTCGGACATGCGCTTCTGGGTAGCGATGCTGCTGGTGCAGTCGTTGCCTTATGTGGCGGCACTGGTGATGGCGTTGCTGTCTTCGCTGCCCAAGCCGATAGAAAAGGCCGCTGAACCGCAGCAGGCTTGAGATTGCCGGGGCTGCTTTGCAGCCCTTTCGCGGCACAAGGCCGCTCCTACAAAGGCAGCGTGGTCCCCTGTAGGAGCGGCCTCGTGCCGCGAAAGGCCGCAAAGCGGCCCCACCGGACGGCCTGTTTGATATAAGATAACGCCCCTCAGATTTCCCCGCCTTGCCTTGCCCCGGAGTCCCCCATGACGGCCCCTGCCGAGCTCTCGCCCACCCTTCAACTGGCCTGTGACCTGATCCGTCGCCCCTCGGTCACCCCTGTCGACGCCGACTGCCAGGCGCAGATGATGAAGCGCCTGGGCGCCGTGGGCTTCGAGCTCGAGCCAATGCGCATTGAAGACGTCGACAACTTCTGGGCCACCCACGGCACTCAGGACGGCCCGGTACTGTGCTTTGCCGGCCACACCGACGTGGTGCCCACCGGCCCGGTGCAGCAATGGCAGCACGAACCGTTCGAAGCGCTGATCGACGCTGACGGCATGCTCTGCGGCCGCGGCGCCGCCGACATGAAAGGCAGCCTGGCCTCCATGGTGATCGCCAGCGAGCGCTTCGTGCACGACTACCCGAACCACCGCGGCAAGGTCGCCTTCCTGATCACCAGCGACGAAGAAGGCCCGGCCCACCACGGTACCAAGGCAGTGGTCGAGCGCCTGAAAGCCCGCAACGAACGCCTGGACTGGTGCATCGTTGGCGAACCCTCCAGCACCACCCTGCTGGGTGACGTGGTCAAGAACGGCCGCCGCGGCTCGCTGGGTGCCAAACTGACCGTGCGCGGCAAGCAGGGCCACGTGGCCTACCCGCACCTGGCCCGTAACCCGATCCACCTGGCCGCCCCGGCCCTGGCGGAGCTGGCAGCCGAGCACTGGGACGAAGGCAACGCGTTCTTCCCGCCGACCAGCTTCCAGATCTCCAACCTTAATTCCGGCACCGGCGCCACCAACGTGGTACCGGGCGACCTGACCGCGCTGTTCAATTTCCGCTTCTCCACCGAGTCGACCGTGGAAGGCTTGCAGGCGCGGGTGTCGGCGATTCTCGACAAGCATGAACTGGACTGGTCGATCGACTGGGCGCTGTCGGGCCTGCCGTTCCTCACCGAACCCGGTGCACTGCTCGACGCCGTGGCACACAGCATCAAGGGCGTCACCGGCCGTGACACCCAGCCGTCCACCAGCGGCGGCACCTCCGATGGCCGCTTCATTGCCACCATGGGTACCCAGGTGGTCGAGCTTGGCCCGGTCAACGCCACCATCCACCAGGTGGACGAACGGATCCTGGCCAGCGACCTCGACCTGCTGACCGAAATCTACTACCAGACCCTGGTCCGGTTGCTCGCCTGATGCTCGCCTGCCCTCTTTGCCAGGCGCCGCTGAGCCGGCTCGACAACAGTGTGGTGTGCCCGGCCGGCCACCGCTTCGATCGCGCCCGCCAGGGTTACCTGAACTTGCTGCCGGTGCAGCACAAGAACAGCCGCGACCCGGGTGACAACCAGGCCATGGTCGAGGCGCGCCGCGACTTTCTCGACGCGGGTCACTACGCCCCGGTCGCCCGCCGCCTGGCCGAGCTTGCCGCCGAGCGCCAGCCCGGCGCCTGGCTGGACATCGGCTGCGGCGAAGGTTACTACACCGCGCTGCTTGCCCAGGCCCTGCCGGCTGCCGACGGTTACGCCCTGGACATCTCCCGCGAGGCCGTCAAGCGTGCCTGCCGCCGCGCGCCACAGGTCACCTGGATGGTCGCCAGCATGGCCCGCGTACCGCTGGCCGACGCCAGCTGCCAGTTCATCGCCAGCGTGTTCAGCCCGCTGGACTGGGCCGAGGCCAAGCGCCTGCTCAGCCCCGGCGGCGGCCTGATGCGGGTTGGCCCGACCAGCGGCCACCTGATGGAGTTGCGCGAGGTGCTCTACGATGAAGTACGCCCTTATGCCGACGACAAGCACCTGGCCCTCGTCCCCGAAGGCATGGCCCACGCCCATAGCGAAACGCTGGAGTTTCGCCTGAGCCTGGCCCTGCCCAAGGCACGCGCCGACCTGCTGGCCATGACCCCGCACGGCTGGCGCGCCAGCGCCGAAAAGCGCGCCCGGGTGATCGACCAGCCCGAGCCGTTCGAGGTTACGGTTTCCATGCGTTATGACTATTTCGTGCGCCAAGACTGAGCACACCCGGAGCCCTTATGCGCCAACCAGATATCGAGATCTACCTGAAGGACGCCGACGTCGACCACAAGCAGATTGCCGAGTGGCTCGCCAAGGCGATTGGCCCTTGCAGCGAATGGCAGCAGAAAGGTCAGACGTTCAAATGCAAGGCCGGTAACATTCCGGTCACCTGGCTACCCAAGGCTGTAGGGAAATGGAACAGCCTGTACCTGGAAAGTGACCAGACCCCATGGGCCGATGATGTCGCCTGCGCCCGCGATGCATTTGCCGCACTGGGTGTGGAAGTGCGCTGCGCGCCGGGTGGCTGGGTTGAGGAAGATGGGGAAGAAGATGCCGACCGCTGGGTCCGCATCAGCGCCGACGGTGAAGAGGAAATCACCTGGCGTACCAGCTGAAACAAGTTGCTTCAGGCTGCAAGTTACACGGTCAACTTGCAGCTTGAGGCCTACCGCATGAGGCTCAGAGGCCCACTACGTCTTCGGCTTGCAGGCCTTTCTGGCCCTGCACGCAGGCGTACTCCACCCGCTGCCCTTCGACCAGGGTACGATGCCCCTCACCGCGGATCGCCCGATAGTGGACGAACACATCCGCACCACCTTCGCGCTGAATGAAGCCATAACCCTTGGCATCGTTGAACCACTTTACATTCCCAGTCTCACGAGACGACATCTGAACTACTCCGGATTTTTATTGTGAAGATCGCCTTGTAGGCATGAGCTCACGGCCCCGTGCCAACGCCGCTTGCTGAAATATCCTGCAAGTGGCAGGCCGAGTATATGACACAGAACAAAAAAATTGATGACGGTCCCGCCGTTGGCCGTTTTTTGCTGAACTTACGCCGATACGGCAGACTAAATAGCTGGATACTCACCTGAAAATCACACCCAGGGCACACACCCCATGACCCGTTCCCCCCTGCGCCGCCTGATCTTCGGCGCCCTGCGTCGCCTGTTGTACCTGTGGGTGCGCTCCGAGACCATCAACCAGTCTTCCATGTCCCTCAACCTCGACCGCAGCCGGCCGGTGTTCTATGCGCTGCCCTCGCCTGCGCTCACCGACCTGGCCGTGCTCGACCAGGAGTGCACCAAGGCGGGGCTGCCGCGCCCGGTGCTGCCGGTTGCGGTCGGCCCACTGCAGGAGCCTGCCGGGTTCTTCTACCTGACCCCCGACCCGGACTGGCTCGGCCGCCAGGACAAAAGCGGCGCCCCGCCCACGCTTGAGCGCCTGGTGGCTGCCGTCAGCCAGCATGCCGAAGAAGATGCGCAAATCATCCCGGTCAGCGTGTTCTGGGGGCAGACCCCGGCCAGCGAATCCAGCCCGTGGAAACTGCTGTTTGCCGACAGCTGGGCAGTGACCGGGCGCCTGCGCCGGCTGCTGACCGTGCTGATCCTGGGGCGCAAGACCCGGGTGCAATTCTCCGCGCCCATCCACCTGCGCGAACTGGTGCAGCACAACAAGGGGCACGAGCGCACCGTGCGCATGGCCCAGCGCCTGATGCGCGTGCATTTTCGCAACCTCAAGACCGCCGTCATCGGCCCGGACATCTCGCACCGGCGCAACCTGGTCAAAGGCCTGATTCATGCCCCGCAGGTGCGCCAGGCCATCGCCGACGAGGCCCAGCGCGAGAACCTGCCACTGGCCAAGGCCGAGGCCCAGGCACTGCGGTATGGCAACGAGATCGCCTCGGACTACACCTACACAGTCATCCGTTTTCTCGAAGTGGTGCTGAGCTGGTTCTGGAACAAGATCTACGACGGCATCAAGGTCAACCATATCGAACAGGTTCAGGGCATAGCCCCCGGCCACGAAGTGATCTACGTGCCGTGCCACCGCAGCCACATCGACTACCTGCTGCTGTCGTACCTGCTGTTCCGCAACGGCCTCACCCCGCCGCACGTGGCCGCGGGCATCAACCTCAACATGCCGGTGGTGGGTAACCTGCTGCGCCGTGGCGGCGCCTTCTTCATGCGCCGCACGTTCAAGGGCAACCCGCTGTACACCGCCGTGTTCAACGAGTACCTGCACACCCTGTACACCAAAGGCTTCCCGGTCGAGTACTTCGTCGAAGGTGGCCGCTCGCGCACCGGGCGCATGCTGCAGCCGCGTACCGGGATGCTGGCCATTACTCTGCGCAGCTTCCTGCGCTCGTCGCGTACACCGGTGGTGTTCGTGCCGGTGTACATCGGCTACGAGCGCGTGCTCGAAGGCCGCACCTACCTGGGCGAACTGCGCGGTGCCAGTAAAAAGAAGGAGTCGGTGTTCGACATCTTCAAGGTGTTTGGCGCGCTCAAACAGCGCTTTGGCCAGGTTTACGTCAACTTCGGCGAACCCATCCGCCTCGCCGGTTTCCTCGACGAGCAACAGCCCGGCTGGCGTGAGCAGGATCACGGCCCGCAGTACCGCCCGGCCTGGCTCAACGCTACCACCACCCGCCTGGGCGAAACCGTGGCCCGGCACCTCAACGAGGCGGCCGCCATCAACCCGGTCAACCTGGTGGCCCTGGCGCTGCTGTCCACCAGCCGCCTGGCCCTGGACGAACGCGCCCTGACCCGCGTGCTGGACCTGTACCTGGCCTTGCTGCGCCAGGTGCCCTACTCGCCGCACACCACCCTGCCCGACGGCGACGGCCAGGCATTGATCGAACACGTGCGCAGCATGAACCTGGTGGCCGAGCAAAAGGACGCCCTGGGCCGCATCCTCTACCTGGATGAAGGCAATGCGGTACTGATGACCTATTACCGCAACAACGTGCTGCACATCTTCGCCCTGCCGGCGCTGCTGGCCAGCTTTTTCCTCAGCAGCTCGCGCATGAGCCGTGAACTGCTGGGCCAGTATGTGCACGCGTTGTACCCGTACCTGCAGGCCGAACTGTTCCTGCGCTGGGCGCCAGAGCAACTGGACGAGGTGATCGACCAATGGCTGGCCGCGCTGGTGGAACAAGGCCTGCTGCGCCAGGAAAACGACGTGTACGTGCGCCCGGCACCCAGCTCGCGGCAGTTCGTGTTGCTGACCCTGCTCGCCCGCACCATTACCCAGACCCTGCAGCGCTTCTACATGGCCACCTCGTTGCTGCTCAACAGCGGCCAGAACAGCCTCAGCGCCGAAGCGCTGGAAGACTTGTGCGTGATGATGGCCCAGCGCCTGTCGATCCTGCATGGCCTGAATGCCCCGGAGTTCTTCGACAAGACGCTGTTCCGCCACTTCATCCAGACCTTGCTCCAGCAAGGCGTGCTGCATGCCGACGGGCAAGGCAAGCTGGGTTATCACGACAAGCTCGGTGAGCCTGGCCGAAGGTGTGGCCAAGCGTGTGCTGTCGGCCGAACTGCGGCTGTCGATCCGCCAGGTGGCCCTGCACCGCGACGATGGCCTGGAGACTTCGACCATCTAACGGTTCATCCACCGGAAAAATCCGCTAAAGTCCCTGGGGTTGGCCACAAGCCAGCCCAAGGACCAATGGAGATTCCATGAAAAAGCTCTTTATGCTGTGTTGCGCATCCCTGCTCGCAGCCTGTTCCAGCCAAACCCCATCCACCCAGGCCAGCCTGGACGGTGAAGTTTTCTACCTGCAGCGTATTGCCCTGCCACCTGCCGCTACCTTGAGCGTGGAGCTGCAGGATGTTTCGCTGATGGACGCCCCAGCCGTGACCCTGGCCCGCCAGGCCGGCCCGGTCAAAGGCAACGTTCCGCTGCCGTTCCACCTTAGCTACGACCCAGCCCAGGTAAAACCCGGCCACCGCTATGCGGTGAGCGCGCGCATCGAGCTGGATGGCAAGCTGCTGTTCATCAATACCGAACACCATGGTGTCATGCTCGACGGCAGTGACCCGCAATCTGTGCGCATCAAGGTCGACCAGGTTCGCTGACACCCGCCTTTATCCGTTTACAAGGAAAGCTTCATGATCCGCACTTCCCTGCGCTTCACCACCCTGTGCGCCGGCCTGCTGCTGTCGGCCAGCGCCCTGGCCCTGTCGCTGGGCGACCTGAGCCAGAAAGACGCCACTGGCGGCCTGAAAGATACCCTGACCCAAGGCGCGCAACTGGCCGTCAAGCAGTTGAGCACCCCAGGTGGCTTCAGCAACAACCCCGACGTGCGCATCGAATTGCCAGGCAACCTGGGCAAAGCAGCCAAGGCCATGAAAATGTTCGGCAAGGGTGAGCAGGTCGATGCCCTTGAAGCCAGCATGAACAAGGCAGCCGAAGCCGCAGTGCCACAGGCCCAGGCGATTCTGGTAGATGCCGTGAAGAACATGAGCGTGACCGATGCCAAGGGCATCCTCAGCGGCGGTGACGACTCGGCCACCCAATACCTGAACAAGAGCAGCCGCGAGCAGATCCGCGCCAAGTTCCTGCCGATCGTCAAACAGGCTACCGACAAGGTTGGCCTGGCCCAGCAGTACAACAACTTTGCCGGGCAGGCCGTGGCACTGGGCGTGGTTGACGCCAAGAGCGCCAGCATCGAAAACTACGTGACCGAAAAGGCGCTGGATGGCCTGTTCGAGATGATTGGCAAGCAGGAGCAGAGCATTCGCCAGAACCCGGCGCAGGCCGCTACCAGCCTGGCCAAGAAGGTGTTCGGCGCCCTGTGATGGCCCCGGGGCTGCTTTGCAGCCCATCGCCGGCAAGCCAGCCCCACCTCGACTGCATTGACCTTAAGCCATGTGCAGTACCTGTGGGAGCTGGCTTGCCGGCGAAAGGAGGGCAAAGCCCTCCCCTGCTGTCTTCAGTCCTTCCTAACCCTGAACCATGCCGCATACAACGCTGGCAGGAACAACAGGGTCAACGCCGTGGCCACAATCAAACCACCCATGATCGCCACTGCCATCGGCCCGTAGAACACGCTGCGTGACAACGGGATCATCGCCAGCACCGCCGCCAGCGCGGTCAGCACGATTGGCCGGAAGCGACGCACCGTGGCTTCGATGATCGCCTGCCAACGCTCCATCCCCGCCGCAATGTCCTGCTCGATCTGGTCCACCAGGATCACCGAGTTGCGCATGATCATACCCGCCAGGGCAATGGTGCCCAGCATGGCGACAAAACCGAACGGCTGGCGGAACACCAGCAGGAACAGGGTTACGCCAATCAGCCCCAGCGGCGCGGTGAGGAACACCATCACCGTGCGCGAGAAGCTGCGCAGCTGGATCATCAGCAGGCTCAGCACTACCACCACGAACAGCGGCATGCCGGCGTTCACCGACTTCTGCCCACGCTCGGAGTCTTCCACCGTACCGCCCACTTCCAGCAGGTAGCCATCCGGCAGCTTGGCGCGTATCTCCTGCAGGGTCGGCTCGATCTGTTTCACCAGTGTGGCCGGTTGCTCCTTGTCGTAGATATCGGCACGCACGGTCACCGTCGGCAGGCGGTTGCGGTGCCAGATGATGCCTTCCTCGAAGCCGTACTCCAGGGTCGCTACCTGCGACAGCGCCACGCTCTGGCCGTTGTCGGTGGGCAATGCCAGGCTGCCGAGGTTAGCCAGGTCGCCGCGCTCCTGTGGGGTACCGCGCAGCAGGATCTCGATCAGCTCGTTGTCCTCGCGGTACTGGCTGACCGTGGTGCCGGTCAACGAGCTTTGCAGGAAGCTGGACAAGTGCGCAGTGCTCACGCCCAAGGCGCGGGCGCGGTCCTGGTCAATTTCGAGAAACACCGCCTTGCTGGGTTCTTCCCAGTCCAGGTGCACGTTCACCACATGCGGGTTCTCGCGCACCTTGTCGGCCACTTCACGGGCCAGCTCACGGGCCTTTTCAATGTGCTCGCCGGTGACCCGGAACTGCACCGGGTAGCCCACGGGTGGGCCGTTTTCCAGGCGCGTGACCCGGGCACGCAGGTCGGGGAATTGCTGGTCCACGGTGCTGATCAGCCAGCTGCGCAGGCGCTCGCGGTCCTCCATCGACTTGGCCAGCACCACGAACTGGGCAAAGCTGGCTGCCGGCAGTTGCTGGTCCAGCGGCAGGTAAAAGCGTGGCGAACCCGTACCCACGTAGGCCACGTAGTTTTCGATGCCGTCCTGCTGCTTGAGCAATGCCTCCAATTGCTTCACTCGCTCGGCGGTATTGGCCAGCGAAGCGCCTTCGGCCAGCTTCAGGTCCACCATCAGCTCGGGGCGCCCGGAGGCCGGGAAGAATTGCTGGGGCACGAAGCGGAACAGCAGGATGCTGCCGACAAAGGCCGCGATAGTCAGCAGGATCACCGTCTTGCGCCGCCGCACGCACCACTCCACCACCCGCCGCACACGCTGGTAGAACGGCGTGGCGTAAGGGTCTGGCGCGTGGCCGTCCTTGCCATGGCGCGCAGCGTGCAGCTTGGCCAGGTCTGGCAGCAGACGCTCGCCCAGGTAGGGCACGAACACCACCGCCGCCACCCATGAGGTCAACAGGGCGATGGTCACCACCTGGAAGATCGAGCGGGTGTATTCGCCGGTGCTGGAAGCCGCAGTGGCAATGGGCAAGAAGCCCGCCGCGGTGATCAGGGTACCGGTAAGCATCGGGAAGGCCGTGCTGCTCCAGGCATAACTGGCCGCCTTGAGCCGGTCGTAGCCCTGCTCCATCTTGATCGCCATCATCTCGACGGCAATGATCGCGTCGTCTACCAGCAGGCCCAGCGCCAGCACCAGCGCGCCGAGGGAAATTTTGTGCAGGCCGATGCCAAAGTAGTGCATGGCGGCAAAGGTCATGGCCAGCACCAAGGGGATGGCCAGCGCCACCACCAGGCCGGTGCGCAGGCCCAGCGAGAAGAAGCTCACCAGCAGCACGATGACCAGTGCCTCGACCAGCACCTGCACAAACTCGCCAACACCGGCCTTGACCGCCGCAGGCTGGTCCGAGACCTTGCGCAACTCCATACCGGCCGGCAGGTTGCGCGCCACGCGCTCGAACTCGCCTTCCAGGGCCTTGCCCAGTACCAGGATGTCGCCGCCGTCCTTCATCGACACGGCCAGGCCAATCGCATCCTCGCCCATGAAGCGCATACGCGGGGCGGGTGGGTCGTTGAAGCCTCGGTGCACGTCAGCCACGTCGCCGATGCGGAAGGTGCGATCACCCACACGGATCGGGAACTGGCGAATCTGCTCGACACTGTCAAAGCGCCCGCTCACCCGCAGTTGCAGGCGTTCGCTGGGCGTCTCGAAGAAGCCGGCGGTGCTCACCGCGTTCTGCTCCTGCAACGCCTGCTGCACGGCCGCCAGGGGTACGCCGAGGGTAGCCAGCTTGAGGTTGGACAGCTCGATCCAGATTTTTTCGTCCTGCAGGCCGACCAACTCGACCTTGCCCACGTCCTTGACCCGCTGCAACTGGATCTGGATGCGGTCGGCGTAGTCCTTGAGCACCGCGTAGTCGAAGCCTTTACCGGTCAGCGCATAGATATTGCCGAAGGTGGTGCCGAACTCGTCGTTGAAGAACGGGCCCTGGACCTCTGGTGGCAGGGTATGCCGAATGTCCGCAACCTTCTTGCGGATCTGGTACCACAGCTCGGGGATGTCCTTGGAATGCAGCGAGTCGCGGGCCATGAAGGTGACCTGCGATTCGCCCGGGCGGGAGAACGAGACAATCTTCTCGTACTCGCCGGTTTCCATCAGCTTCTTCTCGATGCGTTCGGTGACCTGGCGCGACACTTCCTCGGCGCTGGCGCCTGGCCACAGGGTACGAATGACCATGGCCTTGAAGGTGAATGGCGGGTCCTCGCTCTGGCCGAGCTTGGTGTAGGACATGGCGCCAATAGCCGCCAGCAGGATCATCAGGAACAGGACAATCTGGCGGTTGCGCAGCGCCCAGGCAGAAAGGTTGAAACCCATCGGGACTTACTCCTTGGCCGTCAGGTTCACTACACGGTTGCTGCGATCAACAGGGCGTACTTCCTGGCCCTCGCGCAGAACATGGCCACCCGCGGCGACCACCCAGTCGCCCGGGGCAAGGCCTTCGAGCACTGGCACACTGTCGCTGCCGTACGCCCCCAGGCGCACCACGGCCCGTTCCAGGCGGCTGTCCTTGTTGACCCGCCACACATAGGCCTGGCCGTTTTCCGCGGTCACCGCAGACAGCGGCACTGCCAACGGGATCACCCCCCCATGGGCGATGAACACCCGGGCGCTCTGGCCCAGTTCGGCCGGCGTGGCCGTCGAGGTAAAGGCGATGCGCGCTGCAAAGGTGCGCGAGCGTGGGTCGGCGGCCGGTGACAGCTCGCGAATGCGCCCCTGGAAGCGCTCTTGTGGGTGCGACCAAAGCTCCACGCTCACCGGTTGGCCCACGGCAAAGTGGGCAAACTGTTGCTCTGGCAGGCCGATGACCACTTCCCGCTCGCCATCGGCGGCCAGGGTGAACACGGTTTGCCCGGCGGCAACCACCTGGCCCACTTCGACCTGACGTTTGGCAACCACCCCCGCCTGCGGTGCGCGCAGCACGGCATATTCGGCCTGGTTGCCAGCCACATCGAACTCGGCCTTGGCCTGCTTCAGGCGGGCAAGGCCGGCGCGGTAGAGGTTTTCGGCATTGTCGAACTGGGAATGGCTGACCATCTGCCGGTCCAGCAGCTTCTGGTAACGGTCACGTTCGGCGCGCACCAGCGCCAGGTTGGCCTCGGCAGCCGCCATCTGGGCGCGGTTGGCTTCCAGTTGCAGGCGCACGTCTTGCGGGTCCAGCTCGGCCAGCGGCTGGTCGGCCTTGACCCGCTGCCCCTCCTCCACCAGGCGCTTGCTGACCTTGCCGCCAATGCGGAAGGCCAGGTCTGGCTCGAAGCGCGCACGCACTTCGCCGGGGTAACTGTCGGCAGCGGCTTCGGCCGGCTGCGGCTGCACCACCAGCGCCGGGCGCGGCGCGGCAGGCGGGGCGGCTTCCTGACCGCATGCCGTCAGTAACAACGCGGCAACGGCAGGCAGAGCGATGGATAAGGCATGGCGCAACATGATGAATCCTTTCGCGGGGTGCACATCGAATATTTATACTGGCAAGTATATTAAATCAGGCCGCCGGTGCCGGGAAGCCAGCGTTACAAAGAAATCCAGCTGGTTTTCCAACCGCTGGCAGCTGTTGCCCGGCCCACAGCCAAACAACAACTTGCCCCGCCACGCCACAGCCAGCAACCATCGAAACACACCGCAAGCCCCGCCCCACGGCCCTTCCGCCACCCGGCACGACCTGTGCAATCACCGGTACATACCACCCGCTTTCATGTACCTGGAGTATTCCGATGACTGCCCTCGAACAGCACCTGCCCGTCCCCACCAATGGCACCGACTACGCCACGCTCGCCGCACGCTTTCGACCTATCTTCACCCGCATTGCCGAAAGCAGCGTGGAACGCGAACGCAACCGCACCCTGCCCCACGAACCGATCCAGTGGCTGAAAGAAGCCGGCTTTGGCGCCGTGCGTATACCGGTCGAACATGGCGGCGGCGGGGCCTCTTTGCCGCAGTTGTTCCAGTTGCTGATCGAACTGGCCGAGGCCGACTCCAATGTGCCCCAGGCCCTGCGCGGCCATTTCGCCTTCGTCGAAGACCGCCTCAACGCCCATGCCAACGCGCCACAGGGCGTGTGGTTCCAGCGCTTCGTTGCCGGTGACCTGGTGGGCTGCGCGTGGACCGAAATCGGCGCGGTGAAGATCGGCGATGTGATCACCCGCGTTTCGCGCCAGGGTGAGCAGTGGGTGGTCAACGGCACCAAGTACTACAGCACCGGCAGCCTGTTCTCTGACTGGATCGACCTGTTCGCCCGCCGCGATGACACCGGTGCCGACGTGATCGCGGCCATTCGCACCCGTCAGCCCGGTATCCGCCAGAGCGATGACTGGGATGGCTTTGGCCAGCGCACTACCGGCAGCGGTACCTCGGTGTTCGAAAATGCCGTGGTCGAGGAAGAGAACATCATCGACTTTGGCACCCGTTTCAAATACCAGACCGCGTTCTACCAACTGGTCCTGCTGGCCGTCATCACCGGCTCCGGGCGCGCCGCCGTGCGCGACTTCAGCCGCGAGACCAGCAAGCGCACCCGGGTGTTCAGCCACGGCAACGGTGCAGCCGTCAGCCAGGACCCACAGGTACTGCAAGTGATCGGCAAGGCCTCAGGCCAGGTGTATGCCGCAGAAGCTGCAACGCTGCGCGCCGCCGAGGCCAGCCAACGGGCTTACCTGGCACGTTTTGCCAATGACCCGGCCGCTGAACAGCAGGCCAATGTGCTTGCCGAACTGGAGTCGGCCCAGGCCCAGGTGGCGGCCATCGACCTGGTGCTGCGCGCCACCAGCGACCTGTTCAATGCCCTGGGTGCATCCACCACCAGCACCAGCCGCCAGCTCGACCGCCACTGGCGCAATGCCCGCACGGCGGCTTCGCACAACCCGGTAATCTACAAGGAGCGGATCATTGGCGACTGGCACGTGAACGGTGTTGAACCACCGTATGTATGGCAGATTGGTGGGGGTGCCAAGCAATCCTGAATAACCGCATCGGGGCTGCTGCGCAGCCCATCGCCGGCAAGCCAGCTCCCACAGGGACCGCGCATCACTGAAGACCTGCACATCCCCCGTGGGAGCTGGCTTGCCGGCGATGGGCCGCAAAGCGGCCCCGGCACTATCAGCGGCTAGTCCAGGCCGTCGGCCAACGCCGCACCATTGAGGTAATGGTCCCCCAGCAACCGCCTCTGGGTCGCCAGCACCGGCTCACCACCACTCACCTCAGGCCGTGCCAGGCTGCGACCGGCCAACTCGAAGTAAGCCTCACCGGCCAGCCGAGCCCCTTCAGCAGCCGCCAAGCGAAAAGCAATCGCCGATGCCTGCGAATCATCTGCCTGCTCCAGCAATGCATCGGCAGCATCAATAGCAATGCGCACCTCCCCCACCGTGGCAATCACCAAGGTTTCATGGCGGGCACTGTGCACACGCAAGTATTCAAGCAAGGCCGCCTCGACCTCACGGGCATGTGCCAGGTCGCCCCGGCCATGGGAATGGATATTGGACATGTGCGCCTCCTCAGTTCCAGGCGTGACGTTGCGGCTTGATGCCGTTGAGCAGTTGATTGCCGACCAAGTGGTACTTCCAGCGCACCGGGTCATGCAGGGTGTGGGTGCGGGCATTGCGCCAGAAACGGTCCAGCCCCTGGCTGGCCGACACACTGCGCGTGCCACCCAGTTCCAGCAGGCGGCTGGACGCCTCCAGCGAAATGGCCGTGGACAGCACCTTGGCCTGGCCGACCACCACCGAGGCCTGCGCCACATGCTCTTCGTCAGGCTGGGCAACCGCTAGGTCCACGGCCTGCGCAGCACGGCGCAGGAGGGCTTCGGCCGCTTGCAGGCGCCAGGCCAGTTCGCCAATCAGTGCCTGACTGAGCGGGTCCTGCCAGCCATGTTGCAGGCCGCTGTCGGCCCACGGCCGTGCCTGGCGGGCCACCTGCAAGGTTGCTGCGAAGGCGCCACGGGCGATACCGGTATCGACTGCGGCCTGGATAATCTGCGAGATCGGGCCATCAGCCGTGGGCTGGTCGTAGGCCTTCCAGGCCGGTATCACATCGGCCGCCGGTACCTGCACGCCGTCGAGGCGCACCTGGCCACTGGCGGTGATGCGCTGGCCGAAGCCGTCCCAGCTGTCGATCACGGTCAGGCCTGCGGCATCGCGAGGAACAAAGGCAATATGCGGTCGCCCCTCTTCATCAACGCCGGCAACAGGAACGATATGGGCAAACAGGGCACCGGTGCAGTACGCCTTCTCGCCGTCGATCACGGCGCTGGCGCCAGTGACGCGGATTTGCGTCTGGAAGGTGGTCACGTACTGGCCGCGCGATTCGGAAAAGGCATTGCCGAAACGGTAGCCCTGCAGCACCTTGGAGAAGTAGTCGCGCTTTTGCGTTTCGCTGCCGGTCAGGCGCAGGTTGCTGAGCACACCAAAGTGGTTTTGCGGCAACTGCCCGAGGGACGAATCGGCCGCCGAGATGGTTGCAATCACTTCACTGAGGGTGGCATAGGACACGCCCGCGCCGCCAAACTCCTTGGGCACGGTGATCGCCCACAGGCCACTGTCGGAAAAGCGATCAAGTTCATCCCACGGTAAACGCCGCTCACGGTCACGCAAAGCCGCATCCTGGGCAAAGTCCTCGGCCAGACGCTGGGCGACTTCGATGGCTTCGGCATCACTGCGGATGACATGGGCGGCGCGCCGTGGCGCCGAACGGGCCTGCGGGGGCAGGCTGGATACGGGTGAAAGGGTCGTCATGTGCAGCTCCATGCGTAACGGGTTCCACAGCTGTTCAGCAGAACCTGTGCCAATCTGATAAAGCCTTTAAATTCAGACTGTTAGATAAAATATTGATCATTCGGAAAGCCTTGAGACCGACAAACTGCAGATTGCCTGTTGCCCGGCCAACAGTTGGCCGGGACCACTCAAAGGCTGATGTCCAGCGGGTACTCGACGATTACCCGCAGTTCATCGACGTTGGCCTCGGCGGTATGCCCCCCGCCCACCCGGTGGGTGGCCTGCATCACGTTGAACGACAGGTTCTTGGCCGGCCCGCCCTGCACCACGTAACGCACCCACAGGTTGCGCTCCCAATGGCGACCATCCTCGATACCGTTGTAGTAGCTGTAGGCACCACCGGCGCGGGTACCGTCGATATCGCTGCCGCGCACATAGCGGGCGGTGAGCGACAGCCCAGGCAGGCCGAGCACGGCAAAGTTGTAGTCGTAGCGCGCTTCCCAGGCCCGTTCGTTGGGGTTGTTGAAATCGGATACCTGCGATGCCGCGTCCAGTTGGATGTCGTAGGTGTTCCACACGTAATCGAACGGTGTGTCGCCGTCGATGCGCGTATACGACAGCTTGAAGCCATGCCCGCCTGCATTGATGCCGGCATGCACGCTCCAGGAATCGTTGTCGATCTTGCCGGCCAGCGCCTGGCCGCTGTCGCGGGTGCGGTAGTAATCCAGGCCGGTCTTCAGGGCCAGGCTGTCGCCTAGCGGCTGCACGTAGTCGACGTTGAAGAACTGCTGGTTCCACACATCGTCCAGGCGGCTGGCGTGCAAGCGCAGGTTCAGCTGGTCGTTGAGGCGGTAGTCGCCGCCCAGGTACATCACATCATTGGCGCCCTTCAACCGCCCGGCGTACACGGTGCCAAGGTCGCCCCGGTGGTTGCTGGCATTGCGGTCGCTGCTGGACTCCAGCTTGCCGCCCTGCAAGCTCAGGCCTTGCAGCGAGTGGTCGTTGAACATGAAGCCGCGCAGGGTCTGCGGCAACAGACGGATGTCACTGGCATGCAACACCGGGCTGGTTGGGCTGACATCGCCGTAGCGCAGTTCGGTATCCAGCACGCGGGCCTTCAGCGCAACACCGACCTTGCCGTAGGCGTCCTTGGGCTCGCCATCGAAGTTGCTGCCCGAGCGCGAGACGATGCCTGGTACGCCCACGCCATTTCCCACCGTGCCATTTCCGCCGTCGAGCTTCAGGCCGACCAGGCCTTGTACGTCCATGCCCAGGCCGACTGTACCCTGGGTAAACCCTGACTGCAGGTTGGCGATGATCCCGTGGCCCCATTCGCGGTGCTGGCTCTGCCGTTCGCCGGTGTTGGGGTTACGAGTGAAATCGCCGTTGCGGTAGTCCTGGCTGAAGAAATAATTACGGTTGATGATTTGCAACTGAGTGCCGTCGAGGAAACCTTCATCTTCGGCGAATGCAGGGGCGGCCAGGCCGATGGCCAAGGCAAGGGTGACGGGTGGGTAATTGCGCGAGCGCATGGCAGAACGTCCTTTTGAGTTGGATAACCCCGCCGGGGCGGGGATGCTCTGCTATTCCAATAACCGTGCCACCAATAAAATCCATATATTTCAAATACTTATATTAATTCATGAAATTACTTGGATGTTCTTCAGAGGCAAATTGTTCAGTTGCTGTTGCGTGCGATACAACACTTCTGGGGGCGCTGCGCGCCCCTTTCGCGACACAAGGCCGCTCCCACAGGTACTGCACCAGTTTCAGGCTATGCGCAGTGCCTGTGGGAGCGGCCTTGTGTCGCGAAAGGGCTGCAACGCAGCCCCCAGGATCTATCAACCAGCCTTGCCCCCCAGGTAGAAATGCCGCAGGTCTTCGCGCGCAGCCAGCTCGGCAGCAGCGCCCTCACCCGCCACCCGGCCGTTCTCCAGAATGTAGGCATAGTCGGCATGGCGCAGGGCAACGTTGATGTTCTGCTCAGCCACCAGAAAGCTCATGCCCTCCTTGGCATTGAGCTGGGCGACGATGTCGAAGATTTCCTCGACGATGATCGGCGCCAGCCCCATCGAAGGCTCGTCCAACAGCACCAGCCGCGGCTGGGTCATCAGCGCGCGGCCGATGGCCAGCATCTGCTGCTCACCGCCCGAGGTCAGCCCGGCCTGGGTCTTGCGCTTGGTCTTCAGCCGCGGAAACCAGGCGTAGATACGCTCCAGCGCCTGCTCCAGTTCGTGTCGCGCCGGCTTGCGCAAGAAGCCCCCGGTGCGCAGGTTCTCCTCGATGGTGAGGTGGGCGAACACGTGTCGCCCCTCCAGCACATGCACAATGCCCTGAGCCGCCAGCCGGTTGGCCGCAATGCCTGCGGTGCCCTGGCCCAGGAAGCGGATGTGCCCACGGCTCACCCGCGCACGGTCGGCTTGCAGCAACCCGGAAATGGCCTTGAGCGTGGTGCTTTTGCCAGCCCCGTTGGCGCCCAGCAAGGCGACGATGTCGCCCTGCCCGACCCGTAGGGAAACCCCGGCCACGGCCAGGATCGCACCGTCGTAGATCACTTCGATATCCTGTACACCCAGCAACTCCTTGGCGTGCTCGGCAGCAAGCGGGGCGTGGGTCATGGGCCAACCTCGTCTTTCGCGCATTCGCGAGGGGTAACGCCTTTCTCGCGGGCAAACTCACCTGCCTTGGCATCGATCAGCGGCCGCAGGGTGGCGCGGTCGGCCTGTACCCAGTCAGTCATCAGCGTCCACTTCTGGCCATCCCACTGCTGTACTTTGGCCGCGCCCCCGCCTTCGTGGTCGCTGCACGACAGCTTCAGCGGCTGCATCAGGCCGAGGAAGCCGATTTCCTTCAGACGGACATCGCCCAAGTCCAGGTGCTCCAGGCCCCAGCGCCCTTCCTCACCCGTGAGTGGGCGGTTGCCGAACTTCTTCTGCCCGGCGCGGATTGCCTCCACGGCGATGGCCGCGTTCACAAGGCCCGAGTTGTAGTACACGCTGCCAAAGCTTTTCGGGTCTTTGAGGTCGCTCTTGCCTGTGTCGACGATGTACTTGCGGATGCGCTCGTGAATGTCGAAATCGGCGCCGCCCGGGTACGGCGTCAACGCCAGGTAGCCCTTGCCGGCTTCACCCGCCGGCAACACGTCTTCGTTGGAACTGGCCCAGATGTCGCCGACAATGCGATCCACCGGGAAGCCGAAGCGCGCCGCTGTCTTGATCGCCACAGGCGTGGACACACCCCAGGTGCGCAGGAACACCCAGTCCGGCTTCTGTTGGCGCACCTGGCGCCATTGCCCGGCCTGCTCGTTGCCCGGGTCGGCTACCGGAATCTGAATATTCTCGAAACCGTATTTCTGCGCCAGCAACGCCATCGGCCCCTGGGTTTCGCGGCCGTAGGCGGAGTCGTGGTAGACGGTGGCGATCTTCTTGCCCTTGAGCTTGTCCAGCCCGCCTTCGCGCTCGGCCACGTAGTTGATGAACGCCGAGGCCTCGCTGTAGAAGGTCAGCATCACCGGGAAGTTATAGGGGAACACCCGGCCATCGGTGGCTTCGGTGCGGCCATAGCCCAAGGTGATCAGCGGGATCTTGTCGGCCTCGGCCTTTTCCGCCAGGGTGTAGGCGGCCGGCGCGCCGTTAGGCTGATACAAGGCCACCGGTGCGCCGTTCAGGCCGTTTTTGAAGCGCTCGTAGCACTCGATGCCCTTCTCGGCCGTCCACTCGGTTTCGCACTCCTGCCAGACCAGCTTGACGCCATTGATGCCGCCTTCGACTTCGTTGATGTAGCGCAAGTAGTCGATCATCCCGGCCCATACCGGAATGCCGCTGGAGGCATAAACGCCAACCCGGTAGGTGGCCAGCGGGAAGAACTGTTCATTGCTGGCGGCCTGGGCCACCGGCAACCATGCCGAGGCAAGGCTAATGGCAAGGCCGAGGGCGGCGCCGTAGCGTTTGAAAGGTGCGTACATGATGGTTTCCCTGAAGTGTCGTTGAGTGTTCACTGCTCGCTGGCGCAATCGCGCGGCGTGATGCCTTTTTCCTTGGCGTAGGCGGCCGACTTGGCCTCGATCAGCGGGCGCAAGGTGGCGCGGTCGGCCTGCACCCAGTCGGTCACCAGCACCCATTTCTCACCGTCCCACTGCTGCACCCGCGCCGCACCGCCGCCTTCGTGGTCCGAGCACGACAGCTTCAGTGGCGGCAGCAAGCCTTCAAAACCGATGGCCTTGAGCCGTGTTGCGTCGATGTTCAGGTGTTCGAAGCCCCAGCGCGCTTCTTCTCCGTTAAGCGGGCGGTTGCCAAACTTCGCCTGGGCCGTGCGCAGCGCTTCGACGGCGATGGCGGCATTGATCAGGCCGATGTTGTAGTACACCTTGCCGAAGTAGCTCGGGTCCTTGAGGTCGCTCTTGCCGGTGTCGAGGATGTGCTGGCGCAGGCGCTGGTGGATGGCGAAGTTGCTGCCGCCAGGGAATGGCGCCAGGGCCTGGTAGCCCTTGGCCGCGCTGCCGGCCGGGATTACGTCGGCCTCGGAGCCGGCCCAGACGTCGCCGATGATGTGGTCGACCGGGATGCCGAAGCGTGCCGCTGTCTTGATGCCAACCGGCGTCGATACACCCCAGGTGCGTAGGAACACCCAGTCCGGCTTCAGCTGGCGCACCTGGCGCCACTGCGCCGACTGCTCGTTGCCCGGGTCGGCCACCGGGATCTGGATGTTCTCGAAACCGTACTTCTGCGCCAGCAGCTGCATGGGCGCCTGGGTTTCGCGGCCATAGGCCGAGTCGTGGTACACGGTGACGATCTTCTTGCCCTTGAGCTTGTCGAAACCGCCCTCGCGCCCGGCAATGTAGTTGATGCCCACCGACGCCTGGCCGTAGTAGTTCAGCAACAGCGGGAAGGCATAGGGGAACACGCTGCCGTCAGTGGACTCGGTACGCCCGCCAGCGCCGTCGATCAGCGGGATGCGGTCGGCCGCGCCCTTCTCCATCAGGGCATACGAGCCTGGCGTGCTGTGGGTGAAGAAAAACGCCGTGGGCGCCCCGTCCTGGCCATTCTTGTAGCGCTCGTAGCACTCGACGATGCGGTCGACGTTCCACTCGGTCTCACATTCCTGCCAGGTGAGCTTGACGCCGTTGATGCCGCCCTCCACCTCATTGATGTAGCGGAAATAGTCGATTTCACCGGCCCACCACGGGATACCGCTGGAGGCGTAGGCGCCCACCCGGTAAGTGGCCATGGGCACGAATTGCTGGTTGTCGGCAGCGGCGGCAATAGCCGGCAGCAAGGGAGGCGCGCCCAGCAGGAAAAGGCTGGCGAGCAGGTGGCGACGCAAGGTTTTACGCATGTTCGGTTCTTTTAAGTGAAGGGTTTGAAACCTCCTTTCCCGTGGCCGGGTCAAGGCGCCTGAAGGTGTTGGTTTGGAGTCAGAAGCGCAGCGGCCAGACACGTATGCGTTCGCGCAGGTTGCCCAGCAGGCGCACCAGGCCCTCCGGCTCCTTGATCAGGAACCAGATGATCAGGCTGCCGAACAGGATCTTCTGCAGGTTCTGCAATTGCCCGGCATCGACATGGCCGTTGAACAGCCACTGTCCGGCATGGCTGAGCAGGATCGGCGTGAGGCTGATGAAGGCCGCGCCAATGAAGTTGCCGGCAATGCTGCCCATGCCGCCGATAATGATGATGAACAGGATCTGGAACGAACGGTTGATATCGAAGCTGCCGGCACTGGCCGTGCCCAGGTAGGCAAAGGCCCACAACGCCCCGGCAATGCCCAGGTAGAACGCGCTGACGGCAAAGGCCAGACGCTTGTAGCGCTCCACCTGGATGCCGATGACTGCGGCGGCGGTGTCCATGTCGCGGATCGCCATCCAGTTGCGGCCCACCTGGCTGCGCACCAGGTTCAGCGCCACCCAGGTCAGCAGCACCACGCAGCTGAGGGTCAGCAGGTAGCGCCCCACCGGCGTGGCCAGGCTATGGCCGAACAGTTCCAGGCGCGGCGCGCTGATGGTGCCGGACGAGGCGTAGTTGTAGAACCACGGGAACTTGGCGAACACCCACTCCAGGAAGAACTGCGCAGCCAGGGTAGTCACCATCAGGTAGAAGCCCTTGATGCGCGAACTCGGCAGGCCGAACAACAGCCCCACCAGCCCGGCGATCAGGCCGCCGCCCAGCAGCGCCAGCGGCAACGGCAGCCCCGGCACGCGCAGCAGCAGGCCATAGGTGGCAAAGGCCCCCACCGCCATGAAGCCCGCCGCCCCCACCGAGGTTTGCCCGGTATAGCCGGTCAGCAAGTTCAGGCCAAGACCGGCCAGCGACAACACCAGAAACGGGATGAGGATCGCATTCAGCCAGTAGTCGTTGCCCAGCCAAGGCAACACGACAAAGGCCACCAGCAGCAACAGTGCCAAACCCAGTGGACGGTGGCGTGCCACCAGGGTCAGCGGTGCATCGTCAAAGCGCGCCGTCAGGCGCGCGGCAGTCGTGATCATGCAGTCATACCCGTTCGATGGCCCGGTCGCCGAACAGGCCGGCGGGGCGGATGTAGAGGAAGATCAGCGCCAGGAAATAGGCGAACCAAGGGGTGATGCCACCGCCGATCAGCGGCCCGATGTAAGCCTCGGCCAGGTTCTCCGCAGCCCCAACGATCAAGCCACCGACAATCGCCCCGCCAATCGAGGTGAAGCCGCCGATGATCAGTACCGGCAAAGCCTTGAGCACCACCAGCGACAGCGAGAACTGCACACCCTGGCGTGCGCCCCAGAGCAGGCCGGCCAGCAGCCCGACCACGCCGGCCACAGCCCATACCACCTGCCAGATACGGTTGAGGTTGATGCCCAGCGACAACGCGGCGCGGGTATCGTCGGCCACCGCCCGCAGGGCCAGACCAATGCGAGTGCGGTTGAACAGCAGCGCCAGCAGCGCCACCAGTGCGGCCGAAACGCCAGCGGCCACCAGGTCGAACTGGCTGATCATGATGTCGCCGACGAACAGCGGCACATCTTCGATGCCCAGGTCCAGTGCACGCACCTGCGCGCCCATCAGCCCTTGGGCGAGCCCTTCGATGATGAACGACAGGCCCAGCGTGGCCATGAACAAGGTGATCTGCGAGCGGTTGACCAGGGGCCGCAGCACCAACCGTTCGATCAGCAGCGCGCCGATGATCATCACCACAACGGTAATGGCCAGCGCCACGGCAAACGGCAGGCCTTGCTGGTGCAGGCAGACGAAAGTCAGCGCGGCAAACAGCAGCATGGCGCCCTGGGCGAAGTTGAACACGCCGCTGGCCTTGTAGATCAGCACGAAGCCGATCGCCACCAGCGAATACATGGTGCCGGCGAGCAGGCCGCCGATCAGGGTTTCGAGGAAGAAGTTCATCAGTGCGCTGCCCCCAGGTACGCGGCGATTACATCAGGGTTGGCCTGCACATCGGCCGGTGAGCCGTCACCCACCTTGCGCCCGTAGTCCAGCACCACCACATGGCTGGACAGGCCCATCACCACCTGAATGTCGTGCTCGATCAGGATCACCGTGGTGCCAAGGTCGCGGTTGATGTCGACAATGAAGCGGCTCATTTCCTGCTTCTCTTCGGCGTTCATCCCGGCCATGGGCTCGTCGAGCAGCAACAGCGTCGGCTGGGCAATCAGCGCCCGGCCCAGCCCACGCGTTTTTGCAGGCCGTAAGGCAGGCTACCGACGGCCACATCACGCCAGGCCTGTAACTCAAGAAACTCCAGCACCTGTTCAGCACGTTCAGTGAAGGCTCGCGCCTCTCGGCGGGCGCGTGGCAGCCCCAGCGCCTGCTCCAGGAAGAAACTGCGCTGAAAGCGCGACAACCCGGTCAGCAGGTTGTCGAGCACGCTCATCTTCTTGAACAGCGCGTTGTTCTGGAACGTGCGGCCAATGCCCAGCCGCGCGGCGGTCAACGGGTGCGGGCGGCGCAGCGGTTGTTCGGCGAAGAACAGTTGGCCGGCATCGGCGCGGTAGACACCGTTGAGAATGTTCAGCAGCGAGCTTTTGCCCGCGCCATTGGGCCCGATCAGGGCGCAGATCTCCCCGCGCCTTACGCTGAACGACAAATCGGAAATCGCTTTCACGCCCTTGAACGACAGCGACACGTTGCGCACCTCCAGCAAAGCGCTCATGCCGCACGCTCCAGGTAATCACGCAGCCAGGCTGGCCGTGCCGTGCTCGAAGTGGCAGGGGCGCTGGGCACGTCGATGCGTTGCAGTCGCTGGAAGCCGAGCAAGTGCCGTACTCGGGCCTTCAGCCAGCGGCGCAGGCCGCGCTGCGGGTCTTGCTGTACCCAGTCGCACAGCCGGCGTTGCCAACTGCCTGGCGGCGGCAGGCGTGCCTCGATTTCTTCGGCCAGGGCCTGTACCCGCCCGGCAGACAACAGCAACGCCGTCGGGGCGATTTCACGGCGGTCCCGGCTGGCCGATTCGGCCGTTTCCGGAAACGCCAGGCCTTCACCCTGTTCGAGCCAGCGGTCCAGCAGGTGCGCCAGGCCTTCGCGCCATTCGCTGCCTTCATCAACCCACAGCACCTCGTCCCGGACAACCTGCGCCCAGCCATGGCGCTGCGGTGCAGGAACATCGCCCACAAACAGCACCGACAGTGGCTGCACCTGCCATTGGCCGGTGAGCACGGCATCGGCTTGCGGCGTAAACAGGTGCAGCGGCCAGTGCGCGTGCAAGCCCGCTTGCAGCCATTGCGCCACGTGTTCACGGCGCTGGACGAACGCGAAACCCGGGTGGGCCAGACGCAACTGGCGTTGCAGCTCCTCGCCACGGCTATTGGTGGGGATCAGCAGGGTGTGGCCATTCAGGCGGCGCGCAGCCAGCGCCAGCAACACCAGGCTGGGCTCGTAGGCACCGCTCAAGGCAAGCCGTGAGCCAGCCACGAAACCCTGCTGGCTCAAGCCATCGGCCAGGCGCTCGACCTCCCGTTGCACGTCGATCCAGCGCCAGGCCTTCCACGCGCCCAGGCGCCGATGGCGCAGGGCAACTTGGGTTGGCCGCTCCCTGGCCCAACGCTGCAAGGCCTGCAGATGGCTGTCGCTCACAGCATCGGCCTGCGGCGGGGTAAATTCATGCACATTCATCGCGTGGCTCCCTGTCGGCTTAGGCCGGCTCGGTATTGCTGGCCGGGGTGGGCTGGCGGCTGAGGTCGCGGTAACCGGCTGCCGGGTGGCTGGCCGGCAGCCGTGGGCCGTCGCCGAACAGCTTCTCGCGCAAGGTGCCGGGTCGGTACTCGGTCTTGTAGGCTCCACGTTGCTGTAACTCGGGCACCAGCAGTTCGACCACGTCGCGGAAGGTTTCGTGGGCCAGGGCATAGGTCAGGTTGAAGCCGTCGACATCGGTTTCTTCAACCCAGGCCTGCAGTTCGTCCGCCACGGTTTGCGCACTGCCGACAATCAGCGGGCCAAAGCCGCCAATGCCGACCCAGTCGGCCAGTTCCTGCACGGTCCACCGCTTGTTCGGATCGGCGGTGGAAAACGCTTCCACGGCCGACTGGATGGCATTGGTGTGGATATGCTCCAGCACCTGGTCGGGCTGGTACTCGCTGAAGTCGATACCGGTCCAGCCAGAAATCAACGCCAGGGCGCCTTCGTAGCTGGCGTAGCTTTTCAATTCCTGCCATTTGGCCTGGGCCTTGGCGTCGGTTTCGTCGACGATCACTGTCTGCATGTTGAAGATCAGCACCTTGCGCGGGTCGCGCCCGGCTTCGACGGCGCGGCGGCGAATATCGGCCACGGTCTTTTTCAGAATGACCTTGGACGGCGCGGCGACGAACACGCATTCGGCATGGCCAGCGGCGAAGTTCTTGCCACGGCTGGACGCACCGGCCTGGTACAACACCGGTGTGCGCTGCGGCGACGGTTCGCACAGGTGGATGCCCGGGACCTGGAAGTGTTTGCCCTGATGGCGGATCTCGTGGACTTTGCGCGGGTCGGTGAACAGCCCGGTTTCGCGGTCGCGCACCACCGCGCCGTCTTCCCAACTGCCCTCGAACAGCTTGTACAGCACCTCCAGGTACTCGTCGGCGTAGTCGTAACGGGCGTCATGGTCACTCAGCGCCTTTTGCCCCAGGTTGCGCGCACCGCTGTCGAGGTAGGACGTGACGATGTTCCAGCCGATGCGGCCCTTGGTCAGGTGATCCAGGGTCGATAGGCGGCGGGCAAACGGGTACGGGTGCTCGAATGTCAGCGAGGCGGTCAGGCCGAAGCCGAGGTGTTCGGTGACCAGCGCCATGGGTGTGATCACGGCCAGTGGGTCGTTCACCGGCACCTGCGCTGCCTGGCGGATAGCCGCGTCGCCATTGCCGCCCAGCACATCGTAGATACCGATCACGTCGGCGATGAAAATGCCGTCGAACTTGCCGCGCTCCAGCAGCTTGGCCAGGTCGGTCCAGTAATCCAGGTCCTTGTACTGCCAGGCACGGTCCTTGGGGTGCCGCCACAGGCCGGGTGACTGGTGGCCGACACAGTTCATCTCGAAGGCGTTCAAACGAATTTCACGTGGCATGGTGACTCCTGTTCGATAGGCTCGGCACCTTTGTCAGGTGCCCTTGAAGCTTTATCAACACGATTCATGCCAATAAAATAATTGTTATAAATCAGTAACTTACTGAACACATAAACAGCACTGATGCCTGAACGACGACATCACTGTCGATCAACTGTCCGCAGGCAGACAGCAGGCAATGTGACCTGGTTTTAGCCGGATCGCGCCTGACCCGTTAAGATGGTGATTCTTAAACCAGATGCAGACGACAATGCCCAACGACGCACCCATCGGCCCAGGCCGGCCAAAGGACCTGGTCAAGCGTGAGGCGATTCTCGAAGCGGCCAAGGCCCTGTTCCTCAGCCTTGGTTACGCCAACACCAGCATGGATGCGGTCGCTGCGGCGGCAGGTGTTTCAAAGCTCACCGTGTACAGCCACTTCACCGACAAGCAGACCCTGTTCTGTTCGGCGGTCATGGCCACCTGCCAGATCCAGCTGCCCGACCTGCTGTTCGAGTACCCGGAAGGGGCGCCGGTGGACGAGGTGCTGCTGACCATTGCCCGCGGCTTCCAGGCACTGATCAGCAGCGACGAAGCGGTGAAGCTCAGCCGACTGATCATGGCCCAGGGTAGCCAGGACCCAAGCTTTGGCGAGTACTTCTACGAAGCCGGGCCCAAGCGTGTGCTGGCCGGGATGGAAGCGCTGCTGCGCGGGGCGCATGAGCGCGGGCTGTTGCGCATTGATAACCCGCTGCGGGCGGCGGAGCATTTCTTCTGCCTGGTGAAAGGCGCGCCGGATTATCGGCTACTGCTGGGGTGCGCGGGGCCGCTGGAGGGGGATGATGCCGAGGCGCATGTGCGGGAGGTGGTGGGGGTGTTCTTGCGGGCATTCAAACCCTGAGGCGTAAACGGGCCTTTGTGGGAGCGGCCTTGTGTCGCGAAAGGGCAGCAGAGCGGCCCCAGGATTCCGGTGTCAACGCAACAATAGCCGGGGCCGCTCTGCGGCCCTTTCGCGACACAAGGCCGCTCCCACAATGACCGTGCTTGCCGGCCCGATTTCAGGAATCAGGCTTTCAGCGCTTTCTTCGGGTAAATGTCATACCGGCTCGACTTGCCTTCCAGGCTGTGGCTGGGCTTCGGCCCGTCGATGATCGGTGCCTTGCGCGGGCGCTTTACCACCACCCGGTGGCTGGCCAGCGCCAGGGCCGCTTCGAGCAGTGCCGGGGCATCCAGGTCGTCACCCACCAAAGGCCGGAACACGCGCATTTCCTTTTTCACCAGGGCGCTCTTGTCCCGGTGCGGGAACATCGGGTCAAGGTAGATCACCTGCGGCGCCTCCCCTTCCCAGGCGCGCATACGCTCGATGGCGTTGCCGGTCAGCAGGCGCATACGCCCAACAATCGGGCCTACCTCGTCATCCGAGCGCGCCCGCGCCAGGCCATCCTCCAGCAGCGCGGCAATCAGCGGCTGGCGTTCGATCAGGGTCATCTGGCAACCCAGGCTGGCCAGCACGAATGCGTCCTTGCCAAGGCCTGCCGTAGCATCCAGCACTTGTGGTCGCACGCCTTGGGCAATGCCCACGGCCTTGGCGATCATCTGCCCGTTGCCACCGCCAAACTGGCGCCGATGCGCGGCCTGGCCTTCGACGAAGTCTACCCGCACCGGCCCCGGTGCCTGCGGCCCCAGCTGCTGGATTTGCAAGCCCTCGGCGCCCACCTGCACGGCGAAGCCGGCGCTCTCGTCCTGTAGCGGCAGGCTTAGGCGTTCAGCCCACACCTTGGCCTGCTCCGCATACTCAGCCGACATCGCCTCGACCCTGATACCCGTGCCTTGCTCTTCCATCGTCCACACCTAAAAAATCAAACCAAGCCTTAATGAATCAGCAGCCACGGCCGATACAGGCAATATCCCGCTATTCTGCCAGAGCACAACGCGCGCGACTGCCATGTCAGATACTCTTCCTATCGGCTTGACCTATTTGTCGCCTGTCGGCAACTACAGTCAGCACAATACCCAGGCACTCGGGGGCGTCAGCCACCTGTGGCAGGATTTCTTTGCCCGGGCCATGGCCGAGCAGCAGGAAGAGCCCGTCGACAGCATCAGCCAGTCGTTTGTGCAATACGACCAGGACAGCGGCGAGCCCATCGGCGGCGCCCGTGCGCTGGCCCTGATCGACGCCCAGCGCGCCTGCCCGGTGCTGGACACCGAAGTAGCACCGCCCGAGCCGCTGTTTCTGCCCAAGGCAGAGCTTGAAGCCAACCTGCTGCCGCCTGCGCCAGAGCCGTTCAGTGCCATGGAGCTGATCGAGCAACAGCGCCAGCTCGACACCAGCAACAGCTGGATGCGCCCGGTGGTGATGAGCCAGGGCCATCCGATTGCCGAGCCCGGCCCGGGCCCTGCCCCGCGCTCGTTGTTCCTGCCCATTGCCGAGTTCGAGACCAACCTGCTCGACCCGGCCCCGGAGCCATTCGACGAGGCCACACTGGCCAAACAGCAAAACGAACTGGAATTCGACATCCACTGGGCGCGCCCGGTGGTGCTGAACAACGTGCGCATTCACGCCTGAGGCTAACGGCAGATCTGCCAGCGCCCCATGTCCAGGTGGAAGTGATTGCGGTGCGCGGCGTTGTAATCCGGCCCCAGTACCGTGCTGAAGCGCTCGCAGGCCGCCTGCTGCACCTGGCGCAAGAATTCTGCCTTCTGCCCACCCGCCTGCCAGTCACGCGCCAGCACGATGCGCTGGCCGTCCTGCAAGCGAAAACCACTGATATCCAGCGCATTGGCCGTGGCATGCTGGCTCAGGCGACCCTGCTTACGGTGGTAGACATTGCGGCAGGCAAAACTGCCCAGGTGATCGACCTGCGTCACCGGTTGGCCCAGCACGCGCTGCGCCACCGGCTGCAAGCCATGGTTCTCGAACAGCGCATAGGCCACCGCCAGCGGGCAACTGGCCAGGAAACTGCTGCTGAGCCGTGCCTGCCCTCCTTCGATGCGCCATACGTTTTGCAGCGGGCAGTTGGCCGAAGCCGGGCTGTCGGCTTGCGCCCGGTAGCGCAGCTGACTGGTTTCCAGCGCTTGGCGACACAATGCCGGGTCATCACGCAGACGTGAAAGCTTGTATGGCGTCAACAGGTTGGGCGGCTGGCGCACATCGAGCGGCGCCCAGGGGTTCCACACGGCAGGCAGCCGCCAGCTGAAGTGCCAGGCCAACCCGGCCAGCACCAACAGGCCCGCCAACAGCGCCAGCACTGCCCGCATCAGCGGCGGAACAGGTCGTTGAGCTGAGCGAACGGCAGTGCCTGCTCACCGTAGCCAAACGTGCCCTCATCGCGAATTTCCAGCGCGGCCCGATGGAAGGCCCCAAGCGCGGCACGGGCCAGCGACGAGCCGACGCTGATACGGCGCACGCCCAAGTCCTGCAACTGGTTGACGCTCAGCGACACCCCCGCCATGCCCATCAATACATTTACCGGCCGCGGTGCCACCGCCTGCACCACCGCACGGACTTCCTCCACGGTGCGCAGCCCGGGGGCGTAAAGCACATCGGCACCGGCCTCGGCAAAGGCTTGCAGGCGCAGGATGGTGTCATCCAGGTCCATGCGCCCATGCAACAGGTTTTCTGCCCGGGCGCACAGGGTGAACGGAAATGGCAGGCTACGGGCAGCCTGTACGGCAGCCCGAACACGCTCCACCGCCAACCCGAAGTCATAGATGGGCGCATCACTACGGCCGCTGGCATCTTCGATGGAACCGCCAACCAGGCCCGCCTCGGCAGCACGCAAAATGGTCCTGGCACAGTCCTCGGGCAGGTCACCAAAGCCGTTTTCAAGGTCCGCCGCTACAGGCAAGGCCGTGGCATCGACGATCTCGCCAGCGTTATCAAGGGTATCGTCCAGGCTCAAGGCGCCTTCGGCATCCGGGCGGCCCAGGCTGAAGGCCAGGCCGGCGCTGGTGGTCGCCAACGCTTCGAAGCCCAGGCTGGCCAGCAGCTTGGCGGAACCGGCATCCCACGGGTTGGGGATGACGAACGCGCTGTCACGCTCGTGTAGCGCCTTGAAGGCTTCGGCTCGCAGGGTTTGCACATCCATGGATCAACCTCCGGCAGTCAGGAAGAGGGTCAGAGTAGCCCCAGTTGTTCGACCTCGGGGGCGCGCGGCAATTCCGGCAAAGGTGAAAGGCCTGGCAGGCGTGCCATCAGCCGCTGGTGAAAGCGCTGAGCCAAGGCCGCTGCCAGGCGGTTGTCCGAGGTGTGCAGGAAGACATAGGGGTTGCGGCCCTCTTCGATCCAGCCAGCGACCTTGTCTACCCACGGGGTAAGGAAGGGTTCGTTGGCCTCCAGTTCCGGGTGGCCGATAAAACGCACTTGCGGGTGCTGGCTGAAGGCTGCGGGGCGTGGTGGCACCTTGGGCTTCTTCTGCTGCGCGTGCAGCACGGCAGGGTCGCGGGAGGTGCAACTGAACAGCGCTCGCGGATCGAGGCAGATGCGCTCCACACCACGTTCGTGCAGCAGGCGGTTTAGCAGGCGTTCTTCTTCACCCT
Organism: Pseudomonas sp. MM223; assembly: GCA_947090765.1. Taxonomy (NCBI): domain Bacteria; kingdom Pseudomonadati; phylum Pseudomonadota; class Gammaproteobacteria; order Pseudomonadales; family Pseudomonadaceae; genus Pseudomonas; species Pseudomonas sp. MM223. The sequence continues at coordinate 1,430,499 of OX352322.1, read as the reverse complement.
TGGCGAAAAAGGCCTGGTTGCGCACCTCCACGGCCACTGGCACGGCAATTTCATCAAGGAAGTGGCAAAGCTCGCCCAAGCGTGCGGGGCCGAACTGGGCCGGCAACTGCAACCAGTACGGCGATACACGCTGGCCCAACGGGGCCATCAAGCGGGTGAAATCGAAGGCAGGCTCAAGCTGATCCCGCAGGTCACCCTCATGGCTGATGTCCCGGGGAAACTTGGCGGTGAAACGAAAGTGCTCGGGCATAACCTGCACCCAGCGCGCAATGGTGCTGGGGGCGGGGCGTGCGTAGAACGTGGTGTTGCCCTCGACAGCGTTGAACACCTGGCTGTAGAGGCCAAGCATTTCATTGCTGCTGGCGCCGGCAGGGTACAGGTAGTCGCGCCAGGCGTTTTCACTCCAGGACGGGCAACCGAGAAAATAAGGCAGTGGTGATGGACTCATCCACTAAATGTACAGGTCGAGCCCCAGTACTTCCATGTCCCAGTCGGTAAAGCCGGCTGTGCTCAGGTAGCTGGCCAGTGCGGTGGCGGTGCGGCGGTCACGGGCGCGGGGGAAGACCATGTCTTGCTGGCGGGCTGGCAGGCCACCGCTGCGACGGCGTGCGGTGGCTTCCATGGGTGCTGCCTGGCTGTCTTCGATCAGCTCGGCATCATCGATGGCCTCGTCACGCGCCGCTGCCTTGCGCGGCGTGCGCTTGACCGGATAGGACTGCGATGAGAAACCGTCGATACGCATGGCATGAGCACTCAGGACCAATGATGGCAATTTAACAGCATCAGTGTTCCGTCGCTAATGCTTGAGTGATAACTGGACCACAGATCGCACAAAAGGTTTTAGCGTGATCGGCGATAACCGACGAACAGCACTCAGTGCTTCTTGGGCGTAGCTACATTATCGCGCAGATATACAGGTTGCGCCTGCTCGGCGACGATTGCCTCGCCACGCGCCCAGGCGAAGGTGGCCAGGCTGAGAACGTCCAGGGCATTGGGCAAGGCACCTGGGTTGCTGGCCGCCACCTGTACCGCCAGGCGTTCGGCATAGCCCCAGCCAGTACCGGCACCGAACCACTCGCCATTGCTGCCTGTCGGCAAAGCAACCTGCTCGGGCGGCAACACCGCTTCGCGGCCAACCAGGCGCATTTCGCCCGCCGTGGCCTGGTAGCAGCCCCAGTACACTTCATCCATGCGGGCATCGATGGCGGCTGCCACCTGCTGCACGCCCTGCTCGCGCAACGCCCCTTGGGCCAGTGCCGCCAGGTTGGACACAGGTAGCACCGGGCGCTCCAGCGCAAAAGCCAGGCCCTGGACCACACCAATGGCAATGCGCACGCCAGTGAAGGCACCCGGGCCACGGCCAAAGGCGATGGCATCCAGCGCATTCAGTGCAACGCCGGATTCGGCCAGCAACTGCTTGATCATCGGCAGCAGCTTCTGCGCGTGCTGACGCGGGATCACCTCGTAATGGCTGGTTACCTTGCCGTCATGCAGCAACGCAACGGAACAGGCTTCGGTGGCGGTATCCAGGGCCAGCAGGGTGGTCATCGAACGGGTATCCAGGTGCAGGGAAAAGAGCGCCAGTATAAACGACAACGGCCCGCAAGCGGGCCGTTGTCGATGTGCGTCAAGCGCTGATCAGCTTCAGAGCTGCCAGGACCTTGGCAGTGATGGCTTCAACCGAGCCGACACCTTCGATGTGGCTGTATTTCGGCTTGCCGGCATTGGCAGCCGACAGCTTCTGGTAGAAGTCCACCAGCGGCTTGGTCTGGCTGTGATAGACCGACAGGCGATGACGAACGGTTTCTTCCTTGTCGTCGTCGCGCTGGATCAGGTCTTCGCCAGTCACATCGTCCTTGCCTTCCACTTTCGGCGGGTTGTACTGAATGTGGTAGGTGCGGCCCGAGGCCAGGTGCACGCGGCGGCCAGCCATGCGGCCGACGATTTCTTCGTCGTCCACGGCAATTTCGACCACGGCGTCGATGTCGACACCCGCAGCAACCATGGCTTCGGCCTGCGGGATGGTGCGTGGGAAGCCGTCGAACAGGCAGCCGTTGGCGCAATCAGGCTGGGCGATGCGCTCCTTGACCAGGCTGATGATCAGCTCGTCGGAGACCAGCTGACCGGCATCCATGACTTTCTTCAGCTCCAGGCCCAGCGGGGTACCGGCCTTGACGGCGGCACGCAGCATGTCACCGGTGGAGATCTGTGGAATACCGAACTTTTCGGTGATGAACTTTGCCTGAGTACCTTTACCGGCCCCGGGAGCTCCCAGCAGAATTACGCGCATCTTGTGCTCCTCAAATTTTTTTATGAAATTCAATGGATTCGGCAACCAGGGCCAAGTCCGGAAAATCGGGTATGACCATAAAACGGTCAGAAGGCTGCTCAAGATACACAGCGCCCGGCAGCCATACAAGCGTCCCAAAGTTGCAGGAATGCGCCACTTGTGGCCGACCGGGCAGGTGGTTGCGCCCGGCGCAACCACCCTCCCCTTACCCGTGCATGGCCAGCACGCCACCCAACCCCGCTGGCCTGGGCACGCCCTTAGCCGGTATTGCGCAGCCCCGCGGCAATACCGGCCACGGTCACCAGCAAGGCCTGCTCCAACGGGCTGTCCAGAGCGGCTTCGCGGCTGCGCGAGCGGGCCAGCAGCTCGGCCTGCAGGCGGTGCAGCGGGTCCAGGTAGGTGTTGCGCAGGCTGATGAATTCCAGCGTCTCTGGGCTGTGCGCCAGTAGCACCGGCTGGCCGGTCAGGCCCAGCACCACCTGGCAAGACTGCGACAATAGGTCGCGCAGGTGCGCACCTAAAGGAAGCAAGTCGGGTTGCACCAGACGTTCGTCGTAGGCCTCGGCAATTTGCGCATCGGCCTTGGCCAGCACCATTTCCAGCATGTCGATACGGGTGCGGAAAAACGGCCACTGCTCGCGCATCTGCGCCAGCAACTCACCCTGGCCGCGGGCCAAGGCATTGCCCAGCGCGGTTTCCCAGCCCAGCCAGGCCGGCAGCATCAGCCGGGTCTGGGTCCAGCCGAAGATCCACGGGATGGCCCGCAGGCTTTCGATCCCCCCTGCGCGGCGCTTGGCCGGGCGGCTGCCCAGCGGCAGGCGCCCCAGTTCCTGTTCTGGCGTCGACTGGCGGAAGTACTCGACAAAATCGGGGTTGTCGCGCACCACGCTGCGGTAGGCCTTGACGCCGTCGGCAGCCAATTGGTCCATCACCTCGCGCCAGGCCGGCTGCGGGGGCGGTGGTGGCAACAGCGTGGCTTCGAGCACAGCGGCCAGGTACAGGTTGAGGTTTTGCTCGGCGATGCCCGGCAAACCGAACTTGAAGCGGATCATTTCGCCCTGCTCGGTGGTGCGGAACCGCCCCGCCACCGAACCCGGTGGCTGCGACAGGATCGCCGCGTGGGCCGGGCCACCGCCGCGGCCTACCGTACCGCCCCGGCCGTGGAACAGCAGCAGTTCAACCTGGTGTTCGGCACAGATGCGCACCAGGTTTTCCTGAGCCCGGTACTGCGCCCAGGCCGCCGCCGTGGTGCCGGCGTCCTTGGCCGAATCGGAGTAGCCGATCATCACTTCCTGCGGGCCGCGCAGCCCGGCACGGTAACCCGGCAGGCCGAGCAGGCGCTGCATCACCGGGCCGGCGTTGTCCAGGTCCGCCAGGGTTTCGAACAGCGGCACCACGCGCATGGGGCGGGTCAGCCCGGCTTCCTTGAGCAGCAACTGCACCGCCAGCACATCAGAAGCGGCACCGGCCATGGAAATGACATAGGAGCCCAGCGAAGCGGCAGGTGCGGCGGCCACTTCCCGGCAGGTTGCCAGCACTTCGGCGGTATCGGCCTGCGGCCTGAAGTGCGCGGGCAACAGCGGCCGGCGGTTCTTCAGTTCAGCCTGCAGGAATGCTATGCGGCGATCTTCATCCCAGTCGGCGTAGCGGCCCAGGCCCAGGTAGTCGGTGATTTCGGTCAGCGCGTCACGGTGGCGGGCAGCGTCCTGGCGCACGTCCAGGCGGCCCAGGAAAAGCCCGAAGGTAACGGCGCGGCGCAGGCAGTCGAGCAGCGGGCCTTCGGCGATCACGCCCATGCCGCATTCGTGCAGCGACTGGTAGCACAGCTCCAGCGGCGCGATCAGGTCGCGGTTATCCACCAGCACTTCGGCGCTGGCCGGTTGGCTGCTGGTCAAGGCCGAATGGGCCCAGGCACGCGTCGCCCGCAGGCGGTCGCGCAGTTGCTTGAGCACGGCGCGGTAGGGTTCGGCACTGTCGCCAACCCGCTCGCGCAGGGCATCGCTGGCCTGCTGCATGGACAGTTCCGCCGCGAGTGCATCGATGTCACGCAGGAACAGGTCGGCGGCCATCCAGCGCGCCAGCAACAGCACTTCCCGGGTGACAGCGGCCGTCACGTTGGGGTTGCCGTCACGGTCACCGCCCATCCACGAGGCAAAGCGGATTGGCGCAGCTTCCAGCGGCAGGCGCAGGCCGGTGGCTTCCAGCAGGGCCTTGTCGACCTTGCGCAGGTGGCTGGGGATGGCATGCCACAGCGAATGTTCGATCACCGCAAAGCCCCACTTGGCTTCGTCTACCGGGGTTGGCCGGGTGCGGCGGATTTCTTCGGTGTGCCAGGCCTCGGCAATCAGCCGGCGCAGGCGTTCACGCACTTGCTGGCGCTCTTCCGGGGTCAGGTCGCGGTGGTCCTGGGCAGCCAGCTGGCCGGCGATGGCGTCGTACTTCTGGATCAAGGTGCGGCGGGCCACCTCGGTAGGGTGCGCGGTGAGCACCAGCTGGATATCGAGCTTGGCCAGTTGCCGGGCCAGGGCATCGTTGCTGTGCCCGGCTTGCTTCAGGCGCGCCAGCAGCTCGGGTAGCACGCGGGCCTCGAAGGGTTCGGGCTGGCCCGCGTCGCGGCGGCGGATCAACTGGTACTGCTCGGCCATGTTGGCCAGGTTGAGAAACTGGTTGAAGGCCCTGGCCACAGGCAGCAAGTCTTCTTCGGCAAGGTCGGCCAGGGTCGAGGTCAGTTGCTCACCAGGGCCACGGCGGTCAGCCTTGGCACTGTGGCGGATGTCCTCGATTTTCTGCAAGAACGCATCGCCATGCTGCTGGCGAATGGTTTCGCCGAGCAGCTCACCCAACACATGGACATCTTCACGCAAACGCACATCGATATCGGTCATTGGCCCTCACTTAGGCGCGCTTCTGGCGCACTGCATCCCTTTCAGCCTTCACGCGATCCCTGTGGGAGCGCAGTATTCACCCCAAAGAGTGCCCCCAGCCGAGCGGCAATGGCAAGCCGCGATCAGCCAAAGCAAACTAAAGTGAAAGCAAGCACTCCCATGCAATGCAGCCTTAGCAGGCGTCAACAGAGGTCATCATGAAAATCCGTGAACTCGCCCAGCACTGGGAACAGAATGCCGCCGGTACTCTCAGCCGCACGGGCCATGTATTGCATCTGGACCTGGAGTCCGAGGCGCGCCTGGCCGCGCTGATCGACATGTACCCCAAGCGCACCGCCGAAGAACTGCTCGGCGAACTGGTGGCGGCCGCCCTCGAAGAGCTGGAAGCCAGCTTCCCCTATGTACAGGGCCGGCAGGTCATCGCCACCGATGAAGAAGGCGACCCGCTGTACGAAGATATCGGCTCTACCCCCCGCTTTCTGTCCCTTTCGCGACAGCACCTGCACAGCCTGAGCACCACCGGCGACGACAGCGAAAGATAACCACCCGCCCTACCGTTCCGGGCCCCGCCAAGGCCCGGAATACCGCTCCAGCCCGCGAAAGTTCCGGCCAGCCCTCACTGACCGATCAGTCAGAAATAATTCCTCGCTTAGTGCATTTTTTTCTGAACCATTCCAAAAACGGTCGAGTCGGAGCCAATAGCCATCACGCTAAAACCCTGCACACTGCCCTCGTGCACCGTTGAGCTGAAGCGCGCGGTTTTGTCAGGGAACAAGCGATGGACTGCTACGGACATCGTCGTAATCAGGAGTGATCCAATGGAACTGACCACCATGAAGACCCGCACTAGCAAACTGTCATCCACTCATGTGCGCGGGTTCAAGCTGGCCGCGCTGGCCCTGGGCAGTAGCCTGGTCCTGGCCGGCTGTGCGGGCAACCCGCCTACCGAGCAGTATGCCGTTACCCAGTCCGCGGTGAACGCTGCCGTCAGTGCTGGCGGTACCGAGTTTGCCGCCGTTGAGATGAAAGCGGCCCAGGACAAGTTCAAGCAGGCCGAGATTGCCATGCATGACAAGAAGTATGACGAAGCAAAACTGCTGGCCCAGCAAGCCGAATGGGACGCACGCCTGGCCGAACGCAAGGCCCAGGCGGCCAAGGCCCAGAAGGCCGTGCAGGATGCCCGTCAGGGCGTTCAGGACGTACGTGAGGAAGGCCTGCGCAGCGCTCAGTGAGCCCTGCCCCGCCAACCTCAGCTTTCGCACACGATCAAAGGATGAACACTATGCGCAATTTCGTCATGATTCCCGCCCTGCTGGCCCTCAGCGTTGGTCTTGCAGCCTGCTCGCACGACCCTAACGCCAACCTCGAAGCGGCCCGCACCAACTTCTCCTCGCTGCAAAGCGACCCGCAATCGAGCAAGGTCGCGGCACTGGAGACCAAGGACGCCCAGGACTGGCTGAACAAAGCCGACAAGGCCTTCATGGACCGTGAGGACCAGAAGCAGGTCGACCAACTGGCCTACCTGACCAACCAGCGTGTTGAAGTGGCCAAGCAGACCATTGCCCTGCGCACCGCCGAAGGCGAACTGAAAAGTGCCTCGGCCCAACGTGCACAGGCCAAGCTGGACGCCCGCGACGCGCAGATCGCCAAGCTGCAGGACAGCCTCAACGCCAAGCAGACCGACCGCGGTACGCTGGTGACCTTTGGCGATGTGCTGTTCGACTTCAACAAGGCCGAGCTCAAGAGCAACGCCTACCCGAACGTCACCAAGCTGGCCCAGTTCCTCCAGGAAAACCCGGAGCGCAAGGTGATTGTCGAGGGCTACACCGACAGCGTCGGCTCGGCCAACTACAACCAGACCCTGTCCGAGCGCCGTGCCAACAGCGTACGCATGGCACTGGTACGTGCCGGCGTCGACCCGGCGCGTATCGTTTCCCAAGGCTATGGCAAGGAGTACCCGGTAGCGGACAACGGCAGCAACTCGGGCCGTGCGCAAAACCGTCGGGTGGAGGTGACCATCTCCAACGACAACCAGCCGGTAGCACCGCGTGCGGTGAGCCAAGCGCAGCAGTAAGGCTGACTGAACCCGGAACCCCGCCTTCATGGCGGGGTTTTTCATGCGCCGCGACCAAAAAGCACCTTTAAAAGCACTCTTTGAGGCACTACACTTTCATCACCGCCAATCACACTCATCGGTTGATACAACTATGACCTATCCGGTTCTTGCCGATCTGGCAGCATCCATCACAGACCTCAAGAAAGACCCTATGGGCACTATCCGCGAAGCTGCCGGTGAAACCGTGGTCATCCTCAATCGCAACGAACCGGCTTTCTATGCGGTTCCGCCAGAACGGTATGAAGCGATGATGGAATTGATCGACGACATGCAACTGGCTGAGCTTGTCCGTCAGCGGCGTGGTGGGCCTACCGTGAGAGTGGATATCGATGAGCTCATCGCCGAAGCCGAAGGAAGCAAAAAGCTACGACCTTGAATTCGATGTGCGGGCAAGGAAGGAATTTCAAAAGCTCGATGGCGCATTGCAGGTTCAGTTCGCGAGAAAGCTGAAGGAGCGATTGGCTCAGCCCAGGGTGGAGAAAGACAAACTTTCCGGCATGCCGGACTGCTACAAGATCAAGCTGCGGTCAGCTGGTTATCGGTTGGTTTATCGGGTTTTCGATCAGCGCGTGGTGGTGATCGTCATCGCGGTAGGCAAGCGAGAGCGAAGCGATATTTACGATTCTGCCCGTTCACGCCTGAAATGACCTGGCAGTCTTTCATGACCTGCTCGGGCCTCCTCGCGGCCAAAGCCGCTCCCACAGGGACCGCGTCAAATTCGGGCTTTACGCAGTACCTGTGGGAGCGGCTTTAGCCGCGGAAGGGCCCTAACAGACGCTGAATCGGTTGGCTCACTTCACCTGCTGCGGGGTTTCCTCGCCCATGCAGCGCACCGCACGCTTACGGTTGTCCACCAGCACGCCGGTCAGGCCTTTCTGCTCAGTGTCGAACAGCACCAGCACGCCATCGACGCACTGGGCCACTTGCGGCGCCGGGTCCAGCGACACCTTGTAGTCCTCGCCCGGGATGGTCTTGAGCATGGTGAAGTCCTGCAGCAACAGGGCATCCTCGGGTTTGGCGAAATGCAGGTAACCGTAGTACCACAAGGCCCCCACCGTCACGATGATGCTGCCGACGCCGGTCAGGATCAGCGGGATGGCGTTGCGTTCTTCACTCATTGCGTGTTCTTCTCGTCAGGGTAATTGGGCACTTCGGCCAGGCGCCGCAGGCCGTTGAAATGGCTGGGGTCGTCAAGGAAACGCAGCATCACCTGGCGCCACGTGGGGTCGGCGAAGGTCTGCACGTGGCCACCTCGGGTCAGTTGCAGCACCCGCGGTGGTGGCGCGTGCTGATACAGGCGGATGCCGTTTTCCATCGGCACCAGGTTGTCGTCAATGCTGTGGAAAAACAGCTTGGGTGAGCTGCTCAGTTGCTTGATCGAATGGATTGCGCTGTCGCCGTCCGGCACCAGCCAAGACAGCGGCACCTGCAACGGCCAGGTCATCCACGACGTGCTGAGGGCAAAGCGCCCGACAGACCGGTAGCTGGCCGGCACGCCATCGAACACCAACGCACTGAAGCGCTGGCGCTGCTCGGGGTGGGCCGCCAGGTAGTGAATGACCATGGCGCCACCCAGGCTTTGCCCCAGCAGCACCAGCGGCTTGCCTTTTACCTCGGGCGCCTGGTCCAGCCAGGCCATGGCGGCGGCGATATCTTCGTACACTGCTGGCAGGCTCGGCGTCCCCTGCGACAAGCCATAGCCTCGATAATCGATCATCAGCACCTGATAGCCCTGCTCCGGCAGCCAGTAGCTGCCACCCAGGTGCCCCGGCAGGTTGCCGCCGTTGCCGTGCAAGTGCAGTACCGTGCCCTTGACCTCGACACCGGCCTTGGCCGGCAACCACCAGCCGTGCAGGCGCAGCCCGTCCGACGTGACAAGAGTGACATCGCGGTAGTCGAGCTTGGCCCGCTCAGGCGTAAAGGCCTGGCCACGCTCGGGGTAGAACAGCAGGCTGCTGCAGCCACCAAGGCCCAGCAGGACCAAACCCAGGGCCAGCAGGCGGCAGCACTCAGAGAATGTTCGCGTAGTCGGCTTCAATACGGTCCAGGCTCAGGTGGTTGAGGAAGTTGGAGAAGCACATCCAGGCCGACAGCGCGTTAAGGTCGCGGAACTGCTCGGGCAGGTACTTGGGCGGCTCGACCAGCCCCTCCTCGACCAGCTGGCGCAATGTGCGCATGTCTTCCAGGGTGGTTTTGCCACAGAACAGCAGCGGGATCTGTTCGAGCTTGCCCTTTTTCACGGCCAACTGAATGTAGTTGTAAACCATGATGAAGCCCTTGAGGTAGGACAAGTCCTTGGTGAATGGCAGGCCATTGGGCACCGAGCCGCGGAACACCCGGCTGGCGTTGCTGTAGCTCTGCGCCATCTCGAAGCCCTGCTCGCGGAAGAAATTGAACACCTGAAGGAAATCGGCGCCCTCTTCGACCATGTGAATGGCGCGGGTACGGTTGGTGAGCTTGCGCAGGCGGCTGGGGTAGGAGGCAAAGGCAATCACCTCCATGAGGATAGCCAGGCCTTCCTGGGTTACCGTCGACGAGGGCGGGCCCTTGGCCAGGAAGGTGCAAATTGGCTGGTTCAGGCCATTGAGCGTGGTGCCGACGTGCACCAGCCCTTCGTGCACCTCCAGGGCGCGTACGTCACGGGCGTTGAACATGGCATCGGCACGCACCTTGATGTAGTCGGCGCCGGCCGCGGCATCGGCGACGATACCGTCGGACTCGAACACGCGGATGGTTTCCTCGGCTTCACCGAACACCTTGTTCAGCCGGCGCTGAAGAATTTCCACAGCCTCCTTGGCAGTGAGGTTCTTCGGCTCGTCCTTCAGGTCGCCACGGCCATCGATATTGTTCAGGTAGTCCGACAGCATCAGGCCGAGGTCAGCCAGGGTCGGGTCACCGGCATGGAAGGCATCGGAGGCAGCGCCATACAGCTCCTGGGAGATGAGGCCGAAGTCCTCGGTACCGCGCGCCTCAAGCATACGCACCACCATGCGGTACTCGCGGCACATGCGCTTCATGATCTGCCCGACCGGGTTGAACTGGCCGAGCTGGCGGATGATGTCACGCTCGATGCCCTGAAACTCGGCCTTCACCGCGCCGGAGTCGAACGACAGCGGGCGCGATTGGTAGTAGGCGCGGTCGACCGCTGGCGGCTCCTTGCCTTTGGCCTTGAGGAAACCCTGACGAATGTTGTCGTCCCACTTCACCGCGTCCAGCACCCGGATCGGGGTCTGTGCCGCGACGATGCGGTCGGACAGGGCGCGGATGGTTTGCTGGTATTCGTCCACCGGGGACTCCTTTTGAGTACAAGAAACCTGTGCCGGCCTCATCGCCGGCAAGCCAGCTCCCACAAGTACACCACAGGGCTCAAAAGCAGTGATATACCTGTGGGAGCTGGCTTGCCGGCGATGGCGCCGACACGGTCATTTGCCGAACCGCTGGAACCGCGCCACTTCGACAAACAGGTCGGAGTTGGCCGGGTCATCGAGGTACGCCAGCACCCGCGCCGACGGGCTATCGATCAGCACACCGTCGCCGTTGTCTTCCGGCACCTCGGTGCTGCGCCCGGTCAGTTCTTTCTTCTCGACCGCCTGCTGCACCTGTTCGACATCAAGGTTGTAGACCACCAGTTCCTTGCCATCGACGATGTCGAAACCGCCAATCAGGAAGTTGCCCCCCAGGCGCTTGGGCACGCCGGCCGACAGGTACCAGCGGTTGCCGTGGCGCGACACGGTGAACACGTATTCCTCAGGCGCCTTGCCCTTGGCCGTGGCCACAGCCTTGTAGGCATCCCCGCCGCTGCGGCTGATGGTCAGCTTCAACGGCTCGCCCCAGGCGTCCTTGCTGCTCCACTTGCCGAGCAGGGCCTTGGGCGCCGCCTGGTTGCTGGGCAAGGGCTCGTGGAAGGTCACCAGACAACCGCCCAGCAGCAGGAATGACAGAGTCAACAACACCACACGCCAGGCTTTCATCAGGTTCTCCTTGAAAAATCGGTCTCGGCTCAGGCCGATGCCAGCACCAGCTGCAGGTATCGGGTAAGCATAGCGAGCATCTGCCCATCGGCTTGCACGTTCGCATCCTTGAGCAGGCCCTGATATTCCATCTGCTCGATAATCGCCGTCAACATCTGGGCGTCCTGTTCCGGTTGCCGCGACCCCACTACCTGCAGCAATTGCCGGGTGCCGTGCAGCAGGATCTGCTCGTGGGCGCACACCAGTTCGGCCAGGCGCGGGCACAACAGCGCTTCTTGGCGGAAGGCCTGTTCGGCCATCAGGAAGTCGCGGCGGTTCAACAGTTGCCGCTGCACATAGTCGGCGGTCATGCGTGCCACGTCGTCAGCCAGCCGCGCTCGTGCCTGCGGGCTGCCGTCGCCCTGGGCCAGCAACTGGCGCAAAACCACTTCGGTGTTGGCCCACAGTTTGGCCATGTAGGCGGCGCTGCGCTCGACATACTGGGCGAAAGTGTCGGTGAGCAGGTCCTCGATATCTTTGAAGTAGTAGGTGGTGGCCGAGAGTGGCACAGCGGCCTCGGCGGCCACCGCACGGTGGCGTACACCGCGCACGCCATCGCGCACAACGATGCGCATGGCGGCGTCGAGGATCAGTTGGCGGCGCTGTTCGCTGCCTTGGCGGGCAGTCTTGCGGCCTTGGTATTGCACGCTTTCGGCGACGGCGGTAGCGATGCCGGCGGCGCCTTGGTCAGGCATGGCGGGTGTCACGGGGGATACCTCATGGGTCAAGTCAGCTGCAGCCTGTACCGGCCCCATCGCCGGCAAGCCGAGCTCCCACAGGAACTCCACACTATTCAGGACCTGTGCAGTACCTGTGGGAGCTGGCTTGCCGGCGATAGGGCCAGTACAGACAACATAAAGCTTCAGGCAAGAAAAAGCCGCCTCGAAAGGCGGCTTGTTCATTTCACTCAGGCCTGTGGACGCATGTGCGGGAACAGGATCACGTCGCGGATCGACGGCGAGTTGGTCAGCAACATCACCAGGCGGTCGATGCCAATGCCCTCACCGGCGGTCGGCGGCATGCCGTACTCCAGCGCACGCACGAAGTCGGCGTCGTAGTGCATGGCTTCGTCGTCACCGGCGTCCTTCTCGGCCACCTGGGCCAGGAAGCGCTCGGCCTGGTCTTCGGCATCGTTGAGCTCGGAGTAGGCGTTGGCGATTTCGCGGCCACCGATAAACAGCTCGAAGCGGTCGGTTACAGCCGGGTTGTCGTCGTTGCGACGGGCCAGCGGCGACACTTCGAACGGGTACTCGGTGATGAAGTGCGGCTGCTCCAGCTTGTGCTCGACCAGCTCTTCGAAAATCATCACCTGCAGCTTGCCCAGGCCTTCGTGGCCCAGCACCTTGGCACCGGCCTTCTTGGCGATGTCGCGGGCGCGGTCGACGTCCTGCAGGTCGGCAGCGGTCAATTCCGGGTTGTACTTGAGGATCGAGTCGAACACCGACAGGCGCACGAACGGCTCACCGAAGTGGAACACCTTGTCGCCGTACGGCACGTCGGTGCTGCCCAGTACCAGTTGCGCCAGCTCGCGGAACAGTTCCTCGGTGAGGTCCATGTTGTCGCGGTAGTCGGCGTAGGCCTGGTAGAACTCAAGCATGGTGAATTCTGGGTTGTGACGCGTCGAAACACCTTCGTTACGGAAGTTGCGGTTGATCTCGAACACCTTTTCAAAGCCACCCACCACCAGGCGCTTGAGGTACAGCTCCGGCGCGATACGCAGGAACATGGCCATGTCCAGGGCGTTGTGGTGGGTTTCGAACGGCTTGGCCGCCGCGCCGCCCGGGATGGTCTGCAGCATCGGCGTCTCGACTTCGAGGAAGTCACGTTCGATGAGGAACTTGCGAATGTGCGAGATCACCTGCGAACGCACACGGAACGTGTGGCGGGTTTCTTCGTTGACCATCAGGTCGACGTAACGCTGGCGGTAGCGCTGCTCGGTGTCGGTCAGGCCGTGGTGCTTGTCGGGCAGCGGGCGCAGCGACTTGGTCAGCAGGCGCACGTTGGTCATTTCGACGTACAGGTCGCCCTTGCCGGAACGGGCCAGGGTGCCTTCGGCGCTGATGATGTCGCCCAGGTCCCAGGTTTTGACGGCGGCCAGGGTTTCTTCCGGCAGGGTCTTGCGGTTGACATAGACCTGGATGCGCCCGGTCATGTCCTGGATAACCATGAACGAGCCACGGTTGAGCATGATACGGCCGGCAACCTTGACCGGAATCGCGGCTGCTTCCAGCTCTTCCTTGGTCTTGTCCGCATACTGCTTCTGCAGGTCGTTGCAGTAGCTGTCGCGACGGAAGTCGTTGGGGAAGGCGTTGCCTTTGGCGCGCTCGGCGGCAAGTTTTTCCTTGCGCAGGGCGATCAGGGCATTTTCTTCCTGTTGCAGGTCTTGCGATTCGGTCTTGAGGTCGCTCATGTCGTCATTCTTTCCATCAGGTATTCGTTGCCCTATTCGGGCAGGGCACGCGATACCGGCGGGTAGCCAGGTATCGCGGCAGTGGAGTGCGGCTTACAGCCCTTGCTTGAGGCTTGCTTCCAGGTACTGGTCGAGGTCGCCGTCAAGCACCTTCTGGCAGTCGCTGCGCTCTACGCCTGTGCGCAGGTCTTTGATGCGCGAGTCATCCAGTACGTAGGAACGGATCTGGTGGCCCCAGCCGATGTCCGACTTGCTGTCTTCCAACGCCTGCGAAGCGGCGTTACGCTTCTGCATTTCCAGCTCGTACAACTTGGCCCGCAGCATTTTCATGGCGGTGTCTTTGTTGGCGTGCTGGGAACGTTCGTTCTGGCAGGCCACCACGGTGTTGGTCGGTACGTGGGTGATACGTACGGCCGAGTCGGTGGTGTTCACGTGCTGACCACCGGCACCGGAGGAACGGTAGGTGTCGATGCGCAGGTCGGACGGGTTGATCTCGATCTCGACCTTGTCGTCGATTTCGGGCGACACGAATACCGCCGAGAACGAGGTGTGGCGGCGGGCACCGGAGTCGAACGGGCTCTTGCGCACCAAGCGGTGCACACCGATTTCGGTACGCAGCCAGCCGAAGGCGTACTCGCCCTTGATGTGCACGGTGGCGCCCTTGATACCGGCGACTTCACCTTCGGACAGCTCGATGATGGTGGCGTCGAAACCACGCTTGTCGGCCCAGCGCAGGTACATGCGCAGCAGGATGTTGGCCCAGTCCTGCGCCTCGGTACCACCGGAGCCGGCCTGGATGTCCAGGTAGGCGTTGTTCATGTCCATCTCGCCGCTGAACATGCGACGGAACTCAAGCTGGGCCAGGGATTCTTCCAGGCCCTGCAGCTCGGTCTCGACGTCGCCGACAGCGCTTTCGTCCTCTTCCTCGACAGCCATGTCGAGCAGGTCCTTGCAGTCGGACAAGCCGTTGGACAGTTTGTCCAGCGTCTCGACGACCTGCGCCAGCATGGCACGCTCGCGGCCCAGGGCCTGGGCGTACTCGGGCTTGTTCCAGACGTTAGGGTCTTCCAGCTCGCGGTTGACTTCGATCAGGCGGTCATGCTTGTGATCGTAGTCAAAGATACCCCCGAATGGACTGGGAACGCTCGGTGAGGTCCTTGATGGTGTTCAGGATCGGTTGGATTTCCATGGGCTGGCTACTCGTGCGAATTCGGTGAAAAGCCCGCGAGTATAACCGAGTCCGTAGCCAGGCGGCAGACCCGCCGGGCGGTAGAAATCGTGCAGGCAGAAGGATCCGGGTACACCTGCCCCGGCCCTATCGCCGGCAAGCCAGCGCCCACAGGGGCCGCACCATCCTCAAGGCATGCGCTGTACCTGTGGGCGCTGGCTTGCCGGCGATGAGGCCCTTTCAGGCTATACCCACCTGATTACGCCCGCTGTTCTTGGCCTGGTACAAGCCTTTGTCCGCCGCCGAGATCAACTGCCGGCAGTGGCTGCCGACGGCCGGGGTCTGGGTGGCAAGGCCAATACTTACGGTCAGGCGCGCATCGGCCACCGGGGCGGTATGCGGGATGCCAAGGCCCAGCACGGTCTGACGCAGCTTTTCGGCCACCAGGCGTGCCCCGCCAGGCGAGGTATTGGGCAGCACCAAGGCAAACTCCTCGCCGCCATAGCGGGCCGGCAGGTCGGTCGGCCGCGAGCACGAGCCACGGATTGCCTCGGCCACCTGGCGCAAGGCTTCATCGCCGGCCAGGTGGCCGAAGCTGTCGTTGTAGGCTTTGAAATAATCCACATCGATCATCAGCAACGACAGCTGCTGTTGTTCACGCATGGCCCGGCGCCATTCCAGTTCCAGGTATTCGTCGAAATGGCGGCGGTTGGACAGCCCGGTCAGGCCATCGGAGTTCATCAGCCGCTGCAGCATCAGGTTGGAATCGAGCAACTGCTGCTGGCTGACGCGCAAGGCGCGGTAGGCCTCGTCGCGTTGCAGCAGGGTAAGGTAGGAGCGCGAATGGTAACGAATGCGCGCCACCAGCTCGATGGTGTCCGGCAGCTTGACCAGGTAGTCGTTGGCCCCGGCGGCAAATGCGGCGCTCTTGACCAGCGGGTCTTCCTTGGTCGACAGGACAATGATCGGGATGTCCTGGGTGGCTGGGTTGTTGCGGTATTCGCGCACCAGGGTCAATCCGTCCAGGCCAGGCATGATCAGGTCCTGAAGGATGACCGTGGGCTTGATGCGCATGGCCTGGGCCACTGCCTGGTGCGGGTCGGCACAGAAGTGGAAGTCGATGTTGTCTTCATTGGCAAGACCACGCCGCACCGCCTCGCCGATCATGGCTTGGTCGTCGACCAGCAGCACCATCGCCGAGTTCTCGTTGGTGGTGGCAAAACCTTCGATCGGTAATTCATTCATACCTGTTCACCCGATCACTACCGGCCTGGCGGCGTGATTCAATACATTTCGTCATTTAGCGAAAAAGTCCGTCAAGCGCCCGGCTATGCGTTCCAGCGGGCGAATTTCCACCGCGGCATCGATTGCCGCGGCGGCCTTGGGCATGCCGTACACTGCGCTGCTGGCCTGGTCCTGGGCAATGGTCAAAAAACCCTGCTGACGCATCAGCTTCAGGCCCTGGGCGCCGTCGCGCCCCATGCCGGTGAGCAGCACGCCCACCGCATCGCCATTCCAGTAACGTGCCACACTTTCGAAGAACACATCGATCGAGGGCCGGTAGATTTCGTTGACAGGTTCGGCAGTGTAGGCCAGTTGGCCGTTCTGTAGCAGGCGAATGTGGTGGTTGGTGCCGGCCAGCAACACCTGGCCCGGCTGTGGCGGCTCGCCTTCACGGGCCAGGCGCACCGGCAGGCCGGCTGCGCTGCTGAGCCATTCGGCCATCCCCGCGGCAAACACCTGGTCCACATGCTGGACCAGCACGATGGCCGCCGGAAACGCTGCCGGCAACCCCTTGAGCAGCACTTCGAGGGCGGCAGGGCCGCCTGCCGACGAGCCAATCGCCACCAACCCGCGACGCTGGGAAGCCTCGCGCAACGGCGCGGCTACCGGCCTTGCGGCTGGGGTGCGTTGCTGGCCGACCAACCAGCCGATATTGAGGATCTTGCGCAGCAGTGGTGCCGCCGCTTCGCGGGCATCACCAGCGCCCAGCGCCGGGGTGTCGACCACGTCGAGGGCACCGTGGCCCATGGCCTCGAACACCCGATGCACGTTCTGCTTGCGGTCGACCGTGACGATGACGATGGCGCACGGGGTTTCGGCCATGATCCGCCGGGTGGCCTCCACGCCGTCCATGACCGGCATGATCAGGTCCATCAGGATCAGGTCCGGCAGTTGTTCGGCGCAACGCTGCACCGCCTCGGCACCATTGCTGGCCACCCACACCACCTGGTGCGAAGGCTCGAAGGCAACCGCCCGGCGCAGCGCCTCGACGGCCATGGGCATGTCATTGACGATGGCGATCTTCATCCCTGAGCACCTCCGATCAGCTCCACCACAGCATCCAGTAACGCATCGTCGTGGAAGCTGGCCTTTGCCAAATAGTAGTCGGCACCGGCATCCAGGCCACGCCGTCGGTCTTCCTCACGGTCTTTATAGGACACCACCATCACCGGCAGCGACTGCAGGCGCTGGTCGCGGCGCACCAGGGTAACCAGCTCGATGCCGTCCATGCGCGGCATGTCGATGTCGGTGATCAGCAGGTCGAAGTCCTCGCTGCGCAGGGCGTTCCAGCCGTCCATGCCATCTACCGCAACCGCCACGTCGTAGCCGCGGTTGCCCAGCAGCTTGCGTTGCAGCTCGCGCACGGTCAGCGAATCGTCGACCACCAGGATGCGCTTGCGCACCACGCCACGGGCGCCGCTGCTGCCGCGTTCGACACGTTCAAGGCTGCCGGTGCTGAGCAGTTTCTCCACCGAACGCAGCAGGTCTTCGACATCGACGATCAGCACCACCGAACCATCATCGAGCAACGCACCGGAGGAAATGTCCTGCACCTTGCCCAGCCGGGTATCGAGCGGCATCACCACCAGTACCCGCTCACCTACCAGCCGCTCCACGGCCACGCCGTACAGTTGCTCGCGCTCACGGATCACAACCACCCGCAGGTTGGCTTCGTCGCTTTGCCCGGCCGGGCGATTGAGCAACTGGCTGGCCGCCACCAGGCCAATATGCCGGCCTTCGTGCCAGAAGTGCTGGCGTCCCTCAATCTGCACGATCTGTTCGGCAGTCACTTCCAGCGTGCGTTCGATATGGGCCAGCGGGAAGGCGTAAGCCTCACCGCCCACCTCCACCACCAGGCTGCGCACCACCGATAGGGTCAGTGGCACCTGCAGGTGGAAGCGACAGCCCTGCCCCGCCACCTGGGTCAGCTCGATGGAGCCGCGCAGCTCGCGAATCATGTGTTGCACAGCATCCAGACCGACACCGCGCCCCGACACCTCGGTGACCTTGTCGCGCAGGCTGAACCCGGGCAGGAACAGAAACGTCAGAAGCTCTGCTTCACTCATCCGCGCCACCGTGTCGGCGGGCGACAGGGCGCGCTCGACAATACTGCTGCGCAAACGCTCCAGGTCGATGCCGGCACCATCGTCGATCAGTTCCAGGCTGAGCATGCCGGCCTGGTGCGAAGCACGCAGGCGGATCACCCCTTCCTCTGGCTTGCCCGCCAGCAGGCGACGCTCCGGCAGCTCGATGCCGTGGTCGACCGCGTTGCGTAATAGGTGTGTCAGTGGTGCTTCGAGCTTTTCCAGCACATCGCGGTCGACCTGGGTCTTTTCGCCGTCCACTGCCAGCTGTACCGGTTTGCCCAACGAGCGGCCAAGGTCACGGACCATACGGCTCTGGCCGGTCAACACATCGGCGAACGGGCGCATCCGGCAGGCCAGGGCAGTGTCGTACAGCAACTGAGCACGCTGGCTGGCCTGCCAGCCGAATTCGTCCAGATCGGCGGCCTGCTGCTGCAGGATCTGCTGGGTTTCTGCCAACAGGCGCTGGGTTTGCGTCAAGGCTTCGAGCACTTCGCTGCCTTGGCCACTGCCCTCCAACTGCATGCGCAGGCCGTCCAACGCCTGCATACCTTGGCCGTGCATGCGTTTCAGGCGCTGCAGGGTGGCCAGGTAGGGCTTGAGCCGCTGGGTTTCCACCAGCGACTTGCTGGACAGGTCGAGCAGGCTGTTGAGGCGGTCGGCGGTGACCCGCAGTACCCGCTCGGCGCCTTCGCCGCCACGTTTGCCGGCCTTGCGGCGCGGGGTAGGCTCGGGGTCGGGCTCCAGGGCTTCCAGTGGCAACGCCAACGGCTCGGCTGGCAAGGTTGCCAACGGCAGGTCTGGCAACACTGGCACTGGCGGCGGCACGGCAGGCATGGCCACTGCCCCTGGGTCAAGCAGGCTGGCCATTTGCGCGAGGAATACGGGCAGGGTCGCCTGGGCCTCGACATCTCCGGGTGTGGCGATACGCATCAGCAGGTCGGTGCCTTGCAACAGTGCGTCGATGTGCTCAGCACCGAGGCGCAAGCGGCCCTCCTGTGCCGCGACCAGGCAGTCTTCCATGACGTGGGCGACGCTGACGCCGGCATCCACCCCAACGATGCGTGCCGCACCCTTCAGCGAGTGGGCAGCCCGCATGCAGGCTTCGAGCTGGTCAGCCTGGGTTGGGTTGCGCTCCAGCGCCATCAGGCCGGCGCTGAGGACCTGGGTCTGCGCCTCGGCCTCCAGGCTGAACAGTTCGAGCAACGATGCGTCGCGCATTTGCTCTGGGGTCATGACAGGCTCCGCTGCACAGCAGACAGTAAGTGTTGATCGTCCAGCACTCGCACGCTGCGGCCGCGCCACTGCAGGACGGCGGCGGTGAAGCGTGTGGCGTCCTGGCCGCTGCCCAGCAACAGTGGGTCGAGCCGGTGAATACCGTCGATTTCCTCGACGGCCATCACTACCGGCCCACCTTCGGCGGCCAGAATCAGCATGCGCGGCATCGCCCGACCGCTACGTTGTTCGGCGGTACCGGCCTGCACACCCAGCAAGTCAGCCAGCGACAGGCACGGCACCAACGCACCGCGTACATTGGCAACCCCTTGCAGCAGCCGCGAACGCTGGTGCGGCAGCGAATGCACAGCCTGCAACGGGGCAATCTCGGCCAGGCTGGCGGTGGCCAGCGCCAGCCACTCTTCGCCCAGGCGAAACAGCAGCATGGAGCGGCCGGTGTTTTCCTCGACCGGCTGGGCCGGCGCAGCCTGGTGGTCCTGCATCAGCGCGTAGCGGTCAAGCAACCGGGTGGCCGCAGCCGCATACACGTCGCAGTTGCGGCAGTGGACATGCCGCTCCAGCAGCGGGCACTGCTTGTCGCCGTGCACGCCAATGCGGTTCCAGCAGTCGTCGATGTGCGCGTCATCTTCGGCCAGCAGTTGCATCGCCGTTTCACCCTTCATCGTTCAGGCTCCCTGCCAACCCGTGCAGCACGCTCCTGCAGGCGCCGGGCACCGGTCAGGTCACCCTGGGACGCCAGCAAGGCCGCCAGGTGTACCAGCGCCTCGGGGTGCTGCGGCTCCAGGTACAGGGCTTTGCGATAGTGGGTCAGCGCTTGCTGGGCATCGCCGTCGGTATCACTGAGCAGCCCCAGCCAGTAGTACACCTGCGCCGACGGCGCGAACTGGCCCAGGTAGCGCTGGCATTCGGCACGCGCCTGTTCGCTGGCGCCGGCATTGGCAAGCCGGGCGATACTGGCCAGCAGGCTCACTCGCGCCTTCGCGCGCATGCTCGCGGGCCGGCGCTGGCTTGGCCGCCATCGGCAGTACACGCAGCGGGCGTGGCAGCGGCGTGCCGGGGGGCGGATAACCTGCCGTGGCCTGCGGCGGCACGCTGCGCCGTGCGGGTTGCACAGGTGCCACTGCCAGCGGGGCATTACCACCCTCCTGGCGCACATAGGCAAACGACTGGGCGATCCCCAATGGGCGCATGCCCAGCCGCGCCAGCAAGCTGCCTTCGGCCGGGCCGATGAACAGCACACCCTGCGGGTGCAACAACCCCTTGAGCACTTCGAATACACGCTGCTGGGTCGGCACATCAAAATAGATCAACAGATTGCGGCAGAACACGAAGTCATACAGGCCGTCGCGGCTGGCCAGCGCCGGGTCGAGCACATTGCCCACCTGCAAGCTGACTTGCTGCTGCACTCGATCGTGCAGGCGGTGGCCTTCGTCGAGGGCATCGAAGTAGCGCTCGCGAAAGCCCAGGTCGCTGCCGCGAAACGCATTGCGCCCATACACGGCCTGCCCGGCCTTGGCTACCGAACTGGGGCTGATGTCCATGCCATCAATCAGAAACGCCCCAGGCGCAATGCCCGCGTCAAGCAAGGCCATGGCCAGCGAATAGGGTTCCTCGCCAGTCGAGCATGGCAGGCTGAGCAGGCGCACTGGGCGTGCTCCGGCCAGTTCGGCCAGGCGCTTGTGTGCCAGGCTGGCCAGGGCGGTAAAGGACTCCGGGTAGCGGAAGAACCAGGTTTCCGGGACGATCACCGCCTCGATCAACGCCTGTTGCTCATCCGCTGACTGCTGCAGGCGCAACCAGTAATCGTCCAGGTCGATGGCGCCCACGGCCACGCAACGCTGACGCAGCGCACGCTCGACCATGGGCGCGCCCACCGACTCAACGTCCAGGCCGATGCGCTCGCGCAAAAAGCGGAAGAAACGCTGTTCGTTCATGTCGGCATCCCTGTCGGCTCATCCGTGTACAGCAGGTGGTGCACCGCATCAGGCAGCAGGTCATTGACTTCGATGCGCTGCAGCAGGCCCTGCTCATCCTGGCGCACCGGGCCCAGATACGGGGCTTCACCGCTGTCCACGCCATAAGGCTGGAACTCGTCGGGGTGGCAGCGCAGCGTCTCGGTGGCCTGCTCCAGGATCAGGCCAAGCTGCAGGCTGCCACGATAATGCACCAGTACCAGGCGGGTACTGGTACGTTGGGCCGCCGGCTGGCCAAAACTCAATGCCGCAAGGTCGATTACCGGGACCAGTTGGCCACGATGGGCGAGGATGCCCGCGACCCAGGCAGGTGCCTGGGCGATCGGTTTGAGCGGCTGGCGCGGCAACACCTCGATCACCTCGTGCACGCTCAGGGCAAAGCGCTGTTCCCTGAGGCGAAACTGCAGGTACAACGCACCCTTGGCGTTGTGCGCGGGTGCGGCGCGCGGTTGCAAGTTGTTCATCGCGGTCAGACTTTGAAGCGCGACACGCCGCCACGCAGGCCGGCGGCCACCTGGCTCAGTTCATCGATGGCAAAACTGGCCTGGCGCAGCGACTCGACGGTCTGGGTACTGGCATCGCTGAGCTGGGCCAGGGCCTGGTTGATCTGCTCGGCACCGGTGGCCTGGGCCTGCATGCCTTCGTTGACCATCAGCACACGCGGCGCCAAGGCCTGCACCTGGTGAATGATCTGGCTAAGCTGCTCGCCCACCTGCTGCACCTCGAACATGCCGCGGCGCACTTCTTCGGAAAACTTGTCCATGCCCATGACCCCGGCCGACACCGCCGACTGGATCTCGCGCACCATCTGCTCGATGTCGTAGGTGGCCACAGCGGTCTGGTCGGCCAGGCGGCGCACTTCGGTGGCCACCACGGCAAAGCCACGGCCGTACTCGCCGGCCTTTTCCGCTTCGATGGCGGCGTTGAGCGACAGCAGGTTGGTCTGGTCGGCAACCTTGACGATGGTCACCACCATCTGGGTGATGTTGCTGGCCTTTTCGTTGAGGATGCCGAGCTTGGCGTTGACCAGGTCGGCGGCGCCCATCACCTGGTGCATGGTCTCCTCCATGCGTGCCAACCCTTGCTGGCCGGAGCCGGCCAGGCTGGAAGCCTGATCAGCGGCCGAGGTGACTTCGGTCATGGTGCGCACCAGGTCACGCGAGGTGGCGGCAATTTCCCGCGAGGTGGCGCCGATTTCCGTGGTGGTGGCGGCTGTTTCGGTGGCGGTGGCCTGCTGCTGCTTGGACGTGGCGGCGATCTCGGTCACCGACGTGGTTACCTGCACCGACGACCGCTGGGCCTGGGCCACCAGGTTGGCCAGCGCCTCGGCCATTTCGTTGAAGCCGCTTTCGATGGCGCCGAACTCGTCCTTGCGGTCCAGGCTCAGGCGCATGCTCAGGTCACCTGAACGCAGCTTGTCGAGGGCATGGACAATGCGCTGCATGGGGGCGGTGATGGCACGCATCAGCAACAGGCCGCAAACGCCGGCGGCGACGATGGCCAGCAGCAGCGATACCACCATGCTGCCCTTGGCCGTGCTCACGGCGCTGACGATCTCGTTGGTAGCGTTGTCAGCAGCAGCACGGTTGTGCTCGATCACTTCGTTGAGATGTTTGCGACCGTCCACCCAGGCCGGGGTGAGTACATCGGTAATCAAACGCTGCGCTTCGTCGTAGTTATGCGCCCGATACGCGTCGAGCACCTCGCCCACAAGCTTGACGTAATTTTCTTCCAGCTGGATGAAGGCGTCGAAGCGGGCCTGGTCGTCTTTGTCCTGGATGGTGGCCTGGTAGCTGGCCATGTGCTGTTTCAGCCTGTCTTCGAAGCTTTTGAACAGCTCCATGTCGGCCGAAGTGATTTCGCGGTGGTTTGACAGGCCCACCAGTTGCTGGCTGGTGACGTAGCTGTCAACCCAGGCGCTGCGGATCATCGAGCTGTAGTAGACCCCGGGAATGCTGTCGGTCCCCACCGCCTCTTCGGCGGTTTCGATGGTCACCAACCGCGAGTAGGCGGCCACGATCATCAGCAACATGATGGCGATGATCACGGCGAAACTTGCCAGGATCCGTTGGCGCAAGGTCCAGTTCTTCACATTCAGCCCTCAGGAATTCACAACGAGCGGGAAAAATCGCTGAAGTATAGCCCAGAGGCCTTACAGATTTGCGGGTGATGTGAGGGGTAAACAGGCATCCCACCTGATGGACATGCCATGTGTGTCATGGATCATGAGCGCACCATGGCCCCTGTAGGAGCAGCCTTGCGCTGCGAAAGGGCCGGCACGATCAATACAGATGTATGAGCCTTCATGGCCTCTTCGCAGCACAAGGCTGCTCCTACAGGGAACGCGGCACGCCTTGATGAACAATTATTGGCCTGCTGCAAGCCGCACCTGGCTTTCCAGCGCCTGGCGCAAGCCCGGGTCCAGGCGCAGCTGGCGGGCCAGTTCGTCCAGGTAAGCACGCTCCATGAAGTTTTCCTGGTCGACCATCATCACGCTGGCCAGGTACATCTCGGCTGCCATTTCTGGCGTTTGTGCAGCACGGGCCACTTCGGCCGGGTCCAGCGGCTTGTTCAGCTCGGCATGCAGCCAGTGCTGCAGTTCACGGTCGCTGTCCAGGCGGGTGAATTCGCCCTCGATCAGCGCCCGCTCGCGCTCGTCGATATGGCCATCGGACTTGGCCGCCGCCACCAGCGCCCGCAGCACTGCCTGGCTGTGCTGCTCGGCCTGGGCAGGCGGCAGCCGGTCGACGGTTTGAGGTTCGGCAGCGGCCCCTTGCTGATTGGCCTGCCAATTGCCGTAGGCTTTGTAGGCCAGCACACCCAGCGCGGCCAGGCCACCGTAGGTCAAGGCTTTACCGCCGTACTTGCGGGCCTTCTTGCTACCCAGCAACAAGCCCAGGGCGCCCCCTCCCAACAGGCCGCCGCCTGCACCGGACAACAGCCCGCCAAGCCCACCGGCAGCGCTGCCGGACTTGTTCGCGCCGCCCTGTTTTTCGAGCATCTGCTGGCCGGATTTAAGCAGTTGATCAAGCAAACCGCGGGTGTTCATTCGTGTGTCTCCACGTAAGAAGATTCAACCGCCAGAGTAAGGCCTGGCGCAGCACACACCACCGTGGATTTGCTTCCGGATGTTGCATTGGCTGGCAAAAAGCCAACTAGACTCGATATCGCCAATACCTCGCGCCACCGCACTACGCTTATAACAATTGCTTCACCACTTGCTTGATGACTGCCCCGAACAAGATCGCCAATAAGAGGGAACACCATGTCAGTGCACAAGACCGCATTGCTCGGCGCCATGACGGGCGCCGTGCTGGCCAGCGCCAGCCTGCAGGCTGCCGAACCGCCCAAGGCCCTGGGGCCTGGCGAAGGGCGCCTGGATATCGTCGCCTGGCCCGGCTACATCGAGCGCGGTGAAAGCGACAAGGCCTACGACTGGGTGACCGGCTTCGAAAAGGAAACCGGCTGCAAGGTCAGTGTGAAGACTGCCGCCACCTCGGACGAAATGGTCAGCCTGATGACCAAGGGCGGTTATGACCTGGTCACCGCCTCGGGCGATGCCTCGCTGCGGCTGATCGTGGGCAAGCGCGTACAGCCGATCAACACCGCCCTGATCCCCAACTGGAAGAACATCGACCCGCGCCTGCAGAACGGTGGCTGGTACGTGGTCGACAAGCAGGTATACGGCACCCCGTACCAGTGGGGGCCGAACGTGCTGCTGTACAACACCAACACCTTCAAGCAGGCACCCACCAGCTGGGGTGTGGTGTTCGAGCCGCAGAACCTGCCCGACGGCAAGCCGAACAAGGGCCGCGTGCAGGCCTACGACGGGCCGATCTACATCGCCGACGCGGCGCTGTACCTGAAGTCGGCCAAGCCCGAACTGGGCATCAAGGACCCCTACGAGCTGAACGAAGATCAATACAAGGCCGTGCTGGAACTGCTGCGCCAGCAGCAACCGCTGATCCACCGTTACTGGCATGACGCAACCGTGCAGATGAGCGACGTGAAGAACGAAGGCGTGGTCGCCTCCAGCTCCTGGGGATACATGGTCAATGGCCTGAAGGCCGAAAACCAGCCGGTGGCATCGACCATTCCCAAGGAAGGCGCGACCGGTTGGGCCGACACCACCATGCTACACAGCGAAGCCAAGCACCCCAACTGCGCCTACAAGTGGATGGACTGGTCATTGCAGCCGAAGGTGCAAGGTGACGTGGCGGCCTGGTTCGGTTCGTTGCCGGCGGTGCCGGCAGCGTGCACCGGCAGCGAGTTGCTGGGGGCCGAGGGCTGCAAGACCAACGGGTTCGACAACTTCGACAAGATCGCCTTCTGGAAAACCCCGCAGGCCCAAGGGGGCAAGTTCGTGCCGTATAGCCGCTGGACCCAGGACTACATTGCCATCATGGGTGGGCGCTAAAGGTAAATTGGCCTGCACCGGCCCTCTCGCCGGCAAGCCAGCTCCCACAGGGTTTCCACAGGCCCCGAGCCTTGTGCAAGACATGTGGGAGCTGGCTTGCCGGCGAGAGGGCCGGTACAGGCAATACAAAGACAACTGAGTAGAGCCAATGCCCCTAGCCGTCCAGTTCACCCAGGTTTCCCGCACCTTCGGCGAGGTCAAGGCTGTCGATCAGGTCAGCATTGACATCATCGATGGCGAGTTCTTCTCCATGCTCGGCCCTTCGGGTTCGGGCAAAACCACCTGCCTGCGCCTGATCGCCGGCTTCGAACAACCCAGCAGCGGTTCGATCCGCATCCACGGTGTCGAGGCCGCTGGCGTGCCGCCCTACCAGCGCGACGTCAACACCGTGTTCCAGGACTACGCCCTGTTCCCGCATATGAACGTGCTGGACAACATCGCCTACGGCCTGAAGGTAAAAGGCGTGGCCAAGGACGAACGCCGCAGCCGCGCCGAAGAAGCCCTGGCCATGGTGGCCCTGGCCGGCTACGGTGCGCGCAAGCCGGCACAGCTGTCTGGCGGCCAGCGCCAGCGCGTGGCCCTGGCCCGAGCGCTGGTCAACCGGCCACGGGTACTGCTGCTTGACGAGCCGTTGGGCGCGCTGGACCTGAAGTTGCGCGAACAGATGCAGGGCGAGCTGAAAAAGCTGCAACGCCAGTTGGGCATCACCTTCATCTTCGTCACCCACGACCAGACCGAGGCGCTGTCGATGTCCGACCGGGTCGCGGTGTTCAACCGCGGCCGTATCGAACAGGTCGACACACCGCGCAACCTGTACATGAAGCCTGCCACCACGTTCGTCGCCGAATTCGTCGGCACCTCCAACGTGGTGCGTGGCGAGTTGGCCATGCAGCTCAACGGCAGCCCGGCACCCTTCTCCATCCGCCCCGAGCACATCCGCCTGGGCGAGCCGGTGGTGACCAGCCACGAAGTACAGGTAAGCGGCCTGTTGCGCGATGTCCAGTATCAAGGCAGTGCCACCCGCTTCGAGCTGCAACTGGACAGCGGCCAGCTGTTGGCGGTAAGCCAGGCCAACGACCGCTGGCAAGCGCAGGCCCAGGCCTGGCAGCCCGGGCAACGGGTGCTGGCACACTGGCCGCGCGAGGCCATGACGGTGCTGCAGGAAACCGAGGCCCGCTGACATGAGCACACTGCGCAGCTTGTCCAACCTGCTGTACCGGCGCCCCAACCTGTACCTGGCACTGCTGCTGGTACCCCCGCTGACCTGGTTCGGCGCCATCTATCTGGGCTCGTTGCTGAACCTGCTGTGGCAAGGCTTCTATACCTTCGACGACTTCACCATGGCGGTGACCCCGGACCTGACCCTGGGCAACTTCGCCGCGCTGTTCAACCCGTCGAACTTCGACATCATCCTGCGCACCCTGGGCATGGCGGTGGCCGTGTCGCTGGCCAGCGCCGTGCTGGCCTTCCCCATCGCCTATTACATGGCGCGCTACACCAGCGGCAAGACCAAGGCGTTTTTCTACATCGCGGTGATGATGCCCATGTGGGCCAGCTACATCGTCAAGACCTATGCCTGGACCCTGCTGCTGGCCAAGGGCGGCGTAGCCCAGTGGTTCGTCCAGCAGTTGCACCTGGATGGCCTGCTGCAAGCGGTGCTGGCCGTGCCGGGCGTGGGCGGCAGCACGCTGTCGACGTCCCACCTGGGGCGCTTCATGGTGTTCGTGTACATCTGGCTGCCGTTCATGATCCTGCCGATCCAGGCCTCGCTGGAGCGCCTGCCACCTTCACTGCTGCAAGCCTCGGCAGACCTTGGCGCACGGCCTGGGCAAACGTTCGTGCAGGTGATCTTGCCGCTGTCGATCCCGGGCATTGCTGCCGGCTCGATCTTCACGTTCTCGCTCACCCTGGGCGATTTCATCGTGCCGCAATTGATTGGCCCGCCCGGTTACTTTATCGGCAGCATGGTCTATGCCCAGCAAGGCGCGATTGGCAACATGCCGATGGCCGCCGCGTTTACGCTGGTGCCGATCGTGCTGATCGCGGTGTACCTGTCCATCGTCAAGCGCCTGGGGGCCTTCGATGCACTCTGAAAAAGCGTCGACAGGGCTGCGCCTGGCAGCCTGGGGCGGGCTGGTGTTCCTGCACTTCCCGATCCTGATCATCTTCCTGTACGCCTTCAATACCGAAGACGCGGCATTCAGCTTCCCGCCCAAGGGCTTTACCCTGAAGTGGTTCGCCGTGGCCTTCGCCCGGCCGGATGTGCTGGAGGCGATCAAGCTGTCGTTGCAGGTGGCTTGCCTGGCCACACTGATCGCCCTGGTGCTTGGCACTCTGGCGTCGGCGGCGCTGTACCGGCGCAGCTTTTTCGGCAAGGAAAGCATTTCGCTGATGCTGATCTTGCCTATCGCCCTGCCCGGCATCATCACCGGTATTGCCCTGCTTTCGGCGTTCAAGACATTGGGTATCGAGCCCGGTGTGTTCACCATCGTGGTCGGCCACGCCACGTTCTGCGTGGTGATCGTCTACAACAACGTGATCGCTCGCCTGCGGCGCACCTCGCAAAGCCTGATTGAAGCGTCGATGGACCTGGGCGCCGATGGCTGGCAAACCTTCCGCTACATCATCCTGCCCAACCTCGGCTCGGCGCTGCTGGCCGGCGGCATGCTGGCTTTTGCCCTGTCGTTCGATGAAATCATCGTTACTACCTTCACGTCCGGGCACGAACGCACCCTGCCGATCTGGCTGCTCAACCAGCTCAGCCGCCCGCGCGACGTGCCGGTGACCAACGTGGTCGCCATGCTGGTGATGCTGGTGACCATGCTGCCAATCCTTGGCGCCTATTACCTGACCCGTGGCGGCGAAAGCGTCGCGGGCAGTGGCAAATGACCCTGGAGGAGTCCCTGATGCAAACGCAGATGCTGATCAATGGCCAACTGGTCGCTGGCCAAGGCCCGGCCTGGACCGTGCTCAACCCGGCGCTGGGAACGGCCCTGGCGCAGATCAACGAAGCCACCGAGGCCCAGGTGGACAGCGCCGTGCGCGCCGCCGACCAGGCCTTCGACAGCTGGTCGCAAACCAGCCCCAAGGACCGCTCGCAAACCTTGCTGGCGCTGGCAGATGCCATCGAAGCCCATGGCGATGAACTGGCCCGGCTGGAATCGCAGAACTGCGGCAAGCCTTTGAGCGCCGCGCTGAACGACGAAATCCCGGCGATTGCCGATGTGTTCCGCTACTTTGCCGGTGCGGCGCGCTGCCTGGGCGGCTCGGCGGCGGGCGAATACTTGCCCGGCCACACCTCGATGATCCGCCGCGACCCGCTGGGTGTGGTGGCCTCCATCGCACCGTGGAACTACCCGCTGATGATGCTGGCCTGGAAAATCGCCCCGGCCTTGGCCGCCGGTAATACGGTAGTGATCAAGCCTTCCGAGCTGACCCCGCTGACCGCCTTGCGCCTGGGCGAACTGGCACAGGACCTGCTGCCACCGGGGGTGCTGAACATCCTGTTTGGCCGCGGCCAGACGGTCGGCAACCCGCTGGTCAACCACCCCAAGGTACGCATGGTGTCGCTGACCGGTTCGATCCCCACCGGCGCGCACATCATCAGCGCCACCGCCGACAGCGTGAAACGCATGCACATGGAGCTGGGCGGCAAGGCCCCGGTGCTGGTGTTCGACGATGCCGACATCGACGCTGCCATCGACGGTATCCGCACCTTCGGCTTCTACAACGCCGGCCAGGACTGCACCGCAGCCTGCCGCCTGTATGTGCAGGACGGTATCTACGAGCAATTCGTCGAACGGCTCGGTGCAGCGGTGGCCAGCCTCAAGCCGGGCTTGCAAGACGCCGAGGACACTGAACTGGGGCCATTGATCAGTGCCCAGCATCGCGACAAGGTCGCAGGCCTTGTGCAGCGGGCCATCGCCCAGCCGCACATTCGTCTGGTGACGGGTGGCAAGGCGATTGATGGCGACGGCTTCTACTTCGAACCGACCGTGCTGGCCGACGCCCTGCAGGACGACGAGATCGTACGCAACGAAGTGTTTGGCCCGGTGGTGTCGGTCACCCGCTTCACCGACGAAGCGCAGGCGCTGGAATGGGCCAACGACTCCAACTACGGCCTGGCCTCTTCGGTGTGGACCCGCGACACCGGCCGCGCCCACCGCCTGGCAGCACGTTTGCAGTATGGCTGCACCTGGGTGAACACCCACTTCATGCTGGTCAGCGAAATGCCCCATGGCGGGCAGAAGCATTCGGGGTATGGGAAGGACATGTCGATGTATGGGCTGGAGGATTACACTTGTGTGCGGCATGTGATGATCAAGCATTAAGTGCTCACGCTGACCGAGGGTGCTGACTGCCCCTCGGTCAAAATCTCAGAAATTTCCTTCAACCGAGATCTACTCCCTCCTACTGCTCATCCATTGACCCTTCGTGATCGGTATCATAATTTGATACCATGAATAATCATCAGAAAGCCACACTTGAAGCAGTACTGAAAAGGCCGGTTCCCAGGACACTGGAATGGGCGCGAGTGGAGTCACTGTTGGTATCGCTGGGTGCCTGGGTCATAGAAGGAAGAGGGTCACGGGTTCGTTTCGAACTAAATGGAGCGGTGGCAACCTTCCACCGCCCTCATCCAGACAAGCACGCCAAGCCCTATCAACTACGGGACGCCCGCCAGTTCCTTGAGCAGGCAGGAGTATTACCATGAATGTAATGACCTACCGCGGCTACGCCGCTCGTATCGAATACAGCGACGAAGACCAGTTGCTGATCGGCCATGTCGCAGGTATTCGCGACGTGATCGGTTTTCATGGCGAATCGATCAGTGAGTTGCGTCAAGCATTTGAAGAGGCCGTTGACGACTATCTTGAGGCGTGTAAGCGCCTCGGGCGAGAACCGCAGAAGACGTACTCGGGCAAGCTCAGCCTGCGCCTTGAGCCTACTCTTCACGCCAGCGTGGCGGCCAAGGCGGAACTGGCAGAGAAGAGCATCAACCAATGGGTAAGCGATATTCTAAGCAAGGCTGCCTATAGCTGATTCAAGCTGCCAATACGGTCATTGTAGGCGCGGCCTTGTGCCGCGAAAAGGGCCGCGAAGCGGCCCCAGGTTTTCAGCTCCGCTGCTGACATTACTGGGGCCGCTTCGCGGCCCTTTCGCGGCACAAGGCCGCTCCTACAGGGACCGCGCAAGGCTTGGGTCAGTCGCGCAGGTCGGACTCGTGAATCGGGTTGGCGCGGCTGGTCGCACGCTGGTATTGCGCAGGCCAGGTCGCCTTGTTGCCGCCCAGGTCGTCGTCGGCGTGCAGTGGCCAGTACGGGTCGCGCAGCAGTTCACGAGCGAGGAAGATGATATCGGCCTGACCGGTACGCAGAATGTGCTCGGCCTGGGCCGGTTCGGTGATCATGCCCACGGTGCCGGTGGCAATTTCCGATTCCTTGCGCACGCGTTCGGCAAAGCGGGTCTGGTAGCCGGGGCCGGTAGGGATTTCGGCGTTTACCGAAGTGCCGCCAGAGGACACGTCGATCAAGTCCACGCCCAAGCCGCGCAGGCGGCGGGCCAGTTCGACGGTTTCATCCGGGTTCCACCCGTCCTCGACCCAGTCGGTTGCCGATACCCGCACCAGCAGCGGCAACTCGGCAGGCCATACCTTACGCACGGCCTCCACCACTTGCAGGGTCAGGCGGATGCGGTTTTCGAAGCAGCTGCCGTACTCGTCTCTGCGTTGGTTACTCAGCGGCGAGAGGAACTGGTGCAGCAGGTAGCCATGGGCGGCGTGGATTTCGACCACCTTGAAGCCGGCCTTCAAGGCGCGTTCTGTCGAAGCGACGAAGGCCCCGATCACGCCCTGGATCTCGTCCTGGGTCAGTTCGTGTGGCGGTGTGTGTTGCGGGTCGAAAGCGATCTTCGACGGGCCTACTGGTTGCCAACCGCCCTCTTCCAGCTTGACGCTGCCTTGCTTGCCCAACCACGGGCGGTAAGTGCTGGCTTTGCGCCCGGCGTGGGCCAGCTGGATGCCAGGCACAGCACCCTGGGCGGTAATGAAGCGGGTAATGCGTTGCAGCGGCGCGATCTGTGCGTCATCCCACAGGCCGAGGTCTTCGGCGGTTATACGGCCATCGGCGGTAACCGCCACGGCTTCAGTGATCACCAGGCCGGCGCCACCCACAGCACGGCTGCCTAAATGCACAAGGTGCCAGTCGTTGGCCAGGCCATCGACGGCGGAATACTGGCACATCGGCGATACGGCGATGCGGTTGGGCAGGGTCAGCTGACGCAGGGTGTAAGGCTCGAGCAGCAAGCTCATGAGGGCACCTCCCAAGGACTCCAATGGTGATCCGGCCCGGACACTCAATTGCACGTCCCTGGCCCAGGTCCGGTCATAACTTCAGACTAGACCAGAATGGGTGGGGGGGAGGTTCCATGGGATTTTGGGTGGGGTGCGTAGTGTTTGGCTCGAAAGGGATGTCGCCTATGAGATCGAGCGCCGCGCGGGCGGCGCTCGATTTCCGCCACACTGCAAAAATCAAGGCAAGCCCACCGAGACCCTCAGCGCGGCTCCATGTGGGCAATCATCAACTGCACACTTTCATTGCCACGAAACTCGTTCACGTCCAGCTTGTACGCCAACTCGACCCAGCGCACGGTCGGGTTCGGCCACACTTCGCGGTCGACGCCAAAGGCAATGCCGTCCAGTCGCACTGAGCCACATTCGCTTTTGAGCACCACCTTCAGGTGCCGCTCGCCCACCACGCGCTGCTCCACCAGCTGGAACACGCCATGGAACAGCGGCTCGGGGAAGTGCTGGCCCCAAGGCCCGGCGTGGCGCAGGGCCTTGGCCAGGTCGAGGTGGAACTCTTCCACGGCCAGGCTGCCATCGGAGAGCAACCGGCCGGTGAGGTCCTCTTCACGCAACTGGCGCCGCACTTCTTCGTCGAATGCTTCGGCAAACGCCGGGAAATTACCCTCAGGCAACGACAACCCTGCCGCCATGGCATGGCCGCCGAACTTGCTGATGAGCTCGGGGTGGCGGGCCGCCACGGCATCCAGCGCATCGCGAATATGGAACCCGGGTACCGAACGCGCCGAGCCTTTGAGCATGCCCTCGCCGGCATCAGCAAAAGCGATGGTTGGCCGGTGATAACGCTCTTTCAGGCGCGAAGCCAGAATACCGATCACGCCTTGGTGCCAGTCGGCATCGAACAGGCACAGGCCGTACGGCATCGACTCGACCGGCAGGTCCTTGAGCTGGGCCAGGGCCTCGCGCTGCATGCCCTGCTCGATGGACTTGCGGTCCTGGTTCAGGTCATCCAGCTGCTGGGCCATGTCCTGGGCCAGCGCCGCGTCTTCGCACAGCAAGCATTCAATACCCAGACTCATGTCGTCCAGGCGACCGGCGGCGTTTAGCCGTGGGCCGAGGATGAAACCCAGGTCAGTCGAGGTGATGCGCCGGTGATCGCGGCGGGCCACTTCAAGAATCGCTTTCAAGCCTGGCCGGGCACGGCCGGCGCGGATACGCTCAAGGCCCTGGTGCACCAGGATGCGGTTGTTGGCATCCAGCGGCACCACGTCGGCGACGCTGCCAAGCGCGACCAGGTCGAGCAGTTCGCCGATGTTCGGCTGTGGTTGCGTCTCGTAGCGCCCCAGGCTGCGCAGGCGTGCGCGCAGGGCCATCAGCACGTAGAAAATCACCCCTACCCCGGCCAGCGCCTTGCTGGGGAACGTACAGCCCGGCTGATTGGGGTTGATGATGGCGTCGGCATCAGGCAATTGCTGGCCCGGCAGGTGGTGGTCGGTGACCAGCACCTTGAGCCCGGCGGCCTTGGCTGCCGCCACACCCTCGACACTGGAAATGCCGTTGTCCACGGTAATCAGCAGTTGCGGCTGACGCTGCAGCGCCACCTCGACGATTTCCGGGGTCAGGCCATAGCCGTATTCGAAGCGGTTGGGTACCAGGTAATCGACGTGGGCTGCCCCCATCAGGCGCAGGCCCAGCACCCCGACGGTGCTGGCGGTGGCGCCATCGGCATCGAAGTCGCCAACAATGAGAATGCGCTGGCGCTGCTCCAGTGCCTCGACCAGCAGGTCGACACCGGCCTCGATACCCTTTAGCTGCTGGTACGGCAGCAGGCGCGCCAGGCTTTTGTCCAGTTCGGCCTCGGACTGTACACCACGCGCGGCGTATAGGCGGGTCAGCAAGGGTGGCAGGT
Organism: Pseudomonas sp. MM223; assembly: GCA_947090765.1. NCBI lineage: Bacteria > Pseudomonadati > Pseudomonadota > Gammaproteobacteria > Pseudomonadales > Pseudomonadaceae > Pseudomonas > Pseudomonas sp. MM223. The sequence goes on along the minus strand of OX352322.1, from coordinate 1,396,413 downwards.
TACCCAGAAATGGCAGGGTCGGCGGCAGGGGGCGAGGTTCGATACGCATGGGTCGCTTCAGCCACGCTCACCGAGCAGCCATTGCAATTGCACTTCGTGCTGGCCACGGTCATCCGTCACGAACACCGTACCTTCACTGATCATCACGTCCCACTTGATGCTACGCGGCATGTCGGTAGCCAGCGTCTCCAGCACCTCCTGAGGCACAGCAGCGATGTTCAGGTTTTTCAGGTTCTTCACGGCACCCACCACCTTGCCTTCCCACACACGCAGGCTGCCATAGGCCAGCAGGCTGGTGCGTTCGGTGCGACGTGAACACCAGGTCAGGCGGTCGGCGTCTGGCTGGCCGACTTCGATCCAGTGCAACACGCGATCGTCCAGGCTCTTTTCCCACAGCGCCGGCTCGTCGACATCCGACAGACCGCGGCCAAACGACAAGTTCTCGTTGTACCAGAGCGCGTACGCCAACAGACGAACCGCCATACGCTCTTCGGTTTCCGAAGGGTGGCGAGCAATGGTCTGCTTGACGCTTTCGTAGACATTGCGATCAAGGTCGGTGAGATTCAATTCGAACTTGTAGGTGGTGGACGGCTGGGCCATGGTCGACGGGCTTCGTGCAAAAGAAAAGTGGCACAGTCTACCCCATCCACACCTTCCATGCGCCGCAGCAGTACCCGGCGAAACCGACGTGTGATAAAACCACGGCTCTGCCCAGCTGCCACGGATGCCTCATGTCGACGCCCAGCAAACCCCTCGCCGGCCTCAAAGTTGTCGAACTTGGCACCCTGATTGCCGGGCCATTCGCCTCGCGCATCTGCGCCGAGTTCGGCGCCGAGGTCATCAAGGTCGAATCCCCCGATGGCGGCGACCCGTTGCGCAAGTGGCGCAAGCTGTACGAAGGCACTTCGCTGTGGTGGTTCGTGCAGGCGCGCAACAAGCAATCGCTCACCCTCAACCTCAAGCACCCCGAAGGCCGCGAGATTCTAAAGCGCCTACTGGCCGACGCCGACATCCTGATTGAGAACTTCCGCCCCGGCGTGCTGGAAAAACTAGGCCTGGGCTGGGATGTGCTGCATGCGCTGAACCCGCGCCTGGTCATGGTGCGCCTTTCGGGTTTTGGCCAGACCGGGCCGATGAAAGACCAACCGGGCTTCGGCGCCGTGGGCGAGTCGATGGGCGGTTTGCGCTACATCACCGGTTTCGAGGACCGCCCGCCCGTGCGCACCGGCATTTCCATCGGTGACTCGATTGCCGCCCTGTGGGGGGTGATCGGTGCGCTGATGGCGCTGCGCCATCGTGAAGTCAATGGCGGCCAGGGCCAGGTGGTGGACGTGGCACTGTATGAAGCGATCTTCGCCATGATGGAAAGCATGGTGCCGGAGTTCGATGTGTTCGGCTTTATCCGCGAGCGCACCGGCAACATCATGCCGGGTATCACGCCCTCCTCCATCCACACCAGCGCCGATGGCAAGCACGTGCAGATCGGCGCCAACGGCGATGCGATCTTCAAGCGCTTCATGCAGGCCATTGGCCGTGCCGACTTGGCAGACGACCCGACCCTGGCCAGCAACGATGGCCGCGACCTGCGCCGAGACGAGTTGTACGGGGTGATCGACCGCTGGGCCAACAGCCTGCCCCTGGAACAACTGATGCAGGTACTGACCACGGCCGAAGTACCGGCCAGCCGTATCTATTCGGCCGAGGACATGTTCAATGACCCGCAGTACCTGGCACGGGAAATGTTCCTTCAGGCCAAGCTGCCGGACGGCAAGCCCTTCCGCATGCCGGGCATCGTGCCGAAGCTTTCGGACACGCCTGGCTCTACCGAATGGGTGGGCCCGGCGCTGGGTGAACACACCGACATACTGCTCACCCGCCTGGGCTACGACGCGGCAGCCATTGCCGGCCTGCGCGAAGCCGGCGCGGTCTGACGTCTGCCGCCGCCCTCGCCCATGTGCGCTGCCCGCTGGTTACGCCACCTGATCGTGCTGTGCGGGCTGCTGCCCGCATTGCTGCTACAGCCTGCCAGTGCCAAGGAGCGCATCTTGTGGCTGGTGCGAGACCTGCCGCCGTTCACCATTTTCGAAGGCCCGGAAAAAGGCCAGGGGGTAGTCGACCAGCTGTTGCCGCTGCTGATCGGGCAGATGCCCGAATACGACCACAGCATCGTGCGGGTCAACCGCGCCCGCGGTATCCAGATGCTGCAAGACCGTAACAGCTTCACCTGCGACCCGACCCTGCTATGGACCCCGGAACGTGCCGAATACGTGCGTTTTTCCATGCCTTCGCTAGGCGTGCTCAGCGGTGGCCTGGTGCTACGCAAGGAAAACCAGGCGCTGCTGGCACCGTACCTCGACGGCCAGCAGGTAGACCTGCATGGCCTGCTGAGTGAATCCCAGCTGAAATTGGGGATTGTCGCTGAACGTAGCTACGGTACCGAGATAGATGCCATCCTGCACGACTTGCCCGACGCTGCGCTCAGCCGCCACTATGGTAACGACGCCACCGCCAACCTGCTGCAAATGCAAAAGTTGGGGCGCCTGCGCATGGTGCTCGGGTATTGGCCTGAAGTACGCTACCTGATTCAGCAGCAAGGCGGGTCACCGGCCGACTATCAGTTTCATCCTGTTCAGGGGGTGACGCGCTATCAGTTTCTTCATATAGCCTGCTCTGACAACCCATTGGGCCGCGAAGCGGTCGCGCATATCGACCAGCTGTTGCCTGCCCTGCGCCGGGATGTGCTGCCGGGGTTGTATGCGCGCTGGCTGGACCCGGCATTGCAGGAAGACTATCTGGAAGAGAGCAAACGCTTCTTCGAAGCCCAATAGATGCTGATCGGCATGCTCAGGGCCCTGTAGGAGCGGCCTTGTGCCGCGAAAGGGTCGCAGAGCGGCCCCGGCAATTTCTGCGGCGTAGCTGAAATCTGGGGTCGCTGCGCGACCCTTTCGCGGCACAAGGCCGCTCCTACAGTGGTGTATGCATACACGAAAAAAAGAAACCCCGGACGCTGGGGAGGACGCCCGGGGCCAAGCGAAAGCCTTTGAGGGCTTCCCGAGACAGCCTTGCCAACGCCGGAGCAGAACGCTGGCTGGCCATCCCTACACTGTCTGATAAACCACTCAGGCAAAGGTTCCCTGGGGTTGCTGACGCTGTTGCAGTGCCGCTATCACACAAGGCTGCAAACGGCCTTCGGCAATCTGCAGGTCTCGGTGCAGGCCATCGACCAAATCGATCAATAACCGCTGCTCCTGCAACTGGCGCTCGCTAACCATGCGCCGCAGGGTAATGCCGGCCACGCGGTCGTGAACGGTCAACTGGCGATTGCCGCTGGCATCGGTAATGCCAAGCTCGGCCTGATAGGGAGTCAGGGCTTCGTTGAGCAGTTTGCAGATTCTTTCCATCCGGATCACTCGCTGCGTCATGGGATATAAAGGAACTGACCAGCAGGCGCCGCAGAAAGTTCGTCAAACCGCGCCTGCTTCAGCGAGCATGCGGGGCTGACGTGACAGTTTGAATATGGCGCCCCTGGCGCACCGGCAATGTTTGCAGGGCACGCTGCAAGCGCGGCATCGACAGCGGCCAGGGCAGCTCGGCGAGCACCCACAGGCCCTGGCTTCTTGCCGCCTTGGCAAGGTTCTGATGCTTCGGGGTGGCCTGGCCAACGAACAGCAATGCGCGTGACTGGTGCTGCCGAGCGAGCACGGCAAGGCCTGCGCGAGTTGGCATGGCATGGTCGAGAATCAGCAGGTCGGGGCGACGTTCAGCGTTCAGGCAGGCGTCTAGGTCAGCGGCGTTTGCACTGATGCGCACGTTGAACACGCCTTGGGCGTTGAGGGCCTGGTGCAGGAGGATCTGGTGGGATGGGCGAGCCTGGTGAATCAACACGTAGGGCTGGTGCATGAGCCGCTCCTGGTGGGAGGACCGGCTAATCTAGGCTTGCGGCTCGGCAGGCCGAATAGGATATTTCTGAAGCATCTAAGGGAGAATGCTGAGATTTTGGGGCCGCTTTGCGGCCCTTTCGCGACACAAGGCCGCTCCCATAGGAGGATTGCATTCTCTTGTGGGAGCGGCCTTGTGTCGCGAAAGGGCTGCAGAGCAGCCCCAGAAGACAACGCCGTTACAGGGGCTTGCCGCGGTTGCCGTGCTGGCTGACAAAGTCCTGCACTGCTTTCAGGTCATTGGCCAGCACCGTGCAACGCTCTTCACGGCTGAACAGGTCGCTGAGGTGCGCCGGCAGCTCCAGCGCCTTGCCTACGCCCGCCTTTTCCACGGCTTCCGGGAACTTGACCGGGTGCGCGGTACCCAGCACCACCATCGGCGTGTCCAGGCTACGGCGGCACTCGCGGGCAGCCTTGACGCCAATCGCGGTGTGCGGGTCGAGCACCTCACCGGTGGCGGCGAAGACTTCGGCAATGGTCTCGCAGGTTTGCTCATCGCTGACAGCCAGCGAGTCGAACAGCTTGCGGGCTTCGGTCCAGCGGTCTTGCTCGACGCTGAAGCCGCCACCTTGCTTGAAGTTGGCCATCAACTCGGCAATGGCGGCACCGTTGCGACCGTGCAGGTCGAACAGCAGGCGCTCGAAGTTGGACGAGACCATGATGTCCATCGACGGCGACAGGGTCGCGTGCAGGGTGTCCTTGACGTACTGGTTGCCGCTCATGAAGCGGTGCAGGATGTCGTTGCGGTTGGTGGCGACGATCAGCTGGCTGACCGGCAGGCCCATGTTGCGCGCCAGGTAGCCGGCGAAGATGTCGCCGAAGTTGCCGGTGGGTACCGAGAACGCCACCGAACGCGCCGGGCCGCCCAACTGCAGGGCTGCGTGGAAGTAGTAGACGATCTGGGCCATGATGCGCGCCCAGTTGATCGAGTTGACTGCCACCAGGCGGGTGCCCTTGAGGAACGACTGGTCGGCGAAGCTGGCCTTGACCATTTCCTGGCAGTCATCGAAGTTGCCTTCGATGGCGATGTTGTGGATGTTGTCGCCGAAGATGGTAGTCATCTGGCGACGCTGCACTTCCGACACGCGCTGGTGCGGGTGCAGGATGAAGATGTCGACGTTGTCGCAACGGCGGCAGCCTTCGATGGCGGCGGAGCCGGTGTCACCGCTGGTGGCGCCAACGATCACCACGCGCTCGTTGCGCTTGGCCAGCACGTGGTCGAGCAGGCGACCGAGCAGCTGCAGCGCGAAGTCCTTGAACGCCAGGGTCGGGCCGTGGAACAGCTCCAGCACCCACTCGTTGCTGTTCAGCTGACGCAGCGGGGCGACCGCAGCGTGGGCGAACTCGCCGTAGGTTTCTTCGAGGATTTTCTTGAAGTCGGCGTCGGCGATGCTGCCTTCAACGAACGGGCGCATCACGCGGAAGGCCAGCTCGTGGTATGGCAGGCCAGCCCAGGAGGCGATTTCTTCCTGGGTGAAACGTGGCAGGTTCTCGGGCACGTACAGGCCACCGTCACTGGCCAGGCCAGCCAGCAGCACGTCTTCGAAATTCAGGGCCGGTGCCTGGCCGCGGGTACTGATATAGCGCATGGATGCAAACCTTCGATGCTGGGGCCGGGGCCGCACTGGCGGCCCGACGGCACTCGTTTGTTAGTTGAGCTGTTCGACGCGGATGCGCACGACCTTGCCGACCACATCCTGCAGGGCTTCCAGGGCGACGATGGCATCGTTGATACGCTGCTCGACCACGCCATGGGTCAGCAGGATCATCGGCACCAGGCCGTCCTGCTCCTCGGCTTCCTTCTGCATGATCGACTCGATGTTGATGCCGCGCTCCGACAGGATGCTGGCCACCTGGGCCAGAACGCCCGGGTGATCCTTGGCCTGGATGCGCAGGTAGTAGGCACTTTCGCAGGCTTCGATCGGCAGGATCGGGTGGGCCGACAGCGAGTCTGGCTGGAACGCCAGGTGCGGCACGCGGTTTTCCGGGTCGGAGGTCATGGCACGGACCACGTCGACCAGGTCGCCGACCACCGACGAAGCGGTAGGCTCCATGCCGGCGCCAGCACCGTAGTACAGGGTGGAACCGGCAGCGTCACCGTTGACCATGACGGCGTTCATTACACCATTGACGTTGGCGATCAGGCGGTCGGCCGGGATCAGCGTCGGGTGCACGCGCAACTCGATGCCTTCGGCGGTGCGACGCGCCACGCCCAGGTGCTTGATGCGGTAGCCCAGGGCCTCGGCATAGTTCACATCAGCGGTGGTCAGCTGGGTGATGCCTTCGGTATAGGCCTTGTCGAACTGCAACGGAATGCCGAAAGCGATGGAGGCCAGGATGGTCAGCTTGTGCGCAGCGTCGATGCCCTCGACGTCGAAGGTCGGGTCGGCTTCGGCGTAACCCAGCGCCTGGGCTTCGGCCAGCACGTCCGGGAAGGCACGGCCCTTCTCACGCATTTCGGTGAGGATGAAGTTGCCGGTGCCGTTGATGATGCCGGCCAGCCAGTTGATGCGGTTGGCCGACAGGCCTTCGCGGATGGCCTTGATCACCGGGATGCCACCCGCCACGGCCGCTTCGAAGGCAACGATCACGCCCTTCTCGCGGGCCTTGGCAAAAATTTCGTTACCGTGCACGGCAATCAGCGCCTTGTTGGCGGTGACCACATGCTTGCCGTTTTCGATCGCCTTGAGCACCAGGTCGCGGGCGATGGTGTAGCCACCGATCAGCTCGATGACAATATCGATCTCCGGGTTGCTCGCAACTTCGAACACGTCAGCGGTAATGGGGGTACCGGTAATCTGGCAGTTCGGGTTCTGCGAGCGCATGGCGATCTGTGCCACTTCAATACCGCGCCCGGCACGGCGGGCAATCTCCTCGGCGTTGCGCTGAAGTACATTGAAGGTTCCGCCACCGACGGTCCCCAACCCACAGATGCCTACTTTGACCGGTTTCACTGTGAACTCCCCATTGAACGGCCGACACCTTCGCCGACCGTGAAACATGCCGTCACCCCATGACGACGGCGTACTGAATTGGATTACTTGGCAAGTGCCAGTTTGGCGACCTGCGGTGCCGGCTGGTAGCCCGGAATGACCTGGCCGCTTTCGAGGACGATGGCCGGCGTGCCGTTGACGCCAATCGACTGGCCCAGCTGGAACTGCTTGCTGACCGGGTTGGCGCACTTGGCGGCCTTGATTTCTTCACCTTCGACCATCTTGTCCATCGCCCCACGACGATCACTGGAGCACCAGACCGCCTGCAGCTGCTGGTCGCCCGGCGAGCCGAGCCCCTGGCGCGGGAAGGCGACATAGCGCACTTCGATACCGCGACGGTTCAGCTCGGGCACTTCGGCGTGCAGCTTGTGGCAGTACGGGCAGGTGGTATCGGTGAACACGGTGATGTGCGACTTGGTCTCGCCCTTGGCAGGATAAACCACCATCTCGGCGGCTGGAATGCCGTTGATGAGCTTGGCGACGCCCAGACGCTCGGTTTTTTCGGTGAGGTTGACCGGCTTGCCGTCCTGGATCTGGAACAGGTAGCCCTGCATCACGAACTGGCCGTCGGCGCTGGCGTACAGCACGCGGCCGCCCTGCAGCTTGACTTCATACAGGCCGTTCAGCGGGCTGCTGGCCACGCTTTCGACGGGCACTTCCAGTTCGAGGTTCTGCAGCGATTTGCGGATGGCCTGCTCGGCCACTGCATTGCTATCGGTTGCCGCGGCAACGGCAAAGGTACTGGCCAGCGCCAACGCGGCGGCGGCGAAAAACTGGGTCACGCGCATGGGAACTCCTGAAGGCGGACAGGGGCCGGAGGGTGCCACCTGCGGAAAATACGCGGTGGCCGTGCAGCCCTTGGTGCAAACCGCCCAAGCCTACCACATCACACCACCAGTGAAGGGCCTTGCAAGGACCAGTCGGCGGAACATGAAAAACATTCATCCACGCGGGTGGTGCTGTGCGTGCAGCTGCTGCAGGCGGGCCTTGGCAACGTGGGTGTAGATCTGGGTGGTCGACAGGTCGCTGTGGCCAAGCAGCATCTGCACCACGCGCAGGTCGGCGCCATGGTTGAGCAGGTGGGTGGCGAACGCATGGCGCAGCGTGTGTGGCGACAGCGGTTTGTCGATACCTGCCACCCGGGCATGGTGCTTGATACGGTGCCAGAAGGTCTGGCGGGTCATCTGTTCGCCGCGCTGGCTGGGGAACAACACGTCGCTGGGGCGGCCATTCAGCAACTCGGCGCGGCCATCGCGCTGGTAACGCTCTAGCCACACCACTGCCTCTTCGCCCATGGGTACCAGGCGCTCCTTGCTGCCCTTGCCCATCACCCGCAGCACACCTTGGCGCAGGTTGACCTGATCGAGGGTCAGGCTGACCAGCTCGGTGACGCGCAGCCCGCAGGCGTAGAGCACTTCGAGCATGGCGCGGTCGCGCTGGCCAATGGCTTCGCCCAGGTCCGGGGCCTGCAGCAAGGCTTCAACGTCAGCTTCGGACAGCGACTTGGGCAGCGGCTTGCCCAGTTGCGGCATGTCGACCTGCAAGGTCGGGTCTACTGCCACCAGCTTTTCCCGCAGCAGGTAACGGAAGAAACCGCGCAAGCCAGACAGAAAGCGCGCCGTGGAGCGTGGCTTGTAGCCCTGGTCGAGGCGCCAGGCCAGGTGGTCGAGGATCAGGTCACGGCCGGCGTCGGGCAGGGAAACCGAATGCTCCTGCAGCCAGCCATTGAACAATGCCAGGTCGCTGCGATAGGACACGCGGGTGTTGTCGGACAGGCCTTTTTCAAGCCACAGGGCATCAAGAAACTGGTCGATCAGGGGGTGGTCGAGGGCGGGCATGAAAACTCGGTGGCAAACGGCGAATTGGCGCTTAGTCTTTCATAACACTGCAGGCATAGGGAGCCCATATGAGCGAAGAGCAGATACTTCTCAGCGTCGGCGGTATCGGTGCCGCCGCGCTTGCCTGCCAATGGCTGGCCTGGCGCCTGAAACTACCGGCGATCCTGTTTCTGCTGCTGGCCGGGATCATCGCTGGCCCGGCACTGGGCTGGCTTGACCCCGAGGCGCTGTTCGGCCCGTTGCTGATGCCGCTGGTGTCGCTGGCAGTGGCGCTGATCCTGTTCGAAGGCAGCCTGACCCTGCACCTGTCGCAGTGGCGCGAAATCGGCAGCGTGGTGCATCGCCTGGTCACCGTGGGCGCATTGGTCACCTGGCTGGTAATCGCCCTGGCGACCCACTGGCTGCTCGGGTTCGACTGGCCGCTGTCGATCCTGTTCGGCACCTTGACCCTGGTGACCGGCCCCACGGTGATCGTGCCCATGCTGCGCGTGGTGCGGCCAAAGTCGACCATCGCCAATATCCTGCGCTGGGAAGGGATCATGATCGACCCGATCGGCGCGCTGCTCGCCGTGGTGGTGTACAGCTTCATCATCGCCAGCGCCGACGGCAACGGCCTGAGCCAGAGCCTGACCACCTTTGCCGGGGTCATTTTTTGCGGCACCGCCCTGGGCGCGGCCGGTGGGTGGCTGCTGGGGCAGATCATGCGCGAGCAGTGGCTACCGGAGTACCTGCACAACCTCGCATCACTGGCGGCAGTGCTGGGTATTTTCATTGCCGCCAACCAGATCATGCACGAATCCGGGCTGCTGGCGGTGACCGTGATGGGGATGTGGCTGGCCAACATGCGTGGGGTCGATGTGCGGCAAATCCTGCACTTCAAGGAAAACCTCAGCGTGTTGCTGATTTCCGGCCTGTTCATCCTGCTGGCTGCGCGCCTTGACCTGCATGCTCTGCTGGGGCTGGGCCCGGCAGTACTGGCACTGCTGCTGGTGATCCAGTTGCTGGCACGCCCGCTCAACGTATGGCTGGCCACACTGGGCTCGACACTCAGCTGGCGGGAGCGCGCGTTGCTGGCCTGGATTGCGCCACGTGGCATCGTTGCCGCGGCCGTTTCGGCGATTTTCGCCATTCGCCTGCACCAGGCCGGCCATCAGGACGCCTTGCTGCTGGTGCCGCTGACCTTTGCCGTGATCATCGGCACAGTGGTACTGCAAAGTGCCACGGCCAGGCCGCTGGCACGCCTGCTGAAAGTCGCCGAACCGGCACCCAGCGGGTTTCTCATCGTGGGTGCCAACGGGCCGGCCCGGGCCATCGCCAAAGCCCTGCAACAATTGGGCTGCCGGGTTTTGCTGACGGATTCCAGCTGGGAAAACATTCGCGCCGCGCGCATGGACGGGCTACCCACTTATTTTGGCAACCCCGCCTCGCAGCATGCCGACGCCCACCTGGACCTGGTCGGGCTCGGGCACTTGCTTGGCCTGTCGCCCGCTGGCGAAATCAATGCCCTGGCCTGCGCAAGGTTTCGCCATGACTTCGGCCACGGCCGGCTGTTCGTGCTGGCCAGCGGCCTGGAGAAACAGCGCAGCGACAAGCATCGGGCAGCCGAAGAGCACCGCGGGCACTTGCTGGGGGCCAGCGCAATGACGTACCTGCAACTGGCCAACCGCTTGCATCAGGGCGCCGAGCTGTACAGCACCAACCTGACCGAAGGCTTTGACTGGGACGCCTACCAGGCCCTGCATGGCGAACGCGCACACCTGCTGTTTGCTCGGGATGGGCATGGCTGGGTGCATGTAGCCAGCCCCGACAACCCGTTGCAGCCGCAACCGGGGTGGACCTTGGTTGCACTGATCGAGCCAGCGCCGGAACCTTGATGGTCAGGCGCCTGGCAGCACCGGTACCGGGCGCTTGTCCTCGTCGATGGCGACGAAGCTGAAGACACCGTGAATCGCTCGCTCGCGGCCGTCCAGGTACATGTTCTCGACAAACACGTCCACCTGCACCTGCAGGCTGGTATTGCCGACCTTGATCACCGAGCCCACCAACTCGACGATCGAGCCTGCCGGGATCGGGTGCTTGAAGTCGATACGGTCGGTGGACACGGTCACCAACGGCAGGCGGCAGAAGCGCGTGGCGGCGATGAACGATACTTCGTCCATCCAGGCCAGGGCGGTGCCGCCGAACAGGGTGTTGTGGTGGTTGGTGGTGTTGGGGAACACCGCCTTGGTCACGCGGGTCACCGACAACTCGGTGCGGCGCTGGATTTCCTGGTCTCGGGTAGTCATGGCAATCACATCTTCGGGGGTTCAAAACGCAAAAAAGCAGCCCGAAGGCTGCTTTTTTCTCGCTAGGCGGCCTTGGCCACCGGGCAAACTGTACTCAGGACAGTTTTTCCTTGATGCGAGCGGCTTTGCCGGACAGGTCGCGCAGGTAGTACAGCTTGGCTTTACGCACGTCACCACGACGTTTCACGGCCAGGCTGTCGATTTGCGGGCTGTAGGTCTGGAAGGTACGCTCTACGCCAACGCCGCTGGAGATCTTGCGCACGGTGAAGGCGCTGTTCAGACCGCGGTTACGCTTGGCGATAACAACGCCTTCGAACGCCTGCAGACGGGAACGCTCACCTTCCTTCACTTTAACCTGAACGACAACGGTGTCGCCTGGTGCGAAGGTCGGGATTTCCTTGCTCATCTGCTCGGCTTCGAGCTGCTGGATGATCTTGTTGGTCATGCTGTGCTCCTAAGATGGATACGCGATCCACCATCGATACGTTTAACTATCGTCCCGCTCGCGGAGGTATTCCTCGAGCAGCTTCTTCTCTTCTCCAGAAAGCGAGCGACTTTCCAGAAGATCGGCGCGTCGTTCGAAGGTCCTACCAAGGGACTGCTTCATCCTCCAACGCCGGATATGTGCATGGTTGCCACTTAGCAACACGTCGGGAACACGCTGATCCGCATACACCTCAGGTCGGGTGTAGTGCGGGCAATCGAGCAGACCGTCGGTGAAGGAATCCTCTTCCGCCGAGTCCACATGCCCTAAAGCTCCGGGCAGCAGCCGTGTAACCGCATCGATCAGTACCATGGCCGGCAGCTCGCCACCGGAAAGCACATAGTCACCAATCGACCACTCCTCATCGACATGAGCCTCGATAAAGCGCTCGTCGATGCCTTCATAACGACCGGCGATCAGGATCAACGATTCCTGTTCGGCCAGGCCTTTGACCGCCTGCTGAGTCAGCTTGCGGCCTTGTGGCGAAAGGTAGATCACCTTTGCCGCAGCTCCGGTCGCTTGCCTGGCGCTAACCAGGGCGTCTTCCAGAGGCTTGATTTTCATCACCATGCCCGGACCACCGCCAAACGGCCGATCATCTACCGTGTGGTGACGATCTGTGGTGTAGTCCCGCGGGTTCCAGCAAGTCACCTGAAGCAACCCCTGTTTCACCGCGCGGCTGGTAATGCCGTACTCCGTGATGGCCGAGAACATCTCGGGGAACAACGTGATGACGTCTACGCGAAGGTTACCCATCGTTTAGAAGTCCGCGTCCCATTCAACCCGCATCACGCCTGCTTCCAGGTCGACGTTGAGCACGCATTGCGCCGTGTAGGGCAACAGACGCTCGCGATCATCCAGGCTGCCTGCGCAGGGCTTGACCACCATTACATCGTTCGCACCGGTCTCCAACAGGTGATCGACCTTGCCGAACAGTTGTTCGTCCTGGTTGATGACCTTCAGACCTACCAACTGGTACCAGTAGTACTCGTCGGCAGCCAGGTTGGGCAAAAGGCTCCGCGCAATGCAGATTTCGTAACCACTCAGAAGACGGGCTTCATCACGATCATCGAGGCCTTTCAACTTCACGACCAGGCCCTTTTGGGAGCCACGACCGCTGACCAGCTCGACCTGCTTTACCTTGCCTTCGTGCCGAAGCGTCCAGCCGGGATAATCCAACAGGTTTTCAATCGGATCGGTAAAGGAATACACCTTCACCTCGCCGCGAACGCCGTGAACCGAAAAAATCTTGCCAACGACGATGAGGTCGTCAGCCTTTTCTGGCGTCGCGTTCATACTGTTCAGGCAGCGGCCTTGGCAGCGTCCTTCAGCAGCTGAGCAACGCGCTCAGACGGCTGTGCGCCCTGGCTCAGCCAGTAGGTGACGCGCTCTTGGTTGACCGACAGCTTGACTTCGGCGCCCGATGCGATCGGGTTGAAGAAGCCAACGCGCTCAACGAAACGGCCGTCACGGGCGTTACGCGAGTTGGTCACGGTCAGGTGGTAGAATGGGCGCTTTTTCGAGCCGCCACGGGCCAGACGAATGGTTACCATGTGAACATCGTTCCTATAGTCGGTGTTGCAGTTTGTACTGCAAATCTGAATGCCAAATAGGCACACGGGTGCCCAAAAGGCCGCATATTCTCGGGGAATACACGGACATTTGCAAATGACTTTTTCGGCAAGGCATCGCCCCACCGTCCAGATTTGCCGGTTTAGCCGCGAAATCCACGGCAGTTGCCCCGCCAGGGCGGGGGTTCTGGAAGCCTGCCCGGTTAAAGGCAGGCTCCCGGAATAAGTGTTACAGCTTCGGCATGCCGCCGCCTGGCAGCATCCCGCCCAGGCCGCGCATCATCTTGGCCATGCCGCCTTTGGCAGAAAACTTCTTCATCATTTTCTGCATTTGCTTGTGCTGCTTGATCAGCCGGCCGATGTCCTGCACCTGGGTGCCGGAACCCAGGGCGATACGGCGCTTGCGCGAACCACTGATCAGGTCAGGGTCGCGGCGCTCGGCCGGGGTCATGGAGTTGATGATCGCTTCCATCTGCTTGAACTGCTTCTCGGCCGCGCCCTGAGCGTTGCCCATCTGCGACAGGTTGACCCCGCCGATGCTCGGCAGCTTGTCCATCAGGCCGCCCAGGCCGCCCATGTTCTTCATCTGTTGCAGCTGGTCGCGGAAGTCTTCGAGGTCGAAGCCCTTGCCCTTCTTCAGCTTCTTGGCCAGCTTGTCGGCCTTGGCCTTGTCGATGGTCTGCTCGGCCTGCTCGATCAGGCTGAGCACGTCACCCATGCCGAGGATGCGCGAGGCGACGCGGTCGGGGTGGAATGGCTCGAGGGCCTCGGTCTTCTCACCCATACCGATGAACTTGATCGGCTTGCCGGTGATGGCACGCACCGACAGTGCAGCACCGCCACGGGCGTCACCGTCAACCTTGGTCAGCACCACGCCGGTCAGCGGCAGTGCCTCGCCAAAGGCCTTGGCCGTGTTGGCGGCGTCCTGGCCGGTCATGGCGTCGACCACGAACAGGGTCTCGATCGGCTTGACCGCAGCGTGCAGCGCCTTGATCTCGTCCATCATGTCGGCGTCGATGTGCAGACGGCCGGCGGTATCGACGATGACCACATCGATGAACTTCAGCTTGGCTTCGCGGATGGCCGCTTCGGCAATGGCCACCGGCTTCTGGCTGATGTCGGACGGGAAGAACGTGACGCCGATGTCGTTGGCCAGGGTTTCCAGCTGCTTGATCGCCGCCGGGCGGTAGACGTCGGCGGATACCACCATCACGGTCTTTTTCTTGCGCTCTTTAAGGAAGCGCGCCAGCTTGCCGGCGGTGGTGGTCTTACCCGCACCCTGCAGGCCGGCCATCAGCACCACGGCAGGCGGTGCGGCATTGAGCGCCAGGTCTTCGTTGGCCGCGCCCATCAGGCTTTCCAGCTCGGCCTGGACGATCTTCACGAACGCCTGGCCCGGGGTCAGGCTGCGCGACACTTCGGTGCCGACCGCACGTTCCTTGACGCTGTTGACGAAATCCTTCACCACCGGCAGGGCAACGTCGGCCTCAAGCAGGGCCATGCGCACTTCGCGCAGCGTGTCCTTGATGTTGTCTTCGGTCAGCTTGGCCTTGCCGGTGACATGGCGCAGCGTCTGTGACAGGCGGTCGGTCAGGTTTTCGAACATGGTGATCCTTTCAGGCCCAGTAAAAGCCGAGGTTTGTCAGGCACCCTGGGGGAAATACACACCCGCCGGGCACAGCAAGGCGGCGATTATAGCGAAGTGCGGCGGCGGCGCACACCTTGGCTTCCGAGCGGCAAGCTCAAAGCTGCAAGCCACAAGGAAAAGCGCCCAGCCTGCACATCAGACCTTGCTTGTAGCTTGCGGCTTCCAGCTTGCAGCTCACTATGCCAAACTCCGTCTCTTTAGGGCTCGTCAACCAGGACTTATGGTCTCCTCTCCCAGCCTCATCCCCAACCTGATCGCAGCCGGCCTCTATATAGCGGCAGCCATCTACCAGGGCTCGCACCTGGCCCAGGGCCGCAAGTCCGACAAGCGCCTGCTTGCCCTGCTGGGCACCTTCGCGGTGCTCGCCCAGGCCGGTGCGCTGTACTTCCAGCTGATCACCCCGCTGGGCCTGAGCCTGGACTTCTTCAGCGCCGCCAGCCTGATCGCCGTGGCCGTCATCGCCCTCACCCTGCTGGCCTGCCTGCGCATACCGGTCGAAAACCTGCTGGTGCTGCTGTTCCCGCTGGGCGCGGTGACTGCGCTGCTGGCGCAGTTCGCGCCGCCTGGCACCGTACCGCTGATCAACGAAGAGCCAGGCATCCTCGCGCATATCCTGCTGTCGATCCTGGCGTACGGGCTGTTCACCATCGCGGTGTTCCAGTCGCTGCTGTTGCTGCTGCAGGACCGCCAGCTGAAGAACAAACACCCCTCCGGGCTGATCCGCAACTTCCCGCCCCTGCAAACCATGGAAAGCCTGCTGTTCGGCTTCCTTTGGGCCGGCTGGTGCCTGCTGTCGCTGTCGCTGATCTCCGGCTGGCTGTTCCTCGACAACCTGTTCGCCCAGCACCTGGTACACAAGACCTTGCTGGCCTGTGTCGCATGGGTGGTGTTCAGCGTACTGCTGTGGGGCCGCACCCGCCTGGGCTGGCGTGGCCACAAGGCCATCCGCTGGACGCTGGCCGGCTTCTGCCTGCTGATGCTGGCCTATTTCGGCAGCAAGCTGGTCCGCGAATTCATCCTGCATATCTGACGGCCGCCCATGGACACACTGCCGTACGCACCGCTATTCGGCACCCTGGCACTGGCGCTGCTGTGGTCGGCGCTGTTCACCACGGTGGATGCCGCCCGCTTGCAGCTCAATGGCACCCTGCGCACCTTTGATGACGGCCAGCCCGTGCTCCCGGCACAGGCCTTGGTGCTGTGCGCCAGCCTGGGCAAACTGCTGGTGCTGGGCCTAGCCTGCCTGGTGGGGCAGCGCCATAGCGGCGAACACGGCTTCTGGCTGGCAGGGCTGGCTGCCAGCCTCACCTTGCTGGTGTTTGCCGAATACCTGCCGCGGCGCCTGGCCCGGCGCAACCCGCAGGCATGCGTCAGCCTCGGTACCAGCCTGCTGAAAGTCCCCCTTACACTGCTGCAGCCGCTGGCCTGCCTGCTGGACGGTTTGGCCAAGCTGCTGCTGCGCCCGTTCCGCGCGCAACCCACGGCTGTGGCCCTGCACCCGCAGGAAGCCGACGACTTTGACGAAGACGAAGTGCACGAAACAGCCCGCCACGGCCTGCTCGACGGCCTGCAGTCGCTGGACAAGGTCACGGTCAACGACATCCTGGTACCGCGCAATGAAGTGGACGGCATCAACCTCGACGAGCCGATCGAGCGCATCATCGAGCAGTTGATCGTCAGCCGCCACACCCGCTTGCCGGTCTACCACAACGACATCAACCAGGTTGAAGCAATCCTCAACACCAAGCTGATCAGCCACCTGCTGCCCAAGGCTGAGCTGACCCTGGAGGCGCTGCACAGCGCCTGCTACGAACCCTATTTCGTGCCAGAAAGCACGCCCCTGCAAATGCAGCTGCTGAACTTCCACAAGCAACAGCGCCGGCTGGGTGTGGTGGTGGACGAGTACGGCGAGGTGCAGGGCATCGTCACCCTGGAAGACATCCTCGAAGAAATCGTTGGCGAGTTCGAGGACGAACAGAGCCTGGAAAACCCCCACGTCCACCCGCAGCCCGATGGCACCTTCGTCATCGACGGCAATGCCTCGCTGCGCGAAATCAACCGTACCCTGGGCTGGCACCTGCCCTGCGACGGCGGGCCGAAAACCCTCAACGGGCTGGTTACCGAAGCGCTGGAAAGCATCCCGGAAAGCGCCGTTTGCCTGAAGATCGGCCGCTATCGCCTGGAAATCCTCGAAACAGAGGACAATTGTGCCAGCAAGGTACTGGTGTGGACCGTGACCCGATAGCTATACTCGGGTCACGCTTACCCAGCCCCGCCGTCACGCCTGCTACCCGCACCCGGCGTTCCACGGCCAGTCCGCTCCACTGACACGCCCCGCGGTCCTGCTTCAACACCCCGAACAGTGCCCGCCCCGCCCCTATCCCCCTTGGGCTATCGTCAGTCGGGCGCACACAAAAACAAAACGCTCCGGCGCCCGTGCAACCGTGCCTGCCCTTTTGCTCGGCACGCCGCGCGGGCCATGCCCATGGAGCCGGACCAGACTGTTAGGGACCTACTTAATGACAAGCAGCACCTATGCCGAAGCGCCCGCCGCGCCGGTCAACTCGCCCGCGCGGGTAGCCACTGCCAGCTTTATCGGCACCGCCATCGAGTTCTACGATTTCTACGTGTACGCCACCGCCGCCGCCCTGGTGATCGGCCCGGTGTTCTTCCCGTCCGGGTCGGGCACCGCGCAAATGCTGGCAGCCTTCCTCACCTTCGGCATCGCCTTTCTCGCCCGCCCGCTCGGTTCGGCGTTGTTCGGCCACTTTGGCGACCGCATCGGCCGTAAATCGACCCTGGTTGCCTCGCTGCTGCTGATGGGGGTTTCCACCACGGCCATCGGCGTGTTGCCGGGCTATGACAGCATTGGCGTGTGGGCGCCGATCATTCTTTGCCTGCTGCGCTTTGGCCAAGGACTGGGCCTGGGCGGCGAATGGGGTGGCGCGGCGTTGCTGGCCACCGAGAACGCCCCGGAAGGCAAGCGCGCCTGGTTCGGCATGTTCCCGCAGCTGGGCCCTTCGATCGGCTTTCTGGCCGCCAACGGCCTGTTCCTGACCCTGGCCATGACGCTCAGCGACGAGCAGTTCCGTGAATGGGGCTGGCGTATTCCGTTCCTGCTCAGCGCCGCGCTGGTGCTGGTGGGCCTGTATGTGCGCCTGAAGCTCGAAGAAAGCCCGGTATTCGCCAAGGCTGTAGCCCGCCACGAGCGGGTAAAAATGCCGGTGGTCGACCTGTTTTCCCACTACTGGCTGCCCACCCTGCTGGGCGCTGCGGCAATGGTGGTGTGTTACGCGCTGTTCTATATCTCCACGGTGTTCTCGCTGAGCTATGGCGTGACCACGTTGGGTTACAGCCGCGAGACGTTCCTTGGCCTGCTGTGCTTCGCAGTGGTGTTCATGGCCTTGGCCACGCCGCTGTCGGCCTGGCTTAGCGACCGGTACGGGCGCAAGCCGGTACTGATCGTCGGGGGCCTGCTGGCGGTAGCCTCGGGCTTTACCATGGAACCGCTGCTGACCTCGGGCTCGACCACGGGTGTGGCGCTGTTCCTGGCCATCGAGCTGTTCCTGATGGGCGTGACCTTTGCGCCGATGGGGGCCCTGCTGCCTGAACTGTTCCCGACCCACGTGCGTTATACCGGGGCTTCGGCGGCGTATAACCTGGGCGGTATTGTCGGGGCCTCGGCGGCACCGTTCTTTGCCCAGAAGCTGGTGAGCATGGGCGGGTTGAGCTGGGTGGGCGGCTATGTGTCGGCTGCGGCGGTGATCAGCCTGATTGCCGTGTTGTGCCTGAAAGAAACCCGTAATACCGAGCTTTGAGAAAGCCGGGGCTGCTTTGCAGCCCATCGCCGGCAAGCCGCTCCCACAGGGACCACACAGCCCTCGAACCTTGTGAAGACCCTGTGGGAGCTGGCTTGCCGGCGATGGGCCGCAACGCGGCCCCCTGCGGTCTCAGATCAGAACTCGACCTTGACCGCCTGCGATGCACGGGTCGCCTTGGCGCGCGCCAGCTCGACCGACTCGTCACGCGCCAGGCACACGCCCATACGGCGGGTACCGTTGATTTCCGGCTTGCCGAACAGGCGAATGGCCGTATCCGGCTCGCTCAATGCTGCCCCCAGGTTGGCAAAGCTGGTCTGCTGCGACTGCCCTTCCGGCAGGATCACAGCCGAAGCCGACGGGCCAAACTGGCGCACCACCGGAATCGGCAGGCCGAGAATGGCACGTGCATGCAAGGCGAACTGCGACAGGTCCTGGGAAATCAGGGTTACCAGGCCGGTATCATGCGGGCGCGGCGACACTTCGCTGAACCACACCTGATCGCCCTTCACGAACAGCTCCACGCCAAACAGGCCACGGCCGCCCAGTGCATCAGTGACGGCCTTGGCCACGCGCTGCGACTCGGCAAGCGCTTTCGGGCTCATGGCCTGCGGCTGCCACGACTCCTGATAGTCGCCCTTCTCCTGGCGGTGGCCAACCGGCTCCAGGAAGGTGGTACCGCCGACGTGACGTACGGTCAGCAGGGTAATTTCGTATTCGAAGTCGATGAAGCCCTCGACAATCACCCGGCCCTTGCCGGCGCGGCCGCCTTCCTGGGCGTAGTCCCACGACTTCTGCAGGTCGGCATCGCTGCGCAGCAGGCTCTGGCCTTTGCCCGACGAACTCATCACCGGCTTGACCACGCATGGGTAACCGACATCGGCCACGGCCTTGGCGTAGTCTTCATAGGTGTCAGCGAAGTGGTACGGCGAGGTCGGCAGGTCCAGCTCTTCGGCGGCCAGGCGGCGGATGCCTTCGCGGTTCATGGTCAGCTGCGTGGCGCGGGCAGTCGGCACCACGTTGAAACCTTCGTTTTCCAGCTCGACCAGGGTGGCAGTGGCGATGGCTTCGATTTCAGGGACGATAAAGTGCGGCTTCTCGGCCTCGATCACTGCGCGCAGGGCAACGCCATCGAGCATGTTGACCACGTGGCTGCGGTGCGCCACCTGCATGGCCGGGGCATTGGCGTAGCGGTCGACGGCGATCACTTCGACGCCCAGGCGCTGCAGCTCGATCACCACTTCCTTGCCCAACTCGCCACAGCCGCAAAGCAGTACACGGGTCGCGGTGGGCGACAAGGGGGTTCCGATACGGGTCATTTCAGGTCCTCGAAGGCGTCCGGGGCCGCGCCAGGCTTTGCGCCGCCCGCTGAAAAAGGACCGCTATTCTACACCATCAACCGGTGACGGCAGCCCGTCGGGCGCGAAATGCCATGGCCAGCCACACGGCAGTGACACCGGCGAACTTCGATGCCATGGCGGTACCGATCACCGCCGGGGTCAGGGCGCCGATCATGCCGAAAAAGATGAAGGTATCCACCGGAATGCTCAGCGCAGAGCTTAGCCACAGGCGGTCGCGCAGCGGCCGGCGGGTAATGCTGAACACCAGCCAGTCGATCAACTCGGAAATGAAGAACGCGGTGGCGCTGGCCAGGGCGATGGCCGGTTCCGAGGTGACATAGGACAGCACCAGGGCCACCAGCATGGCAACCAGGGCCCCATGGCCGAAGCGGGTCTGCACCATGTCGCGCAGGATGAATACCAGGCCACCCCAGGCAGACCAGATGATGTCCAGGTGCGGGGCGCTGGAAAAGGCGTAGTTGATCAGCACTACGCTGCTGATGTAGGCAATCAGATAGAACATGGCGGGTCGTCTGTGGGCAAGCCGCACAGATTACCGCTGGCTGCTTCGACAGGCAACGCTACTCCCTGTAGGAGCGGCCTTGTGCCGCGATGGGCTGCGAAGCAGCCCCAAGATTTCAGCACAGATGCACAAATTGTTGGGGCCGCTTCGCAGCCCATCGCGGCACAAGGCCGCTCCTACAGGGGTCTGCGTCAACCTACAGGATGAGCCCAGCCTCTACTGCCCTTTCATGGCAAAGCTTCAACACTGCCCGGCGCTCATCGTTGTCCATCCGCCCCCAGCGGCCGATTTCCGCAACGGTACGCTGGCACCCGGTGCAAATATCCTGCTCGTCCAGCGCGCAGATACTCACGCACGGCGAGGCCACCGGCCGCTCTACCCCATCATTCATCATCAACCACCAGCTCCTGGGCATAACGCTGGGCATTGTGCACGTAATGCGCGGCACTGGCTTCAAGCATGCGCTTCTGCTGCTCGGTCAACTCACGTACGACCTTGCCGGGCGAGCCCACCACCAGCGAACCGTCAGGGATTTCCTTGCCCTCGGCGATCAGGGCGTTGGCGCCGATGATGCAGTGCTTGCCAATACGTGCGCCGTTGAGGATCACGGCATTGATACCGACCAGGCTGTAGTCACCCACCGTGCAGCCATGCAGCATGGCGTTGTGACCAACGGTGACGCCCTTGCCCAGGGTCAACGGCGAGCCCATGTCGGTGTGCATCACCGTGCCATCCTGCACGTTGCTGCCTTCGCCAATATCGATCAGCTCGTTATCCCCGCGCAGCACGGCGCCAAACCACACACTGGCATTGGCCTGCAGGCGCACGTTGCCAATCAGCGTGGCGTTGGGTGCGGCCCAACTGGTGGGGTGGCTCTCGACCCGCAGGTCGCCCAGGCGGTATTTCATGCATGCTCCTCAGGCTGGAACGCAGACGGCGGGGTAAGCCCCGCTCAATTTTCGATGTAACGCTCAGGGGGCTGGTGCAGGCTGATGCCGGCATCGAACAGCACGTTGACCAGTTCGACGATCATGATCGCCGACAACCCCCAGATCTTGTATTCGCCATAGCGATAGCTGGGCACGTACCAACTGCGCCCCTGATAGTCGATACGGTGGGTATGGTCACGCGGGTCCTGGCGGAAGAATTCCAGCGGCACGGTGAATACTGCCGCGATTTCGGCATCGTTGGCGCGGTATTCGACGAAGTCGGGAATAAGCCCGACGAATGGCGTCACTTTAAGGCCATGCAGCGAAATCAGTGGGCTGAGCGGGCCTATCACTTCCACCAGCCCAGGCGGCAGGCCGATCTCTTCCTCGGCTTCGCGCAGGGCGGTAAACACCAGGTCCGGGTCTTCCGGGTCGCGTCGGCCACCGGGAAACGCCACTTCGCCACCATGGGTGGACAGGCCTTTGGCGCGCAGGGTCAGGACCAGTTCGGGCGCTTCGCTGCGGGTAATGGGCAAAAGGACCGCCGCTTCGGGGAACCGCCGGTCGGTTTCCAGTGATGCGGGTTGGTGGTTGCTCATTCGGCGAAGTAGCTCGTCCAGCATTGCGCACGCTCGTATCCAAGGCCTGCCTTGCATGATGCACCAAAGCCGCGAAGCACCCAAGCCCCTGCGCTTGCGGCGGCCCTGCCGGCGCGCCAAGATAGCCTTGAACAAAAGGAACTTCACATGAATTTCTGCAGCGCGTGCGGCCACCCGGTCACTCAGCGGATTCCCGAGGGCGATAGCCGCCTGCGGTTTGTCTGCGAGTCTTGTCAGACCATCCATTACCAGAACCCCAACATCGTCGCTGGCGTGCTACCGACCTGGGGCAGCCAGGTGCTGCTGTGCCGGCGTGCCATCGAGCCACGTCGAGGTTTCTGGACCCTCCCTGCGGGTTTCATGGAGAACGGCGAAACCCTCGACCAGGCCGCCCGTCGCGAAACCGTCGAGGAAGCCTGCGCCCAGGTCGGGCCGATGAGCCTGTACCAGCTGTTCGATTTGCCACATATCAACCAGGTGCATGTGTTCTTCCGCGCCGAGCTGGCGGACCTGGCGTTTGATGTGGGTGTCGAAAGCCTGGAAGTGCGGTTGTTCGAACAACATGAGATACCGTGGGGCGAGCTGGCTTTCCGCACCGTCACACGCACACTAGAATGCTACTATCGCGACCGTATCGGGCAGCACTACCCCATAGGCCATGAGTACCTGCCGCCGATGAACGTCTCGACCTCGACCTCTACTTAGAAGAAGCCTTCAGGGATACCGTTACATGCGCTGGTTGCTTGCCCTTTTCTGCCTTTGCGTTACCTCGGTGTCCCAGGCGGCCTTCACCGAGACCATCATCCGCAAGCCCGTGCCGGCAGCGCAAACGCCGTCGCCTTCGCAGCAGGCGATGCAGCCGCTGATCGACAAGGTGCTGGTGATCAAGTCCGAGCGTCGCCTGCAATTGATCAGCCGTGGCGAGCCGCTGAAAACCTACCGCATTTCCCTGGGCAAGCAGCCCAAGGGCGCCAAGGAACGCGAAGGTGACAAGAAAACCCCCGAGGGTTTGTATTGGCTCGACTGGCGTAAGCAAAGCGACCGCTTCAACCTGGCCATGCACATCAACTACCCGAACATCAGCGACGCCGCCCGTGCCACCCGCGAAGGGGTGAGTGCCGGCAGCATGATCATGATCCATGGCACGCCGATCAACGACGAGTACCCTGAATGGTACTTCCACACCCTGGACTGGACCGATGGCTGCATCGCCATGCGCAACCGTGACATGCAGGAAGTGTGGGACCTGGTGCGGGACGGGACGTTGATCGAAATTCGGCCTTGAGGCTGGTAACAGCACGTTCAGACAACCGCGCAGGCTAACTGCGTGGCGGCTTTTCGTTTGAAGTGGCCAGAAATTCGTCAAGAATGCGCTTGCCATTGGCCACGTGTTCTCGTTCGGCTGCGCAAACGTACCGATAGCGCAGCGGTGTTGTGGGCAGTGCTTTCCCTGGCGGCAAATCAAACCTTCTGAGCCAGGCGTTGCTGATCAGTTGCGTCATTCGCGTTTCTCCCGCAATGGAGCCGTAATGCAGCGCGCCTATGTCCTCCACACGCAGGCTCTTGATCAGTTCGTTCACCCTCACGTAGTGTTCAGGCTTTTCATCAACACCGACTTTCCACAGTGCTGGCCAGTCCCCGGCACGCAGTAAAGTCCCCTGCGGCAAAAACTGAACACCTACCCTGATGTCATTCAACCTCGACAGTAACTCATCCTGGGTTCCAAGCTTGTTGATCCAGGCGCTGTTGATGTAGGTGTACCAGTTCAGGTTGCTATAACCTGAGCGCCAGCTTGGGTTGCCCCTGGGCCGTGCGACATCAAGGCCCTGGTAGGTCATTGCCACTTCATATTCAACGTGCTGGAAGTCCTCCCACTGATAAGTATGTTGCACCCCCAGGCCCGCAGCGGCATGCAGGGGTTCAAGTGCGCTGCACATTTCATGCAGCAACGTTTCAAAGTTTTCCTTTCTGCCTTCCAGAATCTCATCGACAGGCAGATAGAAACGGAGGGTAGTGAAGGTGCCGTGAACTTCCTCCATCCAACCCGCAGGCGAATAGCCGTCGATCATGTAATCGGGCACGTTGCCATAGCCCTCTGCAGACGCCCAGCGAAAAGCCAGGGGCTCAGCAAACCCGTCTCCCGCCAAGTAAGCCAGCGTTGCTTTCACGCTGGCTGGGGCGTAGTCATGCGCCAGCATGTCCTCCGCCCCCCTGTATCCCCATTTCAGCTTGTCACCGTGGTAACGGCAAAATATTTTTACGGCTTCAACGATGCGCTGCCGCCCTTCGGGCGTATAGGATTTGATAATCTGAAACGATGCCACCAGCCCTACATTGATAACAACAGACTCGCCATCCAGCTCATCGTAATAGACAAAATCCTTACGATTGGAAGCAAACGTTTTTTTGAACTCAACTTCATTCATTCGTATTCACCGAAGCATTTTCCCAGATGACGTAATGCTGTGCCGAGGTGGGCATCTGATACTCATTCCAGTCAATCGCACGGTACTTCTGCTGCTGCGTAACCTCATCAGGGGTATCGGCGAAAGCAGGCGCAGACACAGCTGCAGAAGCCGGTAAAACCTTTCTCGCAACGGCTTCTATAACGGCGCGATAGGGAACGCTTTGACCTGCACTTTTCGCAACAACTGCTCCTGTCGCCACGACTCTGGCTGGCACCACAACTGTGCCAGCAGCGCCTGCCGCGGCTGCCACAAATGGGGCGGATAAAACCATTTCAAGGCCAGCAATCGCTCGGCGGTTCTGTGCTTCAATCAACCTGGGGTCGGGTGCAGCCTGCCACTGCGGACCTTCAACGTGCGGTAACTGCCCACCCAGAAGCCGACGCGCTTTTTCATGCTCGCCATCAATGCGCCCAACCAGCAGTTTGTTTTTTTCGATGCTCATGCGAGAAGCCAGGCGGGTCACTTGCTGTACAGGCTTGTACACCGGGTCCTTCTCGCTGCCTTTTACCCACTCACGCCACTGCTCCCGTTCTGCACAGTCACAGGTTTCGGTATACAGCACGCGTAGGCCAGCGGGCCCAGCAATGATCTCGTAAGCCTCCTGCTGAGCCGGGGATAACACATCACCCGGAAATTTCATTTCAATCACAGACTTTAAGTTCGCCTGGCTGTACTGCGCCTCACCGGGATTGTCATAAACCTTCAAACGCAGTACATCGGGAATTCGCAACAGCCCCTTGACCCTGCCACCCTTCAGGATTTTTACAATTCGCGGGTCAATTTCTACTTGTTTGCCATTCTCCTCCATGGCCCATGACAGGGCATTTTCCAACTCCACCTTGTCAAGCAAATCAACTTCCACCAACAAGGCCGACACACCATCCAGAAGCCGGTTTTTCATCAACCTGTATTTTGAAAGTGGAAATGTACTTGGCCGGAAAGGTTCAGCCTTGCTCATGACCGGGCTTGGCGGCCTGTGACTCATATTGAATCCGACTTCCCCGCAATAGGGAAAACGGTAGGAAAAACTCTCATTATCCAACCGCACCCAGGTTGAAACTCGCCGCTGATACATGGCACGTTCGCCATCGCTACGAATATAGGGAAACCGCCGTGCATAGCTGGCCTTTTCACAGAGGTACCACAGGTCTGGTGGATCGGTGACGGGGACCACCACACCGGCAGCAGTGGGCTTTGCAGTGGTCAATGCGCGGCCGTTTTTAGGACGGCCCGCCATCTTTCTCTCACTCAGGCTTTCCATATCGACATTCACCTTGGTTCAGCGTTTGAAATCGATTTCCATGCCCTCTACATCATCATCCCAATAACTGGCCTGTATCTTTATTGCCGTCGACACCTGGCTCAACGGAGAAACCTCGAACACTTCATTGAAGCTGGAGTTAACCATCAGGGTTCTTCCTGCATCATCCGTGAGCGCACGAAATATTTTCCCGTTGGCCCGTTTGACCTCATAGGGGTGACCAACCATAGGTTGCCCGGTATCGGGACTAACAAGCCGAAAAAATTCCTGAAGTGGCCCGGCCGGCGTTACACCCTCTCCTACCCAATGGGCATTACCCGTGGACTGCGCTTGCGCAGTGACCTTACCTTTCAGGTTGATTGCAGTTGCTTCTATCGTTACGCCATCTTCATCAATCAGGATCCGCCCTGTTGGGCCCACCAACGACAGCCGCTGCCCTGCACGTACCGTTATTTCCGTTGAGCGAGACTCGATAGACTCCTCAACCGACAACTTATAGCGCCCTGCTACCTCATGGCTGGAATTACCATCCGTCGAACACACATGGTGCCCAACCGTCTTTTCATGACGATCACCGCCTACGTGACTACTTGAATGCTGCCCGGTAACCGTTTCCTGATTACGCCCGGTTACCTGAAAACGGTCCTGGGAAACTTCAATTTTCTGGTCGCGCCCAACCACCGTGTACTCGTCATTCTTTACCTGCTTTGAACGGTCATGCCCGACTTCAACGCGCTCGTTGTTCCCCACCCATTCGCAACGGTCATGCCCGACGTGGGTAGTCTCATCGTGCTTGACCACGTTGTTCTGGTCTTTTTCGGCGTGAATGAAAACCTCTTGCTTGCCCAGTTCGTCCTCGAAACGCAGCTCATTGAAGCCATCTCCCTTATGGGTCTGGCTCTTGATGGTCATGCGGGTCTTGTGGTCAGGCAAGTCGTACGGCGGCAATTGGTTACCACAGTAGGTGCGCCCGGTGATCATCGGCTGGTCCGGGTCACCATTGACGTAATGGATGATCACATCCTGGCCAATGCGCGGGATGGCCATCGAGCCCCAGCTACCACCCGCCCAGCCTTGGGATACCCGTACCCAGCAGGAACTGAATTCGTTGTCCCGGCTTTCGCGGTCCCAAGGGAAGCTGACCTTCACCCGGCCCCACTTGTCGCAGTAGATCTCCTCCCCGTGTGGCCCGACCACTGTGGCCATGTGTGGGCCGTCAACGTGTGGTTTCTCCGGCGGGGCCGGCCGCCATTCGCCCCTACCCGGCACCAGCACGGCGTGCAACGTATAGCGGGTGCCTTGCAAAGCGCCCACAGCCTCTTCTTGCAGGCTGGTGAGCGAGCACCTTCGTGACGCACACTGGCGGTACGCCAGTGCACGTTGAAATCGTCACGGGGGTGGCCAGTGAGCGTGAAACTCAGCCCTGGCTGCAGGCGTACATCGTCGCCTTGCACATTGGCGATGTTCGCATCGTGCCGCATGCTCGTGAGGCGAGTGGCAGTGAAGGGTTTGCCGACGGCCTCACGCTTGTAACGCCCGGGGTAATCGAAGCGCTCATAATCCATTGCATGGTGCACCACGCCACTGGCAGCTTCTCGCTGCTCCAGCCGGTAGCCCGGGTGGGTAAAGGTGTAGTCCCGTTGTACCTGCCGGGCAGTACGCACCTGTTCGCTGTAATGCAACTGGCGCAGGCAGGGCCTAGCCTGGTCGCCCCCGCTGTTGGCGTGGTAAAGCACGGTGTCGGGGCCAGGGTCATCGTCGTCGAAGTACCCCTCATCCTCGTCGTCATTGGCCTTGATGGCCCCACGGCTGATCTGGCCCAGCGAAAGCAGCCTGTCGGTAAAGATGAGCTTGTGCTGCTTCGGGGTGTGCTCGAAGTGGTAGACGAAGCCTTCTTCGGCAGCGAGACGAGCGATGAACGCCAGGTCGGTTTCACCCGCCTGCACGCAAAACTCGCGTGGCTGATGGGTGTCGATGCTCTTGAACGCGTACCAATTGATGCCTTGGCGCTTGAGCATGGTTTCCAGAATTTGCACGACCGTTTTCTGCTGGAAAATGCGCCAGTTCGAGCGCAGGTTGGCGCGCGCCAGCAGTGGTTCGACCACGGCTCGGTAGCGCGTGCGGCAAAACCCCGTTTCACCTTGGGTGAAGGTACTGACTACCCCATGCACATACCGCAGCGGGCGCGTACCCGCCCAGAGGGTAAAGAGTGCAGGCTTGTCGAGGACATGGCCGAAATCGACGTTGTCTTCATAGCTGACCAATTCCAGGTTCAACTGGAAGGGTTGGCTGACAGCTTCGTCGAGGGTGAAGGAGACCACCTCGAACCCGACCTTGCTGGCAAGGGGCTGAAAAGTGAAGCTTAAGTCCGATTGCCTGTACATTGCCTGTTCTTCCCACGCGTATGTATGAATGCCAGCAATGGCGGGCCACAACGGCAGGGCTCTGCGATCCTCGGGTTGCCCCGCCTCGCCCCCGCATGCAGGGTCAAAGTGAGGGCTGCTCGAAGACTAAGCAGAGTGGGATTTTTTTTAAATGAACCATGTGAGTAGTAACAGTGCCCAGGCCGTAGGACGTTACTTACATTTCACACTGCACTGAGCCTTGTAGCGCGTGCGAAATCGAGCGCTGCCCGCCAGGTGCTGGCTCTACCACTGCAAGGCGTGCTGCCCTGCCAACGCCTGCGGAGCCAGCCACTGCGCGCCGCGCAGCAAGGGCACCAACGCCGCCTCCGGTTGCAGGCTCGAACACCACCTCGGCCCGCCGCCCTGGCAGGTCAGCCGCCACGGCCAACTGATGCTGCCCCTGCTGCGCCAGTTGGCCTCGCAGGCGCCAGCCACTGCGGCAGTCCACTGCCAGCCAGCCCTGCCCCAGGCCCAGCGACCACGGCTCGCTCAGTGCCAGGTCGCTCACCGTTACACGGCCTTCGCTGCCCAGGCATTGGCGCCCTGCCCCCTGCATGCGTACTGCACCCTGCCACACCCCGGCCAGGCGGTAGTTCGTGGCCACCGTCGCCTGCGCGCCCATTGCTGTTGCTTCCAGCCGCCAACGCCACGGCCAGCCCTCGGCACGCAACTGCCAGGCCTGCCCTTGGAACCCCACATGCGCAGTCGCCTGCAAACGCCATGGCTGCACCGACCAGTGCAGAGGCCCCACCGGCCCAAGCTGTTGCGCCTGGCCCTGCCACAGGCTGCCACTGGCATCGCGCACCGGCAGGCCTGCCCCACGCGCTAGCCAGGCGGCTGGGAACTCCACCAGCACGGTCAGGCCGAAAACCAGCAGCATCCACGCCACACCTTTACGGCTCATGGCTGCACCACCAGATCGAAGCGCAACGCCTTGCCATCCTGTTCCAGCCCCCATTGCAGCGGGGTTGTGCCCTCTGCCTGCAACGACTGCAACCAACCTTGCAGCACCCGCGCATCGGCCACCTGGCCGCGCAGCTGCCAGGCCTTGCCTTGCGCATCGACCTCGGCCAGTACGACCTGCCGTGCCTCGGCCGACTGTTTCAGGCGCTCCAGGCTCAAGCCCGGGCCGCCATGCAGGCTTGCAGCTTGTTCTGCCAGCCCCCGCCACTGGCTGAGTTCACGCCATTGCGCCAAGCCCTCGCGCAGGGCCAGAACGGCCAGCAACAAAGCAACCAGCAACCAGGCGAACTTCAGCCGATGACGCTGCACCCAGTCCCGGTTCATGCCGCGGCTCCCAGGTCGAAGACCACTTCGCTACCTTGGACCTGTACGGCAGCACCGGCAGCGTTGGCCATGTCTTGCCAGGGTGGCGTAGCACCGTCGCCCTCTAGCCGCAGGTGCCAGCGCTGGCCATCGAAGCGCACCGCTTGCAGGCGCCAACCGGGGTGATCAAGCAGCCAGGCTTGCAAGGCTGCTTGCAGGTCTTCGAGCTGGCGGGTGCGTACTTGCTGTTGAAGCTCGTTTTCGCGCAGGCGCCTGAGGGCCTGCGCGGCGTGGCGTGGGCTGGCCTGCTCGCCCGTCACGGCTATGACCTGGGTGCGCCAGAGTTGCGCCTGGCGCCATTGCTGGCCCAACCACAGGCTGCCCCAGAGCGCCGCCAATACCAGACAGGCTGCCAGCAGTCGTTGCTGTGGGCGTGAAACGATGGGTAACGAAGGCGCCTGGCGAGCACGCTCGAACAGGCCTGGCATCGCGTCGAGCGGCGCCAGCGTGCTTGGCCAGTCGCCACTCAGCGGCACGTTTTGCAGGCGTGCCCAGGGTTGCTGCGGCGCCTCACCCAGCGCTTGCGGCCATGCCAGCCAATGCTCCTGTTCATCTTCGGCCATGCCTTTGTACAAGGACATGTCGGGGGTACGCTGCCAATGCCAGGCGGTGCCTACCTCAGGCCCAGGCAGCAACTGCAACTCCGCCCAGCAACGTTCCACCTGCCAGCCCCATGCAGCACACTGCCCGCGCCAGTCGTCCAGTTGCTGACGCGCCACCACCAGCAAGCGGAGGTGCCCCGGCTGACGCGCCAGGCAGGCGCAGGTGACCTCGTCCGGCGGTTGCAGCAAGCGGTCTTCGAGCAACAACGGCCACTCCTCACGCTTGAGCCCGGGTGGGGCGGGCACGTGGAACAGGCTACAGGCCTCGGCAGGCAGAACAAGGGCAACCCGGGCTTGCAGGTTTGCCGGTGGTTCACCCTGCCCCTGGCTTTGCACGATGCCACCCTCTGCCAGCGCCCAGTGCCAGACAACACCCGGGCGCAACAACAACCACGGTTGAGCAGGTGCACGCTTTCGCCATTCAAATCTCATGAGCGCCCCCACGGGAGGGCGAAGGTGCAAACATACGGTGCTCCATCGCGCTGCAGTTCCAGGCGCACGCCACGGCCAGGGTGCGCAGGTTGGTCGGAAGGCCAGGCCAGCCAACGGCCACCCTGGTAATAAAGAACATTCATCGCGCCGACCCGGTCGAGCCGCTCACGCTGCACCCAACGCGGCGCCGCGGCGGCGTACAGGTCGGCCGAGCTTTCCAGCAGCAGGCGCTGCTCATGGGCCTCGAAGCGCAGGCGCTGGCGTTGCAGGCGCGAGCCGCCCTCTGCTTCCGGCAGGCCGGTGGTAGCCACCCACTGCAATTGGTTGCTTGCCGGTTGCCAGTCCAGCCAGCGGCTGGCCAGGGGCAGGCGCTGGTCGTAGACGCGGCGTAGCACCGGGCTGTCGAAACGCCGCTCAAGGGCCAGGCAGAAGTCCAGCACCGAGGTTTCCTGGGTGGTCACTTGCAGGCGTTCGCGCACTTTCATCCAGCCATTGACCAAGGCGGCGAGCATGATGCCGAGCAGGACCGTCAGGGCCAGGGCGACCATCAGTTCGATCAGGGTCAGCCCCGCCTGACGGCGCCTCATGGATTGATTCTCGGGTTTCAATGCCTTCATAGAACCCTTGTAGGAGCAGCCTTGTGCTGCGAAGAGGCCGGAATGACTGGCAGATCTACTTTGGCCACACTGGCCTCTTCGCAGCACAAGGCTGCTCCTACCGGGTCCGAGGAGGGTTGGCGAGCTTTTCATGGGCGCTCCAGAAACACGGTGTACTGGCCCAGTGGCAAACGCTGGTCGCGGTCGGCGTAC
The DNA here is from genome assembly GCA_947090765.1 of Pseudomonas sp. MM223. Lineage (NCBI taxonomy): Bacteria > Pseudomonadati > Pseudomonadota > Gammaproteobacteria > Pseudomonadales > Pseudomonadaceae > Pseudomonas > Pseudomonas sp. MM223. The sequence goes on along the minus strand of OX352322.1, from coordinate 1,365,144 downwards.
AGTTGCAGTTCGCCGCGGCGCAGGTCTCGCACGCCGGTACGGCGCAGTTGCAGTTGCCAATGGCACGGCTGCCCCCCTGGCTCAGTTCACCCTTCACCTGATTGGCATAAGGCCAGAACTGCTCGACGGCGAAGCGTGTTTGCAGTTCACGCGCACACAGCAAGCCAAGCCGGTGTTGTTGCAGGTTGTCTTGCACGGCCAGGCGCTGACGCAGAACCTGGCTGGTGATCACCGCCAGCACGGCGGCAATCGCCAGGGCCACGGTCACCTCCAGCAAGGTGAAGCCATGCTGACGTTGCTTCATGGCGCAACCGCCACCTGCAAGCGGCCATCGCGGCCCCATGCCCACTGCTGGCTGCCATCGGCCCAGCGCCAGCGCACGCTGCCCGGCTGTGCCCAGCCATGCGGGGTAAACAGCAAATGGGGCTGCGGGCTGGCGGGCCAGTCCGGGTGCAGGCCCTTGGGCCAGTCGCCAAGCCCGTTCGCTTCGGCCACCCAGGCATTCCCCTCGCGCCGCACAAACTCCGGGCGCTGCCCATTCCAGCGCAGCCCACGCAGTTGCCCGGCATGCCGGGCCAACGCCGCCTGGGCCCGGGTTTCGCTGGCCAGGCGTTGCAGGGCTTGATCGACACGGGCCTGGCCGCTACCAAGCCCGGCCACTGCCAGGCCCGTCATCAGGCCGGCGATGGCCAATACCACCAGCAACTCGATCAGGCTGAAGCCCCGCTGACGGCGCACCCTTACAGCGCCCAGTTACCCAGGTCGGCATCCTGGCCTTCGCCGCCCGGCTGGCCATCGGCACCCAGCGAGTACACATCGACGCGGCCATGCTCACCGGGCATGCGGTACTGATACGGGGTGCCCCACGGGTCTTCCGGCAGGCGGCGCACATAGCCGTCACTGCGCCAGGCGCGTGGCAGCGGTTCGTGGCTCGGCTTTTTCACCAGCGCGGCCAGGCCCTGCTCAGTGCTGGGAAAGCGCAGGTTGTCCAGGCGGTACATGTCCAGTGCCTGTTCCAGGGTGGCCAGGTCGGCCATCACCTTCTGTTTCATGGCTTTGTCCTGATTGCCCAGCACACTGGGCGCGACCACGGCGATCAGCAGGCCGATGATGAAGATCACCACCATGATTTCCATGAGGGTGAAACCGCGCTGGTGGCGACGTTGATGCTGCATGGCAGTACTCCTTGTATTCACAGTTGCAGGCCCTGGTTCAGTTGCATGATCGGCAGCAGCACCGCCAGCACGATGAACAGCACCACGGCGCCCATCACCAGGATCATCAGGGGTTCGAACAGCGCCATGGCGGTATCGACCTGGCGGGCGAAGCCGCGCTCCTGGTCATCGGCCACGCGCTCAAGCATGTCGGCCAGGGTGCCGCTGGCCTCGCCACTGCCGACCATGTTCACCAGCAGCGGGGGGAATTGCTGGCTGGCATCCAGCGCACGGTGCAGGCTGGTGCCGCCTTGTACTTGCTGGCGCACCTGCTCCATGGCTTGGCGGATGCGCCGGTTGCCGACGGTTTCGGTGGCCACTTGCAAGGCTTCGAGCAGGGCCACGCCACTGCTGCACAGAATCGCCAGGCTGCGCGCCAGGCGTGCGCTTTCCAGCACCTGCAACAGGCAGCCGATACGCGGCAGGCGCAGCAGCATCTGGTCGCGGCGCAGGCACCAGTGCGGCTTGCGCAACAGCAAGGTGCCGAGCCCACCCGTCAATAACGCCAGCCCCAGCAACCAAGGCCCGGCCTGCACCAGGCCCTGGCTCAGGCCGATCAGCAACGCGGTGATCAGCGGCAGGCTTTGCCCGGCGTGGGCAAACTGTTCGGTAAGCTTGGGCACGACAAAGGTCATCAGGCCGATGACCACGGCAAGCGATACGCCCATCAATACGGTGGGGTAGATCAGCGCAGTACGTGCCTTGTGCTGTTGCCGTTGTACCTGTTCGAGGTGATCGGCCAGCCGGGTCAGCACCTGGGCCAGGCGCCCGGAACGCTCGCCAGCCTCGACCAGCGCGCAGTACAAGCCAGTGAACGGCGCCCCCTGGCGCGCCAGGCTGCGGGCCAGGCCCAGGCCTTCGGCGAGGGAGCCGCGCAGGGCCACCAGCACAGTGTGCAGGGCAGGTTGACGCAGCTGGCGCTCAAGGGTGCCCAAGGCATCGACCAAGGGGATGCCGGCACCGGTCAATGTGGCCAGCTGACGTGTCAGTTCACACAGTTGGGCACGGCTCAGTCGCTGGCGCCGGGGTTGCCGATCGCCGATGTCCTGGCGCTGCAACTGGCGGGCAAACAGGCCTTGATCGCGCAGCAACTGGCGCGCATGGCGCTCATTGTCAGCCTGCAGGCTGGCCTTGCGAGTTTTGCCGGCGAGGTCGACGGCCTGGTAGCGATAGGTCGGCATACCTTAGCCCTGCACCACGCGCAGCACTTCGGCCAGGCTGGTCTCGCCACGGGCCAGGCAGTCGCTGGCCATGGCGACCAGGCTTTGCCGGCGCTCGGCCAGGTAATCTTGCATGGCCAGTTCACTGGCGCCGTCATACAGCAAGCCGATCAGCCCGGTATCCAGTTCGATGAATTCGTACAGGCCCAGGCGCCCGACATAGCCGCTGCCCTGGCATAGCTCGCAGCCCACCGCGTGGTAGCTGCTGCCCAACGCCGCCAGTTCCGGCCACAGGTCGCGCTCGGCAGCTTGCAGCGGGTGTGCCACGGCGCAACGGCACAAGCGCCGCACCAGGCGCTGGGCCAGCACACCGCGCAAGCACGAGGCGATCAAAAACGGTTCGATGCCCATGTCGCGCAGGCGGGTCACCGCGCCCACGGCACTGTTGGTGTGCAGGGTGGACAGCACCAGGTGGCCGGTCAGGCTGGCCTGCACGGCGATTTGCGCGGTTTCCTGGTCACGGATTTCGCCGAGCATGATCACGTCAGGGTCCTGGCGCAGGATGGCGCGCAGGCCGCTGGCGAAGGTCAGCCCCGCACGCGGGTTGATGGCGGTCTGGCCGATGCCGGCGATGGCGTATTCCACCGGGTCCTCGACCGTGAGAATGTTGCGGCTGCCGTCGTTGAGGCTGTTGAGGCTGGCGTAAAGGGTGGTGGTTTTGCCCGAACCGGTCGGGCCGGTAGACAGCACAATACCGTTGGGCCGCGCCAGGCAACTGCGCAGGCCTTGCAACACCGCGGCTGGCATACCCAGGTTGCCCAGCGCCAGCAGGCTGGCCTGCTTGTCGAGCACACGCATCACCACGCGCTCGCCATGGATGCCGGGCAGTGTCGAAACCCGCACATCCACCTCGCGCCCCGCCGCGCGCAGGGTAATACGGCCATCCTGGGGCTGGCGCTTCTCGGCGATATCCAGGCGTGCCATGACTTTTATCCGCGACACCAGCATGGCCGACAGCGCACGCGGCGGGCGCAACACTTCGCGCAGGTGGCCATCGACGCGCAGGCGCACCACCAGGCTTTGCTCGAAGGTTTCGATATGGATATCCGAGGCGCGCAGGCGCAACGCCTGGCTGAACAGGCCATTGATCAGGCGGATTACCGGGGCTTCGTCATCGCTTTCCAGCAGGTCTTCGATCTGCGGCATCTCGCTCATCAGGCTGTCCAGGTCAACCTGGTCGCCGATGCCTTCGATCAGTGCCTCAGTGGCCCCATCGCCGCCCTGGTACAGCTGGCCGAGGCGTTCGTCGAACAGGGCAGGTTCCAGGTATTCGAGCCTGCCGGGCTGGCCATGTACCCGCAGCAGCTCCTGCAACTGGGCGCTGTCGGCGTCGGCCCGCAACCACAGCTGCCAACCCTGGTCCGTCGTGGTCATGGCCACCCCGCTCTGCCGTGCCTGGCGGTACGGCAGCATCACCAGGCACCGCCTTCGAGGCGTGCGCGGCTGGAGGGGAATACCTGCAGCAGCGGCGTGCCCTCTGCAAGGTCCGGCAGTTGCAGCGGTGTGGTCTGCTGCAAGGTGCGGTATTTGTCTTCGCTGAGCCCGGCCAGGCTCGGCCCGTCCCGCAAAATACGCGGGCGGATGAACACCATCAGGTTCTGCTTGGTGTTCTTGGTGGCATCGGAGCGGAACAGCCGGCCCAGGTAAGGGATATCACCGAGCAGCGGCACCCGCTGGTTGCTGGTGCTCAACTCGTCGCTGATCAGGCCGCCGAGAATGACCAGGCCATTGTCTTCGACCATGACCTTGGTCTTGATTTCGCGCTTGTTGGTGATGACGTCGCTGGCCGCGCTGGACTCGGCAATCGACGACACTTCCTGGACAATGTCCAGGCGCACGCTGTTATCGATGTTGATCTGCGGCTTGATGCGCAGTTTCACCCCAACTTCTTTGCGCTCGATGGTCTGGTACGGGTTGGCGTTGTTTTGCGTGACAGAGCCGGTAACGAAGGGCACTTCCTGGCCAACCAGGATCGACGCTTCGGCGTTGTCCAGGGTCAACAGAGTAGGCGTGGACAACAGGTTGAAGCCGCTCTTGCCCTTCAGTGCATTGACCAGCATGGCAAAGTTGAACCCGCCGCCGAAATGGCCGATGCCCGCCGTGGCGCCGGTGGTCGCGGACAACAAGTCACCCAGCGCCTCGTTGTCGCCACTGGCAGCAGCCCCGGCGATGTTGGCAATGTTCACCCCGTTGCTGCCGAAGTTGACGATGCCGGCGCCAAACTTTTCGTCGGCAAACAACCATTGCACGCCTAGCTCCTGGGCGCTGCTGTCGGACACCTCGGCGATGATGGCCTCTACCACCACCTGGGCACGGCGGATGTCCAGCTGTTCGACGATGGTGCGGTAGGCGGCCAGCTCGCTGTCGGGGCCGACCATGACCACGGCGTTGGTGCCTTCTTCGTACTCCAGGCGAATACCCGGGCCACCGCTGGCAGCCATCACCGGCCTGTCCTTGGTTTCGCCTTCGCCCGCGCCTTCCGCCGGCGCCATGCCTTCCTGGCTAAGCCCGCGCAACACCTTGACCACTTCACCAGCGTTGGCGTGGCGCAGGTAGATGACTTGGGTACTGCCGTTGCCGGGGACCTCCTGTGGGCGGTCGAGTTGGCGCAGCAGGCTGGCGATACGGTCCAGGTTGCTGCGCCAGTCGGTCACCACCAACTGGTGCGCCGCCGGGTACGGTGTGATCACCCCGACCCGTGGGTCGATCAGCGGTTTGAGAATGCCCAGCACCTGCTCGCTGGCGGCGTTGCGCACATTGAATACCCGAGTCGCCACGCTGTCACTGCCCTCGCCCTGCTGCCCCCCCGCCTCTACCGGCACCGGCTCCAGGCGTGCGGCCTGGTCGGGGACGATCTTCACGCTGCCGTTGGGCAGGTCGACGGTGGCGTAGCCCTGGGCGCGCAACTGCGCCAGGAAGATGTCGTAGATGGCATCGGCGTCGTGCAGGTCGACAGTGCGCACGGTAACCTTGCCCTTGACCCGGGGGTCGACGATGAAGGTGGTGCCGGTGATGCGCGACACGCTGTCGATGAACTCGCCCAGTTCGGTATCGACAAAGTTCACCTCGTACATCGGCGTACCATTTTCATCGAACACTGGCTCTTCGGCGCGAGCCTCAGGTAGGCCTACGGCCAGGGCCAGGCTCAGCACGGCGGCCACGCAGTATCTAACAGGCATCGTTCATCCTTGCCGCTTGAAGCCGGTCACGGCGGGGCGTGGCGGCCAGGGCAGGCGTTCACGCCGCCCCTGGTTGTTGAAAACAAGGCCATCGGTGTCGATGTCCTGCAGCACGATCCCCGGCGCCAGGCGCTGGCCGCGGGCCAGGGTGCGCACCTGCTCGCCGTAGCGCAGCACCACCACACTGGAGGACAGCGGCTGCGCCCTGAGGCCGCCGAGGTACTGCAATGGCAAGCGGGTAATGGCGATGGCGCCGTCGTCGATGGGCGCTTGCCGGTGACCGACCATCAGCCCGGGCAGCGGGCTGGCGGCTGCAGCAGGCGCCATGGCCGGTTGCGGCTGGCGGCCCAGTTGCAGCACGCACTGGGCGGCCAGCCAGCCGGCCAGGGTCAGGCCTGCGCCGGTGAACAAACGCGCGGCGAGTGTCACGAGGCCAACTGCCGTGGGTGCCAGCCCGGGTGCCCCTGCACGTAACGCACTTCGGGCAGTTGCAGCGGCGCCAGTTGCCAGTCGCCACGCTGACGGGCAAGCCAGGCTTCGACCCGTTGCCAAAGCGGTTCGCCAGCCTGGCTTTCAAACTGCAGGCCGAAGGTGCGGCACAGGCCCTGCACCGGTGCCAGCCCGGTGATGCGCTTGCCTTGCGGGCTGTAGCTGACACCCCAGGCCTGGCCCTGCCAGCGCGGCAGGTCCTGGCTGTTGTCCAGCAGCAGCGGGTCGCCGAACAGCTGCTCTGCAGCGTTTTCCAGCACTTGCTCCACCTGCCGCGCCGGCGCTTCGACCACTGGCGCCGGGTAGCCACCGGTGAGGCTGATCAGGTGTTCGCGTGTAATCGCCCCGCCCGCAGGCAGCGGATAGTCGTAGCGCAGGCCGGGCAGCAGCACCGGCATGCCGCTGTCATCGGCCAAGGCTTGATGCAGCAGGCGGTCCCAACTGCCGCCACGGGTATCGCGACGCCACAGGGCCTGTGGTGCGCGGGCAAGCGGTTGGTCGAGCCACGCCGCGTGGCCGGCGCGTTGCTGGCGCAGCGCTGCCTGCAATGGCCCGACACGCCGTTGCGCGGCAGGCGTCAGTTGTTGTTCAAAGGCCGGGAAGAAACGCCCGTCGAACTGCCACAACCCGGCCACGCGCTGGCAACGCAGGCGGAAGGCACCGCTGCCCCGGCAGCCGGCAAACAGCACCGGCACACGGCGACCACTGGCCTGGGTTACCTCAACGGGCGCCGGCCACAGGTCCTGGCCGCGGGCGCACAACAGCACATCGATTTGTGGCACCCGCTCGGCCAGCCACAGGCCGGGGCCGGTGCCGACATCGGCCATGGCCACCACCAGGTCGGCCTCGCGCCGGGCCTGCTCGAACACTGGCTGAAGTGACTGGTACCACTGTTTGAGTGAGGCTTTCTGGTCCTGGGCGTAGGGGTCGGTCACGCCGACCACGGCGATCCGCGCGCCGCCGCGCTCAAAGACATGCAAGGCTTCCAGGCCCAGGGCCTGGCGTTGCCCGTCCGCCAGGCCAGCGCCGAGGGTAACGGCGCCAGCCTGGCGATACAGCCCCGTGCTGCGTTGAGGCCACAGCACACGCTCGTCACTGCTGACGCGCGCTTCGGTGCCCAACAGTTGGCTGCCCTGCACCCCGCTTTCGCCCTGGGTCAGGTAGGCCAGGCCACTGCCGTTCCAGCACTGGCCATTCTCCAGGGTCAGGCTGTTGCCTGCCCCGGCCTCGCCGCGCAGTTGCTCCAGCAGCGCCGCCAGCACCGCATAACCGCCCAGCTGGGCGGCTGTTGCCTGGCTGGCATCGAGCAGGGGTGCAAGTTGCGGGTAGGCAAGGCTGGCGCTGCTGCCGGTCATCCACGGCGCACGGCCCAGGTGGCTGACCGGCCCCAGGCGGGTGGCTGGCACCACTGCCTGGCCGGGTTGGCGCGCATCGAGCGTATCGGCCACGTACAACAGGTCGAGGTGGGCGTTGCCACCCTGCTGCGCGGGGAAGGCGGAGCAAGCGCCGAGCAGCGGAGCCAAGGCCCCGACACCCATCCAACCGATCACTTCGCGCCTGTGCACACTGCTCGCCATCGCACCCGCCGTCCTTTTCCACATTCATTCAGGGCCCCGGATGTTGCGGCGTTGGCATTACAGTTTGATGGCAGAAATCCGACAGCCATTCCAAATTGATCTGTCAGATGCGCTTCTAAGAGCGAGTCGTTTTAAAAACCCCTTAACATTTCTGCCAATCAATCATCATATTTCCCCACTAAAGTCGCGGGTTCCTCTAACTCAGCCACTATAAGGACACCCTGATGAGTCGAGATACCGGCGACAACCTGGACCGGAACCACAGCGGCAACATGCCGATGGCCAACGTCATGGACGCCTACCTGAGCCGCCGTAGCGTGATGCGCGGCAGCCTGGGCGCCGCCATCGCCATGATTGCCGGTACCGGCCTGACAGGCTGCTTCGACGGTGGTGGCTCCGATCACGATGATCCGGTCACCGAACCACCGGTGACCGAACCGGAGGTGCCGAAACTGGCACTGGGCTTCCAGTCCATCCCGGGCTCGCGCACCGACGCCTGTGTGGTTGCCGCCGGTTACAGTGCCTATGTGCTGGCGCCGTGGGGTACACCGCTGAACAGCAACGGCAACCCATGGAAGTCCGACGGCAGCAACACCTCGACCGACCAGGCCAACGCCATGGGCATGCACCATGACGGCATGCACTTCTTCCCCATCAACGGCAGAGCTCGGAAGACGGCCTGCTGGCGATCAACTTCGAGTACATCGACACCGCCGCCCTGCACCCGGCCGGCCCGACCACCGATGTCAACGGCAAGCGCCCGGTCGAGGAAGTACGCAAGGAAATCAACGCCCATGGGGCTGGCGTGGTGCGCCTGACGAAAGTCAGCGGCCGCTGGCAGGTGGTCGACAACGACCCGCTGAACCGCCGCTTCACCACTGCCTCGCGCATGGAAATCACCGGCCCGCTGCGCGGCACCGACCACGTCAAGACCAAGTACTCCACCGCCGGCACCCACTGCCGCGGCACCAACAACAACTGCGGCAACGGCTACACCCCGTGGGGCACCTACCTGACCTGTGAAGAGAACTGGCCAGGTATCTTCGTCAACAAAGGCACCCGCCCCGAAGACCAGCGCCGCATTGGCGTGGGCACTTCCAGCGGCCAGTACAAGTGGGAAAGCGCCGCCGGCGACAGCACTGAAGTGGCTGACGAGTTCGCCCGTTTCGACGTGACCGTCAAAGGCGCCAGTGCCACCGATGACTACCGCAACGAAGCCAGCACCTACGGCTACATCGTCGAGATCGACCCGTACAACAGCAGCACCCTGGCCACCAAGCGCACCGCACTGGGCCGTTTCCGCCACGAGGGCTGCGCCCCTGGCCTGCCAGTCGCTGGCAAGCCGCTGGTGTGGTACATGGGTGACGACTCGAACAACGAGTACCTTTACAAGTGGGTATCCACCGCCGTGTGGGACGCCGCCGATGCCAACCCTGCCGACCGCCTGGCCACCGGCGCCAAGTACCTCGACCAGGGCAAGCTCTACGTAGCCCGCTTCAATGCCGATGGCACTGGCGTATGGCTGCTGCTGGACGTGGCCACCGCCACCACCGGTGGCAGCACCCTGGGTGCGCTGTATGGTGACCTGCCGGGCATCATCCTCAACACCCGTGGGGCTGGCGATGCCGTAGGCGCGACGCCGATGGACCGCCCGGAATGGACGACGGTGAACCCGCTGAACGGCGATGTATACCTGACCCTGACCAACAACAGCGCGCGCACCCCGGAAAAAGTCGACGCGGCCAACCCGCGCGGCCCGAACCGCCATGGCCACATCATTCGCTGGCACGACAGCGACGACCAGCTGAGCTTCACTTGGGACATCTTCGTGTTCGGCGCCAACGCCGCCGGCACTGCTGACATCAACCGCTCTGGCCTGACCGAGCTTAACCAGTTCGCAAGCCCCGACGGCATGAGCTTCGATAGCCGCGGCGTGTTGTGGTTCGAGACTGACAACGGTGAAAGCACCCTCACCGACTACACCAACGACCAACTGCTGGCTGTGATTCCTTCCGACCTGGTGGATGCCAGTGGCAAGCAGGTGCCAGTGAATGCGCAGAACCAGGTGAACCTGCGCCGCTTCTTCGTTGGGCCGAATGAGTGTGAGGTGACCGGGATTACCTTTACGCCGGACAACAAGACGCTGTTTGTGAACATTCAGCACCCGGGGAACTGGCCGTATACCGACAAGGCCACCGATGCGACTCCGGCTGGTACCACAGTCAGGCCTCGGGCTTCGACGGTGGTGATTCAGCGGATTGATGGTGGGGAGATCGGGACTGCCTGATCGTCCAGCGTACAGGGGCCGCTTTGCGGCCCATTCGCGGCACAAGGCCGCTCCTACAAGGGATCGCATCCCCCTGTAGGAGCGGCCTTGTGCCGCGAATGGGCTGCAAAGCAGCCCCTGCAATCTCAAGCCTTACCAGGCCATCGGTTCCCGGCTGCGCACCCGTACCTGCTGCGCCGGCACCCGGGCATGCCATTGCACCACCCCCAGCGCCTCCACCTGGAATTCGCTGCGTATCACCCGCCCCTCTTCCTCGAACGACAGTTGCAGCAGAAAGTACCCGCTGTTGAGCAGCAAGCCTTCACTCAGCCGTTCGAACGTCTCGTCATCCACCGCCCCCAACGCCTGGCGCAACGCGGCTGCATCCACATACCCCGACGCCGGCCGCCCGCTGATGATGCGGCTTAGCAATGACCGCGAATAGCGCCCTTCGTACAGCGCATCCAGCAACGGCAGGTGCTCCAGCCCAAGCGCATTGGCGTTCAGGCGCCAGCCGGTGACCTGGGGCAAGGCACACAGCATCGGGTAGCGGGCCTGGCGGGCGGCGTCCTGCTCCAGCAGCAGGTTCAGCTCGCTGGTGTCGAGCATCGGCTGGTTGGCCGCCAGGCGCGGCGGTTGCTGGCGCAGGTACTGGGCGCTCTCGGCGCCCTGCAGGCGGGTATCGCTGTCTGCGTCGAGCCAGTCGGCCAGCGCATCCACCAGGCGTTCGGCAGCCATGTCGTCGCCCAGCAGGTAGCGCAACTGGCGCTCGGCACGCTCGCCATCGGCCCCCAGCAGCGCATTGACGTTGAAGCAGGTGTGCTGGTCGCGCACCCGCAACTGCGCCTGACCGGCACCAAAATCGTAGTTCAGCGGCTGCCCACGCAAGGCTTGCCAAAACAGTGGGCTAAGCCGCCAGGCGGGGTCGCGCAGGGCCTGCCCGGCATAGGCCAGGCCGGCCTGCTCCATGGCCCGCGCCTGTACCCGCTGGTGCAGCAGGCGCACTTCATCCACCTGGCGCCGGCCATCTTCCACCAGCCAGGCCATGCCCGCCGCCAGCATTGCCAGCACCACCATCACCATCAGCAGGGCCGCACCCTGCTGTTGCCTGCCACCCATCCGTGCGTGCCTCGCTCGCGCAATAAAAACGCCAGTCAACACGCGGCGTGTTGCAGGTAGATGGCAATGCCCGTTCGTCATGCGCACGTCATCTACACGAGGCAGGATTGCCCTTCCTTTTCATGACCTTACAGGAGTGGTCGCAATGGGTGGCATTGGAATCTGGCAGCTGGTGATCGTACTGCTGATCGTGTTTTTGCTGTTTGGTACCAAGCGCCTCAAGGGCCTGGGTAGCGACGTTGGCGAGGCGATCCAGGGTTTTCGCAAGTCCATGGGCGGCGACACTGACGCCAACGCACCTGGCCAGGCGCAAGTTCAACAACAGGCTCCGCTGACCGGCCAGGCCACGCAGCAGCCTCAAGCGGACCGTCAGGCCTGATGTTCGAGGTAGGCTTCAGCGAGCTGCTGCTGGTTGGCGTCGTCGCGCTGCTGGTGCTGGGCCCGGAGCGCCTGCCGGTGGCGGCACGCACGCTTGGCCGCGGCCTGGGCCAGGCGCGGCGGGCCATGCACGCCTTGCGCACGCAGGTAGAACGCGAGATCGAGTTGCCCAACCTCGACAGCGCCCCGTTGCAGCGCCTGGAACAGGAGATCCGCCAAGGTATCAGCCTGAACGCAGAGCCGGCCAATGATGCCGCCACGGTCGCCGTCCCCAAGGAAAACGCCTCATGAGTAGTGCCATGGACCCGGCGGCCAGCATGCCGCTGACCGAACACCTGCGCGACCTGCGTAAACGCCTGATGCGTTGCCTGGCACTGGTGGCACTGGTGTTCGCCGGCCTGTTCCCTTTCGCCCAGACGCTGTACACGCTCATTTCCGAGCCGCTGCGGCGCTTTTTGCCGGAAGGCGCGAGCATGATCGCCACCAGCGTCACGTCACCGTTTCTGACGCCGTTCAAGCTGACCGCAATGTGCGCGCTGTTCGTAGCCATGCCGCTGCTGCTACACCAGGCCTGGGGTTTTCTGGCGCCGGGGCTGTACCGCCGTGAGCGGCGCATTGCCCTGCCGCTGCTGGTGTCGAGCATCGTGCTGTTCTATGCCGGCATGGCCTTCGCGTTCTTTCTGGTGTTCCCGATGATGTTCGGCTTTTTTGCCAGCGTGACACCGGACGGTGTGGCGATGATGACCGACATCAGCCAGTACCTGGACTTCATCCTGGCGCTGTTCCTGGCGTTCGGGCTGGCGTTCGAGATCCCGGTGGCGACGTTCATCGTGGTCTGGGTGGGGTTGGCCGATGTGGCCACTTTGCGGCGCAGCAGGCCCTACGTGATCGTCGGGTGCTTTGTGGTGGGGATGATCCTGACGCCGCCGGATGTGTTTTCGCAGACGATGCTGGCGGTGCCGATGTGGATACTGTTCGAGGTGGGGTTGCTGGCGTGTGCCTGGTTGAAGCGGCCTGAGCCCGGCAAAGAGATTGTGGCTGGCTGACAGGGCCCTATCGCCGGCAAGCCAGCTCCCACAGGGATATCACAGGATCTGAAAATGGTGATATCCCTGTGGGAGCTGGCTTGCCGGCGATGGCCTTGATGCGGTTTTAGAACTCGGCGAGCCGCCAGACTTCATAAGCTGGCGTCTCGTACGGGTGGCTTTGCTTCAGCGCTGCGACGACCTGGGCAATCAGGTCGTCAGCCACCACCAGCTCTACCTTCCACTCCTCCACCACCTCGACCTGGCCGGTTTGCCCGAGGTACGGCTGGCTGCCGTCCAACGGGCGAAACTGGCCCTGGCCCAGGGTTTGCCAGGCGCAGTGGTCATAGTCACCGATGCGCCCGCCACCTGCGGCGAACACAGCGGCCTTGACCACTTCGACATGGCTGGCGGGGACGAAGAAGGCGAGCTTGTACACGCCTTAGTTCACCCACACCCGCGCGTTGCGGAACATACGCATCAGCGCGGCATCTTCCTGCCACTCATCCGGGCGCCAGGAGTTCTGCACGGCGCGGAATACACGCTCCGGGTGCGGCATCATGATGGTCACGCGGCCGTCGCGGCTGGTCAGGCCGGTGATACCACGCGGCGAGCCGTTCGGGTTGGCCGGGTAGGCTTCGGTGACCTTGCCATGGTTGTCGACGTAGCGCAGGGCCACGCAACCGGACAGGTCGGCTTCCAGCAGTGCCGCTTCGTTGGCGAACTCGGCATGGCCTTCGCCGTGGGCGATGGCGATCGGCATGCGCGAACCGGCCATGCCCTGCAGGAAGATCGAGTTGGACTTCTGCACTTCGACCATGGCCACACGTGCCTCGAACTGCTCCGAGCGGTTACGCACGAAGTGCGGCCAGAACTCGGTGCCCGGGATCAGCTCGTGCAGGTTGGACATCATCTGGCAACCGTTGCACACGCCCAGGGCGAAGCTGTCGGTACGCTCGAAGAAGGCCTGGAAGGCATCACGGGCACGGGCGTTGAACAGCGCCGACTTGGCCCAGCCTTCACCGGCACCCAGCACGTCACCGTACGAGAAGCCACCGCAGGCGACCAGGCCCTTGAAGGCCTCGAAGTCGACACGGCCTGCGAGGATGTCACTCATGTGCACGTCGATGGCGGCGAAGCCGGCGCGGTCGAAGGCGGCTGCCATCTCGACCTGGCCGTTGACGCCCTGCTCACGCAGGATGGCCACTTGCGGGCGCACGCCCTTCTTGATGTAAGGCGCGGCGATGTCGTCGTTGACGTCGAAGCCCAGCTTGACCGACAGGCCCGGGTTGTCTTCCTCAAGCAGCAGGTCGAATTCCTGGTCGGCACAGTCAGCGTTGTCGCGCAGGCGCTGGATCTGGTAGCTGGTCTCGGCCCACTGGCGCTGCAGCATGCGACGGTCGTCGTCAAACAACACTTCGCCGTTCAGGCTGATGGACACTTCGGCGTTGTTGACCGGCTTGCCGATCACCGCCACGCAACCTTCGCCCAGGCCGGCTGCGCTGAACTGTGCCAGCACGTCCGGGGTGGCATCCTGACGAACCTGGATGACCGCACCCAGTTCTTCGTTGAAGAGGATGGCCGGCACGTCCTTGCGGTTGTCAGTCAGCGGGTCGAGTTGCAGGTCGAGGCCGCAGTGGCCGGCGAAGGCCATTTCCACCACGGTGGTCAGCAAGCCGCCGTCGGAACGGTCGTGGTAGGCCAGCAGGTGGCCGTCGGCATTCAGGCCCTGGATCACGGCGAAGAAGGCCTTGAGGTCTTCGGCGTCGTCGACGTCCGGTGCCTGGGCCGCGATCTTGCCGTAGGTCTGGGCCAGGATCGAGGCGCCCATGCGGTTTTTGCCGCGGCCCAGGTCGATCAGGATCAGGTCGGTTTCGCCCTTGTCCATGCGCAGTTGCGGGGTCAGGGTTTTACGGATGTCGGTGACCGGGGCAAAGCCGGTGATGATCAGCGACATGGGCGAAGTGACGCTCTTCTCGCCGCCCTCATCGCTCCACTTGGTCTTCATCGACATCGAGTCTTTGCCGACCGGAATGGTAATGCCCAGCTCCGGGCACAGCTCCATGCCGACAGCCTTGACGGTGTCGTACAGGCGGGCGTCTTCACCCGGGTGGCCGGCAGCGGACATCCAGTTGGCCGACAGCTTGATGTCGGACAGCTTCTCGATGCGCGAAGCGGCCAGGTTGGTCAGGGTTTCGCCGATGGCCATGCGGCCGGACGCCGGGGCATCCAGCAGCGCCAGCGGGGTACGCTCGCCCATGGCCATGGCTTCACCGGTGTAGACGTCGAAGCTGGTGGCGGTGACGGCGCAGTCGGCCACCGGTACCTGCCACGGGCCGACCATCTGGTCACGGGCAACCAGGCCGGTGATGGTGCGGTCGCCGATGGTGATCAGGAAGCTCTTGCTGGCCACGGCCGGGTGGTTCAGTACACGCTGAACGGCGGTGTCCAGGTCCAGCTCGCTCGGGTCGAAGTCATCGCCCAGCTCGGCCTCGCGGGTAACCGAACGGTGCATGCGCGGCGGCTTGCCCAGCAGCACGTCCAGCGGCATGTCCACAGGCGTGTTGCCGAAGTGGCTGTCGCTTACAGTCAGGTGCGGCTCTTCAGTCGCTTCGCCGACCACGGCAAACGGGCAACGCTCACGCTCGCAGATGGCCTGGAAACGCTCGAAATCGACCGCGCTGACAGCCAGCACGTAACGCTCTTGCGACTCGTTGCTCCAGATTTCGTGCGGGGCCATGCCCGGCTCGTCATTGGGCACGTTACGCAGCTCGAAGCGGCCACCACGGCCACCGTCGTTGACCAGCTCAGGGAAGGCGTTGGAGATACCGCCCGCGCCGACGTCGTGGATGAAGGCGATCGGGTTGTTGTCGCCCAGCTGCCAGCAGCGGTCGATGACCTCCTGGCAACGGCGCTCCATTTCAGGGTTTTCGCGCTGTACCGAAGCGAAGTCCAGGTCTGCCGGCTGGCACCGGTAGCCACCGACGAAGCGGCGCCGCCGCCCAGGCCGATCAGCATGGCCGGGCCGCCGAGCACGATCAGCTTGGCGCCGACGGTGATCTCGCCCTTCTGCACGTGGTCTTCACGGATGTTGCCCATGCCACCGGCCAGCATGATCGGCTTGTGGTAGCCGCGCACTTCTTCACCGTGGGGGGTGTTGATGGCCTGCTCGAAGGTACGGAAGTAACCGGTCAGGGCCGGGCGACCGAATTCGTTGTTGAACGCCGCGCCACCCAGAGGGCCTTCGATCATGATGTCGAGGGCGTCGACGATACGCTCAGGCTTGCCGTAGGCCTGCTCCCAAGGCTGTTCGAAGCCCGGAATGCGCAGGTTGGACACGGTGAAACCGGTCAGGCCCGCCTTGGGCTTGGCGCCACGGCCGGTCGCACCTTCGTCGCGGATTTCGCCACCGGAGCCGGTGGAGGCGCCAGAGAACGGGGCGATGGCGGTCGGGTGGTTGTGGGTTTCCACCTTCATGAGGATGTGCACCGGCTCCTGCACCGCGCCGTACTGGCGGGTTTCAGGGTTCGGGAAGAAGCGGCCGGCCACGTTACCGACGATGACCGAGGCGTTGTCCTTGTAGGCGGACAGCACGCCTTCGTTGTGCATCTGGTAGGTGTTCTTGATCATGCCGAACAGGCTTTTTTCCTGAGCCTGGCCGTCGATGTCCCAACTGGCGTTGAAGATCTTGTGGCGGCAGTGCTCGGAGTTGGCCTGGGCGAACATCATCAGTTCGATGTCGTTCGGGTTGCGCTTGAGCCCCTGGAAGGCAGCGACCAGGTAGTCGATCTCGTCTTCGGCCAGGGCCAGGCCCAGGTCGATGTTGGCCTGGGCCAGGGCGTCACGGCCACCGGCCAGGATGTCCACCGAGGTCATCGGCTTGGGCTGGGCGTGGCTGAACAGGTCGGACGCCTGCTCCAGCTGGGCCAGCACACGCTGGGTCATGCGGTCATGCAGTTCGGCGGCAATCAAGGCTGCGTCAGCGTCGCTCAGGGTGCCGGCGACGTAGTAGGCGATGCCGCGCTCCAGGCGCTGGATCGACTGCAGGCCGCAGTTGTGGGCGATGTCGCTGGCCTTGCTGGCCCACGGCGAAATGGTGCCCAGGCGCGGCACGACCAGGAACAGGCGGCCGGTCGGCTCCTGTACCGGCACGCTCGGGCCGTACTTGAGCAGACGGCCCAGCACCTGCTGCTGGTCGGCGGTCAGCTCGCCGTCGACATCGGCGAAGTGGGCGAATTCGGCATACAAACCAGT
Organism: Pseudomonas sp. MM223; assembly: GCA_947090765.1. NCBI lineage: Bacteria > Pseudomonadati > Pseudomonadota > Gammaproteobacteria > Pseudomonadales > Pseudomonadaceae > Pseudomonas > Pseudomonas sp. MM223. The sequence continues at coordinate 1,348,423 of OX352322.1, read as the reverse complement.
AACAGCGGGGACTTTCTGGCTCAGTTGCTCGAGTAATTTACCGTGGCGAAAGGCAGAAAGGGCAGGAGCGCCGCGCAGGATCAACATCGTCGGGACAGCCTCAGGAAGGGGTGTGCTTAGAGGCCGTGCATTCTAGCCTAATTCGATGGCTTTCGGCACCCGCTCTAAGCCACGGCTGCCGGGCGGCGTAACCGGACTTGCGGGTCAGAAAATTTGCCCTGTATTGCCTGTTCCGGCCTCATCGCCGGCAAGCCAGCTCCCACAGGTACAACACCGCCCTTATAACTCTGGTGTACCTGTGGGAGCTGGCTTGCCGGCGATGAGGCCGGTGCAGCACATAAAGCGCTACCAGACAAGCTAACCGTTGTCGAGATATGGTTGGGCCGGTCCTTTGCGTATACTGCAACCTATGTTCGCCCACACTGCTTTGCGCCAGCGTTGCGCCAAATGGCTTCTCGCAACCGGACTCTTTCTGCTGCTCGGTGCCTGCGTTGAAAAACCCAGCACCCTCGAGCGCGTGAAGGAGGATGGCGTGCTGCGCGTAATCACCCGCAACAGCCCGGCCACCTACTTCCAGGATCGCAACGGCGAAACCGGTTTCGAGTACGAGCTGGTCAAGCATTTCGCCGACGATCTAGGTGTGAAGCTGGAGATCGAGACTGCCGACAACCTCGATGAGCTGTTCGACGACCTTGGCAAACCCTCCGGCCCGGTGCTGGCAGCAGCCGGCCTGGTCAGCAGCGAGCGGCGCGCGGCCCAGGCAAAATTCTCGCACCCCTACCTGGAAGTAACCCCGCAGGTCATCTACCGCAACGGCCGCCCCCGCCCGACCAACGCCAAAGGCCTGGTCGGCAAGAAAATCATGGTGCTCAAAGGCAGCAGCCATGCCGACCTGCTGGCCGAGCTGAAAAGCAGAACCCTGGCCTGGAATATGAAGAGTCGGATGCCGTGGAGGTGGTCGACCTGCTGCGCATGGTCGACGAAGGCCAGATCGACCTGACCTTGGTCGACTCCAACGAGCTGGCGATGAACCAGGTGTACTTCCCCAACGTACGCGTGGCCTTCGACGTGGGCGACACCCGCGACCAGCGCTGGGCAGTGGCAGCGGGCGAGGACAACAGCCTGCTCAACGAAATCAACGAATTTCTCGACAAGGCGCAGAAGAACGGCACGCTGCAGCGCCTGAAAGACCGTTACTACGGCCATGTCGACGTATTGGGCTATGTCGGTGCCTACACCTTCGCCCAACACCTGCAACAGCGCCTGCCCAAGTACGAAAAGCACTTCAAGAGCTATGCCAAGGTCGAGCAGGTGGACTGGCGCCTGCTGGCTGCCATCGGTTACCAGGAGTCTATGTGGCAGCCGGAGGTCACTTCCAAGACCGGTGTGCGCGGCCTGATGATGCTGACCCAGCGCACCGCCCAGGCCATGGGCGTGTCCAACCGGCTGGACCCGAAACAGAGCATTCAGGGTGGCGCCAAGTACTTCATGAAGATCAAGGCCGAACTGGACGACAGTATCCAGGAGCCGGATCGCACCTGGTTTGCCCTGGCTGCCTATAACGTCGGCAGTGGCCACTTGGAAGACGCCCGTACCTTGGCCAAGCGCGAGAAGCTCAACCCGAACAAATGGCTGGACGTTAAAAAGATGCTGCCGCGCCTGTCGCAGAAGCAGTGGTATCGCCAGACCAAATACGGCTACGCCCGGGGTGGCGAGCCGGTGCACTTCGTGGCCAACATCCGGCGCTACTACGACATCCTCACCTGGGTGACCCAGCCGCAGCTTGAAGGCCAGGTGGCCGAGGGCAACCTGCATGTGCCGGGTGTCAACAAGACCAAGCCGGCGGAACAGTCGCCGCCGATGTAGGCCGGTGCAGGTTAAGCCTTGGCCCGGCGGGCCTTGAAGAAGTCGCTGAGGATCTGCCCGCACTCCTCCGCCAGCACCCCGCCCTCCACCATCACCCGGTGGTTCAGGAACCCCTGCCCGAAGAACTGCCCCTGGCTCTGCACGATCCCCGCCTTGGGCTCCAGCGCGCCAAACACCACGCGCATCACCCGCGAATGCACGATCAGCCCTGCACACATGCTGCACGGTTCCAGGGTCACGTACAGGGTGCTACCGGGCAGGCGGTAATTGCTGGCAGATTTGGCCGCTGCGCGGATGGCCACCATCTCGGCATGTGCGCTGGGGTCACTGTCGATGATCGGCCGGTTGAAACCCTGCCCGATCACCTGCCCATGCTGCACCAGCACCGCCCCCACCGGCACCTCGCCCAGCGCCGCGCCCTCGGCGGCCAGGGTCAGGGCCAGGCGCATGAATTCCTGATCGCGGCTGCGATCGATGATCTGCGGGCGCATCAGACCACCGCAATCGCGGCCATCAGGCCGGTTTCCATGTGGTCGATGACGTGACAATGGAACATCCACGTACCTGGGTTATCCGCCACCAGTGCTACCTGCGCACGTTCGTTCTTGCCCAGCAGGTAGGTATCGGTGAACCACGGCTCCTTGATGTCGTGACGATTGGAGCCGATCACCTTGAAGCTCATGCCATGCAGGTGGATCGGGTGCTGGTACTGGGTCATGTTCTTCAGTTCGAAGATGTAGCTCTTGCCCTTCTGCAACGTGGCGATGGGGCGGTCGGCGCACGTCTTGTCGGTGATATCCCAGGCCTGGCCGTTGATCTGCCACATGCTCGACGGTTTTTCCGGGTCTGGCGTGACAGTAACGTTGGCCGCCCACTCGAAATTGAAGTTGAGCTTTTCGGCATTCTCCAGGTCTGGCTCGGCGATCGGGTTGGGCGGCAGCGCTGGCGGCCAGTCACTCGGTGCGCCGTTGCTGGCCACCGAACGCAGGGTACCCAGGCGCACGAAACCGTCGCGCAGGGAGATCTCTTCGCCCGCCTCGGGAATACGGATGGCCAGGCAGATGCGCATGCCTGGGCCGAGCCAGTAATCGTCTTCCAATGGGCGCGGGGTCACCGGGTTGCCGTCGAGGGCATAGATTTTCGCCTCGCAGTTGCCCTTGAGGTTGATGCGATAGGTCCAGGTGTTGTCCAGGTTCAGCAGGCGCACCCGCACCACCTGGCCAGCCGGCAGCTCGGTGACCGAGTCGGCCTGGCCATTGATGGTGATCAAGCGCCCGGCCGTGCCGTTACGCGCTGCCTCACGGGGGATGCTGAAGGGCAGCCACGCGCCCTGCTCGTCCACGTGCCAGTTTTTCAGGCTCAACGTGCGTTCATGCTGGAACCCAGTAGGCTCGCGTTCCTCGACGATAAGCGGGCCGACCAGGCCACGGCCAAGCTCTTCCGAGCTGCTGACATGCGGGTGGTACCAGTAGCTGCCGGCGTCCGGCACGCGGAACTTGTAGTCGAAGTACTCGCCCGGCTTGACTGGCAGTTGCGAGACGTAGGGCACGCCGTCCATTTCCAGTGGCAAGCGTATGCCGTGCCAGTGAATGGTGGTCTCGACCGGCAGGTGGTTGATGAAGCGCACCCGCAACCAGGTGCCCTGACGCACACGTAACTCGGTGCCTGGCGCCGACGGGCCGAACGCCCAGGCTTCGGTCTTGAAGCCCGGTACCAGCTCGACGTCCAGGGGCGCTGCAATCAGCTCGTAATCGTGACCTGCGTTGTCGTCTTCGACCTTGCCCAGCCAGTAACGCGCCGCGCCACCGGCGCCCAGGCCAACCACAACCAGGCCGGTGAGGCCCTTGAGCATTTGTCGACGGGTGAAGGACATCGGTGCGGGTACCTCGTGTTCTGCGCAATCAGCCTGCCAGCAGGGCTGGCGATGAAGGGCAAATACGATACACCTGCAAATGGGAAATATTAAGTGAAAGCCGCCACTATCCTGCCATTGGGCAAGCAATATGCACCGCTGCAAGGGCGTTCGACAGCTTGAGACTGGTGTTAATCCTTCAGACAGGACGCACATCATGCCCGTCATTACCCGAACCTTGAGCGAACAGCAGGCCCTGCAGGCAATTGCCAGGCAACTCACTGAAGATTGCCCAGACATGCGCGAGTTGGCGCGCGAAACCGCACAACAACTGCTTGACCGTCATGGCCTGCAAGGGCTCGACCCCGACACGGTCTACCTGCACCGTTTCAATACCGCCGTCAGCAGCCCCCGGACCTTCAACGGCTGGCAGCACCTGGACCCACCGTATGAGTCCCTGACACTGCCACAACTGGTGATGCATCGTTTCAACGTCCACGACCAGGACAACGCCGACCTGCTCAGCTACCTGGCCGGCTTCTACAGCGATGGGCCCGGCAAGGATGCCTACGACGAGCACAATGAAGTGCGCCTTGACCCCAAGGATGTGCTTGAGGACTTCTGGAAGATTGATTTTGCCGTTGATTTCAAGACGCGGCTGGCATCCTTCTGGTCGAACCATTCGGAAAACTTCCGCACGCTGGCCAAAGCCAATTTCTTGAGTAAAGTTCTGGAAACCTGCGCCAAGGACGCCGAGTCAGCGCTTGCCCGTCACGGCCACGACATCGTACAGGCCGTGGCGGGCGATACACCCTGGCCGCCGACACTGAAAAGTTTGCAACAAAAAATATTGCCTGGCGCAGGCGTGCGTGTGTGCACGTTCGACATCGGTGGGCATGTGGCGACGGATATCCTGCGGCTGCAGATGAACGATGGTAGCCAGTTGATCTACTTGCCCGGCGACATCGAGGGCCTGTATTTCTTCCAGGATGTGCAGGCACTTTTCCTTTGGGTGCTGAACCACTGCAATCATGCGGACAACCGGGCACGTTTCGTGGCGCATTTCTCGCTTGATGATCGCGACGAGGGCGACACCAAGGTTGGGCTGAATCATTTGATCGACCTGCTGTACCACGGCTGGGGCAGGCAGGATTTTTCTGGCCTGAATACCCTGGACCAACAGCTTGACCAGGATGCCTTCGATTGGCTGCGCAACAAAGCCCACCAGCGGATGCTCGATGATGCACACACTGCCCTGCACGCCAACGCCGACCTGCGCAAACAGCTGTGGATCGGTTACCTGAATGCAGGCCTGAAAGTGTTTGGCCCCATGGCGGCAGTGGACTGGCCGGTAGCCTTGGCATTGGTCGGCGCCGGTATCGCCGAAACAGGCCTGAACATCGACCAGGCGATAAATGGGCACACCACCCGCGAACGCAAGGCAGGCATTACAGGCGCGATATTCGCCGCCATCGAAACCTTGTTCAATGCAACCTTTCTGCTCAGCGCACCGGGCAAGCCACTTGCCGAGTTGGGCGAAACCGCAGAGGCAGGCGGGGAATCAGAAACCGGGGAACGCCCCACAGAGCCAGAGGAGCCCGGCCCTGACGGCGAAACTGCAAGCGACGACGAAGTGGCGGACGCTATCAAAACCTGGGTACCTACCCCCTTCCAGCCTGCGCAAAGCTGGGGCTGCTGCTGCCCTTCGAAACCAACATCGTGCTCAGTGGCGAGGCTGGTACAGGTGAGCTTGAAGGGATCTACACACAAGGTGGCCATTTCTATGCCCTCGTCGAAGGGATGCCTTACCAGGTGCGCTTTGTACCCGAGCTGAAATCCTGGACCATCGTCAACCCGGAAAACCCGTTCTCTTTCTACCAGAGCCAACCGATCCGCCTGGATGCTGAGGGCAATTGGCAACCTGTGGATCGCCTTGGCCTCAAAGGGGGCATGCTCGCACGGCTGAAAGTCTGGGGCCGATCAACGAATGCCAACTTACCTGCGCTTGCTGAAACACCTTATGAGGTACCGGCCGAGCTGCGCCCTTCACTGAAAGGTGTCTCAGACCATGAGATAACGGGTGCGCGGGAAGTTATGGACGCACCTGAACGACGTGCCGCCATCAAACAGTTCCGGCAACTGCGCGATCAATTAGCGGCCGACGCCAACGAGTTCATGACGACGGTACAGCCGCCCGCACGCCCGCAGATACCTGAACTACCTCCAGTCGCTACCTCTAAATTCGTCCTGCAAAGCGTCTATGAGAACAGCAACGGCCTGGTCATCGGCGAAGCGCACAACAGCCTTGGCAGCAAGCGATTGCTGATCGACAACATGCGCCAGCTGCGCAAGTTGAAGGTGAAGACGCTGTACATGGAGCACTACACCACCGACTTCCAGCAAGCGGACCTGGACGCGTTCAACCGCAGCGGCGTGATGCCCAAAACGCTTGATGACTATGTCACGCAACAGGACTTTGGGCACGGCACCGATCCTGCCGGCCGCTATACCTTCCGCCGAGTACTGATCGAGGCGCAGAAAAACGGGGTGCGCATCCAGGCCATCGACTGCATGGCCAGCTACCGGCAGGTATGGGAAACCCCGGTATCGGATGTAACCAGGCAACAAATGATGAACTTTTATGCCCACCTCATCATCGAGGCTGATCAGGCTGCCCGCGGCCCGGGCAAATGGGTTGCGCTGGTCGGTAGCAGCCATGCCAATAACTACCATGGCGTTACGGGCCTGGCTGAAAGCGAGGGTGTAATTGGCCTGCGTGTTGAGGATCGCTCAATCAACGGTGTGGACGTTTACAGCACTGACCCGGGCAGAGATGTCACGGACACAGAGGGCAAAGTCCGCCACCTGAAGAGCGACCTGCGCCTGCAAGCTGCCGTATTGCCCAGGCGCTCGCTGTCTCCAGACCTGGAACGCATGCTGGTCCACCCTGGCGACTACACAATCGAAATGGCCAATGGCGAGGAGTACCTGATAAACCGCAGCCGCGACTCGACCCTGCGGCGCACCTTGATCCGGCGCGACGGGCGCTATTTCTACATCGAACGGCCTGACTGGCCGGCCATTCATGAGCGCCGTTTCGAACACCTTGCCGACCTGCACATGCGCCTGAGGCTACGCGGCATGCGCCACGTTACCCCTTGAGCTGCGCTGGGCGCAGAGACGACAAGGGCGCCTTTCGGCGCCCTTGTGGCTCAACTTATTCCCACTCGATAGTGGCCGGCGGCTTGCTCGACACGTCGTAAGTAACGCGCGAGATACCGTCGATTTCGTTGATGATACGGCCGCTGACGGTTTCCAGCAGCTCGTATGGCAGGTGTGCCCAACGCGCGGTCATGAAGTCCACGGTCTCGACGGCACGCAGGGCCACGACCCAGGCGTAGCGACGGCCGTCGCCAACGACGCCAACCGACTTGACCGGCTGGAACACCACGAACGCCTGGCTGGTCTTGTGGTACCAGTCGGCCTTGCGCAGTTCTTCGATGAAGATGTGGTCGGCGCGACGCAGGATGTCGGCGTACTCTTTCTTCACTTCACCCAGGATGCGCACACCCAGGCCCGGGCCCGGGAACGGGTGGCGGTAGACCATGTCGTACGGCAGGCCCAGTTCCAGGCCGATCTTGCGCACCTCGTCCTTGAACAGTTCACGCAGCGGCTCGACCAGCTTGAGGTTCATTTCCTCCGGCAGGCCACCCACGTTGTGGTGCGACTTGATCACGTGGGCCTTGCCGCTTTTTGCGCCAGCCGACTCGATCACGTCCGGGTAGATGGTGCCTTGGGCGAGGAACTGGATGTTGTCCAGCTTGCTGGCTTCGGCATCGAAGATGTCGATGAAGGTGCGGCCGATGATCTTGCGCTTCTTCTCCGGGTCGGCTTCGCCTTCCAGGTTGTCGAGGAACTGCTTTTCAGCGTCGGCGCGGATCACCTTGACGCCCATGTTCTCTTTGAACATGGCCATCACCTGGTCGCCTTCGTGCAAGCGCAGCAGGCCGTTGTCGACGAATACGCAGGTCAACTGGTCGCCGATGGCGCGGTGCAGCAGTGCGGCAACCACCGAGCTGTCGACGCCGCCGGACAGGCCCAGCAGGACGTTGGCCGAACCGACTTGAGCGCGTACCTGGGCGATGGCGTCTTCAACGATGTTGGACGCAGTCCACAGGGCTTCACAGCCGCAGATGTCCTGCACGAAGCGGGACAGGATGCGACCGCCCTGCTTGGTGTGGGTCACTTCCGGGTGGAACTGCACGCCGTAGTAGCCGCGGGTGTCGTCGTACATGCCGGCGATCGGGCAGCTTGGGGTGCTTGCCAGGATGTTGAAGTTGCCCGGCATCTGGGTGACCTTGTCGCCGTGGCTCATCCACACGTCCAGGCCCAGCACGCCGTCGTCGTCAACGTGGTCTTCAATGCCGTCGAGCAGGCGGCTCTTGCCGACTACGTCTACGCGGGCATAACCGAACTCACGCAGGTCGGAACCTTCAACCTTGCCGCCCATCTGTTCGGCCATGGTCTGCATGCCGTAGCAGATGCCCAGCACTGGCACGTTCAGGTCGAACACGGCCTGCGGGGCGCGTGGGCTGTTGGCTTCGTGGACCGACTCGGGGCCGCCGGCGAGGATAATGCCGCGCGGGTTGAATTCGCGGATCGCTTCATCGTCCATGTCGAACGGGTGCAGTTCGCAGTACACGCCGATTTCGCGCACGCGGCGGGCGATCAGCTGGGTGTACTGGGAACCGAAATCGAGGATCAGGATGCGGTGAGCGTGAATGTCGAGGGCCATGACTCAATCTCGTCAGTGGAAATCGGAAACGACGCGGGGCTGTCGTAACAGCCCCGCATGCTGATATTGCTGGAAGCCTCAGCCTACGCGGTAGTTAGGGGCTTCTTTGGTGATTTGCACGTCATGCACGTGGGACTCGGCCATGCCGGCACCGGTGATGCGTACAAATTCCGGCTTGGTGCGCATCTCTTCGATGGTTGCGCTGCCGGTGTAGCCCATGGACGAACGCAGGCCGCCCATCAGCTGGTGGATGATCGCAGCCAGGGCGCCCTTGTAAGGAACGCGGCCTTCGATGCCTTCCGGTACCAGCTTCTCGGCGCCGGCCGAGGAGTCCTGGAAGTAACGGTCGGACGAGCCTTGCGCCTGTGCCATGGCACCCAGCGAGCCCATGCCGCGGTAGGCCTTGTAGGAACGGCCCTGGAACAGTTCGACTTCACCCGGGGCCTCTTCGGTACCGGCGAACATCGAACCCATCATCACGCAGGAAGCACCGGCAACAATGGCCTTGGACAGGTCACCGGAGAAGCGGATGCCGCCGTCGGCGATCAGTGGCACGCCAGTGCCTTCCAGTGCAGCGGCGACATTGGCGATGGCGCTGATTTGCGGCACGCCGACACCGGCAACGATACGGGTGGTGCAGATCGAGCCTGGGCCGATACCGACCTTCACGGCGTCAGCACCCGCTTCGGCCAAGGCCTTGGCTGCGGCGCCGGTGGCGATGTTGCCGCCGATCACCTGCACTTGCGGATAGGTTTCTTTTACCCAGCGAACACGGTCGATAACGCCTTTGGAGTGACCGTGGGCGGTGTCGACAACCACCACGTCAACGCCAGCGGCAACCAGCGCGGCAACGCGCTCGCCGGTGTCTTTGCCGGTGCCGACCGCGGCGCCAACGCGCAGGCGACCTTGGTCGTCCTTGCTGGCCAGCGGGTAAGCCTTGGCTTTTTCGATGTCCTTGACGGTCATCATGCCCTTGAGGCTGAACTTGTCGTCGACGATCAGGACTTTTTCCAGGCGGTGCTTGTGCAGCAGCTCGCGGACTTCGTTCTTGTCGGCGCCTTCACGGACGGTGACCAGACGCTCTTTGGGGGTCATCACGTCGCGGACCTTGGCGTCCAGGCGGGTTTCGAAACGCACGTCACGGGAGGTGACGATACCGACCAGGTCGCCGTTCGCCAGCACCGGAACACCGGAGATGTTGTTCAGGCGGGTCAGGTCGAACAGGTCACGCACGGTGGCGTCAGCGTCGATGGTGATCGGGTCCTTGACCACGCCAGCCTCGAACTTCTTGACCTTGCGCACTTCGCCGGCCTGCTGTTCGATGGTCATGTTCTTGTGGATGATGCCGATGCCGCCTTCCTGGGCCATGGCAATGGCCAGACGCGCTTCGGTCACGGTATCCATGGCGGCGGAAACCAGCGGAATGTTCAGCTCGATGCCACGGGTCAAACGGGTCTTGAGACTGACTTCATTAGGCAGTACCTCGGAATAGCCAGGTACAAGGAGGATATCGTCGAAGGTCAGGGCTTCTTGGCTGATACGCAGCATCGCGGGGGCTCCCGGGCGGGAAAAATGGAAGCGCGCCATTATACTCATGCACGGCGCGCCGCTCAATGTAATTCAAGCTTCAAGTTACAAGCGGCAAGCCACAAGAAATCGTACGGCTAATGGACTGCTTTTTCTTGAAGCTTGCGGCTTAGGGCTTGCAGCTTACCTGTACCACGGTCACCGGCTGGTCGAGCCAGTCGGCGAAGCTGTCGAGAAAGGCCTGGGTGAACCCGGCCTCGCCCCAGTTGTTGAAGATGAACCCCAGGTTGGAAAAGGCACATGGCTGCAGGTAAATGAAGCCATTGATGTCATCTTCGAAGCCGCACAGCGGGCAGGTGAAGTTGTCACTGACGCCGGGCATCCACTCTTCCAGGCTTTCGAACAGCGGCTCGCCTACCTCGCGCCGGCATTCCGGGCACCCGGCTTCTTCGAGGAAGCCATCGGTCGGGGTATAGATGCAGCGCTTGAGCACCACCTCCATGCCATTGACCTGTTGGTCGAAGGGCAGTTTTTCGGGGTGCAGGGCCACTTTGCGTGCCCCGGCGGCCAGCGCATGCCCCATGCGATTACCGGTGCGACCACAGGTAGTGAGTTGCTCCTCGACGACCTTCTCGCGCACCAGCCAACGCAGAATGGCGCGGGCACGGGCTTCATGCACAGGGACAGTGGACAGCTTGGGAACGATGATGCTCTGGGTGTTCATGAACAGGAAAAACCTGAAAAACTGCGGTAATGACGCAATTCTACCGCTCAACCCGCCAGGTAGCGACCAATCAGCGCCAGGCCGCTGGCCAGTACCAACCAGGTAACCAGGCGTACAAAGGCTTCACGGGACAGCCGGTTGGTCAGCCGGCGCCCCACCCAGAGGCCGACGAACATCACGGGCAGCAAGCAGGCGGCGAGCAGCAGCAGGCTTTGGTCGGCATAGACACCGGCGATCAGGAACAGCGACAGGCGCACAACCGTACTGCAACTGATCAGCGCGCTCTGGGTGGCGCGCACCTGTTCCTTTACCTCCAGCCGTGCGCTCAGGTAAAGGGCATAAAGAAACCCGCCACTGCCGAACAACGCCCCGAACAACCCGCCTGCCGTGCCCATCGGCATCGCCCAAAAGCCCGACAAACGGGTCGGCCGCACCTTCACTGCCAGCCCGTATAACGCATAGGCGGTCACGAACACGCCCATCAACAGCAGCAACAGGTCGGACTTCAGTTGCAGCAGGAACACCACGCCCAACGTGCAGCCCAAGGCCATGAATGGCAATAGCCGCAGCAACTCGCTGCGCACCACGTCCCGGCGCGACGGCAGCAGGTTGCCGAACGCGGCAACGAAGTCCAGCAACACCAACAGCGGAATGATGCGTGACAACGGCATGAAATGGATCAGTACCGGCCCGGCCACCAGCGCGGTACCGAAACCGGCAATGCCAAAGACGATGTAGGCAACACCGACACCCAGCAGGATGGGCAGCCAGTCGAGGCCGGAAAATGACAGTTGGGCAAGCATGGCAGCACTTCCTGGGAAGACAGCCCAAGGTTAGCCAGCGATGAGCCATGCCGACTAATATGGCTTTATCCCCACAGCCATCTCGAAAAGGCATGACATGACGTCAATCCGCCAGTTGCGTTACTTCGTGGAAATCGCCGAGTGCGGCAGTTTTAGCGCTGCTGCCGAACGGCTGTACATCGCCCAGTCAGCGCTAAGCCGGCAGATCAAGGAGCTAGAGCAGCAACTTGGGACGCCGCTGTTCGAGCGTACCGCGCGCCTGCCACGCCTGACACTGGCCGGCCAGGCCTTTCTGGAACGCTCACGGCGCCTGCTGGCCGACCTGGCACAGGCTGAGCGGATGACCCGTGACATTGGCCTGGGGCTGCAAGGCAGCCTGCGCCTGAACCATTCCAGTACCGTGCCGCTGACCGGCACGCTGCTGGCTCGCCTGGGCAATTACCTATGGGACAACCCGGGGGTTTCGCTGGAGATTGCGCAGCAGTCATCGGAGGCACAGCTGGAAGATATCGCTGCCGGGCGGCTGGATATCGGCTTGTTGCGCTTGCCGGTGCTTCGCCAGCACGAAGGCGTGGTGCTGCATGAACTGTTCAGCGAACCCTTGTTGCTGGCGGTCGCTGCCGGGCACCCCTTGGCTGGCGCGTCACGGGTGGAACTGGAGCAATTGCGGGAAGAACGCTTCATTTCCATTCCACACCGGGACCGCGGTGGGCTGAGCTATCTGTCGGCGTCGTTATGCATGGAGGCAGGCTTTTTTCCGCAGGCGGCGCAGGTACTGTCACGCAAGACGACGCAATTGCAGCTGATTCAGGCGGGGTTCGGGGTGGCGTTGTTGCCGGAGTGCATGCGGGAGATTGCACCGGCTACAGTCAGTTTCGTGGCGCTGGAAGGTGATTGCCAGAGCACAGTGGCGCTGGCCTGCCGCCGTGATGCAGGGCAGATGGCACGGCAGTTTGTGGCGGCCATGTAGAACTGAGACTTGTGGAAGCAACCGCATCACCCGGTAGGAGCAGCCTTGTGCTGCGAAGAGGCCATTGCAGACGAAGATGGTCTTTTGCCCTACCGGCCTCTTCGCAGCACAAGGCTGCTCCTACAAGGGACGCGACAAGTCCGGTGACAGGGCTGGCACAGACAACCGGGGCCGATGTCCTTTATGATGCCTGCCATGATCAAAGACCCCTTCGAACGACTCGGCCTAGACCGTGAGGTCCTTACCGTCAGCCAACTCAATGGCCGCGCCCGCGTGCTGCTGGAAGACGTGTTCCGCAGCGTCTGGGTGGAAGGCGAAATCTCCAACCTCGCCCGCCCGGCGTCCGGCCACATGTACTTCACCCTCAAGGACAGCGGCGCCCAGGTGCGTTGTGCGCTGTTCCGGCAGAACGCCACACGGGTGCGCCAGGCCCTGCGCGACGGCCTGGCGGTGCGGGTACGCGGCAAGGTTTCGCTGTTTGAAGGGCGTGGCGACTACCAGCTGATTCTCGACACCGTCGAGCCGGCCGGTGACGGCGCATTGCGCCTGGCCTTCGAGGCATTGAAGGAAAAGCTCAGTGCCGAGGGGCTGTTCAGCGCCGAACGCAAAAAACCGCTACCGGCCCACCCTCAACGTATCGGCATCATCAGGCTCGCCTACGGGGGCTGTGATCCGCGACATCATCAGCGTGTTCGGCCGCCGTGCCCCACAGGTAGAACTGAACCTGATCCCCACTGCGGTACAGGGCCGCGAAGCCATCGCGCAGATCGTGCGCGCCATTCGCCTGGCCGACAGCCTTGGTTTCGACGCACTGATCCTGGCCCGGGGTGGTGGCTCGCTGGAAGACCTTTGGTGCTTCAACGAAGAAGCCGTGGCGCGTGCCGTGGCCGCCTGTGTCACGCCGATTGTCAGCGCCGTGGGCCATGAAACCGACGTGTCGATCAGCGACTTCGTCGCCGATGTGCGCGCACCCACGCCGTCTGCTGCCGCCGAGTTGCTGGCCCCCGACAACAGTGGTTTGCAGCAACGCCTGGACGGCCTGCAACGGCGCCTGCTGTTGCGCATGCAAAACCGTCTGACCCATGACCGCCTGCGCCTGGAGTCCCTGACCCAGCGCCTGCGCCACCCGGGCGAGCGCCTGCGTCAGCAAGCCCAGCGCCTGGACGACCTGGACATGCGCCTGCGCCGCGCCTTCATGCTCAGCCTCAACCAGCGCCGCGAGCGCCTGGCACGCATGGACACCCGCCTGGCCGCGCAGCACCCGGGGCGTCACCTGAAACTGCTGAGCCAGCGCCTGGACAGCCTGGCCGAGCGCCTGCCGAGGGCCATGCGTGACGTGCTCAAGGACCGCCGCCAACGCTTCCAGGCCCAACTGCAAACCCTGCAAGTGGTCAGCCCGCTGGCCACCCTCGCCCGCGGCTACAGCATCCTGCTGGACGAACAGGGCCAAGCCATCCGCAGCGCCGAACAGACCCGCAACGGCCAGCGCCTCACTGCCCGCCTGAACGAAGGCGAGTTGCTGGTGCGGGTCGAAGACAACCACCTGACCCCGGTCACCCTCTCACTACTGGACTGACACATGCCCCGCCTGTTCGCGCCCCTGCTTGCCCTTTCCCTGTTGCTGCTGGCCGGCGGCGCCCAGGCCAGCTACATCACCCGCACCCTGAACAAACCAGTGCCTGGTGGCGTGGCGGTGGTTGATCTGGGCCCGGCTACCAGCGCGCCCAGCGCCCGTTTCGACGGCAAGCCAGTGCTGGTGGTGAAAGAACAGGACAACTGGCTGGCCATTGTCGGTATCCCGCTGACCCAGAAGCCCGGCACTGCAGTGCTGAACCAGGGCGGCCGCACCCTGCCCTTCAGCGTCAAGAGCAAGAAGTACCCCGAACAGCGCATCACCCTGAAAAACACCCGCCAGGTCAACCCGAACCCGGCCGACCTCAAACGCATCGACCGCGAACTGGCCGAGCAGATCAAGGCCTACCGCAGCTTCAGCCCAGCCCTGCCGAGCAACCTGATCCTCGACAAACCGGTCAACGGGCCGCTGTCGAGCAAGTTTGGCGTGCGCCGCTTCTTCAACGGTGAAGAGCGCAACCCGCATGCCGGGCTGGACTTCGCGGTGCCCGCGGGCACGCCGATCAAGACACCGGCCAATGGCAAGGTGATTTTGGTGGGGGACTACTTCTTCAACGGCCGCACGGTGTTCGTCGACCATGGCCAAGGCTTTATCAGCATGTTCTGCCACATGTCCAAGATCGACGTGCAAGTCGGGCAGCAACTGCGCCGTGGCGAGGTGGTCGGGCGCGTGGGCTCGACCGGGCGGGCAACCGGGCCGCACATGCACTGGAACGTCAGCCTGAACGATGCGCGGGTGGACCCGGCCATTTTCATTGGTGCGTTCCAGCCCTGAGACCGCACCGCCTGCATCGCCGGCAAGCCAGGCTCCCACATGCCCTGCACAGGGCTCAAGACCTGTGGCAATCCTGTGGGAGCTGGCTTGCCGGCGATGAGGCCAGCACGGCCAGCATCAAATGCCATGGGTTGCGCCTTCGAAAAATACCGCGCAAGAATCAAGAAGCGCCCAAAGAACCTAAGCCATAAAATCTCGCCTAGAAGCTTTTTTTAAGCATTCCTCTCAATTTTCCCCGAACGCTTGCCATCCCCCATCTCACTGGTTAAGTTTGAAGGCATGAAAACCTTCAGCACCCTCATCCTGCTCCGACAACATCGCAGCCTCTGCCTGGTCAGCGCCCGACTACCAGGCTGAATCGCGTCGCCTCGCCTTCTCATCTCGTTATTGCTCGGCAGGCCCGATCTCGGCCGCACACAAAAGGATTGCTTCCATGACCATGCTCAAAGACCCTTCGAAGAAGTACCGCGCTTTCCCGACCATCGACCTGCCCGACCGTACCTGGCCGTCGAAGACCATCACCGCCGCGCCGATCTGGTGCAGCTCCGACCTGCGTGATGGCAACCAGTCGCTGATCGAGCCGATGGATTCGGAGAAGAAACTGCGCTTCTGGAAGACCTTGGTGCAGGTAGGCGTGAAGGAAATCGAAGCCTCGTTCCCGTCTGCCTCGCAAACCGACTTTGACTTCGTGCGTACCCTGATCGAAGACGGCCACATCCCGGACGACACCACCATCCAGGTGCTCACCCAGGCCCGTGAAGACCTCATCGCCCGCACCTTCGAGTCGCTGCGCGGTGCGAAGAAGGCCATCGTCCACCTGTACAACGCCACCAGCCCGTCGTTCCGCCGCATTGTCTTCAACCAGGACAAGCAAGGCGTGAAGGACATCGCGGTGAACGCGGCCAAGCTGTTCGTCAAGTACGCTGCCCAGCAGCCAGAAACCCAGTGGACCTTCCAGTACTCGCCCGAAACCTTCAGCGCCACCGAAATGGAGTTCGCCAAGGAAGTGTGCGACGCGGTCATCGAAGTGTGGAACCCGACGCCTGAGCACAAGATCATCCTCAACCTGCCGGCCACCGTGGAAGTGTCCACGCCGAACATCTACGCCGACCAGATCGAATGGTTCTGCCGCAATGTCAGCCGCCGTGACAGCGTGATCATCAGCCTGCACTGCCACAACGATCGCGGCACCGGCATCGCCGCCACCGAACTGGGCCTGATGGCCGGTGCCGACCGTGCCGAAGGCTGCCTGTTCGGCAACGGCGAACGTACGGGTAACGTCGACCTGGTGACCCTGGCACTGAACCTTTACACCCAAGGCATCGACCCGCTGTTGGACTTCTCCGACATCGACGGCGTGCGCAAGGTGGTCGAAGAGTGCAACCAGTTGCCGGTGCACCCACGCCACCCGTACGTGGGCGACCTGGTCCATACCGCCTTCTCCGGCTCGCACCAGGATGCCATCCGCAAAGGCTTCGCCAAGCAGCAAGAAGGCGAACGGTGGGAAGTGCCGTACCTGCCGATCGACCCAGCCGACATCGGCCGCAGCTACGAGGCGGTGATCCGCGTCAACAGCCAGTCGGGCAAAGGTGGCATCACCTACCTGCTCGAACAGGAATACGGCATCAGCCTGCCACGCCGCATGCAGATCGAGTTCAGCCAGGTGGTGCAGGGTGAAACCGACCGCCTGGGCCTGGAAATGACCGCCCAGCAGATCTACAGCCTGCTGCACAAGGAATACCTCCAGGCCAACGCGCCGTACGCACTGGTCAGCCATCGCCTGCAGGAAGAAAACGGCCACAGCGCCGTGGAAGTGGAAGTGGCTGGTGAAGGCGAAGCCACCCTGCACTGGCGCGGCAAGGGCAACGGCGCCCTGGAAGCACTGGTCGCCGGCCTGCCAATTGCCGTGGAAATCATGGACTACAACGAGCACGCCATTGGCGCGGGCACCAACGCCAAGGCAGCAGCCTACATTGAACTGCGTGTGGCCGGTGGCCGCCCGGTACACGGTGTGGGCATTGATGAGAACATCACCACCGCCAGCTTCAAAGCACTGTTCAGCGCACTGAACCGTTCGCTGAGCCAGCAAGAAGCCAAAGCGGCCTGATCGTTCCACCCACAAAAAAACCGCATCCACGATGCGGTTTTTTTGTGCCCGAGTTTAGTAGCGATTACCGGGTGTGAAGTAGGCTTTGTAATTGAATACCCACCTGCCGCTATTTCCCGGGAAGTCATGCCCTTGCATCAAGGCTGCTTCCTGGATTTCATCCCAACCTAGCGGCTTGACCGAATTCTCAGCGGCCACCGTGATGACCGAATCGGTAGCAATGGAAGTGAGGATACAAAGGTCTTCCCTGTCTTGCTTCGCGTAGATTTTTGTTTTTGCGTACTTGAAGAAGTCTGCAAAATGCCCAGCACCTGTAACACAATGGGCATAGACCATGTGCATCTGATAAAAATGGAAAATACCCGGCCCTTCCATCTCAACCTTTCGGGACTTGGTACTTGAGTGGCTGACCCCTTCCGTCATACTGGAGGTCAATTTTCCACCAATCACGCTCCCCAGAAAACCCGCCCCCAAATTGACCTCTGTCTCCAAAGACGAGCTGAATGAACGGCTGTACCCTTCTACCGTGGACACTTCTTCAGTATGCGTCACGCTGCTGGGAACACGCGCCATCCCCAAGTACTCGAGATAGGCCAGCATCGGCGTAGAGTAGGTGCCCCAGTTCTGGTTTACGAGAAACATGTCACCATATACCGTATCGCCCATGACCCAACAGCCGGGGTTGACCTTCCCATCAAAACCATACAAATAATTTTCGATGTCGTAGTTTCCACGCTGATGTGGAAAATCTCCAATAGCCTTGATCATTTCCTTATCGATAAAACTCATGAAAAACCTCCAGCACTCACAATCATACGTAACGGTTAAATGGCTTGCCCAGCTCAACACAATCAAAGCGTGCGAGGCTGCCTGCCTGTTCTTTTAACAACCGCTGTTTTATCGAATTCCACGACTGCGGCTGGGTGGCCTCTTCAGCATTGACCGCCAACACTCGATCAAACCCGACGGATGACAACATGACCCATTGATCGTCGACCGCGTGGAACACACTCGACAACAGGCTGCTGCGTTCTATTTTTTTTGACGAATTACCAACCAGACAATGGGCATAAACCATGTGCATTTGATAGACAGAGAAATGCTTCTGGCCACTCAGGCTTATCTCTTTGGTCTTGACGCTTGATTTAGCCCAAAGCTTGCGCGGGGAAACACCCGTTACGATGCCTGAAAGTGCATTGACCCGATCGATACCTGCGCTGACTTCAAAGGCCCCCGCCACGTCGGAGTAAAACCAGTCGCTGAAGCCACATTGGTACTTCTGTACGTGAACAAAACCACCTGAAACGGTACCCTGCACCCACTCGCATTGCGCAAGGTATGCATAAACAGGGCGAGTGAAACATTCAAACGTCTCACCATGGACCTTTATATTGCCTACAACCGTTTGGCCTTCTACCCAGGCCCCGAGCTGTCGCTCACTTAATGTATAAAGATGCTGCTCAATTTCATAAGAGCCTTTCAACTTAACTGCTGCGTAATCATTCACCGTTGACGCTCCGCATTCAAGATTGCGGCGCCATCGTAATCGTTGTTTCGTGTCTCAATAATCGGGAAAGGCTTCATGCACCGGCTGCCCGGCAACATGAAAATGGCACATAAAAAAAGGGGCGCTGACCAAGCGCCCCTCAAGCCGTAAAGCACACAACAAACAGTTTCAGTTGGCGTCCAGCAGTGCCATTGCCTCAGCGCTGCACGCCTCGATCCGCGCCCAGTCGCCGTTCTTGATCCAGCTGCTGTCGAGCATCCAGGTCCCACCCACGCACATCACATTGGGCAAAGCCATGTAGTTACGCACATTGGCCGGGTTGACGCCGCCGGTCGGGCAAAAGCGAATATCGCCGAACGGGCCGCCAAAGGCCTTGATTGCCGCCACCCCGCCGCTGATTTCTGCCGGGAACAGCTTGAAACGGCGGTAGCCCAGGGCATAGCCCATCATGATTTCGGATGGCGTGCTGACGCCAGGCAACAGCGGGATTTCACTGTCCACGCCAGCTTCGAGGATGTCCTGGGTAATGCCCGGTGTAACGACGAACTGCGCGCCGGCAGCCTCGACGGCGGCGAACATGCCGCGATCAAGCACGGTACCTGCACCTACGCACAACTCCGGGCGCTGCTCACGCAGCACCTGGATGGCTTTGAGCCCATGCTGTGAACGCAGGGTCACTTCCAGGGTACGGATACCGCCAGCGGCCAGGGCGTCAGCCAGCGGCAGGATGTCTTGCTCACGGGCGATGGTGATTACCGGCAGGATGCGCGCCTTTTCGCAGATGGCGTCGATCCGGGCGGCCTTGTCGGCCATCGAGAGCTTTGGCTGTGGGCGTTCGAGGGTGGTCATGACAGTGGATCCTTGGCTCATGGGCACCAGTAAATGCCCAGGGGGTCGTGAAGAAAAGCGCGAATCGGCATTTCAGTAAGGTCGTTGCCAGCCAGCGCGGCGCGCAGGGTAGCGAGTTTGCCCGGCCCTTGCACGGCCAGCGCGATGAAGGCGGCGCTGGCCAGCAGCGAACGGGTCATAGACAGGCGCTGGTGCGGCACGCTTGGCGCCAGCAACGGCAGGCAACGACGTGCGCTGGCCAGATCCAGGCCTGCTTCCAGGTTAGGGCTGGCGGGGAACAGCGAGGCGGTATGGCCATCGTCACCCATGCCCAGCACCAGCACGTCGATCGGCGGCAGCCCGGCCAAGGCCTGGTCGGCCTTGAGCGCAGCGGCATCAAGGTTTTCCGCCTGCTGGTACAGGCCGATAAAGCGGGCTTTGGCGGCCGCGCCCTTGAGCAGGTGGCGGGCCAACAGGCCAGCGTTGCTATCAGCGTGCTCCACCGGCACCCAGCGCTCGTCAGCCAGGCTGACAGTGACCTTGGCCCAATCCAGGCTTTCGCTGGCCAGCTTCTCAAGGAATGGCACCGGGCTGCGGCCACCGGACAGCACCACGCAGGCCTGGCCCTTGGCAGCAATCGCTGCCCGCAGGCGCTCGGCCACGTCATGGGCCAGGGTTGCAGCCAGCGTCTTGGCGTCCGCCAGGTCGTGAACCTTCACGGCTGCTGGCAATTTCAATTCAGATATCCCCATACCACGCCCTCCCATCGCGTGTGATCAATGCAATCGAACTCATCGGCCCCCAGGAGCCCGCCGCGTAAGGCTTGGGCGCATCGCCCGCATTGCGCCAGCCGGCGATCAACTGGTCGCACCACTTCCAGGCATATTCGATTTCGTCCTTGCGCACGAACAGGTTCTGGTTGCCGCGCATCACTTCGAGCAACAGGCGCTCATAGGCATCCGGAATCCGCGTGCTGCGCCAGGTATCGGAAAAGTTGAGCTGCAACGGGCCACTGCGCAGTTGCATGCCCTTGTCCAGGCCCTGCTCCTTGGTCATCACCCGTAAAGAAATGCCTTCGTCCGGTTGCAGGCGGATGATCAGCTTGTTACCGATTTGCAAACGCTGTTCCGGGGCAAAGATGTAGTGCGGTGTTTCCTTGAAGTGGATGACGATCTGCGACAACTTCTGCGGCATGCGCTTGCCAGTGCGAAGGTAGAACGGCACGCCCGACCAGCGCCAGTTGCGGATGTCGGCACGCAGGGCGACGAAGGTTTCCGTGTCGCTGCGGGCGTTGGCGTTGTCTTCTTCCAGGTAGCCTGGCACCGACTTGCCTTCGCTGTAGCCGGCAATGTACTGACCACGCACCACTTGAGTGCTCAAACCCTCGCCAGTGATCGGTGCCAGGGCCTTGAGCACCTTTACCTTCTCATCACGAATGGCATCGGCGGACAACTCGCTGGGCGGGTCCATGGCGATCAGGCACAGCAACTGCAACAGGTGGTTCTGGATCATGTCGCGCAGTTGGCCGGCCTTGTCGAAGTAGCCCCAGCGGCCCTCTATACCCACCTTTTCAGCGACGGTGATCTCCACGTGGGAGATGGAATTCTGGTTCCACTGGGTTTCGAACAAGCTGTTGGCAAAGCGCAGGGCAATCAGGTTCTGCACTGTTTCCTTGCCCAGGTAGTGGTCGATGCGGTAAACCCGGTTTTCAGGGAAGAACCGCGCTACAGCATCGTTGACCCGCCGTGACGACTCCAGGTCGTGGCCGATGGGCTTTTCCAGCACCACCCGGGTACGCGGCGCCAGGCCGGCGTTGTCGAGGTTTTCGCAAATTGCCCCGTACACCGCGGCCGCCGTGGCGAAGTAGGCGATCAGCGGCAGTTCGCCCGGCAACTGCTCGGCCAGGGCCTGGTAACCCTCGGGTTGCAGGAAATCCAGGTGCTGGTAGCTCAACCGGGCCAGGAAGCGGCCCAATGCGGCAGGCTCGATATCGGCCTCGGGCACATGCCGGCGCAGGTGGACTTCGATGCTGTTCAGGTGCTCCTGTGCGCTGCCTGCCTCACGGGCCAGCGCCAGCAGGCGGGTGTCCGGGTGCAGCAGGTTGGCCCGGTCGAGCTGGTAGAGCGCGGGAAACAGCTTGCGCAATGCCAGGTCACCGAGGGCGCCAAACAGGGCAAAAGTGCAAGGTTCGACACTGATCGCAGCCATGATGTAGGTTCTTTCCTAAAGTTGGTCTAGGAATACCGCTTTCACACACGGTTTTCAAGGGATAATGTAGTAAAAACCATAACATTCCACACAAGTATTACAGACAAGTGGTGCGCCAACCGCACCGACAGTACGATAGACGACCGTGCAAAAAGCCTGCTGCTTCGTCAGCCGGCTGTCTTCCCGACCCAAGGACACACCCATGGACCGCGTGCGAAACCTCCTGGAGCAGATCCAGGGACGCCTCGACGAGCTGAACAAGGCCGAACGCAAAGTCGCCGAAGTCATCCTGCTCAACCCGCAACAAGCCACCCGTTTCAGCATTGCTGCGTTGGCCCAGGCGGCCAAGGTCAGCGAGCCGACCGTCAACCGCTTCTGCCGCTCGTTTGGCGTCAGCGGCTACCCCGAACTCAAGCTGCAACTGGCGCAGAGCCTGGCCAGCGGCGCCGCCTACGTCAGCCGCGCGGTAGAGGCCGACGATGACCCGGCAGCCTACACCCAGAAAATCTTCGCCAGTGCCATTGCTTCGCTCGACGGCGCCTGCCAGCAGCTGGACCCACAGCAGGTCAGCCGCGCCGTGGACATGATGATCCAGGCCCGGCAGATCCACTTCTTCGGCCTGGGCGCCTCGGCCCCGGTGGCCCTGGACGCCCAGCACAAGTTCTTCCGCTTCAACCTGGCGGTGTCGGCCCACGCCGATGTGCTGATGCAGCGCATGCTGGCTTCGGTGGCCCACACCGGCGACCTGTTCGTGATCATTTCCTACACCGGGCGCACCCGCGAACTGGTCGAAGTGGCCCGCCTGGCCCGCGAAAACGGCGCCTCGGTGCTGGGCCTGACCGCCGCCGGCTCGCCGCTGGCCAATGCCTGCAGCCTGAGCCTGCACATCCCGTTACCGGAAGACACCGACATCTACATGCCGATGACCTCGCGGATCATCCAGCTGACCGTGCTCGATGTGCTGGCCACCGGCATGACCCTGCGCCGCGGCGTCGACTTCCAGCCGCACCTGCGCAAGATCAAGGAAAGCCTGAACGCCAGCCGCTACCCGATCGAGGACGACGAGCTCAACTAAGCCGATGCGCCTGCAGGCGCAGGTGGGCACGCTGCCCCGGCGCCAGGCTAAGGCCCTCGCCACTGCCGCTGGCAGCCTCCACGCAAACGAAGCGCTGGCTTTCACGACCGGTCACCCCCATCAGTGGCCGGTTGCCCGGGTGCCAGACCACGGTGTCGTCGCTGTCACCGGTGTCGATGCACAGCTCGCGTTGCCAGGCCGGGTCTTGCAACTGCACCCGCGGTGTACCCGGATAGACTTTCTGGCAGCCACCCTTGAGCTTCAGCGCGCCGTCTTCCCGGCAGGCCTGGCGGTTGAGGCGGTCGTAACCTTCGATATCTTCCAACCCAGACAGCGCTATCTCGGACACGTCACTGATACGCCAGTAGGCCAGCAGTGCATGGCTCAGCTGGCAAGGTTCGCTGTCCTGGTGCTCGGTGCTCAGGCTTAGCTCCATACGGTTACCCAGCCTGGCGTGCAGGTCGACCTGCCAGTCGCACAGGTCCAGGCGCCACTTCAAGGTCACGCCCTCCTCGTCTTCACGGCTGTCCACCAGCTTCCAGTCCAACAGCCGCGCCCAGCCATGGGCCGGCCACAGGTCCTCGCTGGGGTGGCGGCCGTACCACGGCCAGCACACCGGCACACCGCCACGGATCGCGCCTACCTGCGGCCACTGCTCGGCGCACCACAGCCAAGGCCGTTCACCTGCCGGCTGAAAGTGCAACAACTGCGCACCCTGGCGGCTGAATACCGCCTGGCAACGGGGATGATCGATGATCAGCACATCGCGCTGCTGGTAACGCTCCCACTCGAATGTCGGCCTTGGCCGCTGCGAGGCAAAGAAGCGATGGAGCGGATGTTCGGGCATGGTTCAGAGCTCTTGTTGTTTGAGATAGCGCTGTCTCGGCCTATCCCCGACAACCACTGCAGGCCAGTGGGTGCCGGGAACCGAAAATGGATTGGCGTAAATTTACAACAAATGCCCTCAGAATGACGACTGAATCTTCAAGCCTGCGACCAGCGCGTTATCCACCTTGTCCACCCCGCCCGGGCTCTTGATGTACTGCAGGTTGGGCCGCACGGTCAGCCAGTTGGTGACATGGAAGCCGTAATAGAGCTCGGCGTTGTACTCGGTACGTTGCAGCGGCACGAAGCCCGGGTTGTCGTAATCGTTGATACCGCTCTGGGCATTGAGCAGTTCGGCGCGCTTCTTCACGTCGTCATTCACATGAATACGTGCCACACCGAAGCCGATGTCGTCCTTGGGCCGGGCATCGAAGGCACCTTTGTAGACAAGCCCCACCTGCTGGTAGTTGTCGACCACGTTGGTGGCCTTGTCGTGCACGGTGAAGTTGGCAAACAGGCTGAGGCCACGATTGACGTCGCCACCCTGGGCGGTGACCTGCTGCTGCGCCACTACCCACCAGCCATGTTTGCTGGAGTGCGACTTGAAGGCCTCGCCGCTCAGCGCCTGCGGGTTGCCGTTGACGTCGTCGAACACATCGTCGGCCTTGGCCGTGCTGTAGTAGTAACCCAGGCGGTACTCGCCCGGCAGGCCGTTGACCTTGGGCGACCACACCGCTTCCACCGGCAATATCGCCCCCTTGGTGCCGCTGCCGCTTAACTTGAAGCCGTTGCCGGTTTCCAGGTTGGAGGGGTTCTGCTCGAAGGCGCCGACTTGCACGAAGAACTCCGGGGTGATGTTGTACTTCACCCGCAGCGCCCACTGGCTGACCGGCCAGTTGTACCAGATGCCGCCCACCCAGTTGCCCACTTGCGAGCCGCAGAAGGCCAGGTTCTGGAAGTCGCACGGGAAGCTGTTGAAGTCCTCGCCCTCGCCGAAACGGCCGAATTTGACGTCCAGCGCGCCGTCAAAGTACTTCTGCTTGACCCACATCTGGGTCAGGCGCCAGGTCTGGCCGCGGCCCCACACTTCCTGCACCGAGCTGAACTGCCCGGCGCGCGGGTCGCTGATGCGGTCGTTGGACAGGTTGCGGCCGCTGCGCTCGGTGATCGCCAACTTGAACTCGGCATCGTGCCAACCGAAGATCTTCTGCAGGTCAAGGTGTGCACCAAGGGCAAACTGGTCGCTGTAGCGTGCAGTCTTGTCGTCGTTGTAGCCGCCGTGCAGGTTGCCGGCCACCTCGCCGACGTAGTCCAGGGTGAAGTCGTAGCCCTTGTCCAGCAACTCGGTACGGGTGCCGCCCCAATCGCCGGTCATCCATTTCGATTCGCTGGAAAAGGCCTCGGCAGCCTGCGCGCCGCTGCTGCCGACAACGGCGAGCAAAGCCAGCGAGCCCAATGTCCTGATGCGTTTGCGCTGTTCCATCCCTTTGCGTCCTCTTTTTTCTTATTGATGGTGTAGACGAGTCAACGGCCTTTGAAGTGAGCCACGTTGTCCTTTGCAGTTGCGCCAGTGCTGGCCAGGTGCACGCGCGCGCCACTGTCGGCGTCAAACAGCAGCACCCGGGCCGGGTCAAATTGCAGGTTGAGGGTGTCACCCACGCGGCACGCCACATCCGGCGCCAGGCGGCAGCACACTTTGGTCTGGTTGAGGGTAACGAACACCAGCAGGTCCGGCCCGGTCGGCTCCGTGACCTGCACCTCGGCGCGGATACCCGGCAATCCATTACCCTCGGCAGCGCCAAGGGTGATCTGCTCAGGGCGGATGCCCAGGATGATCTCGCGGCCATCCAGTTCGTCAGCGGCCAGCCCCAGAGGCAACTCGCAGCGTGCCTGGCCGCTGTCGAGCAACGCCAGCAAGCGGCCATCCTGCCTGGCCAGGCGCACCGGAATGAAGTTCATCGGCGGCGAACCGATGAAGCTGGCGACAAACTGGTTGGCCGGGTCGTTGTAGATCTGCTGCGGGGTGCCGAACTGCTGGATGATGCCGTCCTTCATCACCGCCACCTTGTCGCCCAGGGTCATGGCCTCGATCTGGTCATGGGTGACGTACACGGTGGTGGTTTTCAAACGCTGGTGCATCAGTTTCATTTCGGTGCGCATCTCGACCCGCAGCTTGGCGTCGAGGTTGGACAGCGGTTCATCGAACAGGTAAATCTTCGGCCGCCGCGCCAACGCCCGGCCCATGGCCACGCGTTGCTGCTGGCCACCGGACAGTTGTGCCGGCTTGCGCGCCAGCAGGTGTTCGATCTGTAGCAGCTTGGCCACCCGCGCCACTTCCTCGTCGATGGCCGCCTGCGCCATCTTGCGGATCTTGAGGCCAAATTCAATGTTCTCGCGCACGCTCATGGTCGGGTACAGCGCGTAGGACTGGAACACCATGGCGATGTCACGGTCCTTGGGGCTCATGCCACTGACGTCCTGCTCATCAATGAGGATGGCACCGCCGGTGATCTGCTCCAGGCCGGCGATGCAGTTCATCAGGGTTGATTTGCCACAGCCAGAGGGCCCGACCAGGATCAGGAACTCGCCATCTTTGATCGACAGCTGAATGTCCTTGAGGGTATCCGGCAGGCCGCTGCCGTAGGTCTTGTTCACGTTGCGAAGTTCGAGCGTTGCCATGGCTTACCCCTTGACCGCGCCGGCCGTCAGCCCGCGCACGAAATATTTGCCTGCCACCACGTAGACCAGCAGGGTTGGCAGGCCGGCGATCATCGCTGCCGCCATGTCGACGTTGTATTCCTTGGCCCCGGTACTGGTGTTGACCAGGTTGTTCAGCGCCACGGTGATCGGTTGCGAGTCGCCGCTGGAGAACACCACACCAAACAGGAAATCGTTCCAGATCTGGGTGAACTGCCAGATCAGGCAAACCATGATGATCGGCGTGGACATCGGCAGGATGATGCGGCGGAAGATGGTGAAGAACCCGGCACCGTCCAGGCGCGCGGCCTTGACCAGCGCATCGGGGATGCTCACGTAAAAGTTGCGGAAGAACAGCGTGGTGAAGGCCAGGCCATAGACCACGTGCACCAGCACCAGGCCACCGGTGGTGCTGGCCAGGCCAAGCTTGCCGAGGGTGAACGAGGCCGGTAGGAGCACGGTCTGGAATGGCAGAAAGCACCCGAACAACAGCAAGCCGAAGAACAGCTGCGAACCGCGAAAGCGCCACATCGACAGCACGTAGCCGTTCAGCGCACCAATGGTGGTGGAGATCAGCACCGCTGGCACGGTGATCATGATCGAGTTCCAGAAGTAACCGCTGACCGTGCCCCAGGCCTTGACCCAGCCAATGCCGGTAAACACCGCCGGCCAGCTCAGCAGGTTGCCGGTGCTGATGTCTTCGGGGGTTTTGAAGCTGGTCAGCAGCATCACCACCAGCGGCACCAGGTACAACAGCACGGCGCTCAGCAACACCGCGTGGATGGCGATGCGGCTCAGGCTGAGCGCGGGTTTGTCGGCAGGGCTATGCATGGCGTTTGCTCCGCAGCTCCGAGTACAGGTAAGGCACGAGGATCGCCAGGATCGCCCCGAGCATGAGGATGGCGCTGGCCGAGCCCATGCCCATCTGGCCGCGGCTGAAGGTGAACGAATACATGAACATTGCCGGCAGGTCGGATGAATACCCCGGGCCACCGGCGGTCATCGCTGCCACCAGGTCGAAGCTCTTGATGGCGATGTGCGAAAGGATCATCAGTGCACTGAAGAACACCGGGCGCAGGCTGGGCAGCACCACGGTCCAATAGATGCGCGGCAGGCTGGCGCCATCCATCTGCGCCGCGCGGATGATCGACGGGTCAACCCCACGCAGGCCGGCGAGGAACATGGCCATGATGAAGCCCGAGGCCTGCCACACGGCAGCGATCACCAGGCAATACACCACCCGGTCAGGGTCGATCAGCCAGTCCAGGCGGAAGCCCTCCCAGCCCCAGTCGCGCAGCAATTTGTCCAGGCCCATGCCGGGGTTGAGCAACCACTTCCAGGCGGTACCGGTCACGATCATCGACAGCGCCATGGGGTACAGGTAAATGGTGCGGATGAACCCCTCGCGGCGAATGCGCTGGTCCAGCAGCACCGCCAGCAACACGCCGATGGCCAGGCTGATCGCGATGAACAGGCCACCGAACAGCAGCAGATTCTTGCTCGCCACCCACCAGCGGTCGTTGTCGAACAGGCGGGCGTATTGCGCAAGGCCGGCCCATTTGTAAGTGGGCAGAAAGGTCGAGGTGGTGAAGGACAGCACGAAGGTCCAGAGGATGTAGCCGTAAAAGCCCACAAGGACGATGAACATGCTGGGCGCCAGCACCAGCTTGGGCAGCCAGCGCTGAAGCGCGTCCAGGGGTGAGGCCCGCAGTTGGGCGGTAGTCGTGGTCATGGTTCAGATCCCCGTTGCAGAAACGGCATGCACTTTTGTAGGAGCAGCCTTGTGCTGCGAAGAGGCCATTGCAGGCACAGCAATGCCTCAAGCCATCCCGGCCCTTTCGCAGCACAAGGCTGCTCCTACAGGATGATTGCCAGCTTTACTGGGCAGCCTTGATCGCCGCCGCCAGCTTCTTCGCCGCATCGGCCGGGTCGGCCTTGGGGTCGTTGATGTAGTTGGTCACCACATCGAAGAATGCGCCCTGCACGGCCAGCGTGGTGGCCATGTTGTGCGCCATGCTCGGCTGCAGGCCGCCATTTTTGGCGTCTGCCAGGAAATCCTTGGCGGAGGTTTGCGCGCAAGCATCGAAGCCGTACTTGCCCATGTCGGCGAGCATGTCGTTGCGCACCGGGATCGACCCTTTGTTGATGCTGAAGACTTTCTGGAAATCTTCACCCAGCACCTTGCGCGCGATGTCTTGCTGGCCGGCAGAGGTACCTGCGTTGTTCTGCTTGAACACCACCAGCGAGTCGATGTTGTAGAGGAAGGCCTTGTCGGTGCCGGGGAACGGCACGCACTGGTAATCCTTGCCGGCGGTTTTCTTCGCCAGGGTCCATTCGCTTTTGGCCCAGTCGCCCATGATCTGCATGCCGGCCTTGCCGTTGATGACCTTGGCCGCTTCCAGGTTCCAGTCCTGGCCTTTGCCGTCCGGGTCCATGTAGGTGGCGACCCTTTTCAGTTCGGTCAGCGCCTTGATCATGTCGGGGCCGGTCAGGGCCGCGTTGTCGAGGTCGACCATAGCCTTCTTGTAACCTTCGGCCCCCATCACCGACAACACCACGCTTTCGAACACCGTGCTGTCCTGCCACGGCTGGCCGCCATGGGCGAGCGGGATGAAACCGGCAGCCTTGAGCTTGTCGGCGGCGGCATAGAATTCATCGAGGGTGGCGGGCGCCTTGTCGATGCCGGCCTTCTTGAACACTTCGGGGTTGATCCACAGCCAGTTGATACGGTGGATGTTCACCGGCACGGCGACATAATCGCCGTCATACTTCACGGTGTCGGCGACTTTCTTGTCCAGCAGCGCGTCCCACTTCTCTTCCTTGGCCACACCCTTGAGCACATCGGCATCGAGCAGGCCGGTGGCCGCCCAGTCCTGAATGTCCGGCCCCTTGATCTGCGCGACACCCGGCGGGTTACCGGCGACGGCACGGCTTTTGAGCACGGTCATGGCCGTGGCACCGCCACCGCCAGCGACAGCGCCATCCTTCCACGTAAAGCCATCTTTCTCGACCTGGGCCTTGAGCACATCGACGGCCGCTTTTTCACCCCCAGAGGTCCACCAGTGCACCACCTCGACACTGCCTTTGGGTTCGGCAGCCTGGGCACTGAGCGGGATCAAGGAAGCCAGGGAAATTGCGGCAGCGAGACGGAGCGTGGAATTCATCGAAGCACCTTTCTTGTTGTTATGCCGTGCAAGTCGATCGCTTGCGTTGCATGAAGTCTAAACAGCGTGCCCACCCCTTCAGGTAACGAAGCGATGCGCGAATGTCATCGTTTGGTTACATTGCCGGCCAGGTTGCTGGCCAGGCCAGGTGCCAAGGGCAAACCTGGCAGCAGCAACGCCTGGTAGGCGTGATAGAGGTCGGGCTTGCCCGGCCAGATGGTCCCGGCCGGCTGGTTGTGCGCATCAAGTTCGTGGTGCCAGCTGCCGCCGACGGTGTCGATGAAATGGTTGGCGATGAAGTCCCAGCAGTTGCGGTACCACTGCTCGTAATGGGCATCGCCGGTGCGCTGCAACAGGGCCGCGGCGGCAGCGCACGCCTCGGCGTGCACCCAGTGCAGGCGTGCATGCACCACCGGGCACCCGGCCCAGTCCAGGGTGTAGACGAAACCGGGCGCGCCATCGACGTTCCAGGCCTGCTGGCAGGCAGCGTCGAACAGTGCCCGGGCGCTATCCGGCAGCCACTGCGGGGCATGCAGGCCGCCCCGTTCGAGGCTGGCCTCCAGATGCAGCAGCAGCCGCGCCCACTCCAGGGCATGCCCAGGCGTGGTGCCATAAGGCCGGAAGTAGTCGGCCGGATGCTCACGGTTGTAGTGCGGCAGTGGCTGCCAGAACGCATCGAAATGCTCGATGACCCGGTAACCGTTGGCAGCAGCATGGGTATGGATAATGCGTTCGGCAATGCGCAGGGCGCGTTGTAGCCACAGGCTGTTGCCGGTGACGTCTGCCAAGGCCAGGAAAGCCTCGGTCGCGTGCATGTTGCTGTTGGCGCCACGGTAGGGTTCGGGCAACTGCCAGGCGCGGGAGAAGGTTTCCCGCAGGGCACCTTCTTCTTCGTGCCAGAAATACGCTTCGATCACATGGATTGCATCTGCCAATAGCGCGGGGGCATCGACAGCGCCTGCCTGCACCGCCGAGGCGGCAGCCAGGGCGACGAAGGCATGCAGGTATGCCGCCTTGCCGCTATCGGCGTGGCCGCCGGGGTGGGCGAACCAGCCGCCGTAGCTGGCATCCTGCATCGCGCTGCGCAGTGCGGCCACGCCATGTGCGGCATGGCCCAGGCAGCCAGGCATGCCCTGCAGGTGAGCCAGGGCGAAGCAGTGGGTCATGCGGGCGGTGTTCATGGTTTCGGCACGGGCGCCAGGGGCGAGCTGCCCCTTGGCATCCAGGTTGCCGAAGCCGTCAGGCAGTTTCGCGGCCTTGGCAAAGGCCAGCAGGCGCTGTGCTTCGGCCACGCGCCAGGCAGTGTGGGCCGGGGCGTTGAGCCAGCTGGTGGAAGGCAGGTTGGAGGTGTTCATGGGCCAGCTTGATCCTTGCCAGTCGTGTGCGAATTCTAGTCAGCCGGGTTGTGCGGGATGTCACGAAGGGGGATGGGATTGTCACCGGTCAGTGACAGGCAATGAAAAATTCAGTCCATCCCCCTCGGCAGGTACAAGGTCACCCGCAACCCGCCTTCGCGCAGGTTCAGCAAGCTCACTTCGCCCCCATGGCTGTGGGCAATGTTGCGCGCAATGCCCAACCCCAGCCCATACCCCTGCTGCTGCCCGGCCAGCCGGAAATGCGGCTCGAACACCTGCTCCAGCTGCTGCTGCGGCACCCCCGGCCCCTGGTCGTCCACCTGCAGCACAAAGCCCTCGGCACCGTCGATGATGCGCAGCCGTGCCCGCTCGCCGTACTTGATGGCGTTGTCGATCAGGTTGCCGATGCAGCGCCGCAGCGCCAGCGGCTTGCCTGGGTAAGGCGCCAGCGCCCGGCCTTCGAGCGTGATACGGCCATCACGCAGATAAGGCTCTGCCAGAATCTCCAGCACCTGGTTGAGGTCGACCGGCTCTATGTTCTCGTGGATATCGGTGTCCTTCACGCACTGCAGGGCACCTTTGACCAGCAGCTCCAGCTCGTCCAGGTCCTGGCTGAACTTGGCCTGCAAGCGTTCGTCCTCCAGCAGTTCGACACGCAGGCGCAGGCGGGTGATTGGCGTGCGCAGGTCGTGGGAAATGGCGCTGAACAGCTGGCTGCGTTCGGTCAGGTAGCGGCTGATGCGCTCACGCATGCTGTTGAACGCCCGGCTGACTTCGACCACTTCGCTGCCGCCCCCTTCAGCCACCGGCGCCACATCGGCGCCCAGCGACATCTCCCGCGCAGCGCGCGCCAGGCGCTTGAGCGGCCAGCTCTGCCAGTGCACCAGCAAGCCGATGAACAACAACAGCAAGGCCGTGGTGAGCACGATGAAGCCGATCTGCTGGCGTGGCAGGCGTTCGGCCTCCAGGCTGGTATAGGGCTCGGGCAGCAGCGAGGCAATGTACAGCCACTCGCCCTCGCCCAGTTGGATCTGCGTCACGAGCACCGGCGGGTTGAGCGGCTCCAGGGTCAGCGAGTAATGCGCCCAGGAGCGTGGCAGCTCGTCGAGTTTCAGGCCGCTGTTGAAGATTCGCAGGTCGTCAGGGCCGACGAACTCCACGGAAATGTCCATCTGCGAGCCCAGCCGTTCGTGCAGCACCTGCTGAAATACATCGATCACTGCCTGCTTGCGTGGGGTGATGGGCAGCACCGGCATGTCCAGCGGCTTGGCGTTGAGCGACACAAAAAAGCGCGTGCCGCCCATGCTGCGCAACTGGTCGAGCACCATGGGCCTGTAAGCCACCGGCAACGAGCGGAAGTAACTGACACTGGCGCTCATCGAATGGGCCAGGCTGCTGGCACTGGCGCGCAGGCCCTGCAGCTGGCTGGCACGCAGCTGGGCCACCCAGATGATGCTCGACAAGCCTTGAGCCAGCAGCACCACCAACAGGGTCAGCAGCAACATGCGACCCAACAGCGAGCGTGGCAGCAGGCGCCAGCGCCGCTCAGGGCGCACTGCAGACATGCGCCGCCAACAGGTAGCCGCTGCCGCGCACCGTGCGGATCAGCCGGGGGGGCTTGTCGGTATCGCGCAGGCGCTGACGCAGGCGGCTGACCGCCATGTCTACGATGCGGTCCAGTGGCATCGGCTCGCGACCACGGGTGGCGTTGCCGATGGTGTCGCGGTCGAGTATCTGCTGCGGATGGTCGAGGAACAGCTTGAGCAAGGCAAAGTCGGCACCAGAAAGAATCACCTCCTCACCGTCTTGATGGAACAGACGATGGCTGACCGTGTCCAGGCGCCAGTCGTCGAAAGCGAGAACGGCACTGCCCGACACCGACTGGCCGAATTCGGCGCGCCGCAGCAGGGCCTTGATCCTTGCTTGCAGCTCGCGCGGGCTGAAGGGCTTGCCCAGGTAGTCGTCAGCGCCCAGCTCCAGGCCGATCACCCGGTCGGCTTCGTCGGAGCTGGCGGTGAGCATGATGATCGGCACCCGCGCCTGGCGCGGGTGCTGGCGTACCCAGCGGCACAGGCTGAAGCCGTCTTCGTCGGGTAGCATGACGTCGAGGATGACCAGGTCGCAGGGGGTGGTTTCCAGGGCACGGCGAAAGCCCTTGCCGTCGGCTTCGGCATGCACCTGGAAGCCGGAGCGGCTCAGGTAGGTTTGCAACAGTTCGCGGATTTCCTGATCGTCGTCGACCATCAGGATCGATTTGCCGGCAGTGCTCAAGGTGGTCCTTCCTCTTGTCAGTTACAGGTCTTGGTTGCCTGTTATTGGGGGCCGCTTCGCGACCCATCGCGGCACAAGGCCGCTCCTACAGGCGACCGCGATTACTTCCGGCACTGCGCAGTCCCTGTAGGAGCGGCCTTGTGCCGCGATGGGCCGCGCAGCGGCCCCCCTTGCACCTAACGGTGATCCAAAGCCTGCTGCAAGGCCACACCGGAGCCCAGCAACCCGGAGAACTCTGCTGTTACCAGCCACACCGGCACACCAGCGAAATAGCCACTCATGCAGCCTTTGTCGGCAAAACTCGCCGCAAACCCGCTACGCAGGAACAATTCGGCAAAGCGCGGGATCACGCCGCCAACAATATAGACCCCGCCCCGTGCGCCCAGCGTCAGTACATTGTTACCCGCCACACGCCCAAGAAACCGGCAAAACTGCTCGACCACTGCCAGCGCCCGGGGCTCGCCGCCCAGTGCGGCATCGGTAATCTGCGCCGGGGTCTTGTGCCTGGGTGTATCGCCATCCAGCGCACAAATTGCCTGATACAACCGCACCAGGCCACCACCACTGAGCACGGTTTCGGCACTGACATGGCCTATCTGCCCGTGGATCTGCTGGTGGATGGCCGCTTCGCGGGCATTGCCCACCGGCAGGTCGACATGCCCACCCTCCCCCGGCAAGGCCTGCCAGTGCTGTTCGCCCAGGCGCAGCAGCGAACCGACGCCCAGGCCAGTCCCAGGCCCGATCACCAACGCCGGCCGCAGCGGGTCAGCCTGACCTGGGCACACCTCGCGGAACTCGCCTTCACGCAGGCGGGTCATGCCCAGCGCCATGGCGGTGAAATCGTTGATCAGCAACAGTTGCTCGACCTGCAACGTCTTGCAGAAGGCTGTGCGGCTCAGGCGCCAATGGTTGTTGGTAAAGCGAAAATCATCGCCGTCGACCGGGCCGGCTACCGCCAGGCATACAGCCGCCAACCCGCCGCGGGCGATGCCTTGGCCTTCAAGGTAAGCCTCAATGGCCTGCTCCGGGCTGGTGTAGTCCGCGGTGGCGAAGACTTTTACCTCATGCAGCTGGTTGTCACGCCACAACGCAAAACGGGCATTGGTGCCGCCGATGTCGCCAACCAGCAGGTCCTTCATTTGAGGTTCTCCAGGGCCGAGGTGAAGGCACTCGCGCCCTGCTCTGCCGGGCTGAACGCCATGCGCATGAAGCCGAACAATTCGCGCCCGCAGCCCAGGTCGTTACCCTGGGGGGCTGGCGGCAGGTCGCGGCTGGCCAGTTCTTCGGCCGATACCATGACCCGCAACGTGCCTTCGACACCATCGACTCGCACGATATCACCATCGCGCACCCGCGCCAGCGGGCCGCCGTCATACGCTTCGGGGCAAACGTGGATGGCCGCGGGGATCTTGCCCGAGGCACCGGACATGCGCCCGTCTGTAACCAGCGCCACCTTGTAGCCACGGTCCTGCAGCACACCGAGGAATGGCGTGAGTTTGTGCAGTTCCGGCATGCCATTGCAACGCGGGCCCTGGAAGCGCACCACGGCGACAAAGTCACGCTCCAGCTCACCGGCCTTGAACGCATCGGCCAGCGACTGCTGGTCCTGGAACACGCGCGCCGGGGCCTCGACCACCTGATGCTCGGGGGCGACAGCGGACACCTTCATCACGCCACGGCCCAGGTTGCCTTCCATCACCCGCAGGCCGCCTTCGGCCGAGAAAGGCCGCGCCACCGGGCGCAGGATGCTTTCGTCCAGGCTCTGTTGCGGCCCCTCACGCCACACCAGCTTGCCATTGTCGAGGAACGGCTCCTGGGTGTAGCGGCGCAAGCCGTGGCCAGCCACGGTGTTGACGTCTTCGTGCAGCAACCCGGCATCCAGCAGCTCGCGGATCAGGAAGGCCATGCCACCCGCGGCCTGGAAGTGGTTGATGTCGGCCTTGCCGTTGGGGTAGACGTGGGACAGGGTCGGCACCACTTCGGAGAGGTCGGCCATGTCCTGCCAGGTCAGCTGGATACCTGCCGCCTGGGCAATCGCCGGGATGTGCAGGGTGTGGTTGGTCGAGCCGCCGGTAGCGTGCAGGGCGACGATGGAGTTGACCAGTGCCTTTTCGTCGACGATTTCGCCCAGCGGCATGAAGCTGCCACTGGCCTTGGTCATACGCGTCACCTGCTGCGCGGCTTCGGCGGTGAGGGCGTCGCGCAGCGGCGTGTAAGGGTTGACGAACGAGGCGCCCGGCAGGTGCAGGCCCATCACTTCCATCACCAGCTGGTTGGTATTGGCGGTGCCGTAGAAGGTGCACGTGCCGGGGCTGTGGTAGGAGTTCATCTCCGACTCCAGCAGCTCTTCACGGCTGGCCTTGCCTTCCGCATAACGTTGGCGCACGTCGGCCTTCTGCTTGTTGGAAATGCCCGACACCATCGGCCCGCCCGGGACGAAGATGGTCGGCAGGTGGCCGAAGCGCAGCGCGCCCATCATCAGGCCAGGGACGATCTTGTCGCAGATGCCCAGCATCAGCGCGGCATCGAACATGTTGTGCGACAGCGCTACCGCAGTGGACATGGCGATGACTTCACGGCTGGCAATGGCCAGCTCCATGCCCGGCTCACCCTGGGTGACGCCATCGCACATGGCCGGCACGCCACCGGCGAACTGGCCGACCGAGCCAACCTCGCGCAGGGCCTGCTTGATCTGGTCGGGGAAGTGCAGGTACGGCTGGTGGGCAGACAACATGTCGTTGTAGGCCGAGACGATGGCCACGTTGGCCGCGTTCATCAGGCGCAGCGTCTGCTTGTCCTCGCTGCCGCAACCCGCCACGCCATGGGCGAAGTTGGCGCACTGCAGGCTGGCACGCATGGGGCCTTCACTGGCCGCGCCGCGAATCAGCTGCAGGTAGCGTTCGCGGGTGGCACGGCTGCGTTCGATCAGCCGCTGGGTGACCTCAAGGATGCGCGGATGCATGTACTGGACTCCAGGCTAATTGTAAGGGCGGTTTACCGGGCATTTCCCCTCCAAACGATTGCGGCCTAGGCTCAAGGTAAGGAGCCTGCTGCATCGTTGGAAGCACATCGCCCAACCACTCGTTGTATGTTTAAACAAAATACTGCCACTAAAAAGGCTTGTTTTCTATCGGCCAGTGAATAATCTTGTAATTCCAACAACAAAACCGTTTCAGTGAAGCTCCTTTTTGCCACAGGTTTCACTCGGACTGCCAGAGGTACTGCCATGACCCTACGCATCGCCATCAATGGATTCGGCCGCATTGGGCGCAATGTCCTGCGCGCACTGTATACCCAAGGCTACCGCCAGGACCTGCAGGTCGTCGCCATCAACGACCTGGGCGACAGCGCCATGAACGCCCACCTGCTCAAGTACGACAGTGTGCACGGCACTTTCGAGGGCACGGTCGAGGCCGACCACGAAAGCCTGACGGTCAATGGTGACCGTATCGCGGTCAGTGCCATCCGCAACCCGGCCGAGCTGCCCTGGAAGGCCGAAGCAATCGACGTGGTGTTCGAGTGCACCGGGCTGTTCACCGACCGCGCCAAGGCCGCTGCACACCTTGCTGCCGGGGCAGGCAAGGTGATTGTCTCGGCGCCGGCCAAGGGCGCCGATGCCACCGTGGTGTACGGGGTCAACCATGACATCCTGCGGGCCTCGCACCAGGTCATTTCCAACGCCTCCTGTACCACCAACTGCCTGGCGCCGATCGCCCAGGTGCTGCACCGCGAGTTCGGCATCGAGCAAGGCCTGATGACCACCATTCACGCCTACACCAACGACCAGGTACTGACCGACATGTACCACAGCGACCCGTACCGCGCGCGTTCGGCCACCCAGTCGATGATCCCGAGCAAGACCGGTGCCGCCGAGGCCGTCGGCCTGGTGCTGCCAGAGCTGGCCGGCAAGCTGACCGGCATGGCAGTGCGGGTGCCGGTGATCAACGTGTCGCTGGTGGACCTCACCGTCAACCTCAAGCGCGAGGCCACCGCCGAGCAGGTCAACCAGCTGTTCCTTGAAGCCAGCAAGCATTCCAAGGTATTGGGCTACAACGCCTTGCCGCTGGTTTCCTGCGATTTCAACCACAACCCGCTGTCTTCGATCTTCGATGCCAACCATACCCGGGCCAACGGGCGCATGCTGAAGGTGCTGGCCTGGTATGACAACGAGTGGGGGTTCAGCAACCGCATGCTGGATAACTGCCTGGCACTGTGCAGGGCAGGCTGAACGGCTACCTGTAGGAGCGGCCTTGCGCCGCGAAAGGGCCGCAAAGCGGCCCCGGCAATCTGTGCTGGGTTTGCGACCCTGGGGCTGCTCTGCAGCCCTTTCGCGGCGCAAGGCCGCTCCTACAATGGACCGCGCACGGACAGGGAACTCACAATCTTTACCTTTTCCTAACACATCCACGCTTGATCAACGGCACAGATGATAAGCATTATCATTAACCTTTCGTCGGCCAGGTCCCCCTGTGAGTCAGTCCCGGTTCAACTCCGTCTTCCTCGTCCAGCGCCTAACCCTGCTGCGCACCTTGCAGCGCATGGTCGGCAACCCCAGCACGGCCGAGGACCTGCTGCAGGAAACCTACCTGCGGGTGTCTCGTGCCTTGGGCGAGCGGCCCATCGAGCACATCGAGCCGTTCGTGTTCCAGACCGCGCGCAACCTGGCACTGGACCACCTGCGCGCACGCCGGGTGCAGGCACGCATGCTGGTCGACGATGTGCCCGACGAAGTGCTGCACAGCGTGGCCGCCCCCGCCTCCAGCAGCGAGGATGCCGCCCATGCCGAGCAGTTGCTCAAGCACCTGAGCGTCAGCCTCAACCAGTTGAGCGAACGCCAACAGCGCATCTTCATCCTTAGCCGCCTGCATGGCGCCACTTATCTGGAAATCGCCGAACAACTGAGTGTTTCGCCCAGCACGGTGCAGAAGGAACTGAAACTGATCATGGCGATCTGCATGGGTTTTGCCGAGCGCCTCAAGTAAGCCGAGCGCAGGCGGGCGGTAGCGCAAAGCCCTTGCCACACCCCGCCTTAGCCTTGATCATTCGCAAAAACCACTCAAGGATTCACCGTGACCGACAGCCCTGCCCCTCGCCCGTCACCTGCCGGGCCCTGTGCCCGTGCTCGTGCCATGGACGAGGCGCTGGACTGGCTGGTGCGCCTGCAATGTGCCGATAGCGAAGACACCCAGGCCTTCGAAGCGTGGCTGAGCGCCGCGCCGGAAAACGCCGAGGCCTATGTCGAGGCAGAAGCACTGTGGAACGGTACGCCGTTGCACCTGGTGGCCACGCAAATGCACCAGCAGCAACGTCGTTCGTGGCGCGGGCGCCTGCATAGCCACTGGAAACCCCTGGCCACTGCCGCCGTGCTGCTGGTGGGGCTGTTCACCGTCGGCAACCTGCCCACACGCCTGCAGGCCGACCACCTGACCGTGGTGGGCGAGCGCCAGCGCCTGCAGCTTGAAGACGGTGCGAAAGT
Source organism: Pseudomonas sp. MM223 (assembly GCA_947090765.1). Classification (NCBI taxonomy): domain Bacteria; kingdom Pseudomonadati; phylum Pseudomonadota; class Gammaproteobacteria; order Pseudomonadales; family Pseudomonadaceae; genus Pseudomonas; species Pseudomonas sp. MM223. The sequence goes on along the minus strand of OX352322.1, from coordinate 1,309,966 downwards.
GCTGCTCAACACCAACTCGGCATTTGCCAGCGACCGCCGGGACGGCCGTCAGGTCGCCCGCCTGCTGCAGGGTGAGGCCTACTTCCAGATACCCGAAGGCGCGTTGCTGCCGCTAGAGGTAGAGGCCGGGCCGTTGCGCGCACAGGTGCGCGATACCGACTTTGCCGTGCGCTACCTCGATGGCGAGGCTCAGGTGCGGGTGCAACGCGGCGATGTCGACCTGCAAGGGGCACGCGACCAGCGCATCCGTCTGAGCGCTGGCGACAGCATCAGCGTTGGCCCGCAGGGCTTTGGCCAACGCCAACGGGCCGACATGCAAAAGGACCTGGCCTGGGTCGACGGCCGCCTGGTGTTCGAGAACTGCCCATTGAGCCAGGTGCTGGCTGAAGTGCGGCGCTACTACCCAGGCTGGATCATCAACCGTAATGCACAGCTCGAAGACGTTGCAGTCACAGGCAACTACCGCCTCGACCAACCGCTGGAAACCCTGCGGGCACTGGCCCACATCACCTCGGCGCAGCTGCATGAGTACCCTGCGCTGGTGATTTTGAACTGACCCAAAAATTATTTTTACGCGATCGCCCTACCCCGCCCGTCTCGTTATAGCCAATGCAACTGATTCTTGTTTGAAAACGAGAACAGCAATCACCTATAACAGCCCGCGCATCAGGGAGCGCTTTCGATGTCCACTGGTCCTACCCGCTCGTCCACCCTTCCCCGCCGTACAGGGCAACTGTCCCTGTTGACATTGGCCCTGCTCGCCAGTGGCGCTTGCAGCCTGCCAGCGCTGGCCGCCGAACCGGCCCAGGCCAGCAGCCCGCGCATGGGTGACTACCGCTTCAGCATCGGCCAGCAGCCGCTGGTGTCGGCGATCAATGCCTTCAGCCAGGTCACCGGCTGGCAGGTCGGCTTCAGCGCCGAGCTGGCTGACGGAGTGGCCTCGCCGGGTGTACAAGGCTCGCTGCCGCCGGATGCTGCCCTCAAGCGCCTGTTGCAGGGTACCGGGTTGAGTTTTCGCAAGATCAGCAACGGCAACGTGGTCCTTGAGCGCCAGACTGGCGGCAACGTGATCGCCCTGCAGCAGGTGACCGTCAGCGCCACCCGTAGTGCCCAGGACGTCAGCCAGGTGCCGAGCACCGTCAGCGTGCAGACCCGCGAGCAACTGGACCGGCAGAACGTCAACAACATCCAGGACCTGGTGCGCTACGAGCCGGGTGTGTCGGTAGCCGGTACCGGCCAGCGCAGCGGCACGAACGGCTACAACATCCGTGGTATCGACGGCGAGCGGATCCTCACCCAGGTTGACGGCGTGTCGATCCCCGACAGCTTCTTCTACGGCCCTTACGCCCAGACCCAGCGCAACTACGTCGACCCGGAAATCGTCAAGCGCGTGGAAATCCTCCGCGGCCCGGCCTCGGTGCTGTACGGCAGCAACGCCATCGGTGGCGCGGTAAGTTACTTCACCCTCGACCCCGACGACATCATCAAGCCCGGCAAGGACGTGGGTGCGCGGCTGAAGACCGGCTATAGCTCGGCCGACGAAAGCTGGCTGACCTCCGCCACCGTCGCCGGCCGCGAGGGTGATTTCGATGGCCTGCTGCACCTGAGCCAGCGCAACGGGCACGAGACCGAAACCCACGGCAGCCACAGCGGTGCCGGGCTGTCGCGCACCGAAGCCAACCCGATGGGCGTGCGCACCACCAACGTGCTGGCCAAGCTAGGCTGGAACTACGCCGACGACGCGCGCCTGGGCTTCACCTACGAGCGCTACAAGGATGACCGCGACCAGAACATTCTCAGCGCCGTGGGCGGGCCGTTCATTCCTGGCTTTGGCGGCATGGGCTACTACAAGGCGCGCAGTGGCAACGACACCATCACCCGCGAGCGCTTCGGCATCAACCATGAGTTCGGCCTGGATTCGCTGGTGGCTGACCACGTCAAGTGGAGCCTGAACTACCAGATCGCCAAGACCGACCAGCACACCGATGAAGTCTACGCACCGCCTGGCCGCCAGGTGCTGCGTACGCGTGACACCACCTACAAGGACCGCCAGTGGGTGTTCGATGCCCAGCTGGACAAAGCCTTCAGCATCGGCGTCACCGACCACCTGCTGACCTATGGCACCACGATCAAGCACGAGAAAATCACCGGGTCGCGCAGCGGCACCGGCACCTGCCTGGCCGTGGGCTCCGGTTGCTCCGCCGCTGGCGCCGAACGCCCGGCAGACGGCCAGGTTCTGGTCAGCGATTTCCCGGACCCGACCGTAAACACCTACAGCCTGTTCGTGCAGGATGAAATCCGCTGGAACAACTGGACCTTCATGCCCGGTGCGCGCTACGACTACACACGCATGGAACCCAAGTTCACCGACGAATTCCTGCGTGGCCTGGAGTCCACTGGCACAGCGCCCACCTCCCAGGACGATTCGGACAAGAAGTGGCACCGCGTTTCGCCCAAGCTCGGCGTGACCTACGCCTTCAACGACAACTACACCTGGTATGGCCAATACGCAGAAGGCTTCCGCACGCCGACCGCCAAGTCCATGTACGGGAAATTCGTCAACCTTGAGGAAGGTTACCGCGTAGAAGGCAACCCAGGCCTGGAACCGGAAAAGAGCAAGAGCTACGAAACCGGCCTGCGTGGCAACTTCGACGCGGGTAACTTCGACGTGGCGGTGTTCTACAACAAGTACCGCGACTTCATCGACGAAGATGCGGTGCAAAGCGCCAATCTGGAACAGACCTTCCAGGCCAACAACATCAAGCACGCCACCATCAAGGGCGCCGAGGTCAAGGGCCGCCTGAACCTGGATCACTTCGGCGCACCGCAGGGCCTCTATACCCAAGGCTCGATTGCCTACACCTATGGGCGTAACGACGACACCGGTGAGCCGCTGAACAGCGTCAACCCGCTGAAGGGCGTGTTCGGCCTGGGTTACGAGCAGCAGAACTACGGCGGCCTGCTGAGCTGGACGCTGGTCAAGCGCAAAACCCGTGTCGACGACTCCAGCTTCTACTCGCCAGACGGTTCGAGCTCGAAGTTCCGCACCCCGGGCTACGGCGTGCTGGACCTGACCGGCTTCTACAAGGTCACCGACGACGTGACCATCAACGCTGGCCTGTACAACCTCACCGACAAGAAATACTGGCAGTGGGATTCGGTACGCAGCTACGACGGCCAGGGTGAAGCGGCTGTGACCCAGCCCGCCAACATCGACCGCCTGACCATGCCGGGGCGCAACTTCGGTATCAATGTGGTCTGGGATATCTGATCCCTCACCCCTGTACCGGCCTCTTCGCTGGCAAGCCAGGCTCCCACAAGTACCCCACAGTGCTCAGGTCCTGCGGTGTCCTTGTGGGAGCCTGGCTTGCCAGCGATGAGGCCGGTACAGGCAACACTAATACCCAGTTTTTTTACTGTCCCGCCCCCGCTGTTTCGTCTTGTATCTAGACGCCCCTCTTTCCAAGGACTGCCTCCATGACCGAACGCCCAGCCCTGCGCTCCCAGCGCCTGAACCAGATCACCCACGCCCCGCATGCCGAGCTGGATGCCCTGGTCAAATCCCACGCGCCCTTCGACAGCCGCGAAAGCTTCGCCCGCTTCGTCGTTGCCCAGTACCTGTTCCAGTCCGAGCTGCAAGCCCTGTACAACGACCCACAACTGATCGCCATCGTCCCCGACCTGGCCGAGCGCTGCCGTGCCGACCAGGCCCGCCTGGACCTCGCCGATCTCGACACCGAAGTACCGGCCGCCGTGCCAGGTGCCCTGGGCAAGCCGAGCCTGGGCGAGGCAATGGGCTGGATCTTCGTCTCCGAAGGCTCCAAACTGGGCGCTGCGTTTCTGATCAAGCGTGCCGTGGCCCTGGAACTGTCCGACAGCTTCGGTGCCCGCCACCTGGGCGAGCCCGCCGGTGGCCGTGCCGAAGGCTGGAAGCAGTTCACCCGCATCCTCGATGGCCTGGAGCTCTCGGCCGAAGAAGAAGCCGCCGCCGAGCGCGGTGCAGTTGCTGCGTTCGAGCGTTTCACCGAGCTGCTCAAGCACGCCTATGCTGCGGATGCCGCGCTGGTTTGATACGCCGTAGCCGGCCACCCCTCCGGTGGCCGAACCGTTTTATGCAGTGAGAACATGACCCGACCAGCCCGCTCCAAACTCGCCCGCCTGCTGTACGGAATCCTGGCTTACGTGAGCCTCGGGGTGGGCCTGGTCGCGATTGTCATTCCTGGCTTGCCGACCACCGAATTCATCCTGCTGGCCGCCTGGGCGGCCACCCGCAGCTCGCCACGCCTGTCTGCCTGGCTGGAGAACCACAGGCTGTTCGGGCCAATCCTTTACAACTGGCGTAATGGCAAGGTGATCCAACGCCGGGCCAAGGTAAGCGCGACCATCAGCATGTTGTTGTGTGCAGGCCTGATGCTGACGTTTCTGGAACACCACTGGCCGGTGTTCCTGGCAATCGCTGGCATGACCCTGGGCAACCTGTGGATCTGGTCACGCCCGGAGCACGCCGGGCCAGCCCCGTCACAGGCTCAGCAACCCTGAATACAGGGCGTAGGCAGCCAGCGCAGCGCCCGCCAGCACGGCGGCGAAAATCAGCTTTTCCCAGGTGGTGAACAACGCCTGGCCCTGCTCATGCTTGGCCCGGGCAAACAGGATCACACCAGGGGCATACAGCAGCGCCGACAGCAGCAGGTACTTGAGCCCGCCGGCATAGAGCAGCCATACGGCATACAGCAAGGCAACCAGCGCCACCAGCAAGTCCTTGCGGCGCAACCCCGGCTGCCCGGCATAGGTTTCTGCACGCACCGCCAGCAGCACGGCATACGCCGCCGACCACAGGTAGGGCACCAGGATCATCGACGACGCCAGGTAGATCAGGCTGGTGTAGGTACCGGCCGAGAACAGCGTAATCAGCAAGAAGCCCTGGATCATGCAGTTGGTCAGCCACAGAGCGTTGGCCGGTACATGGTTGGCGTTTTCCTTCGCCAGAAAGCGCGGCATGGTCTTGTCCCGCGCTGTGGCGAAGAGAATCTCGGCACACAGCAACGCCCACGACAGCAAGGCGCCCAGTAGCGAGACCGCCAGGCCCAGGCTGATCAGCAAGGCGCCCCAGGGGCCGACGATATGCTCCAGCACCGAGGCCAGGGAAGGGTTCTGCAACCCCGCCAGTTCCGGCTGGGTCATCACCCCCAGCGAGAGCACGTTGACCAGCACCAGCAGCGCCAGCACACCGAGAAAACCGATGACCGTGGCCTTGCCCACATCCGAACGACGCTCGGCGAGCCCTGAGTACACGCTGGCGCCCTCGATACCGATGAACACGAACACGGTCACCAGCATCATGTTGCGCACCTGCTCCAGCACGCTGCCGAATTGCGGGTTGCTCAAGCCCCAGATGTCACGGGTGAAGATATCGGCACGAAAGGCAAACGCCGCAATCACCACGAACATCAGCAACGGCACCACCTTGGCCACGGTGGTCACCTGGTTGATGAACGCCGCCTCCTTGATGCCACGCAGCACCAGGAAATGCACCGACCATAGCAGCAGCGAGGCACAGCCGATGGCGATCGGTGTATTGCCTTCGCCGAAAACGGGAAAGTAGAAGCCCAAGGTGCTGAACAGCAGCACGAAGTAGCCGACGTTGCCCAGCCAGGCGCTGATCCAGTAGCCCCAGGCCGAAGAGAAGCCCATGTAGTCGCCAAAACCCGCCTTGGCATAGGCGTACACCCCGGAGTCCAGTTCCGGCTTGCGGTTGGCCAAGGTCTGGAACACGAAGGCCAGGGCCAACATGCCAACGGCCGTAATGCCCCAGCCGATCAGCACCGCCCCGACATCGGCACGCGCCGCCATGTTTTGCGGCAGCGAGAAGATCCCGCCGCCAATCATCGAGCCGACCACCAGCGCGATCAGCGCGCCCAGGCGCAGCTTCTGTCCCGGTTCGCTCATGCATCCCCCATTTTTTCGCGCTGTCATGCGTTTGAAACAGCCCTGCGGGCCATATAAGTGTTGTTACTTATAATGGAACAAGCCAATCAAGCTATAGCACTCATAACTGCTTTGTCTATGCACCGTTCCTTAAAAGCTAGCAGCTGCACGGCAACTAGAAAAGTTCCTGATAAAACTCAAAATTCTTGTGAAAAATTTGCGAAAGCGGCAAAAGCGGCTAGCTTCAAGCTTCGCAGGCTGAACAGAGCGTTTGCTCTAGAAAGACATGGAGGTGCCAGCGCGCAAGGCTTGCAGCATAAGCTGTCGGCACTCTCCAGGAGCACCCGTGAAGGAAATTTCCTACCTTCACGTCGCCTTAAACTGACACAAGTCAGGTTACGGCAGAGGCGTCAGATTTATTCTTACGTCAACTTTCTCCTGGCAGGAGTTGTTAAATGTCTGATTCATCCGGAAAACTAAAGCTCGGCGCGTTAGTTGCACTTGTCGTCGGCTCGATGATTGGCGGCGGGATCTTCTCGCTGCCGCAAAACATGGCCGCCAGCGCAGGGGTTGGCGCGGTACTGATCGGCTGGGGCATCACTGCGGTCGGCATGCTGACCTTGGCGTTTGTATTCCAGACCTTGGCCAACCGAAAGCCTGACCTGGATGGCGGGGTGTATGCCTACGCCAAGGCCGGTTTCGGCGACTACATGGGCTTCTCTTCGGCCTGGGGCTACTGGATCAGCGCCTGGCTGGGCAACGTCGGCTACTTCGTGCTGTTGTTCAGTACCTTGGGTTACTTCTTCCCGATCTTTGGCGAAGGCAACACGCCGGCCGCCATCATTGGCGCGTCGGTCCTTTTGTGGGCGGTGCACTTCCTGGTGCTGCGCGGCATCAAGGAAGCGGCGTTCATCAACCTGGTCACCACCGTGGCCAAAGTGGTGCCGCTGGTACTGTTCGCCCTGATCTGCCTGTTCGCTTTCAGGCTCGACATCTTCACCGCCGACATCTGGGCCCTGGGTACGCCCGAGCTGGGCAGCGTGATGAACCAGGTGCGTAACATGATGCTGGTCACCGTGTGGGTGTTCATCGGCATCGAAGGCGCGAGCATCTTCTCGTCCCGGGCGGAAAAACGCTCCGACGTGGGCAAGGCCACGGTCATCGGCTTTGTCACCGTGCTGCTGTTCCTGGTGCTGGTCAACGTGCTGTCGCTGGGCATCATGACCCAACCGGAACTGGCCAAGCTGCAGAACCCGTCGATGGCTGCCGTACTGGAACATGTGGTCGGCCACTGGGGCGCGGTGCTGATCAGCGTCGGCCTGATCATCTCGTTGTTGGGGGCCCTGCTGTCGTGGGTGCTGCTGTGCGCCGAGATCATGTTCGCCGCCGCCAAGGACCACACCATGCCGGAGTTCCTGCGCCGCGAAAACGCCAACCAGGTACCGGCCAATGCCCTGTGGCTGACCAATGCCATGGTGCAGATCTTCCTGGTGATCACGCTGTTCTCCAACAGCACCTACCTGTCGCTGATCTACCTCGCCACCTCGATGATCCTGGTGCCTTACCTGTGGTCGGCGGCCTACGCGTTCCTGCTGGCACTGCGCAGCGAAACCTATGAACAGGCCCTGGCCGAACGCAAGAAAGACCTGATCATCGGAAGCATCGCCCTGTTGTACGCCCTCTGGCTGCTGTATGCCGGCGGCGTGAAGTACCTGCTGCTCTCGGCCCTGCTCTACGCACCTGGCGCCATCCTGTTCGCCAAGGCCAAGCGTGAGGTAGGCCAACCCATCTTCACCAACGTGGAAAAACTGATCTTTGCAGCCGTGGTCATCGGTGCCCTGGTGGCAGCCTTTGGCCTGTATGACGGCTTCCTGACCCTTTGACCCACGTCTTCGTTCAATTGGAGGAATGAAACCATGTCCGCTGAAAAACAGAAGTACGGTGTCCACTCCGAAGCCGGCAAACTGCGCAAAGTGATGGTTTGCTCGCCGGGCCTGGCGCACAAGCGCTTGACGCCGAGCAACTGTGACGAGCTGCTGTTCGACGATGTAATCTGGGTCGACCAGGCCAAGCGTGACCATTTCGACTTCGTCACCAAAATGCGCGAGCGCGGCGTGGATGTGCTGGAGATGCACAACCTGCTGACCGACATCGTGCAGGACAAAGCGGCCCTGAAGTGGATCCTCGACCGCAAGATCACCCCCGACACCGTGGGTGTAGGCCTGACCAACGAAGTGCGCAGCTGGCTCGAAGGCCTTGAGCCACGCCACCTGGCCGAGTTCCTGATCGGCGGTGTGGCTGGCCAGGACCTGCCGCAAAGCGAAGGCGCCGACGTGGTCAAGATGTACAACGACTACCTGGGCCACTCCAGCTTCATCCTGCCGCCACTGCCCAACACCCAGTTCACCCGCGACACCACCTGCTGGATCTACGGCGGTGTCACGCTCAACCCGATGTACTGGCCGGCGCGACGCCAGGAAACCCTGCTGACCACCGCCATCTACAAGTTCCACAAGGAGTTCACCGGCGCCGACTTCCAGGTGTGGTACGGCGACCCGGACAAGGACCACGGCAACGCCACCCTCGAAGGCGGTGACGTGATGCCGATCGGCAATGGCATCGTGCTCATCGGCATGGGCGAGCGCACCTCGCGCCAGGCCATCGGCCAACTGGCGCAAAACCTGTTCGCCAAGGGCGCCGTCAAGGAAGTGATCGTCGCCGGCCTGCCGAAGTCCCGCGCCGCGATGCACCTGGACACCGTGTTCAGCTTCTGCGACCGCGACCTGGTCACGGTCTTCCCGGAAGTGGTGAAAGAAATCGTGCCATTCATCATCCGCCCGGACGAAAGCAAGCCGTACGGCATGGATGTGCGCCGCATCAACAAGTCGTTCATCGAAGTGGTGGGCGAGCAACTGGGGGTCAAGCTGCGCGTGGTCGAAACCGGCGGCAACAGCTTTGCCGCCGAACGTGAACAGTGGGATGACGGCAACAACGTGGTGGCCATCGAGCCAGGCGTAGTCATCGGCTACGACCGCAACACCTACACCAATACCCTGCTGCGCAAGGCCGGCATCGAAGTCATCACCATCAGCGCCGGCGAACTGGGCCGGGGCCGGGGCGGCGGCCACTGCATGACCTGCCCGATTGTGCGCGACCCGATCGATTACTAACGCCCATTACCCCCGGCCGCCCTCACAAAGCGGCGGCCGGTGCGTTCACCAAACTCAAGGAGAAAAGTCATGGCGTTCAACATTCACAACCGCAACCTGCTCAGCCTGGAACACCACACCACCCGCGAGCTGCGCTACCTGCTGGACCTGTCCCGCGACCTCAAGCGCGCCAAGTACACCGGTACCGAGCAGCAGCACCTGAAGGGCAACAACATCGCCCTGATCTTCGAAAAAACCTCCACCCGCACCCGCTGCGCCTTCGAAGTGGCGGCCTACGACCAGGGCGCGAACGTTACCTACATCGACCCCAACTCTTCGCAGATCGGCCACAAGGAGAGCATGAAGGACACCGCCCGCGTGCTCGGGCGCATGTACGACGCCATCGAGTACCGTGGCTTCAAGCAGGAAATCGTCGAAGAGCTGGCCAAGTTCGCCGGGGTACCGGTGTTCAACGGCCTGACCGATGAATATCACCCCACCCAGATGATCGCCGACGTGCTGACCATGCGTGAGCACAGCGACAAGCCGCTGCACGACATCAGCTACGCCTACCTGGGCGACGCCCGCAACAACATGGGCAACTCGCTGCTGCTGATTGGCGCCAAGCTTGGCATGGACGTGCGCATCGCCGCGCCCAAGGCGCTGTGGCCACATGACGACCTGGTCGAGCGCTGCAAGAAGTACGCTGAAGAAAGCGGCGCCCGCATCACCCTCACCGAAGACCCGAAAGCGGCGGTCAAGGGTGTGGACTTTGTCCATACCGACGTGTGGGTATCGATGGGCGAGCCGATCGAAGCCTGGGGTGAGCGCATCAAGCAGCTCAAGCCTTACCAGGTGAATGCCGACCTGATGAAGGCCACCGGCAACCCTCGGACCAAGTTCATGCACTGCCTGCCGGCGTTCCACAACTCCGACACCAAGGTAGGCAAGCAGATCGCCGAACAGTACCCAGACCTGGCCAACGGCATCGAAGTGACCGACGACGTGTTCGAGTCGCCGGCCTGCATCGCCTTCGAGCAGGCGGAAAACCGCATGCACACCATCAAGGCGATCCTGGTTTCGACCCTGGCTGACCTCTAAACGCTGAAAGCTGCAAGCTTCGAGCTCCAAGCCACAAGAAAAAGCGGCCCATTATGCGGACCCGCCTCTTCTTGAAGCTTGAAGCTTGTAGCTTGAAGCTTCCCTAACAAGGACATTCCCCATGCGTATCGTTGTTGCATTGGGCGGCAACGCCCTGCTGCGTCGCGGCGAGCCCATGACCGCTGACAACCAGCGCGCCAATATCCGCACCGCCACCGAACAGATCGCCAAGATCCACCCTGGCAATGAGCTGGTCATCGCCCACGGCAACGGGCCGCAGGTTGGCTTGCTGTCGCTCCAGGCACTGTCCTACAAGCCCGACGAGGCCTACCCGCTGGACGTGCTGGGTGCCGAAACCGAGGGCATGATCGGCTACATGATCGAACAGGAACTGGGCAACCTGCTGGCCTTCGAAGTGCCGTTCGCCACCCTGCTGACCCAGGTGGAAGTAGACGCCAACGACCCTGCCTTCAAGGACCCGACCAAGTTCATCGGCCCGGTCTACAGCAAGGAAGAAGCCGAGCGCCTGGCCAAGGAGAAGGGCTGGGTGGTCAAGGCCGACGGCGACAAGTACCGCCGTGTGGTGGCCAGCCCGAAACCCAAGCGCATCTTTGAAATCCGCCCGATCAAGTGGCTGCTGGAAAAGAACAGCATCGTGATTTGCGCAGGCGGCGGTGGCATCCCCACCATGTACGACGAAAACCGCAAGCTCAAAGGCATCGAAGCGGTGATCGACAAGGACCTGTGCTCGGCACTGCTGGCAGAGCATTTGGAAGCCGACCTTCTGATTATCGCCACCGACGTCGATGCGGCTTACATTGACTGGGGCAAGCCTACCCAGAAAGCCATTGCCCAGGCCCATCCGGACGAACTCGAACGCCTGGGTTTTGCCGCCGGTTCCATGGGGCCGAAGGTGCAGGCTGCCAGTGACTTTGCCCGCAACACCGGCAAAGTGGCGGTGATCAGCTCGCTGGAAAACATCGAGGGCATCGTCAAGGGCACCGCCGGCACTCGGGTTTCCACCGAGAAGCCCGGTATCAGCTACCGTTGAATGCAGTGGGCGGGCGCCTGGCGCCCGCCATTTTCGACCTTCCAAAGGAGCTAGCCATGGCCCAGTACCACCCCGGTCATGTACACATCGAGCGCACTGCGCTGAACCCGGCAGACCACAGCTACGACCTGAATATCGAATACGAGGCAGTGTCGGATCCCAAGGAAGGCAGAGGCATTCAGTTCCACATGCATGGCAGCATCGAAGGCAAGCCGGTGGAAGAAAAGTTCTTCCTCCCCAAGGACCAGGCATTACCCAGCTTCCTCATGCTGCTGACCCGCAAGGCGCAGCGGTATCTGCCACAGTCGAAAAAATTCGAGAACCTGAGTTCGCCGCACAAGCTCTATGACTATATGTTCGCGGACATTCGCGAAAAGCTGGATGTGAAATCGGGCGACCCGATCAAGCCTGAACATCTTGAGTGAATTAAAGATTTCGGGGCTGCTTTGCAGCCCATTCGCGGCACAAGGCCGCTCCTACAGGGATCGCGCCAAGCTGAAACAGACGCGATCCCTGTAGGAGCGGCCTTGTGCCGCGAATGGGCCGCACAGCGGCCCCGGCGATGTTAAGGCATACTACCGCCCTCCCCGGCCACCACCTTTCACCTCCCCATGCGCATCCACGTCAGCTTCATCGACCGCGTCGGCATCACCCAGGAAGTCCTCGCCCTGCTCGGTGCCCGCCACCTCAACCTGGACGCCGTGGAGATGGTCCCGCCGAACGTCTACATCGACGCCCCCACCCTCAGCCCCGCCGTGCTCGAAGAACTGCATGACGCATTGTTCGAAGTGCAGGGCGTGCAATCGGTGGACGTGGTGGACATCCTCCCCGGCCAGCGCCGCCACCTGCAACTCGATGCCCTGCTGGCGGCGATGAGCGACCCGGTACTGGCGGTGGACAGCGCAGGCTTGGTGCTACTGGCCAACCCGGCACTGATTGCCCTGTGCGGCCGTGAATCGGCCGGGCGCTCGGTGGGGGAACTGTTTGGCGACCCCGCGCTGCTGCAAGCCCTGCTGGACAACAACTTCCACCTGCCCATGCGCGAAATGCAGCTCAACGGCCAGAGCCTGCTGCTGGACGCCATGCCCATCACCAACGCCGGTGGCCTGCTGACGCTGTACCCCCCCACTCGCATGGGTGAACGCCTGTCGGCCCTGCACCACGACCATGCCGAAGGCTTCGATGCCCTGCTCGGCGAGTCGCCCGCCATCCGCACGCTCAAGGCCCGTGCGCTGCGCGTGGCGGCGCTTGATGCACCACTGCTGGTACATGGCGAAACCGGCACCGGCAAAGAACTGGTAGCCCGCGCCTGCCATGCCATCAGCAGCCGCCACGCCGCCCCGTTCCTGGCCCTGAACTGCGCCGCGCTGCCCGAAAGCCTGGCCGAGAGCGAGTTGTTCGGGTACGCCCCCGGCGCCTTTACCGGCGCGCAACGCGGTGGCAAGCCTGGGCTGATGGAACTGGCCAACCAAGGCACGGTGTTCCTCGATGAGATTGGCGAAATGTCACCCTACCTGCAGGCCAAGCTGCTGCGTTTTCTCAGCGATGGCAGCTTCCGCCGGGTGGGCGGCGACCGCGAAGTGAAGGTGGATGTGCGCATCATCAGCGCCACCCACCGCGACCTGGAGCGCATGGTCGCCGAAGGCAGCTTCCGCGAAGACCTGTTCTACCGCCTCAACGTGCTCAACCTACAAGTACCGCCACTGCGCGACAGGGGCCAGGACATCCTGATGCTGGCGCACTTCTTCATGCAGCAAGCGTGTACGCAGATCCAGCGGCCACCCTGCCGGTTGACGCCTGCCACTCACTCGGCACTGTTGGCCAACCCTTGGCCGGGCAATGTGCGCCAGCTACAAAACGTGATTTTCCGCGCCGCAGCCATCTGCGAGGGCAACCTGGTGGATATCGGCGACCTGGATATCGCCGGCACCTCGGTGGCCCGCGGGCAGGACGGCGAAGTCGCCAGCCTGGAGCAGGCCGTGGGTGATTTCGAGCGCGAACTGTTACAACGGCTGTATGCCAGCTATCCATCTACGCGGCAACTGGCCGGGCGCTTGCAAACTTCGCATACCGCTATTGCCCAGCGGCTGCGTAAATATGGAATACCTGGGAAACTTTGACGCATGTCGTCAAATCCGACAGTTCAATCAGACTTTTCCTAGCCGCTTGGCCGCAATTGACTGGAGTGCTCGCCGTAGAATGGTGACAGCGTAATTTCGCATGTCACCTTGAACGAAGAGTACCCTGATGTTTGAATTCGATTTTTACGGGACACTTGTAGCTGCCTCTTTAGTACTGCTACTGGGGCGCGGACTGGTCGCACGCATTGGTTTCCTGCGCGTTTACAATATTCCGGAACCTGTTGCAGGCGGTTTGGTCGTTGCCGTATCACTTCTGGCATTGCGCAGCTTCGATGTACACGTCCAGTTTGATACCTCATTGCAAACACCGTTGATGCTGGCATTCTTCGCCACCATCGGTTTAAGTGCAGACTTCGCCAGCCTGAAGAAGGGCGGCCGTGTGGTCGCCGTGTTCCTGATGGTGGTGACGGGCTTGCTGCTGGTTCAGAACGCCATGGGCATCGGCCTGGCAACGGCACTGGGGCTCGACCCACTGATGGGCCTGTTGGCCGGTTCGATCACCCTGTCGGGGGGCCACGGCACGGGCGCCGCCTGGGGCGCGACCTTCAGCGAAAAGTTTGGCCTGGCTTCGGCTTCCGAACTGGCGATGGCCTCCGCCACTTTCGGCCTGGTGTTGGGCGGTTTAATTGGCGGCCCGGTCGCCAGGCTGCTGATCAAGCGGGTAAAAACACACGGTATCGAAGAAGAAGTACCACAACTGCCAAAGGGCTTTGAACAGCCGAACAAAGAGCGCCTGATCACGTCGTTTTCATTTATCGAAACCTTGGCACTGATTGCCGTCAGCTTGCTGGCAGGGACGTTACTTAACGGTTTGTTGAAAGGCACTGCATTTGAATTACCGACCTTCGTGTGTGTGTTGTTCGTCGGCGTGTTGTTGCGCAACGGTCTTTCCGCATTTGGCTTTTATCACGTGTTCGAGCGCGAAATCTCGGTACTTGGCAATGTCAGTTTGTCTTTGTTCCTGGCGATTGCCTTGATGTCGCTCAAGTTGTGGGACCTGGCGGCATTGGCGCTACCCTTCTTCATCTTGCTGGCCGCGCAAACACTGGTCATGGCACTGTTTGCGATCTTCGTGACGTTCAGGGTGATGGGCCGCAACTACGATGCGGCAGTACTGGCGGCCGGGCACTGCGGTTTCGGCCTAGGGGCAACGCCGACGGCCATCGCCAACATGCAGGCGGTCACCCAACGTTATGGCGCCTCGCACATTGCCTTCCTGGTGGTGCCGATGGTGGGGGCATTCTTCATCGACATCATCAATGTCATCGTGATCAAGCTGTACCTGGCACTGCCCTTCTTTGCTGGAGGTTGAATCCCGGCAATCCCCCGCCTGTATCGATTTCAATACATCGGACTGAAATCGATACAGGCGTATTCGAATGCGTCTGCACAAGGGTTTGATCCGAAAACCCTTTCCTCCTCCTCGCCAACTGTAGCGTTTTCATTCCACAAAAATGACAAACGCATTGCATTAATTATATAAGCATGTGATTTAAAAGGATTTTTTGTTATTGGCCGCATTATTGCTTAGGGAATCCCAACCCAAGAGCGCGGAGCCACCGCGCCCAACGCCCTGCTTCCCGAGGATTCCCCATGAGCGAGTTGCGTTTCACTGAAGATCACGAATGGCTGCGCGTCGAAGCCGATGGCAGCGTTACCGTGGGCATCACCGCCTACGCCCAGAACGCCCTTGGCGATGTGGTTTTCGTGCAACTGCCCGAGTTGCAGCAGTATGAGAAAGGCAGCGAAGCGTCCACCGTCGAATCGGTAAAAGCCGCAAGCGGCGTTTACATGCCGCTGACCGGCGAAGTGGTCGAGGTCAACGGCCAGCTCGAAAGCAGCCCGGAACTGGTCAACGAAGACCCGATGGGTGAAGGCTGGTTCTTCCGCTTCAACCCCGCCGACATGAGCGAAGTCACCGCCCTGCTCGACCAGGATGCCTACGACCGCCTGATCAAAGCCAACGACGACGCCTGAGGAACCTTGCCATGACCATCAACCTCAGCACCGCCAACGAATTCATTGCTCGTCACATCGGCCCGCGCGCCGCTGACGAGCGGGCCATGCTCGCCGCCCTGGGCTTTGACTCGCTGGAAGCCATGACCGCCGCGGTCATCCCCGACAGCATCAAGGGCACCAGCGTACTCGGCTCGCACGACGGCCAGAGTGAAGCCGATGCACTGGCCGCGCTCAAGGCCATCGCCGGCAAGAACCAGCTGTTCAAAAGCTACATCGGCCAGGGCTACTACAACACCCACACCCCGGCGCCGATCCTGCGCAACCTGCTGGAAAACCCGGCCTGGTACACCGCCTACACCCCGTACCAGCCAGAAATCTCCCAAGGCCGCCTGGAAGCCCTGCTGAACTTCCAGACCCTGATCAGCGACCTGACCGGCCTGCCGATCGCCAACGCCTCCCTGCTCGACGAAGCCACGGCTGCTGCCGAGGCCATGACCTTCTGCAAGCGCCTGTCGAAGAACAAGGCCAGCCATGCCTTCTTCGCCTCCGTACACTGCCACCCGCAAACCCTCGACGTACTGCGCACCCGTGCCGAGCCGCTGGGTATCGAGGTGGTGGTCGGCGACGAGCGCGAACTGGGCGATGTCAGCGTCTTCTTCGGGGCCCTGTTGCAATACCCGGCCAGCAACGGTGAAGTGTTCGACTACCGTGAAGTGGTACAGCGTTTCCACGCCGCCAACGCGCTGGTCGCCGTCGCGGCCGACCTGCTGGCCCTGACCCTGCTCACCCCACCGGGCGAGTTCGACGCCGACGTGGCCATCGGCAGCGCCCAGCGCTTCGGTGTGCCACTGGGCTTCGGTGGCCCGCACGCGGCCTACTTTGCTACCCGTGACGCGTTCAAGCGCGACATGCCGGGCCGCCTGGTCGGCGTATCGATCGACCGCTTCGGCAAGACCGCCCTGCGCCTGGCCATGCAAACCCGCGAGCAGCACATCCGTCGTGAAAAGGCCACCAGCAACATCTGCACCGCCCAGGTGCTACTGGCCAACATCGCCAGCATGTTTGCCGTGTACCACGGCCCGGCCGGCCTCAAGCGCATTGCCGAGCGTACCCATGCGCTGACCGCGATCCTGGCCTCCGGCCTGAAGGCACTGGGCGTGCAGGTAGTGGGCGCCAGCGCCTTCGACACACTGACCCTGGCCACCGGCACTGCCACCGCCAGCCTGCATGACAAGGCTCGCGCCCAGGGCATCAACCTGCGCCAGGTCGACGCCGCCCACGTGGGCCTGTCGCTGGACGAAACCAGCAGCCAGGTTGACGTAGAATCCCTGTGGCAGCTGTTCGGTGACGACAAGGCCCAGCCAGACTTCGCCACCCTGGCCGCCAGCACCGGTTCGCTGCTGCCTGCCGCCCTGCTGCGCCAGTCGGCCATTCTCGAACACCCGGTGTTCAACCGTTACCACAGCGAAACCGAGCTGATGCGCTACCTGCGCCGCCTGGCCGACAAGGACCTGGCGCTGGACCGCAGCATGATCCCGCTGGGCTCGTGCACCATGAAGCTGAACGCCGCCAGTGAAATGATCCCGGTCACCTGGGCCGAGTTCGGCAACCTGCACCCGTTCGCCCCGGCCGCTCAGAGCCAGGGCTACCTGCAGATGACCACCGAGCTGGAAGCCATGCTGTGCGCCGCCACCGGCTATGACGCCGTGTCGCTGCAGCCCAACGCCGGCTCCCAGGGCGAGTACGCAGGCCTGCTGGCCATCCGCGCCTATCACCGCAGCCGCGGCGAGAGCCACCGCGACATCTGCCTGATCCCGTCGTCGGCCCACGGCACCAACCCGGCCACCGCACACATGGCTGGCATGCGTGTAGTTGTCACCGCCTGTGACGCCCGCGGCAACGTCGATGTCGAGGACCTGCGCGCCAAGGCCATCGAGCACCGCGAGCGCCTGGCCGCGATCATGATCACCTACCCGTCGACCCACGGAGTGTTCGAGGAAGCGATCGGCGAAATCTGCGCGATCATCCACGACAACGGTGGCCAGGTGTACATCGACGGCGCCAACATGAACGCCATGGTAGGCCTGTGCGCTCCGGGCAAGTTCGGCGGCGACGTGTCCCACCTGAACCTGCACAAAACCTTCTGCATTCCGCACGGCGGTGGCGGCCCGGGCGTTGGCCCGATTGGCGTCAAGTCGCACCTGGCGCCGTTCCTGCCTGGCCACGCGCAACTGGAAAACACCGAAGGTGCGGTGTGCGCCGCACCGTTCGGCAGCGCCAGCATCCTGCCGATTACCTGGATGTACATCCGCATGATGGGCGGTGCCGGCCTCAAGCGTGCCTCGCAGATGGCGATCCTCAACGCCAACTACATCGCCCGCCGCCTGGAAGAGCACTATCCTGTTCTGTATACCGGTGGCAATGGCCTGGTGGCCCACGAGTGCATCCTCGACCTGCGCCCGCTGAAGGACACCAGCGGCATCAGCGTCGACGACGTGGCCAAGCGCCTGATCGATTTCGGCTTCCACGCCCCGACCATGTCCTTCCCGGTGGCTGGCACGCTGATGATCGAACCGACCGAAAGCGAGTCCAAGGAAGAGCTGGACCGCTTCTGTGACGCGATGATCCAGATCCGCGAAGAAATCCGTGCGGTCGAAAACGGTAGCGTAGACAAGGACGACAACCCGCTGAAAAACGCCCCGCACACTGCGGCCGAGCTGGTTGGCGAATGGGCCCACGGCTACAGCCGCGAACAGGCGGTTTACCCGCTGCCTAGCCTGGTGGAAAGCAAGTACTGGCCACCGGTCGGCCGGGTCGACAACGTGTTCGGCGACCGCAACCTGGTGTGCGCCTGCCCGTCGATCGAGAGCTATCAGGACGCCTGATTCGACTCTCTGGCCTCATCGCCGGCAAGCCAGCCCCACAAGGTCCCCACTGCTCCCAAGGCTTGTGCAGTACCTGTGGGAGCTGGCTTGCCGGCGATCGAGTGCGCAGCACTCGCCTTTACCCTCGGGAGGGAAAGAGCAATGTCACTGAGCGTCTTCGACCTGTTCAAGATCGGCATCGGCCCCTCCAGCTCCCACACGGTCGGCCCGATGCGCGCCGCTGCGCGGTTTGCCGAAGGGCTACGCCGTGATGGCTTGCTCACCAGCACCGCCAGCGTCAAGGCCGAGCTGTATGGCTCTTTGGGCGCCACCGGCAAGGGCCACGGCAGTGACAAGGCCGTGCTACTTGGCTTTGAAGGTGAACACCCCGACACCGTCGACACTGACACCATCCCCGGCCGCCTGCAGGCCATCCGCGAAAGCGGCCACATCAATCTGCTGGGCGAGCACCGCATTGCATTCATCGAAAAGCAGCACCTGGCGATGATCCGCAAGCCGCTGGACTACCACCCCAATGGCATGATTTTCCGCGCCTTCGACGGCACCGGCCTGCAAATCCGCAGCCGCGAATATTACTCGGTGGGGGGTGGTTTCGTGGTCGACGAGGATGCCGCCGGCCACGATCGCATCGTCGAGGACAGCACCGTACTGCCCTACCCGTTCAAGACTGCCAAAGAGCTGCTCGGCCACTGCACCACGCAAAACCTGTCTGTAAGCCAGGTGATGCTGGCCAACGAGGCCGCCTGGCGCCCAGAGGCAGAGACCCGCGCCGGGTTACTGCGCATTTGGCAAGTGATGCAGGACTGTGTCGAGGCCGGCTGCCAGCATGAAGGCATCCTGCCGGGCGGGCTCAAGGTCAAGCGACGGGCGCCAGCCCTGTACCGCCAGCTGAGCCGTCACCCAGAGGCCAGCCTGCGCGATGCGCTGTCGGTGCTTGACTGGGTCAACCTGTACGCCCTGGCGGTGAACGAAGAAAACGCCAATGGCGGGCGTGTGGTTACCGCCCCCACCAACGGCGCTGCGGGCATCGTCCCCGCGGTGCTGCACTACTACATGCGCTTCGTGCCGGGTGCCAGCGATGACGGGGTGGTGCGGTTTCTGCTCACCGCCGCCGCGATCGGCATCCTGTACAAGGAAAACGCCTCCATTTCCGGCGCCGAAGTAGGCTGCCAGGGCGAGGTCGGCGTGGCTTGCTCCATGGCTGCCGGGGCGCTGTGCGAAGTGATGGGGGGCAGCGTGCAACAGGTAGAGAACGCTGCCGAAATCGGCATGGAACACAACCTGGGCCTGACTTGCGACCCGATCGGCGGGCTGGTCCAGGTGCCGTGCATCGAGCGCAACGCCATGGGCTCGGTGAAAGCCATCAACGCGGTGCGCATGGCCTTGCGCGGCGACGGCCAGCACTTCGTGTCGCTCGACAAGGTCATCCGCACCATGCGCCAGACCGGCGCCGACATGAAAAGCAAATACAAGGAGACCGCCCGCGGCGGTCTTGCCGTCAACATCATCGAATGTTGACCCAACAATAAAACCAAGGAGTCACCGATGTCCGAAACACTGCTCAAGACCCCACTGCACGCCCTGCACCTGGAACTGGGTGCGCGCATGGTGCCGTTTGCCGGCTACGACATGCCGGTGCAGTACCCGCTGGGCGTGCTCAAGGAACACCTGCACACCCGCGAGCAGGCCGGCCTGTTCGACGTCTCGCACATGGGCCAGATCATCCTGCGCGGTGCCGATGCCGCCAAGGCGCTGGAAAGTCTGGTGCCGGTGGATATCATCGACCTGCCGGTGGGCATGCAGCGCTATGCCATGTTCACCAATGAACAAGGCGGCATCCTTGATGACCTGATGGTTGCCAACCTGGGCGACAACACCCTGTTCCTGGTGGTGAACGCCGCTTGCAAGGACCAGGACCTGGCCCACCTGCAAGCGCACATCGGCAGCCGTTGCGAGGTGCAGCCATTGTTCGAGCAACGCGCCCTGCTCGCCCTGCAAGGCCCGACAGCGGTCAAGGTACTGGAGCGCCTGGCCCCGGAAGTGGCCGGCATGACCTTCATGCAGTTCCGCCCGGTAAAACTGCTGGGTGAAGACTGCTTCGTCAGCCGCTCGGGCTACACCGGCGAAGACGGCTACGAAATTTCGGTACCGGCCCAGGCCGCCGAAGCCTTGGCCCGCCGCCTGCTCGCCGAGCCAGAAGTGCAGCCTATCGGCCTGGGCGCGCGCGACTCGCTGCGCCTGGAAGCCGGCCTGTGCCTGTATGGCCATGACATGAATACCGAGACCACCCCGATCGAAGCCAGCCTGCTGTGGGCGATTTCGAAGGTGCGCCGTGCCGACGGTGCACGCGCGGCCGGCTTCCCCGGCGCCGAAGCGATCTTTGCCCACCAGCGCGACGGTGTGGCGCGCAAACGTGTTGGCCTGTTGCCGCAGGAGCGCACGCCAGTACGTGAAGGCGCGGATATTGTCGATGCCAACGATAAACCGGTGGGTAAAGTGTGCAGCGGCGGCTTTGGCCCGACACTCGGCGCACCTGTCGCAATGGGTTATATCGATAGTGAACATACTGCACTCGACACCGCACTGTTTGCCTTGGTGCGTGGCAAGAAGGTTGCCTTGAAAGTCAGCAAAATGCCTTTCGTGGCGCAACGTTACTACCGTGGCTGAAACGGCTTTGTGAAGGTTGTGGGCAGGTTTGACATATTCGTTTTCGAACCTGCCCAATAACTTTTGAACATGGCGCCAGGCCAGGCGCCATGCCGTTTCCGACAAACCGGTCGGTTATCGGCAAGCGGCCAATTTTCCATACGACCAAGGGCTTGTTTTTCGCTCGGGAGTTGGCGTAGAGTCACTGCACTGTGTTTGCATGGGTCGCAACAGTTCGTGACCTGGGCCAGTAGCCGCAATCTGCTACAACCCGTTCGACGTCTCTTACTTTCCTGCAACCCAGCCCAGTAATCTTTTGCTTACAAACAATGCAGAAGAAACTGTCATCAAAATTTAAGTTTCATAGGAAATAAGATAATGGCTGAGCGTCAGAACGGTACCGTCAAGTGGTTCAATGACGAAAAAGGTTATGGTTTCATCACCCCAGAGAGCGGTGCCGATCTGTTCGTGCACTTCCGCGCTATCGAAGGCAACGGCTTCAAGAGCCTGAAAGAAGGCCAGAAAGTTACCTTCGAAGCAGTGCAAGGCCAGAAAGGCATGCAAGCTGACAAGGTCCAAGTCCTCGGCTAAGCCGAACAAGACTTCGAGAAAAAGCCCCTGCCAAGTGCAGGGGCTTTTTTTTGCCCGTAGAATAGCGGTTTCGTCCTCCGGAGCCGTCCTGCATGTCCAAGCCTCTGCTAACACCCCAGGGTGATTTTCCACCGGTCGGCCTGGGTCGGCGCCTGGCTGCGATGTTCTATGACTTTTTGCTGTGTACTGCGCTGCTGATCGTGACCGCCGGTGCCTACAAGCTGATTCAGATGGCGATCATCGGCGAAGCGCGCATGCGTGAGCTGACCGAAGCCGGCGCACTGGACGGCGACCCGCTATTGTCGACGGTACTGCTGTTTGCGTTGTTCGGCTTCTTTGCCAAGTTCTGGACCCATGGCGGGCAGACCCTGGGCATGCAGGTATGGGGCGTGCGCGTGCAGAATGCCGATGGCTCGGCCATCAGCCTGTGGCAGGCATTGTTGCGGTTCGTAGTGTCGATTGCTTCATGGCTGTGCCTGGGGCTGGGCTTTTTCTGGGTGCTGATCGACAAGCGCAAGCGTGGCTGGCATGACATTTATTCGGAAACCCAGCTGGTGCGGCTGCCAAAGCAGAAGAAATGACCCAAGGGTGAGCACAAGCTTCAAGGCAGCCACTGATCTGTAGGAGCAGCCTTGTACTGCGAAGAGGCCATCACAGCCAAAGAAGTTATTCAGCCATACCGGCCCTTTCGCAGCACAAGGCTGCTCCTACAGGTCAAGCACAAGCCTGAAATCAGAATTGAACCAGCAAAAAGCCGACCCTAGGGTCGGCTTTTTGCTGCAGCTCAGGCCACTACCCAGCCCGGCGCAACAGCCAGACACCGGCCAAGGCACAGATGCCCGCCGGTATCACCACCGCCAGCAACGGCGGGAAACCGAACACCTGGCTCGAAGGCCCCAGCAGGTCCTGGGCGATGCGGAACACAAAGCCCACCAACACCCCGGTGAACACGCGCTGGCCCAGAGTTACCGAGCGCAGCGGGCCGAAGATGAAGGAAATCGCCATCAGCACCAACGCCGCGGTCACCATCGGCTGCAGCACTTTGCTCCAGAACGCCAACCAGTAACGGGCGTTGTTCAGGCCCTGGTCGGACAGGTAGTGGATGTAGTCCCACAACCCGGTAATGGACAGCGACTCTGGTGCCAGGATCACGGTATTGAGCAGTTGTGGCGTGAGCGAAACGTCCCAGCGCTCCTGCGGCGCGCTGATGACTTCGGTGTGGTCGCCACGGAAGTGAGTAGTACGCACATCGGCGAGCAACCAGTGGTCGTCCTGGTACTGCGCGCGGCGGGCGAAGCTCGAAGTGACAATCTTGCGCTCGCTGTCGAAACGGTAACGGGTCACACCCAGCAACAGGCCGTTGGGCTGCACGGCGTTGATGTGCACGTACTCTTCACCCTGGCGGTGCCACATGCCGCGCTTGGAGCTTTGCGCTTCACCACCGCCCTGGGCCAGGGAACGGTCGGCCTGGGCCTTGTTCTCGGTCACCGGTGCCACGTATTCGCCAATCAGCAGGCCAACCAGCATCAGCACCAGCATCGGCTTCATCACCGCCCAGACGATGCGGCCGATGGAAACCCCGGCAGCACGCATGATGGTCAGCTCGCTGCTGCTGGCCAGGCTGCCCAGGCCGATCAGGCAACCGATCAAGGCGGCCATCGGCAGCATGTCGTACAGCCGCCGCGGTGCGGTGAGCATGACGAAGTTGCCAGCCTCCATCACCGTGTAGGTGTCACTCAGGTCGCTCATCTCGTCGATGAAGGCGAACAGCGAGGCCAGGCCAAGGATGATGCCCAGCACCGCCAGGATGGCCAGCAGCACGCTCTGGCCGATGTAGCGGTCCAGCTTACCCATGGGCCACCTCCGCACGACGGGCGGCGCGCTTGAGGCGCAGCGGTTCCCAGTACAACAGGCCGAGGCCGATCAGCAGGAACAGGCCGTGGACCCACCACATGCCCAGGCCAATCGGCAATTTGCCCTTCTCGAGGGCGCCGCGTACGGAAATCAGCATTGTCAGGTAGGCCATGTACAAGAGAATTGCCGGCAGCAGCTTGAGGAAGCGGCCCTGGCGGGGGTTGACCCTCGACAGCGGTACCGCCAGCAGGGTAACGATGAACACCAGAATTGGCAGCGACAACCGCCATTGCAGCTCGGCACGCTCCCGCAGGCCCTTCTTGCCGATCAGCTCGGACGTAGGGATGGCTTCGCGCTCGGTCACTTCCTCGGCGACTTCCGGTTTGGGCAGCAGTACACCATAAGTGTCGTACTTGATGGCGCGATAATCGGCCTGGCCCGGGTTACCGTCGTAGCGATAGCCGTTTTCCAGCACCAGGTAACGGTTGCCGTCGGCCTGGATCTCCTGGTGACCTTTTTCAGCAACCAGTACCGACGGGGCGCGGTCCTTGGTCTTGTCCTGGCTGAAGCGCTTCTCGGAGATGAACACCCCCGCCAGGTTGATGCGGTCGTCCGACAGCTGCTCGGTGTAGGTTACCCGCGAGCCGTCACGCAAGGTCTGGAAGCGGCCCGGCACCAAGGTGTCGAACTCGGTCAGGGCGTCCTGCTGCGCAATGATCTGCTGCACCTGGGCCACGCCCAATGGCGCCAGGCTCAGGCTCAGCCAGGCCACCAGCAGGGCAACCAGTGCCGCAGGCGCCATGGTCAGCCCCAACAGGCGCTGCTGGCTCATCCCGGTTGCGGACAGCACAGTCATCTCGCTTTCCAGGTACAGCCGCCCGTAAGCCAAAAGAATGCCGAGGAACAGCCCCAGAGGCAGGATCAGTTGCAGGAAACCCGGCAGCCGGAAGCCCATGATCAGGAACAGCACGCCCGGGTCGAGCACGCCCTGGGCCGCCTGGGCCAGGTACTTGATGAAGCGCCCACTCATGATGATCACCAGCAGCACAGCGCTGACGGCGCTCAAGGTCACCAGGACCTCGCGGGACAAATAACGAAAGACGATCAAACCAGACACTCCTGGGTTGTCAGGGCGGACTGCCATGCAATGGCGCCAAACAATGACTTAGTACAGCCAAGACCAATGCCGGTTCGCCAAAGGCGAACCTCCATGTAAAGTGCGCGCATTATCCTGTGATTGACCGCCCCTGTCACTTGGCCGCGCATGAAGGTGCATATCGGGGTTGTCAGCACGCTTGCCGCAGGCTCAAACTGGCAGCTTTTCCGCTGGCGCGCGAGTAGGCCGCCAGGCCCGTCCAGAGCGCTGGAACACACAGCGCCATTCGTATCGATCATTCGGGGACCCTGACATGGAACTGGTTGTAAAAAGCGTAGCTGCTGCATCCGTAAAAACCGCCACCCTGGTCATTCCGGTAGGTGAAAACCGCAAGCTTGGCGCTGTTGCCAAGGCTGTCGACCTGGCCAGTGAAGGTGCAATCAGCGCGGTGCTCAAGCGCGGCGACCTGGCTGGCAAGCCTGGCCAGACCCTGCTGCTGCAGAACCTGCAGGGCCTGAAGGCCGAGCGCGTGCTGCTGGTAGGCAGTGGCAAGGACGAAGCCCTGGGCGACCGCACCTGGCGCAAACTGGTCGCCAGCGTGGCCGGCGTGCTCAAGGGCCTGAATGGCGCCGATGCAGTACTGGCCCTGGACGATGTCGCGGTCAACAACCGTGATGCCCACTACGGCAAATACCGCCTGCTGGCCGAAACCCTGCTTGACGGCGAATACGTGTTCGACCGTTTCAAGAGCCAAAAAGTCGAGCCACGTGCCCTGAAAAAAGTCACCCTGCTGGCTGACAAGGCCGGCCAGGCCGAAGTCGAGCGCGCCGTCAAGCACGCCAGCGCCATTGCCACCGGCATGGCCTTCACCCGCGACCTGGGCAACCTGCCGCCTAACCTGTGCCACCCAAGCTTCCTCGCCGAACAGGCCAAGGACCTGGGCAAGGCGCACAAGGCGCTGAAGGTCGAGGTGCTGGACGAGAAGAAGATCAAGGACCTGGGCATGGGCGCGTTCTATGCCGTGGGCCAGGGCAGCGACCAGCCACCCCGCCTGATCGTACTCAACTACCAGGGCGGCAAGAAGGCTGACAAGCCGTTCGTGCTGGTGGGCAAGGGCATCACCTTCGACACCGGCGGCATCAGCCTCAAGCCAGGCGCCGGCATGGACGAAATGAAGTACGACATGTGCGGCGCCGCCAGCGTGCTGGGCACCCTGCGTGCGGTGCTCGAACTGCAACTGCCGGTCAACCTGGTGTGCCTGCTGGCCTGCGCCGAGAACATGCCAAGCGGCGGTGCCACTCGCCCGGGTGACATCGTCACCACCATGAGCGGCCAGACCGTTGAAATCCTCAACACCGACGCCGAAGGCCGCCTGGTGCTGTGCGACACCCTGACCTACGCCGAACGCTTCAAGCCGCAAGCGGTGATCGACATTGCCACACTGACCGGCGCCTGCATCGTCGCCCTGGGCAGCCACACCACCGGCCTGATGGGCAACAACGACGACCTGGTCGGCCAGTTGCTCGACGCCGGCAAGCGCGCCGACGACCGTGCCTGGCAGTTGCCGCTGTTCGATGAATACCAGGAGCAGCTGGACAGCCCGTTCGCCGACATGGGCAACATCGGCGGGCCGAAGGCCGGCACCATTACCGCAGGCTGCTTCCTGTCACGCTTCGCCAAGGCCTACAACTGGGCGCACATGGACATCGCCGGCACCGCCTGGATCAGTGGTGGCAAGGACAAAGGCGCCACTGGCCGCCCAGTGCCCCTGCTGACCCAGTACCTGCTGGACCGCGCCGGCGCCTGACGCCGTGAGGCCGGTGGTGCCTTGCGCACCACCGGCCGGCGATTACCACCATGAGCAAAGTCGACTTCTACATCTTGCCCACCGACTCGCTGTCGGCGCGGCTCGATTTCGCCTGCAAACTGTGCGAAAAGGCCTGGCGCCTTGGCCACCGGGTCTATCTGCACTGCCAGGATGAAGCACAACGCAACGAGCTGGACCTGCGTTTGTGGCGTTTCAAGGGCGAAGCCTTCGTGCCCCACGACCTGGCCGAGCTGCATGCCGATGCCAGCGTGGCCTTGGGCCTGGCTGACAACGCCGGCGAGCACCGCGACCTGCTGATCAACCTGGGGGCCGGCGTACCCGGTTTCGTCGGCCAGTTCGAGCGGGTGGCCGAAATCGTGGTCGAAGAGCCTGGCATACGCCAATCGGCCCGTGAGCGATTCCGTTTCTACCGCGAACAGGGCTATGCTCTGCAAGACCACCGCTTACAGCGACTTTGACGACGATGGACAAGCCCTCCCCTTTGCCCGACTCCGCCCATCTGCTCGATGACCTCGAGTCGATCCGCCAGCTGCTTGGCGACGCCGACCTGCAACCGCCGCTGCTGACCGAGACGGTGGAGCAAATCCCGTTGCTGCTGGAAGAACCTGCCGGTAACCCTGCACGGGTTGTCGAGCCGGTGGCTGCCGAGCCCGTGGATGACCCACAGGCCCGCCGCCAGGACACCCTGCTGCACCTTGAAAGCGAGCTGCGTGCAGCGGCACAGATGATCATGCAGGACGTGATCAACGACTTCACCCCGCATATCGAGAACGAGATCAAGCGCCGGCTGGATGCGCGAATCGAGCGGTTGATCAAGCGTACCGAGTGATATTCCGGGGCTGCTTTGCGGCCCATTCGCGGCACAAGGCCGCTCCTGCAGGCGCTGCGATCCCTGTAGGAGCGGCCTTGTGCCGCGAATGGGCTGCAAAGCAGCCCCAGCGGCTGTCGCCTCAACACCCCAGCTTGGTTATACTTCCCGGCTTTCCCGAATAAATGCACAGGGTCCCGCCGCGCATGGATAAGACCTACCAGCCGCACGCCATCGAAACTTCCTGGTACAACACCTGGGAGTCCGAGAACTATTTCGCCCCACAAGGTGCAGGCGAGTCCTACACCATCATGATCCCGCCGCCGAACGTGACCGGCAGCCTGCACATGGGCCACGGGTTCAACAACGCGATCATGGACGCCCTGATCCGTTTCCGCCGCATGCAAGGCCGCGACACCCTGTGGCAGCCAGGCACCGACCACGCCGGTATCGCCACCCAGATGCTGGTCGAGCGCCAGCTCGAAGCCAAGGGCCAGAACCGGCATGACCTGGGCCGTGAAAAGTTCCTGGAAAAGGTCTGGGAATGGAAGGACCAGTCCGGCGGCAACATCAGCCGCCAGATCCGCCGCCTGGGCTCGTCGGTAGACTGGAGCCGCGAGCGTTTCACCATGGACGACGGCCTGTCCGAAGCGGTCAAGGAAGCGTTCGTGCGCCTGCATGAAGACGGCCTGATCTACCGCGGCAAGCGCCTGGTCAACTGGGACACCAAGCTGCACACGGCCATCTCCGACCTCGAAGTGGAAAACCACGACGAAAAAGGCCACCTGTGGAACCTGCGCTACCCGCTGGCCGATGGCGCCAAGACCGCCGAGGGCCAGGACTACCTGGTCGTCGCCACTACCCGTCCGGAAACCCTGCTGGGTGACGCCGCCGTTGCGGTCAACCCGAACGACGAACGCTACCAGGCACTGATCGGCAAGTTTGTCGAACTGCCACTGGTCGGCCGCCGCATCCCGATCATCGCCGACGACTACTGCGACCCCGAGTTCGGTACCGGCTGCGTGAAGATCACCCCGGCTCACGACTTCAACGACTACGAAGTCGGCAAGCGCCACAACCTGCCGCTGCTGAACATCTTCGACAAGAACGCCTTCGTGCTGGCCAGCGCCCAGGCCTTCAACCTCGACGGCAGCGTCAACGAGCAGGTCGACACCCGCCTGCCGGCCCAGTACGCCAACCTCGACCGTTTCGTCGCGCGCAAGCAGATCGTTGCCGACCTGGACGCCCAGGGCCTGCTGGTGAGCATCGACGACCACGCCCTGAAAGTGCCGAAAGGCGACCGTTCGGGCACTGTCATCGAGCCGTGGCTGACCGACCAGTGGTACGTCTCCACCAAGCCGCTGGCAGAACCTGCCATTGCCGCCGTGGAAGACGGCCGTATTCAGTTCGTGCCCAAGCAGTACGAGAACATGTACTTCTCCTGGATGCGTGACATTCAGGACTGGTGCATCAGCCGCCAGCTGTGGTGGGGCCACCGTATCCCGGCGTGGTACGACGAGGCCGGCCAGGTCTATGTCGGCCGCGACGAAGCCGAAGTGCGTACCAAGCACAACCTGGGCGCCGACGTGGCCCTGCGCCAGGACGACGACGTACTCGACACCTGGTTCAGCTCGGGCCTGTGGACCTTCTCCACCCTGGGCTGGCCTGAACAGACCGAGTTCCTCAAGAAGTTCCACTCCACCGATGTGCTGGTAACCGGCTTCGACATCATCTTCTTCTGGGTTGCGCGCATGATCATGCTGACCATGCACCTGATCAAGAACGAGGACGGCACCCCACAGGTACCGTTCAAGACCGTGTATGTGCACGGCCTGGTACGTGACGGCCAGGGCCAGAAGATGTCCAAGTCCAAGGGCAACGTGCTGGACCCACTGGACATCGTCGACGGCATCACCCTCGATGCCCTGCTGGAAAAACGCACCAGCGGCATGATGCAGCCCAAGCTTGCCGAGAAGATCGCCAAGCAGACCAAGGCCGAGTTCCCCGAAGGGATTGCCAGTTACGGCACCGACGCCCTGCGCTTCACCTTCTGCTCGCTGGCCTCCACGGGCCGCGACATCAAGTTCGACATGGGCCGCGTCGAAGGCTACCGCAACTTCTGCAACAAGATCTGGAACGCCGCCCGCTACGTGCTGGACAAAGGCGAAGACTGCGGCCAGAACGGCGAAGCTTACGAGCTGTCGCTGGCTGATCGCTGGATCATCTCGCAGTTGCAGCGCACCGAAGCCGAAGTGACCCGCCAGCTGGAGCAGTTCCGCTTCGACCTGGCCAGCCAGGCGCTGTACGAGTTCATCTGGAACCAGTACTGCGACTGGTACCTGGAGCTGTCCAAGCCGGTACTGTGGGACGAAAACGCCCCGGTCGAGCGCGCCCGCGGCACCCGTCGCACCCTGGTGCGCGTACTGGAAGTGGCGCTGCGCCTGGCGCACCCGTTCATGCCGTTCATTACCGAAGAAATCTGGCAGCGCATCGCGCCGCTGGCCGGTATCGAAGGCAAGACCATCATGCTGCAGCCTTGGCCAGTGGCCAATGAAGCACGCATCGATGCTGCCGCCGAAGGCGACATCGAGTGGCTGAAAGAGCTGATGGTTGGCCTGCGCAACATCCGCGCCGAGATGAACATCGGCCCAGGCAAGCCGCTGCCGCTGTACCTGAAAAACGCCAACGCCGACGACCAGCGCCGCCTGCAGGAAAACGAAGCGCTGCTGAAGAAGCTGGCCAAGGTCGAGTCGTTCACCGTCCTCGGCGATGCCGACGAAGCGCCGCTGTCGGCCACGGCCCTGGTGGGTGACCTGCAAGTGCTGGTGCCAATGGCTGGCCTGATCGACAAGGATGCCGAGCTGGCGCGCCTGAACAAGGAAATCCAGCGCCTGCAAGGCGAAGTCGCGCGCGTGGGTGGCAAGCTGTCCAACGCCGCCTTCGTCGACAAGGCACCGCCTGCGGTGATCGAGAAGGAGCGTGCCAAGCTGGCCGAGTCCGAACAGGCCCTGGCCAACTTCACCGAGCAGCATGCGCGGATTGCAGCGCTGTAACCTGACAATGCTGACCTGACCAGCGAGGGCTTCGCCCTCGTTCGCGGCACAAGGCCGCTCCTACAGGGACGGCGCCGGCTTGAAGGGCGCCGCTGTCCTGTAGGAGCGGCCTTGTGCCGCGAATGGGCCGCACAGCGGCCCCCTGGCCAGCACATGCAGCACCGGACCCGAGCATGACCCAAAACAAACCCACCCTGCACCCGCGCAACCGCCACCAGGGTCGCTACGACTTCCCCAGCCTGATCAAGGCCCACCCTGACCTGGCCCGCTTCACCATCACCAATCCCCACGGCAAACCCAGCATCGACTTCGCCAACCCCGAAGCCGTGCGGGTGTTCAACCGCGCCCTGCTCAAGGCCCAGTACGGTATTCAGCACTGGGACATCCCCGCCGACTACCTGTGCCCACCCATTCCGGGCCGTGCCGACTACATCCATGTGGCCGCCGACCTGTTGGCCGACGACAATGCCGGTGAGGTGCCCAAAGGCGCCCAGGTGCGTGCGCTGGATATTGGTGTTGGCGCCAACTGCATCTACCCGTTGCTGGGCTACAGCGACTACCGCTGGCGCTTCCTCGGTTCGGACATCGACCCCGTGGCCCTGGCCTCGGCCAAGGCCATCGTCCAGGCCAACGGCCTGGGCAAGGCCATCACCTTGCGCCAGCAGGCCAACCGCGCGCACATCCTCAGCGGCTTGCTGCAGGATGGCGAACGCTTCGACCTGACCCTGTGCAACCCACCCTTCCATGCCTCACGCGACGAAGCCACCCGTGGCAGCCAGCGCAAATGGAAGAACCTGGGCAAGCAAGACCCCAAGCGCAAGTTGCCGGTGCTGAACTTCGGCGGCCAGAACAATGAATTGTGGTGCGAAGGCGGCGAAATCCGCTTTGTCACCCAACTGGTTGGCGAAAGCGTGCAATATGCCGAACGGGTGCTGTGGTTCACCAGCCTGGTGTCCAAGGCCAGCAACCTGCCGGGCATCGAGGCCGCGTTGAAGAAGGCCGGTGCCAAGGCCGTGCGCATCATTGAGATGGGCCAGGGGCAGAAACAAAGCCGCATGGTCGCCTGGAGCTTCCACGACGATGCAGCACGCCAGGCCTGGCACGCCCAGCGTAAATCACAGGCATGAAAAAACCGCGCCCGGGCAAGCCGGGCGCGGTTTCGTCAAAGCTTCAACAATTACTTGTTGATGGCGTCGGTCAGCACTTTGGCTGGAACGAATTTGACGACTTTCTTGGCAGCGATTTCGATGGCAGCGCCAGTCGAAGGGTTGCGGCCGGTACGGGCAGGACGCTCGGAGACTTTCAGCTTGCCGATGCCTGGCAGAGTGATTTCAGCGCCGTTTTCCAGCTGGTCGGCAACGATCTGGCCCAGTTGCTCCAGAGCGTTCTTGGCGGTGGCTTTTGGCGCGGCGATCGATTCGGCGATGTCGGCAATCAGTTGGTCTTTGGTCAATGCCATGGTGATGTTCCTTCCCTATCAAATTCGATGGTTATGCAGCGAACTACGACGTTATCGGGCCAGCCCCTGAAAGTGGAGGGCCGCGCCAATCGCGTATGTAGATACGTAAATCGGCGTTTGGTTCGACACGACGACAGCACGCTGCCAGCAATGCGCCACACAAGGTGCGCAAGACCGCGCAAAGCTACCACAGGAATGCATAAATATCCGCTGCGCACTTCTATTTAATGCAGGTTTTTCGGGGGTTTTAGCCTAAAACGCAAAAAACTGAACAAAAAACGAACAACCGGCATATCTGCCAACATACGGCCACTGCATCACCTTGTGTCTAGGGTAAACTTGACGCCTTTTGCAGCTCGCCGAGAATCCCATGCCAATCCGTCATTGCATCGTTCACCTGATCGACAAAAAGCCCGATGGCAGCCCTGCTGTATTGCATGCCCGCGACGCTGAACTGGCCGCGTCCGACGCCATCGAAAACCTGCTGGCCGACCTCAACGACAGTTACAACGCCAAGCAAGGCAAGGCCTGGGGTTTTTTTCACGGTGAGTCCGGGGCCTACCCGCTGAGCGGTTGGCTGAAGCAGTACCTGGACGAGGAAAAGGACTTTACCGCCTTCAGCCGCGTGGCGGTGGAGCACCTGCAAAAGCTGATGGAAGAATCCAACCTGTCCACCGGCGGCCACACCCTGTTCGCCCACTACCAGCAAGGCATGACCGAGTATCTGGCGATTGCCCTGCTGCACCATAGTGAAGGCGTGGCGGTGAACGCCGAGCTTGATGTGACGCCTTCGCGTCACCTCGACCTTGGCCAGCTGCACCTGGCAGCGCGCATCAACCTGTCGGAATGGAAGAACAACAAGAGTTCCAAGCAGTACATTTCGTTCATCAAAGGCAAGAACGGCAAAAAGGTGTCGGACTATTTCCGCGACTTTATCGGCTGCCAGGAAGGCGTCGACGGCCCGGGTGAAACACGCACCCTGCTCAAGGCTTTCAGTGACTTCGTCGAAAGCGAAGACCTGCCGGAAGAGTCCGCCCGCGAAAAGACCCAGACCCTGGTCGAGTACGCGACTAGCCAGACCAAAATGGGCGAGCCGGTAACGCTGGAAGAACTGTCCAGCCTGATCGACGAGGACCGGCCCAAGGCGTTCTACGACCATATCCGCAACAAGGATTACGGCCTGTCGCCGGAAATCCCTGCAGACAAGCGCACCCTCAACCAGTTCCGCCGCTTCACCGGGCGGGCCGAGGGGCTGTCGATCAGCTTCGAGGCGCACTTGCTGGGCGACAAGGTGGAGTATGACGAGGCGGCAGGTACCCTGATCATCAAGGGCTTGCCTACAACCCTGGTGGATCAGCTGAAGCGGCGCAAGGACTGATACCGCCAAGGCCGCTGAAGGAGGCCACCAACGCCTCCTTGGCCGACTTGCGCAGCCGCTTCACCAACCGCTCCTGGCGCAATGCCTCGCCTTTGTCCGGCCATTGCTCCACATACACCAGCGCCTGCGCCGGGCTGGTCTTGAAGTAACGCGCGCCCTGCCCTTTCTGATGCGCGGTAAACCGGCGTTGAGGGTCATCACTGACGCCGCAGTACAGCGAGCCGTTGGCAGCCCTTACCAGGTAGACATACCAGGGTTTGCCAACAACCGTTTCAACGACATCACTCACCCTGGGCCTGCTGGAATGCGCGCAACCCCTTGAATGCCTGCAGGCGTACCTTGTTCTGCACCAGCGGCGACCAGCCCAGCAACATACCCGGTACACCCAGGGCTTGCCGCGACCAGCGCCACAGGTCGAAGGTGTCGTCATGCTGGCAGATCAGCCCATCGCGAATGACAAAGCGGGCCTGGATGTCGTTGACCACAATACGTCCGGTCTGGCTGAACAGGTAGGTAGCCACCCAATGCGCGCCGCCACTGCGCTCGTCGGCGCGGACGCTGTCGAACGTCAGGGTGAAGTTTTTGGCGCGGGTAGTGAGCATCCGCCACATATCGCCCGCATCCTTGCCGCGAAGGGTGCCGAAAACCGGGTCGCTGAAAACGATATCGTCGCTGTAGCAGGCCACCATGGCCTCGGCGTCCAGGCGCTGGAAGGCCTGGTAGAAGCGGGTGATCAGGTCGCGGTTGGCGTCACTCATGGGGCAGGTCCGTCCTGGGGTCGAAAGCAGCACGATAATCTGCCCCGGTGGCTTACGCCAGTGCCGGCCCTATCGCCGGCAAGCCAGCTCCCACAAGGAAACCACAATCTTCGGAGCGATGAGATTCCTGTGGGAGCTGGCTTGCCGGCGATAGGGCCAGTGTTGCCGAAAGCAGCTTTAGACTTTTTCGCTGGTGACCTGCACATGCAACGCCCGCCCGGCACCCAGCCCGAACACGATTGCACCTACCCCCAGCACAGCAAAGATCCACCCCACTGCTGCCCAGCCGCCGGTCATGTCGTGGACCAGGCCCACCGCAAACGGCCCCATCGACGCCAGGGTATAACCTACCCCCTGGGCCATGCTCGACAGGTTCGCCGCCACATGGGCATCTTTCGAGCGCAGCACGATCAAGGTCAGCGCCAAGGCAAAGGTTCCACCCTGCCCCAGGCCCAGCACCACGGCCCAGCCCCACAGCCCGGACACCGGTGCATACAGGCAACCGAACAGGCCAGCCAAGGTGATCAGCATGACCAGCACGATCGCCAGCCGCTGGTCCTTGCCGCGGGTGGCCAGCCAGGGTGCACTCAGCGAGCTGACCAGTTGCACGATCACCGACCCCGACAACACCAGGCCCGCCTCGGTCGGGCTCAGGCCGCGGCCGATGAGGATCGATGGCAACCAGCCGAACACGATGTACGCCAGCGATGACTGCAGGCCCATGTAAAGGGTCACCTGCCAGGCCAGCGGGTCACGCCAAAGGCCACGCACGCGATAGGCCACCTTGTGCAGGCCATGCCCCTGCCGGGCCTGCGGCAGCCACACCAGCATGGCCAGCAACGCCGGCAGCATCCAGAAGCCCAGCCCCACTGCCCAGCTGCCCTCGAAATGCTGGGCCAAAGGAACAGTAGCCCCTGCTGCCACCGCCGCGCCCAAGCACAACGCCATGGTGTAAACACCCGTCAACGTGCCAGCGTGCTGCGGGAAGTCGCGCTTGACGATACCTGGTAACAGCACGCCGATAATGCCGATGCTGGCCCCCGCCATCAGGCTGCCAACGAACACCCCAGTGGCCCCAAAGGTGCTTCGCACCACGATGCCCAGCGCCAGGGTGACGAGGATGCCCAGGATTACCCGCTCGCTGCCAAAGCGCCGCGCCAGCACCGGCGCCAAGGGGGCAAACAGGCCAAGGCAAAGCACCGGCAAGGTGGTCAGCAAGCCGGCTTGCGAGGCATTCAACCCCAGGCCCTCGGAAACCTGCCCCAACACCGGCGCCATGCTCGACAGCGCCGGGCGCAGGTTCAATGCCACCAGCACCAGGCCAAGCAGCAACAGCCAGGGCCGCCGCAACACCACAGGCTGTTGCTGAACCTGCTCGTCGTCAGCTTCTGCGTCG
Source organism: Pseudomonas sp. MM223 (assembly GCA_947090765.1). NCBI lineage: Bacteria > Pseudomonadati > Pseudomonadota > Gammaproteobacteria > Pseudomonadales > Pseudomonadaceae > Pseudomonas > Pseudomonas sp. MM223. Next base: position 1,274,888 of record OX352322.1, on the reverse strand, counting down.
ATCAGCAGTTCATCGAGGTCCCGCTCGTGCGGCGGAGTATTGCGGGTGATGGATTCAGCCATGGCCTTCTCGGTGTCAGGATTCGATGAGGGTACGGCTCAGGCGCTTGGCCCGCTCCGCATCACGTTGTTCGATGGCGTCGAGGATCTGCCCATGCAGATCGAACGTGGCCTGGCACCGAGGCACGGTTGCCATGTTGTGCTGCAGGGCGGCAGCCACCACACCGGAAAAGTACCGGTACAGCTCGCTCAATGCCGGGTTGTGGGCGGCATCGACCAGCCGCTGGTGAAACACCAGGTCACACGCCACATAGGCATCGACATTCCCGTGAAAGTGCCCGGCACTACCGGCCAGGGCATCCCGCAGCGCTTGCAGGTCGGCATCGGTACGGCGCAACGCTGCCAGGCCGATGGCCTCGGCTTCGAGGATGTGGCGGGTTTCGCGGGCCTGCTCGGGTGTGCAACGGGACATGGCCTGCACCGCCTGTAGCGGGTCGTGGGCCGTGCGCAGGTAGCTGCCGTCGCCCTGGCGAATTTCCACCAGGCCACTGAATGCAAGTACGCGCATGGCCTCGCGCACGGTGTTGCGGCTGATGCCCAGCTGAAGGGCCAGCTCCGGCTCGGTGGGCAAGCGCTGGCCAACTTGCCAGTCGCCCATCTCGATGCGCTCGCGCATGCGCTCCACGGCCAGTTCGACCAGGGAACGCTTGGTCAACTCGGTACTCATTCAACTCAACCAATCATCCGATGAATTCGCACAGCTTACTGGATGCCAGGCAATCCCGTAAACCACCTGGTAATTCTGCCAGTTGTGAACAAAACCCTTTGTTGCAACGCTCGTGACGTACTTTCAAGGACGTACTCACATGCGACTAGCAAGCCTGCTGTTACTGCTGTTTCTGGCCATGCTGCCGGGTTGCGATCCGGCCAAAAACCCGAGCCGCCCCAAAGCCTTGTTCATCGGGCTCGACGGTGTGCAGTTGGAGCAATACCTGCAGTTGGGCGACGCCACCAACCTGAAACAACGGCTGTACTACGGCAAGGCTTACGCTGGGGGCACCAATGGCAAATCCAGCGAGCAACTCACCTTGAGCGGCCCCGGCTGGGTCACCTTGCTGACCGGCGTGTGGAGCAACAAGCATGGCGTTACCTCGGACGCCGACTCACAGCGCGTAAACCCGGCGTTTCCAAGCCTGTTCAATCGGCTACGCCAGGCCTTCCCCAATGCCTACCTCTCCAGCATCGTCAACTGGTCTCCCATCAACACGGTATTTCTGCTGGAGGACGCCCATGGCGCCGACGTTCGCGAAAGTGGCTTGCCGGATGAACAGGTGATCGAGCGAACGTTGCAGGTCCTGGGCAACACACCCGCCGACTTCACCTTCATTCAACTGGACGAACCGGATCAGGTCGGCCATGACAACGGTTTCGGCGAGCGCTATGAGCAGGCATTGCGCAAGGCCGATAGCGAGATCGGGCGGTTATTGGACAAGGTAGATCAGCGACGCCGTATGTTCCCGCAGGAAGACTGGCTGGTAATCGTCAGCACAGATCACGGCCGGGACTATTGGGGGAAAGGCCATGGCAGCGACTCGGAGCAGGAAAGGAGCATCTTCATTGCCAGCAACAAGCCGTTGAATCAGGAACTGACCCAACTGAGCGTTCCGGCGGAACTGCCTGGGCCCAACAACCTGTACGGGCTACCCGCCCAGACTTCGATAGCGCCCACGGTACTGCGCCACATGGGCCTCAAGCTGCAGCCGGATTGGCTGCTGGACGGCACGCCTCTACTGGGCGCCACCGGCGTACGCAAGGCGCGGGCCGATGAGAATAAGGGGCGGCTGCGCTGGGACAGCAACGCCAATGGCTATCTGACGATTATCAAGAACGGGCATTTGGTTGCCCAGGTTGCGGCCAGAGACGAGCAGTGGACTGATCCGGAGGGGATGGAGAAGCAGAACGATTATGTGCTGGTGCTTGATGGCACCCCGGCGGCGGTGCGCAACCAGCCGGCTGGCAAGGCGGTTGTCATTGAAGAGAGCAGCTATTGAGCCGTGCTGGAGCAGCCCTGCATCGATTTCAAGGCTAACAAAATCACTGTAGGAGCAGCCTTGTGCTGCGAAGAGGCCATGGCAGCGAAAGATAGTCTTTTGCCTTACCGGCCTCTTCGCAGCACAAGGCTGCTCCTACAGGGTGATGCGTAAACCTGAGTGGTGATGCAATCAGTTCAACGCGTCAAGCAACGCCTGGTTCATCTCTGGCGTGCCAATGGTAATACGCAAGAACTGGGCAATACGCGGCTGCTTGAAATGACGCACGATCACGCCTTGCTCACGCAGACGTGCAGCCAACTCGCCAGCATCCTGCTGCGGATGGCGAGCGAAGATGAAGTTGGCGGCCGAGGGCAGTACCTCGAAGCCTTTGGCCTCAAGCTGCCCGACCAACACCTCGCGGCTGTCGATCACCTTTCGGCAGGTTTGCTCGAAGTACTCGCGGTCTTCGAACGCCACCGCCGCGCCAACGATCGCCGCACGGTCCAACGGGTAGGAGTTGAAGCTGTTCTTGATTCGCTCCAGCGCCTCGATCAAGTCCGGGTGCCCAACCGCCAGGCCAACCCGCAGGCCAGCCAGGGAGCGCGACTTCGACAGGGTCTGGGTAACCAGCAGGTTGTCGTAGCGGTCCACCAGGCTGATGGCCGTCTCGCCACCGAAATCGATGTAGGCCTCGTCGACCACCACCACCGAGTCACGGTTGGCCTGCAGCAACTGCTCCACCGCCTGCAACGGCATCAGGCAACCGGTCGGCGCGTTGGGGTTGGGGAAGATGATGCCGGCGTTGGGCTTTTTGTAGTCCTCGATGCGAATCTGGAACTGCTCATCCAGCGCCACCTGCTCGAAGGCAATACCGTACAGGCCGCAATAGACCGGGTAGAAGCTGTAGCTGATGTCCGGGAACAGCAGCGGTGCATCGTGCTGGAACAGGCCGTGGAAGATGTGCGCCAGCACCTCGTCCGAGCCATTGCCAACGAACACTTGCCCCGGGGTTACGCCGTAATACTCGGCCACCGCCTGCTTAAGTCGGTCGCCGTTCGGGTCCGGGTACAGGCGCAGGTTGTCGTTCAGCTCGCCACGCATGGCCTCCAGCGCCTTGGGCGACGGGCCATAGGGGTTTTCGTTGGTGTTGAGCTTGACCAGACGGGCCAGCTTGGGTTGTTCGCCCGGTACGTAAGGCACAAGGTCCTTGACGAAGGGGCTCCAGAATCGACTCATGCTCAGTTCCCCTTCTCTTGGGTCAGGATACGGTATTCAGCGCTACGGGCGTGGGCGGTCAGCGACTCGCCACGGGCCAGGACCGAAGCAGTGTGGCCCAGCTCTGACGCACCCTGCTCGGAGCAGAAGATGATCGACGAACGCTTCTGGAAGTCATACACCCCCAGCGGCGAAGAGAAACGCGCGGTGCCGGAGGTCGGCAGCACGTGGTTGGGGCCCGCGCAGTAATCGCCCAGCGCTTCGCTGGTGTGACGGCCCATGAAAATCGCGCCAGCGTGGCGAATGTGCGGCAGCCAGGCTTGCGGGTCGGCCACCGACAGCTCCAGGTGCTCCGGTGCGATGCGGTTGGCCACATCCATGGCCTGCTGCATGTCACGCACCTGGATCAGCGCACCACGGCCATTGATCGACTTCTCGATGATCTCGGCACGCTCCATGGTCGGCATCAGCTTGTCGATGCTGGCGGCAACGCGGTCGAGGAACGCGGCATCCGGGCTGACCAGGATGGCCTGGGCGTCTTCGTCGTGCTCGGCCTGGGAGAACAGGTCCATGGCGATCCAGTCCGGGTCGGTCTGGCCGTCGCATACCACGAGGATTTCCGACGGGCCGGCGATCATGTCGATGCCTACCTGGCCGAACACGTGGCGCTTGGCGGTGGCCACGTAGATGTTGCCCGGGCCGACGATCTTGTCCACCTGCGGCACGCTTTCGGTGCCATAGGCCAGTGCAGCGACAGCCTGGGCACCACCGACGGTGAACACGCGGTCGACACCGGCGATGCAGGCGGCGGCCAGCACCAGTTCGTTGACCTCACCACGCGGGGTCGGTACCACCATCACCACTTCGGCCACGCCGGCAACCTTGGCCGGAATGGCGTTCATCAGTACCGACGACGGGTATGACGCCTTGCCACCCGGCACATACAGGCCAGCACGGTCCAGCGGGGTGACCTTCTGGCCCAGCACGGTGCCGTCGGCCTCGGTGTACTGCCAAGAGTCCTGCTTCTGCCGTTCGTGGTACATGCGCACACGGTTGGCGGCCTTTTCCAGGGCTTCGCGCTGGGCCGGGGTAATGCGGGTCAGGGCCAGTTCCAGGCGCTCGCGGCCAAGGATCAGGTCATCGATGCAGTTAGCGGCAACGCCGTCGAAACGCTGGGTGAATTCCACCAGTGCCGCATCGCCGCGCTCGCGCACGCCCTTGATGATGTCGAGCACGCGCTGGTTGACCGCGTCATCGGACACACTTTCCCAGCTCAGCAGATGATCCAGATGTCGGGCGAAATCCGGGTCAGCAGCGTTGAGACGGGCAATTGCAGTGGACACGGTCATGGCGAGGGCCTCGATTATTAGCGAATGCTCAGGCGCCCTAGGCTACCAGTCCATCCGCGCGGGCACCCGAGAAAAGTGGCTATGACGCGGATAGACGGGCGCGACAGCGAAGGTCGCGCGCAGGAGTCAACCGCGGTGTCGGGATTCGACCGCCTGACGAAGCGTGTCGATCAGGCTCTGGATACGGGCATGTTGCATTTTCATGGAGGCCTTGTTGACCACCAGGCGCGAGCCGATCGTGGCAATCAGGTCCTGGGGCTCCAGGCCGTTGGCACGCAGGGTATTGCCGGTGTCGACCACGTCAATGATCTTGTCGGCGAGGTTGATCAGCGGTGCCAGTTCCATCGAACCGTACAGCTTGATGATGTCCACCTGGCGGCCCTGTTCGGCATAGTAGCGCTTGGCTACGTTGACGAACTTGGTGGCAACACGCAGGCGGCCCTTGGGCTCGGGTGCGCCAACCACGCCAGCAGTCATCAGCTTGCACTGGGCAATCTGCAGGTCCAGGGGTTCGTACATGCCCTGGCCGCCGTACTCCATCAGCACGTCCTTGCCGGCCACACCCAGGTCGGCGGCACCATGCTCGACATAGGTCGGCACGTCGGTGGCACGCACGATCAGCAGGCGCACATCGTCCTGCGTGGTGGGGATGATCAGTTTGCGGCTCTTGTCCGGGTTCTCGGTCGGCACGATGCCGGCCTCGGCCAGCAGTGGCAGGGTATCGTCGAGAATACGGCCTTTGGAAAGCGCGATGGTCAACATTGGAACGTCGGTCCTTAAGCGGCTACTGCCGGCCAGGTCATCGACCTGGCCGCATTCAATTCGAAAGGTGCATCCTTGCACCAGCGGGCTACTAACCCGGTACGCGGCGGATTTTCGCGCCGAGCATCTGCAGTTTCTCTTCGATGCACTCGTAACCACGGTCGATGTGGTAGATGCGGTCGATCAGGGTATCGCCTTCGGCAACCAGCGCCGACAGCACCAGGCTGGCGGAAGCACGCAGGTCGGTGGCCATGACCGGTGCACCTTTGAGCGACTTGACGCCAGTGACGATGGCAGTGTTGCCTTCGACCTGGATCTGCGCGCCCATGCGGTGCATTTCGTAAACGTGCATGAAGCGGTTTTCGAAGATGGTCTCGATCACCGCGCCAGTGCCTTCGGCAATGGCGTTCAGCGAAATGAACTGCGCCTGCATGTCGGTCGGGAACGCCGGGTACGGGGCGGTACGCAGGTTGACGGCTTTCGGCCGCTTGCCGTGCATGTCCAGCTCGATCCAGTCTTCGCCGACGTTGATGTCAGCACCGGCTTCCTTGAGTTTTTCCAGTACGGCTTCAAGGATGGTCGGGTCGGTGTCCTTGACCTTGACGCGGCCACCGGTCACGGCAGCAGCGACCAGGTAGGTACCGGTCTCGATGCGGTCCGGCATCACGCGGTAGGTGGCAGAGTGCAGGCGCTCGACGCCATCAATGGTGATGGTGTCGGTACCGGCGCCCTGCACATTGCCGCCCATGGCATTGATGAAGTTGGCCAGGTCGACCACTTCAGGCTCGCGCGCGGCGTTCTGCAACACGCTGCGGCCCTTGGCCAGGGCAGCGGCCATCATGATGTTCTCGGTACCGGTGACGCTGACGGTGTCGAAGAAGAAGTGCGCGCCGCGCAGGCCACCTTCAGGTGCCTTGGCCTTGATGTAGCCACCTTCTACTTCGATCTTCGCACCCATGGCCTCGAGGCCACGAATGTGCAGATCGACCGGGCGCGAACCAATGGCGCAACCGCCAGGCAGGGCCACTTCGGCTTCGCCGAAACGGGCAACCATCGGGCCCAGTACCAGGATCGAGGCACGCATGGTCTTGACCAGCTCGTAAGGCGCGACCAGGGTCTTGATGGTGCGTGGGTCGATCTCCACCGACAGCTTTTCGTCGATCACAGGCTCGATGCCCATGCGGCCGAACAGCTCGATCATGGTGGTGATGTCGTGCAGGTGTGGCAGGTTGCCCACGGTGACCGGGCCATCGGCCAGCAGGGTCGCCGCCAGAATCGGCAGGGCCGCGTTCTTCGCGCCCGAAATGCGGATCTCGCCGTCAAGGCGAGCGCCGCCAGTAATAATCAGTTTGTCCATTGGAGTCTCGCCGCCAAGTTGGCTCAGGTGCGCTCAGCCCAGGCTGCGCTGCTGAAAAATTTCATGGTTACCGCATGGATGCTGCCATTGGCGATCCACGGGTTCAGGTGAGCATAGATCGCCTGCTGGCGCTTGACCGGGCTCAGGCCAGCCAACTCGTCGCTGATCACGTTCAACTGGAAGTTGCAGCCTTCGCCTTCAACTTCGACCCGGGAACCGGGCAATTTCTCTTCAAGGAAGCTTTTAACTTCTACGGCCTGCATGCTCAACCTCAATCGGCGCCCGATGCGCACGGGTCGGCCATCATACAAAAAAGCCCCTCGCCTGCGAAGCCCAACGAGGGCTTCGCTGACCGAGGGGCCATCATCCGTGCCGGGCCATCAGGTTGCCAGCACTTCATCAAGGTCATAGACCTCGGCAATTTCCCGCATGTCGTCGGGCATGCCACGTACCTCGCACGCCTTGCCGGTGGCCTGGCCATCGCGAATGTACGCCAGCAATAACGACAGGCCCACACTCGACGATTTCTCGACAGCCGAGCAATCAAGCACCAGGCGTGTCTCGCGTGAACCCTCGATCAGCGCCTTGCCTTGCTTGCGCAAGGCCGGGCCGCTGCGGTAATCCAGCACGCCAGCCAGGCGCAGCACGCCTGGTTCGGCCATGCTCACACCGGCATCACTCATTTCACTTCCTTGTCAGGCGAGCTGTCAGCGGCTTGCTTGGCCTTGGCCACTTCGCCGGCCCAGCCGTCGATGGTCTTGTCCAGGTCGTTGCCGTTGCGCTGCATGGCATCGGCGAACTGGTCACGGAACAGCTTGCCGATGTTGATACCGTTGACGATGACGTTACGCACCTTCCACTCGCCACCGATGTTCTCCATCGTGTACTGCACCGGGTAAACGGCACCGTTGTTGCCGGTGACCTTCATGCCGACACTGGCGCGCTTGCCATCATCAGCCTTGGCCGGGTCGACGACGATACCCTGGTTGTTGTATTCGAGCAGCGCGTTGCCATAGAACTGCATCAGGCTGCGCTTGAAGTTTTCCTGGAAGCGCTGCATCTGCTCAGGCGTGGCCTTGCGCGAGTACTTGACGGTCATGATGCTGCGAGAAATGCCGTCGGCGTCCACCACCGGACCGAGGATACGGTTAAGCGCATCGTAGAAGGCACCCGGGTTGGACTTGTACTGTTCCTTGTTGGCCTTGAGGTCGCCCAACAGTTCGGTGGTGGTGCCCTGAATCACATCGTGGGGCGTCTGCGCGGCCACGACCAGCAGGGGGAAGGCCGCCAGCAGGACCAGCAGGCCACGTCGCAGGATCGAAATCATGGATACTCCTTAATTAGCCGGTTGCGCTTCTTTCGGTTCCTTGCCAACGGAGTTGAGCAGGAACTTGCCAATCAGATCTTCCAGCACCAGCGCCGACTGGGTGTCGTGGATGGTCGCGCCGTCCTTGAGCACCTGGTCTTCACCGCCCACGCTGATGCCAATGTACTTCTCGCCAAGCAAACCGGCGGTCAGGATCGAGGCAGTGGAGTCGGTCGGCAGGTTGTCCACCGACTTGTCCAGCTGCAACGTCACCCGACCGGTGTAGGAATCACGGTCCAGATCGATGGCGGTGACCTTGCCGATGGTTACACCGGCCATGGTCACTTTAGCTCTGACCGTCAAACCGGCGATATTGTCGAAGTAGGCATAAACTTTATAGGTATCGCTGCTCGGGCTGGCCGACAGCCCGCTGACACGCAGGGCCAGCAGCAGCAACGCCAGGACCCCGGCCAGGAGGAACAGGCCGACACCGATTTCCAGGGTGCGGTTTTGCATCAGAAATCTCCAAACATCAAGGCGGTCAGAATAAAGTCCAGACCCAGCACTGCCAACGAGGCATAGACCACGGTCTTGGTGGTGGCACGGCTGATCCCTTCTGAGGTGGGCTCACAGTCGTACCCCTGGAATACGGCGATCCAGGTTGTGACGAAGGCGAACACCAGGCTCTTGACCAGCCCGTTGAGCACGTCGTCAGTGAAAGAAACACTGTTCTGCATGTTGGCCCAGAACGAGCCTTCGTAGACGCCCAGCCAGTCCACGGCCACCCACGAGCCACCCCAGATGCCGACCACGCTGAAGATCAGCGCCAGCAGCGGCAGCGAGATGAAACCGGCCCACAGGCGTGGCGCGACGATGTACTTGAGCGGGTCGACGCCGATCATCTCCAGGCTCGACAGCTGCTCGGTGGACTTCATGTTGCCGATTTCGGCGGTTAGCGCGGAACCTGCACGGCCGGCGAACAGCAACGCCGTTACCACCGGGCCGAGCTCGCGCAGCAGGGTCAGGGCGACCATCTGCCCCACCGCCTGCTCCGAGCCGTATTTGGTCAGGATGCTATAGCCCTGCAGCGCCAGCACCATGCCGATGAACACACCGGACACGACAACGATCGCCAGCGACAGCACGCCTACCGAGTACAGTTGCTTGGTCAGCAGCTGGAAGCCGCCGCCAATGCCGCCACGGCCAACCAGCGCATGGAACAGGAACAGGCAGGAGCGCCCCAGTACTGCCAGCACGTCGATTGCCGAACGGCCCAGCAGGCGGACACGTTCGAGTAAGGATTTTCTGCGCATCAACGCGCTCCCAGCAGGTCGGCGCGATAGTCAGGCGCAGGAAAGTGGAAGGGTACCGGGCCGTCCGGGTCGCCCTTCATGAACTGGCGAATCCGTGGGTTGTCGGAGCCCATCAGCTCGTCGGGCGTCCCCTGCCCCAGCACCTGGCCGTCGCCTACCACGTAGATGTAGTCAGCGATGCTGGCGGTTTCTGCCAGGTCGTGGGAGACGACGATGCTGGTAATGCCCAAGGCATCGTTGAGCAGGCGGATCAGGCGCACCAGCACACCCATGGCGATCGGGTCCTGGCCGACGAACGGTTCGTCGTACATGAGGATCTGCGGGTCCAGGGCAATTGCACGGGCCAGCGCCACACGGCGCTTCATGCCACCGGACAACTCGTCAGGCATCAGGTCGATGGCACCGCGAAGGCCCACGGCCTGCAGCTTCATCAGCACGATATCGCGGATCATTTCGTCCGACAGCTGGGTGTGCACGCGCAGCGGGAACGCGACGTTCTCGAACACATCGAGGTCGGTGAACAGCGCACCGCTCTGGAACAGCACCCCCATCTGCTTGCGGGCGTCGAACAGGTCGCTGCGCGACAGCGTCGGCAGGTTCTGGCCGGCAACCCATACCTCACCGCTGGACGGGCGCAGTTGCGCACCCATCAGGCGGAGCAACGTAGTCTTGCCGCACCCCGATGGCCCCATGATGCCGGTGACCTTGCCGCGCGGGATGCGGATGTCGACGTTGCTGAAAATGCTGCGCGAACCGCGTTTGAAGGTAACCCCCTTCAACTCGACCGCGTAGGCGCTATCCACACTCATCTAGACTCCTTGCTAGTGCAGCCTCGTCCTAGTGGACGCCAGCCTCCATCAGGAAGGCACAAGCGCCCCTGGCAGGCTGAATAGCGGCGAACTATAGCACCGCTGACGGCGCCGCCCCAAGGCCAGGCAAGCAGTCGTTCAGCCCTGTGACAGGCTTTGATGACATTAGCTACAGCAATCGAAGGGGTGAGGGTTTTCGTCATTGCGCGTATAATCGCCGCCTTTTCATCAGGCATTGCTTTCTCGACATGAGCCAATCCAGCGAGCTGATCCAATCCGCCCAACGCACCCTGCGCCTGGAACTCGAGGCCGTAGAGGCCCTGCTGGCGCGCATTGACGACAATTTCGTCAAAGCCTGCGAACTGATCCTGGCCAGCAAGGGCCGAGTGGTCGTGGTCGGCATGGGCAAATCCGGGCATATCGGCAACAAGATCGCCGCCACCCTGGCCAGCACCGGTACGCCGGCATTTTTCGTGCACCCGGCCGAAGCCAGCCATGGCGACATGGGCATGATCACCCGCGATGATGTCATCCTTGCCCTGTCGAATTCCGGCAGCACCGCCGAAATCGTCACCCTGCTGCCCCTGATCAAGCGCCTGGGCATCAAGCTGGTCAGCCTGACCGGCAACCCGGACTCGCCCCTGGCCCAGGCCGCCGAGGTCAACCTCGACGCCCGCGTCGAGCAAGAGGCCTGCCCACTGAACCTGGCACCCACCTCCTCCACCACGGCATCGCTGGTGCTGGGCGACTGCCTGGCCATCGCCCTGCTCGAAGCCCGCGGTTTCACCGCCGAAGACTTTGCCTTCTCGCACCCGGGTGGTGCACTGGGCCGCCGCCTGTTGCTCAAGGTCGAAAACGTGATGCACAGCGGCGACGAGCTGCCACAGGTAGCCCGCGGCACCCTGCTAAAGGATGCGTTGCTTGAAATGTCCCGCAAGGGCCTGGGCATGACCGTGATCGTCGAAGCCGACGGCACGCTGGCCGGGATCTTCACCGACGGCGACCTGCGCCGCAGCCTCGACCGCAACATCGACGTACACACCACCCTGATCGACCAGGTGATGACCGTGCACGGCAAGACTGCCCGCGCCGAAATGCTCGCTGCCGAAGCCCTGAAGATCATGGAAGACCACAAGATCGGCGCGCTGGTGGTGGTGGACCGCGAGGACCGCCCGACCGGCGCACTGAACATGCACGACCTGCTGCGCGCCGGTGTAATGTAAGGAGCGATGGAATGAACCAGAACCTCATGCAACGTGGCAAATCCATCAAGCTGGCCGTGTTCGATGTAGACGGCGTGCTCACCGACGGGCGCCTGTACTTCCTCGAAGACGGCAGCGAGTTCAAGACCTTCAACACCCTCGACGGCCAGGGCATCAAGATGCTCATGGCCTCGGGCGTGACCACCGCAATCATCAGCGGGCGCAAAACCCCCGTGGTCGAGCGCCGGGCGAAAAACCTCGGTATCCCGCACCTGTACCAGGGCCGCGAGGACAAATTGGTCGTGCTTGACGGCCTGCTCGCCGAACTGGGCCTAAGCTATGATCAAGTGGCCTACCTGGGCGATGACCTGCCCGACTTGCCAGTCATTCGCCGGGTAGCATTGGGCATGGCCGTGGCCAACGCTGCACCGTTTGTTCGCCAGCACGCCCACGGCGTGACCCAGGCGCGCGGCGGCGAAGGCGCAGCCCGTGAATTTTGCGAACTGATCATGCAGGCCCAGGGCACCCTGGACGCTGCCAACGCCAACTACCTGTAAGGCTGCCCATGTTCAGCAAAAAAGCCCGCAATATTGCGCTGCTAGCAGTGATCGCCGCCCTGCTGGCGGCGGTCGGCTACTGGAATGTCAGCCCGGAAAGCTTCCTCGACAAGCCGGTGGCCCAGGTCGACGAAAGCGCCATCGACTACTATGCGATCAACGCCCACAGCCTGCAGTTTTTGCCTGATGGCAAGCTGCAGTACGAAATGACTGCCGACAAGGTCGAGCACCTGAAGGCCAGCGAAATCACGTTGCTGACCACGCCAGACCTGCACATGTACCGCGGCACCGAATACCCGTGGCACGTGCAGAGCGTCCGCGCCGAGGTCAACCCGGACGGCACCGAGGTCGAACTGATCGACAAGGTCCGGATTGCGCGCACCGACGAAAAGCAGCGTGAAACCATCATTACCAGCTCACGCATGACCGTGTTCCCGCAGAAGCAATATGCGCAGACCGAGCAAGCCGTTAGAATCGACGGCGCCGGTGGCACAACTACGGGCAAAGGAATGAAAGCGTATTTGAAAGAAAGCAGGATGGACCTGCTCTCTAACGTAAGAGGACAGTATGAGGCTCGTTAAAACCCTCCCCCTTTTGCTCAGCCTGAGCGCAGCACTGGGAAGCGCGAGCGCCTTCGCACTGCCGAATGACCGTGATCAGCCGATCCGCATCCAGGCTGACCAGGCCCACCTGGATGACAAGCAAGGCGTAGCCACCTACACCGGCGACGTGGTCATTACCCAAGGCTCGATGATGATCAAAGGCAACACCGTGACCATCACCCGCTCCGCTTCCGGCGACATCGATGTGGTGACCTCGGTGGGCAACCTGGCCTACTTCGAGCAGCAGCAGAGCGCGGCCAAGCCAGACAAGATGAAAGGCTGGGGCGTGACCATCCAGTATCAGGCGCTGAAAGACCTGGTGATCCTCACCGACCGCGCCAAGGTCGAGAATGAAGGCAACACCACCGAAGGCGAGAAGATCGTCTACAACACCCAAACCCAGGTGGCGACCGCCGGTCGTGGTGGCAACGTGACTACACCGCGTCAGCGTATCGACATGGTGATCCAGCCCAAGAAGAAGGCCGAGTAAATGGCAACCCTCAAAGCCCAGCATCTGGCCAAGAGCTACAAGGGGCGACAGGTCGTACGTGATGTCAGCCTGTCGATCGACAGTGGCCAGATCGTCGGCCTGCTCGGCCCCAACGGCGCCGGCAAGACCACCTGTTTCTACATGATCGTCGGGCTGGTCCAGGCCGAGCAGGGGCGCGTGCTCATCGACAACCTCGATGTCAGCCACCAGCCCATGCACGGCCGCGCCCGCGCTGGCATCGGCTACCTGCCGCAGGAAGCCTCGATCTTCCGCAAGCTGTCGGTGGCCGACAACATCATGGCCATCCTCGAGACCCGCAAGGACCTCGACCGTGACGGCCGCCGCAAAGAGCTGGAAAGCCTGCTGCAGGAGTTCCACATCAGCCACATCCGCGACAACCTCGGCATGAGCCTCTCCGGTGGTGAACGCCGCCGCGTCGAGATTGCCCGCGCCCTGGCAACCGCCCCCAAGTTCATCCTGCTGGACGAACCATTCGCCGGTGTCGACCCGATTTCGGTCGGCGACATCAAGCAGATCATCCACCACCTCAAGGCCAAGGGCATCGGTGTACTGATTACCGACCACAACGTGCGCGAGACCCTGGATATCTGCGAAACCGCCTATATCGTCAATGATGGCCGGCTGATCGCCGAAGGCGACGCCGAAACGATCCTGGCCAACGACCTGGTGAAAGAGGTTTACCTGGGTCACGAGTTCCGGCTCTGACCCTGGCACGCGCCTGGAGTACTGGCAAATAGCCGTGAAACTGCGGGTAAAGTTGTTACGGTACTCTAGGCAAACGCTACAATTTAAGGCATAAAACTTGCTTGATCCGGCGCCCCGGCGCCCTCGTGTAGTGGATGGCGCATGCGCGCCGGCGAACAAGGTATTAAGCCCCAGCCATGAAACCATCGCTCGTCCTAAAAATGGGCCAGCAACTGACGATGACACCTCAGTTGCAACAGGCCATCCGCCTGCTCCAGCTTTCTACCCTGGACCTCCAACAGGAAATCCAGGAAGCGCTGGAGTCGAACCCGATGCTCGAACGTCAGGAAGACGGCGAGGACTTCGACAACAGCGACCCGATGGCGGATAACGCCGAGAACAAGCCGACAGCCGAAGCCCAGGACAACAGCTTCCAGGAAAGCACCGTCAGTGCCGACAACCTGGAAGACGGTGAGTGGAGCGAGCGCATCCCCAACGAGCTTCCGGTCGATACCGCCTGGGAAGACATCTACCAGACCAGCGCCAGCAGCCTGCCGAGCAACGATGACGACGAGTGGGACTTCACCACCCGCACATCGGCCGGCGAAAGCCTGCAAAGCCACCTGCTGTGGCAACTGAACCTGGCGCCGATGTCCGACACCGACCGCCTGATCGCCGTCACCCTCATCGACAGCATCAACGGCCAGGGCTACCTGGAAGACACCCTCGAGGAAATCTGCGCCGGCTTCGACCCGGAGCTGGACATCGAGCTGGACGAGGTCGAAGCGGTGCTGCACCGCATCCAGCAGTTCGAACCGGCTGGCGTCGGCGCCCGCAACCTTGGCGAGTGCCTGCTGCTGCAACTGCGCCAACTGCCCGCCAATACCCCGTGGATGACCGAAGCCAAGCGCCTGGTCACCGATTTCATCGACCTGCTCGGCAGCCGTGACTACAGCCAGCTGATGCGGCGCATGAAAATCAAGGAAGACGAACTGCGCCAGGTCATCGAACTGGTACAGAGCCTGAACCCACGGCCTGGTTCGCAGATCGAGTCCAGCGAGCCCGAGTACGTGGTGCCCGACGTCATCGTGCGCAAGGACAGCGACCGTTGGCTGGTGGAGCTGAACCAGGAAGCCATCCCGCGCCTGCGGGTCAACCCGCAGTACGCAGGCTTCGTGCGCCGCGCCGATACCAGTGCCGACAACACCTTCATGCGCAACCAGTTGCAGGAAGCGCGCTGGTTCATCAAGAGCCTGCAAAGCCGCAACGAAACCCTGATGAAGGTTGCCACGCAGATCGTCGAGCACCAGCGCGGTTTCCTCGACCATGGTGACGAAGCAATGAAGCCGCTGGTGCTGCACGACATCGCCGAAGCGGTGGGGATGCACGAGTCGACCATTTCTCGGGTCACCACGCAAAAATACATGCATACCCCGCGTGGCATCTACGAACTGAAATACTTTTTCTCCAGCCACGTCAGCACCTCTGAAGGCGGAGAATGCTCGTCCACGGCGATTCGCGCGATCATCAAGAAACTGGTTGCAGCGGAAAATCAGAAAAAGCCATTGAGTGACAGCAAGATCGCTGGTTTACTGGAGGCACAAGGCATCCAGGTAGCCCGTCGCACCGTCGCCAAGTACCGCGAGTCCCTCGGCATCGCACCGTCGAGCGAGCGCAAGCGACTGATGTAGCCCCTGAGATGTGCCACAGCGTTTGTGGGGCAGGTGCAAGACCTGCCTCTTTATGCACGGGCAACAAAGGAGAAGCTGTATGCAAGTCAATATCAGTGGACAGCATGTAGAAGTCACCCAGCCACTGCGCGATTACGTGCTTGAAAAGCTCGCCCGCGTGGAAAGTCACTTCGACAAGATCACCAACGTGCAGGTCATCATGAAAGTCGAGAAGCTGCAGCAGAAGGTCGAAGCGACCCTGCAGATTCCTGGCGGTGAAGTGGTTGCCAATGCCGAAGACCAAGACATGTATGCAGCAATCGACGCCTTGGCCGACAAGCTCGACCGCCAACTGAAAAAACACAAGGAAAAACAGCAAAGCCTGCTGCAAGGTGCAGCTGCCCGCTGATCCCCCTCATCCATGATCCGACTTGAAACCATCCTGACCCCCGGCCGTTCCCTCGTGAACGTGCCGGGCGGCAGTAAGAAGCGCGCCCTGGAAAAGGTCGCCACCGTCATCGCCGAACAAGTGCCAGAACTGGAGATGCAAGACGTCTTCGAAAAACTGGTCGCCCGGGAAAAACTCGGCTCGACCGGTTTCGGCAATGGCATCGCTATCCCGCACTGCCGGCTTGAAGGCTGCTCCGCCCCGGTCAGTGCCCTGCTGCACCTGGAAGCCCCAATCGATTACGACGCCATCGATGGCGCGCCGGTGGACCTGCTGTTCGTCCTTCTGGTGCCCGAAGCTGCCACCGATGCCCATCTGGAACTGCTGCGCCAGATTGCCAGCATGCTCGATCGCAAGGAGGTTCGTGATCGCTTGCGTGCCGCCAGCAGTAACGAGGCCCTGTTCCAGGTTGTCCTGGACGTACAGAACGAGCACTGAACATGCGCCTGATCATTGTCAGCGGCCGGTCCGGCTCCGGCAAGAGCACCGCCCTCGATGTCCTGGAAGACAACGGCTTCTACTGCATTGACAACCTGCCCGCCGGGCTGCTGCCGGAGCTGGCGGAAGAGGCGCTGATCAACACCGAACTGTTGCAGCCGAAGGTTGCCGTTTCGATCGACGCACGTAACCTGCCCAGCCACCTGACGCGCTTTCCCGAACTGCTCGAAGAAGCGCGCGCGCGCAACATCCAGTGCGATGTGCTGTTCCTGGATGCCGACGAAGACATACTGCTCAAGCGCTTCTCGGAAACCCGCCGACGCCACCCGCTGACCAATGCCAACCGCTCGCTGGCCGAAGCGATCCGCGTCGAGAGCGAGCTTCTGGGCCCGATCGCCGACCTGGCCGACCTGAAGATCGACACCACCAACCTGAATCTGTATCAGCTACGTGATTCGATCAAGCTCCGCCTGCTCAACCAACCCGAGCCTGGCACCGCGTTCCTGGTCGAGTCATTCGGTTTCAAGCGGGGCATGCCGGTGGATGCAGACCTGGTGTTCGATGTGCGTTGCCTGCCCAACCCTTACTGGAAGCCCGAGCTACGCGAGCACTCCGGCCTCGACCAACCGGTAATCGACTACCTGGCTGCACAGCCGGATGTCGAAGACATGTTCAGCGACATTTCCAGCTACCTGCTCAAGTGGCTACCCCGCTTCGCCGCCAGCAACCGCGCCTACGTTACCATTGCCATCGGCTGCACCGGCGGCCACCACCGCTCGGTATACATCACCGAACGCCTTGGCCAGTTGCTGCAGCAATCCCTGAAAAACGTCCAGGTCCGCCACCGCGACCTCTAGCCCAAGGATCCGCCCCACGATGCCCGCCCGCGAAATAACCATTATCAACAAGCTGGGCCTGCATGCCCGGGCGGCGGCCAAGTTCGTCGGCGTAGCGGGCCGCTTCCCCTGCCAGGTAAGGGTTGGCCGCGCGCCGGACAAGCTGGTGGATGGCAAGAGCATCATGGCGGTCATGATGCTGGCAGCCGGCAAAGGCACCCAGGTGCACCTGCACACCGAAGGCGAGCAGGACAGCGACGCCATGGATGCGCTGGTCGAGTTGATCAACAACTTCTTCGACGAAGGCGAATAACCCTCCCGCAACATCTCCTGCCAATTATCAGGATGCAATCGGCCGTGGTTGCCATTATACCTATATGGGTATAAATTGAGGCCATGCAATGGATGCATTAAAACGAATCAGGGCACTTTACTGGGTCGGCAGCAGCAAGAAGGACCTTCAGGCACTTCCTGAGGATGTACAGGACATCTTCGGCTTTGCGCTGCACCTGGCGCAGGAAGGCGGCAAACATCAGCAAACCAAGTGCCTCAAGGGATTCTCAGGTGCGGGTGTACTGGAAGTCATGGAGGACCACAACCGGAACACCTACCGGCTGTCTACACCGTCAGTTTTGGCTCGGCAGTTTATGTCCTGCATTGCTTCCAGAAGAAGTCCACCTCTGGCATCAAGACTTCCAGTCACGACATCGCCTTGATCAGGTCTCGCCTGAAGCTGGCGGAGGCACACTCAAGAGGAGATACAAATGACTGAGATCGAAACAGGCAGCGGGAACGTTTATGCCGACCTCAACAGTGCCGACGCCAATGAAATGCTGGTAAAGGCACAGCTTGCCAGCAAGATCTGCAGCATCATCAAGGCTCGTCATCTCACTCAGGTGCAGGCCGCAGCGGTACTTGGGTTACCCCAACCCAAGGTATCCGAGATGATGCGAGGCAAGTTTCGCGGCATCAGTGAGACCAAGATGATCGATTGCCTGGCGCGACTGGGGCGTGATATTCAGATTGTGATCAAGCCAGCGCCCCGCTCCCGTCGCGAAGGGCGAGTTGAAGTGATCATCACCTGAAGGGCGCCAGCAAGGAGCAGGCGCACCCAAACTTGCTCACGACATCGCGGTATCCATCACCATCATCAGACAAAAGCCAATGCACAGCCCCAGGCTGGCCAGGCGGTGATGGCCGTTGCTGCGCGATTCCGGGATGATCTCCTGGGTCACCACCAGCAGCATTGCCCCCGCCGCGCAGGCCAGGCCCAGCGGCAGCAGCAGTTCAGCGATGTTCACCAGCCAGGCGCAGATCACCGCAGCCACCGGCTCGACCAGGCCTGACGCTGCACCTATCAAGAAGGCCTTGAAGCGCGACATGCCCGCCCCGGCCAGCACCAGCGCAATCACCAGCCCCTCCGGCACATCCTGCAAGGCAATGCCCATGGCCAGGCTGTCGGCGTCGGGCATGCCACCACCGGCCGACACACCGATGGCCATGCCTTCGGGGATGTTGTGCGCAATGATGGCGATGACAAACAACCAGATACGCGCAGCAATCACCGGTTGGTTATCGGTGCCGACCAGCGCTTCTGGCGAGGCACCAGACACCTTGAGGTCAACCAGAAACAGGCACAGTGCGCCGAACAACAAGCCAAAACTGATCAGGCCGCCCGCGCCCCAAGGGCTGAAGCCGATGGACTGGGCCGCATCCAACCCCGGAATGATCAAGGAAAACGCGGTGGCTGCCAGCATCACACCAGCACCGAAACCCAGCAGCGTGTCGGCCAGTGCCACCGGCATGTTGCGAATGACCAGTACCGGTACCGCCCCCAGCGCCGTACCCAGTGCGCACAATGCGCCGCCCTCCAGGGCGCGCAACATGCGTGGTTCCAGGTCCAGCCAGGCAAGGCCGCGCGCTACCAACAGCGCGGTGCCCGCCAGCAAAAGCAAAGTCCCAAGCGCCAGGCGAAACAGGCGCACACTGCTGACAGACATCACTTCAGAGCGCATACCGGTCCGACTCACTTCAGGGCTTCAACGTAACGACGTTCCACTTCCGCCCAGTCAATGACGTTGTAGAAAGCACCGATGTATTCCGGACGACGGTTCTGGTACTTCAGGTAGTAGGCATGCTCCCACACGTCCAGGCCGAGGATCGGCGTATTGCCATGCATCAGCGGGCTGTCCTGGTTACCGCTGCTTTCTACCACCAGGGTTTTCTGCGGCGTCACACTGAGCCAGGCCCAGCCGCTGCCAAAACGCGTCAGCGCCGCTTTGGTGAAGGCGTCCTTGAAGGCCTCGAAACCACCCAGTTGCGACGAGATGGCCTGCACCAGCTGGCCCTGTGGCTCACCGCCGCCCTGCGGCGACATCACGGTCCAGAACAGGCTGTGGTTGGCGTGGCCACCGCCATGGTTGGTTACCGCGCCACGCAGGTTTTCCGGCAGTTGCTTGACCGCACCGACCAGTTTTTCCACCGGCCATTCGGCCCACTCGGTGCCTTCGATGGCAGCATTGAGGCCATTGACGTAGGTCTGATGGTGCTTGCTGTGGTGGATCTCCATGGTCTGGGCGTCGATGTGCGGCTCCAGCGCATCGTAGGCGTAAGGCAAAGCAGGCAAGGTATGGGGCATGTCAGTGAATTCCGTAGGCATGGGTTCTGGATACCACGTCCGGCTGGGCAGCGAGTTCGCTGGCCCCGACATTGTGGCGGTTGAGCAGGCGCTCGGTACGTGGGTACTGGCCGTACTCGGCAATGAAACTCAGCAGTTCTGTGTAGGTTCGCCCACTGTGGCGCAGGGCTGCGTCACGCAGCGCCTGGGGCAAACGTGCCTCCTGGCTGGCCTGTAGCAGCCGCTGATGGGCGGCGCACAGGTAGTCGGCGCTCTCGTGCGGCTGATTCAGGCGCAGGTGCAGGTCGGCCAGGTTGTGGTGGGCGATAACGAATGCGGCCACCGCTTCGTCGACGTCATGCCAGCGCTCGAACAGCACCTGGGCCAGCGCCAGGGCTTGCAGGTAGTGTTCCCGGGCGTCTACCAGCTCGCCTTGTTCGAACAGGCGGTTGGCGGTTTCCGTGGTGCGTTTCCAGTGCTGCATGGCGTGTCTCCTAGGCGGTGACGCAGGGTCAGATACCGCCGGCGGTGAGTTTTTCCGGGTCCAGCAGTGCTTGCAGTTGGTCACGCGACAAGTCGGTGTGCTCCAGCGCCACATCGATGATCGGGCGGCCTTGCTTGTAGGCGGTCTTGGCGATTTCGGCGGCCTTGAGGTAACCGATGATCGGGTTCAGCGCAGTGACCAGGATCGGGTTGCGTGCCAGGGCTTCCTTGAGTTTGTCCTCGTTGACCTTGAAGCTGGCGATGGCTTTGTCGGCCAGCAAGCGGCTGACGTTGGCCATCAACTCGATGCTCTCCAGCAGGTTGCGGGCGATCACCGGCAGCATCACGTTCAGCTCGAAGTTGCCGGACTGGCCAGCCACAGCGATGGTCGCGTCGTTACCGATCACCTGGGCGGCAACCATGGCAGTGGCCTCCGGGATCACCGGGTTGACCTTGCCTGGCATGATCGAAGAGCCAGGCTGCAAGCCTTGCGCTCGATTTCGCCCAGGCCGGCCAGTGGGCCGGAGTTCATCCAGCGCAGGTCGTTGGCGATCTTCATCAGTGCCACGGCGGTGGTCTTGAGCTGGCCCGACAGCGCCACGGCGGTGTCTTGCGAGCCGATCAGGGCGAACAGGTTTTGCCCAGGGGTGAACTCGACCTGGGTCAGGCCGCTGAGCTCGTCGGGCGAAGCCGGCAGCGAACTGAGGGTGGGCGTTGATGCCGGTACCCACGGCGGTGCCGCCCTGCGCCAGCGCCTGCAGGCTCGGCAGGGTCGCTTCGATGTGCCCCTTGGCAGCGTTGATCTGGGCCGCCCAGCCATCCAGTACCTGGCTCATGCGTACCGGCATGGCGTCCATCAAGTGGGTGCGGCCGGTTTTCACATACTGATGCACTTGCGCCGATTTGGTCTCGATCACCCGTACCAGGTGGCTCAGCGCCGGCAGCAACTGCTCGTGCAAGGCCAGTGCAGCGCTGACATGAATGGTGGTGGGGATGATGTCGTTGCTGCTCTGGCCACAGTTGACATGGTCGTTGGCGTTGACAGCGTCGCCCAGCACGCGGCTGGCCAAGGTGGCAATCACCTCGTTGGCGTTCATGTTCGAGCTGGTGCCCGAGCCGGTCTGGAACACATCCACCGGGAAGTGCTGGATGAAGTCTTCCGCCAGCAGTTGCTCGACAGCCTTGACGATGGCCTGGCCCTGCGCCGCAGACAGCTGCTCCAGCTCGACGTTGGCCTTGGCGGCGGCAGCTTTGGCCAGCAACAAGGCACGGATGAACTGGGCCGGCATACGCAGGCCACTGACCGGGAAGTTGTCGACCGCGCGCTGGGTCTGGGCACCGTACAGGGCCTGGGCCGGCACCTGCAGTTCACCCATGCTGTCACGCTCGATACGGGTATCACTCATCATCAAATCCTTGCATCAGTTCATCGGGAGAAATCGACGGCAGCAGGCGGCAATTGGCCAACTGCAGGGCATAGGGCTGCCAGCGCTGGTTCTGCTCTTGGCGGTCGAGGTTGCGCAGGTCCAGCAGCGGGCGCCAGGCTTGGTCCAGGCACAGGCAGCGCCAGTGCCAAGGCAGCATGCGGTCGCAAGCGGTATCCAGCAGCAGGCGGAAAGAGGTCAGTGCCACCGTCCATGACGAGGTCTCGGTGCAGCACACCAGGTAACGGCCTTCGGCCAGGTAGTGCTCGATCAGGCGCGGCTCGTCGGGCTCGAGCGCACAGCGGATGCGCCGGCTGAGCCAGCGCCAGTTTTCCAGGTAGGGCAGTTCGCGGAGGACGGGTTTCATGAACATCATCGCCGGGTTACTGGATAATGATATTCATTATTAAGTGATAAACAGAATCACTTCAAGGGAAAGGTGATGAAAAAAACCCGGCGCAGGGGCCGGGTCTTTGGTTGCATAGCAAATTCTGTCGTGCCTGTACCGGCCTCTTCGCGAGTTTACCCGCGAAAAGGCCGGGGCAGGCTAACGATCAGCTACCTGCAACAGTCATCCGCTCGATCAGCACCGAACCTGTGTGGATGTTGCTACGGGTTTCAAGATCGCTGCCAATCGCGACAATCTGCTGGAACATATCCTTCATATTGCCGGCAATGGTCACTTCCTGCACTGCATGCTGGATCTCGCCATTTTCGACCCAGAACCCAGCCGCACCACGGGAATAATCACCCGTCACCATGTTCAGGCCATGGCCCATCAACTCGCTCACCAGCAGCCCGCGGCCCATTCGGCGGATCAGTGCTGCCTGGTCTTCGACACCGTGAGTGACGAACAGGTTGTGCACGCCACCGGAGTTGGCCGTGCTTGGCAAGCCCAGCTTACGCCCGGAATAAGTGCCCAGCAGGTACGACACCAGCTCGCCTTTGTCGACGAACGGCTTGGCATAGGTAGCCAGGCCATCACCGTCGAAAGCCGCGCTACCCAGAGCCCTTGGAATATGAGGGCGCTCGTCGAGGGTCAGCCAGGTAGGGAACAGGCGTTGACCAATGGTCCCTTCAAGGAACGACGACTTGCGATAAAGATTGCCGCCGGAAATGGCCGAGAGGAAGCTGCCGAACAGGCCACCGGCCAGTTCGGCAGAAAACAGCACCGGCACCTCGCAGGTGGGTACCGGACGTGCGCCCAGGCGGCTGGCTGCACGCTGGGCAGCGCGCGCGCCAATACTGCGCGGGTCGGCCAGCAGGTTGCCCTGGCGGTTCACGTCGTACCAGTAGTCACGCTGCATCTGCCCATCGCCTTCAGCGATCATCACGCAGCTCAGGCTGTGACGGGTCGAAGCGTAACTGCCGATGAAGCCATGGCTGTTACCGTACACGCGGCAGCCCTGGTGAGTATTGAGTGTGGTGCCATCGGCGTTGAGGATGCGCGGGTCTTCATCGAACGCCGCAGCCTCGCAGGCCAGGGCCATCTCGATGGCTTTCTCGGGCTCGATAGCCCAGTCGTGGTAGAGGTCCAGGTCCGGGATTTCACGGGCCATCAGCGCTGCATCGGCCAGGCCGGAACATTCATCCTCGGAAGTATGCTTGGCAATGGCCAGGGCAGCGGCAACGGTCTCGCGGATGGCGTCCGGGCCACTGGCCGAGGTGCTGGCCGAGCCTTTGCGCTGGCCAACATAAAGGGTGATACCAAAGCCCTGGTCGCGGTTGAACTCGACCGTTTCGACCTCGCGCTGGCGTACCGTGGTGGACAGGCCCTGCTCCAGCGACACCGCCACTTCGCAGGCACTGGCACCCTGACGGCGCGCCTCGGCAATGATCGCCTCGACCTGTTCCTGCAATGCTGGCAGGTCTTTCGGGCCTACGCTCTGGACTGCACTCATGGTTCTCTCCACTAAAATTCTGCGTACGGCTTGGGGTCATTCTACGACCGGGCCGGACAAGCGGCCCCCGACTGGTTATCATGGCGACGATTTCTAGCGGACTGCCACCATGGTTGATTCAAACGACGCCTACGACGGCGAAAAAAGCAAAACCCAGATCAAGCGCGAACTGCATGAACTGGTTGAACTCGGCGAGCGCCTCACTACGCTCAAGGCCGACACTCTGGCACGCCTGCCGTTGACCGACGAGCTGCGCAAGGCGCTGGCCGAGGCCTCCAAGCACACCGCTCACGGCGCCCGTAAACGCCACATGTCGTTTGTCGGCAAGCTGATGCGCGTGCAGGACCTGGATGCCATCCACGCCTTGCTTGAGCAGATGGACAGCCGACCCGCCAGTACAACGAGCGCTTCCACGGCCTGGAGCGCTGGCGCGACCGGTTGATCGACGGTAATGACGAAGACCTTGAGCGCTTCGTCAACGAATACCCCGATACCGATCGCCAGCAACTGCGCTCGCTGATCCGGCATGCCCAGCACGAAAAAGCGCGGAACAAGCCGCCTGCTGCTGCGCGCAAGGTGTTCAAGTACATCCGCGACCTCGACGAGTTGCAACGCGGTTTGCGCTGAGCCCCTGGGGCCGCTTTGCGGCCCAATCGCGACACAAGGCCGCTCCCACAGTATTCGCGCAGCTATTCCTGCATGGCGCGGTCCCTGTGGGAGCGGCCTTGCGTCGCGAAAGGACCGCAAAGCGGTCCCAGATGACCATCACGCCCCGGTACCACCGACGGTAATCGCGTCCAGCTTCAACGTCGGCTGCCCTACGCCCACCGGTACCGACTGCCCGTCCTTGCCGCACGTCCCTACCCCGCTGTCCAGCGCCAGGTCGTTACCGACCATCGACACCCGGCTCATCGCCTCCGGCCCATTGCCGATCAGGGTCGCACCCTTCACTGGCGCAGTAATCTTGCCGTCTTCGATCAGGTAGGCCTCACTGGTAGAGAACACGAACTTGCCGCTGGTGATGTCCACCTGGCCACCGCCCAGGTTGGCGCAGTAGATACCCTTTTTCACCGACGCGATGATTTCCTGCGGGTCACTTTCGCCCGCACGCATGTAGGTGTTGGTCATACGCGGCATCGGCAGGTGCGCGTAGGATTCACGGCGGCCGTTACCGGTCACTGCCATACCCATCAGGCGTGCGTTGAGCTTGTCCTGCATGTAGCCCTTGAGCACACCGTTCTCGATCAGCGTGGTGCATTCGGTCGGGGTGCCCTCGTCATCCACGCTCAGTGAGCCACGGCGGCCTTCGAGCGTGCCATCGTCAACGATGGTGCACAGGCTCGAAGCCACTTTCTCGCCAATTCGGCCACTGAACGCCGAACTGCCTTTGCGGTTGAAGTCACCTTCCAGGCCATGCCCGACCGCCTCGTGCAGCAACACGCCCGACCAGCCCGAGCCCAGTACGACCGGCAAGGTGCCTGCGGGTGCCGGGATCGCCTCCAGGTTTACCAGCGCCTGGCGCAATGCCTCGCGGGCATAGCCCATCACCCGTTCCTCGGTGAAGAAGCGGTAGTCGGTACGCCCGCCACCGCCCTGCCCGCCACGCTCGCGACGGCCGTTCTGCTCGACGATGACACTGACGTTGAAGCGCACCAACGGGCGCACGTCGGCGGCCAGGCTGCCATCGGCCGCAGCGATCAGGATGCGCTCCCAGACCCCGGCCATGCTCACGCTGACCTGCTGGATGCGCGGGTCCAGGGCGCGGGTGGCGGCATCGACACGCTTGAGCAGCTCGACCTTTTCAGCACGGCTCAATACATCCAGCGGGTTGTCTGCGGCATACAGGGCGGTCACTTCCTGGCTGCGGAACGCCTGGACCGTGCCGTTTTGCCCGGCACGGGAAATCGAACGGGCGGCGCGCGCCGCCGAGGTCAATGCTTCAAGGTTGATCGCGTTGCTGTAGGCGAAGCCGGTCTTTTCACCGGACTGGGCACGTACGCCCACGCCCTGGTCCAGGTTGAAGCTGCCTTCTTTGACGATGCCGTCTTCCAGCGCCCAGGTTTCCGAAATCTGCCCCTGGAAATACAGGTCGGCGGCGTCGATGCCGGGGCCGGCCAACTCACCCAGCACGCTCTGCAGGCTGTCCAGGGTCAAGCCGCCTGGGGCCAGGAGCCTGCTCACTGACGGTGGATAACATCTGGCTCATAGTCACTCCGAGGTGTGCGCAGGCCGCAACGCGCCCTGCGAGAAAAAGCGCCGGTGCGATACCACCGGCATGCGCGCCCGAATGGACGCTTGTTCATCAATGTCGCGCTCGGCAAGCAGTACCGCTTCGCCTTGCGCGTGTTCTGCGACGATGCGCCCCCAAGGGTCGACGATCGCCGCATGGCCATGGGTTTCCCTTGGGCCTGGGTGGGTGCCACCCTGTGCCGCAGCCAGCAGGTAGCACTGGGTTTCGATCGCGCGGGCACGTACCAGCACCTCCCAATGTGCAGCGCCTGTCACTGCCGTAAAGGCCGCTGGGGCTGTGATCAGTTCCGCGCCGGCAGCGCGCAGTGCGCTGTACAGTTCAGGGAAGCGCAAGTCGTAGCACACGCTTAGCCCCAGCCGCCCGACCGGCGTATCAGCCACCACCACTTGGGCCCCATGGGCGTAGTCGTCCGACTCACGGTACCGACCGCGGTTATCGGCGACGTCCACGTCGAACAGGTGCAGCTTGTCATAGCGTGCTGCCACCTCGCCGGTTTCGTCGATCAGTAGCGAGCAGGCATGGGCCTTGGCTTCGGGCTGACCGACCGGTGGCAAGGGCAAGGTACCGGCGACAATCCATAACTTGAGGTCGCGGGCCGTGCGTTTCAACCATGGCAGGATCGGCCCTTCACCCAACGCTTCGGCGCGGCCGATGGCCGCGGCGTCCTTGCGGCCCATGGCGGCGAAGTTTTCCGGCAGCACCGCCAGCCGTGCGCCGCCAGATGCGGCCTGCTCCAACAGGGCACCGGCACGCTGCAGGTTGGCCAGTACATCATCCTGGCTGACCATCTGGATTACCGCTGCCTTCATGGTCACTCCTAGCGGGATTTCTCGAAAGGTTTCACAAATGTGATTCTAGGCTCTTTCCACGGCCCTTCGACACGGTAGTGCACGCTGGCAAAACGCGACACGCGGTCGCCGATCAAGCGGTCAACCAGGAACAGCGCGCCGCCTACGGCGGGCGCACCGATAATCAGTGCCGCCAGCGGCAGGTTGTTGGTCACTGGCAGGCTTACCTGCAGGTTGGCATCGACCCGGTCGCGCACCATGTCCAGGGTGCCATCCAGCTCGAAGTTGCTCGACGGGCCAGTCACGCTGATTGGCTCACGGGTCACGTAGACACCATCACTGGCCACCAGCAGGCCTTTGACCCGGTCATAGGCCAGGCCCTTTTCGAACAGGTCGGAAAAGTCCAGGCGCAGGCGCCGGCCAATGGAGTTGAAGTTGAGCAGGCCGAACACGCGCAATGCCTGTGCGCTGCCTTCGACTTCGACGAACTGGCCGGTGCGCAGTGCCGCGTTCATGCTGCCAGAGAAGCGCTTCAGGCCTACCGCAGCAGGCGAGCCCGGCCAGCGGCCGTCCACGTCCAGGCGGAAGTCGCGGCTGGTCACGGTAGGGGCAAAGCCCCAGGCCTTGAGCACATCTGCCAGGTTCTTGCCGTCCAGGCGCCCTTTGTACCAACTGCTGGTACTGCCTTGCTCGCCCTCCCAGCCGCCACCACCGTCAATGCGCAGCCCTTTGAAGTCGAGGTCGATATCGCTGGCGGTCACACCACGTGTTGTCGGTCGCAACTTGATCGCCGCGCTGCCGAACAAGTCGTCACCGCGGTAGAGCTTGTCGATGCTCAGGTCCAGCGCCGGTACCTTGCGCGGATCGAACGAGGCCAACGGGTCCGGGCCCTCTTCGGCCTGAGCCTGGGCAGGGTCGGCAGCAGGCAGGCGCAGGGTCTGCATACGTATGACCATGGGCGCACCCTTGGCATCCGGCACGCGGGCGTTGCCAATCACTTCCTTGCTGTCCAGGCGCAGGTCCCAGGCCGCGCCGCCACGGGCCATGCGCACCACGGCCTGGTTCAGGTCCATGCCGAAGGCTTTCAGCTGGCCAATGCTCAGGTCAACACTTTGCAGGTTCTGTCGTGCACTACCCCCTGGGTCGTCACCGGCAAGGCGGGCCGCCTGCTCCTGCCAGGGTGCCAGGTCCAGCGACTCCAGGCGCCCGCGCACCCGCAAGCCTTGGCCAGCAGGCAGTTGGGCGTCACCGGTGCCCAACAGCAACTCACCACGGCCCTGGTTCATCTTCTCGGCCGGTGCCGCGTAGGCAAAACGCGCAAGGTCGGTGTAAGCGGCATCGAAACGCCGCTCCTGGCCTTGCAGGTTCATGCTGAAACGGCTGTCGCGGGTATCTGCCGCTGCTTTGCCGAAGGGCGCCGGCAGGTCGATGGCCAAGCCTTTCAGGTTTGAGTTGACGCTCAGCTGGTTAGCCCGGCTACCCAGGCTTAGCTGCAACTGGTAAGGCAGGTCGCCGGACGCTGGCAAGGCCTGCTTGAACTGCAGCCAGTCGGTCAGTGCCTTGAGCGATACCTGGCCAGTGGCGTCGATGCGCGTCTGCATCTGCCCCGGCTGGCCTTCGGCAGTAATTTGCGCCGTCACCGGCTTGCCGAACGCTTGCAGGCTGATGCCCTTGCCACTAAGGCCCTTGTCGAAATCAAAGCTGAAGTCGCCCTTCAAGCGGCTCAACTCCAGGCTAGGCGGGGCAACTTTCAAGCGCGCATCGTTGGTGGCGAAGTCCACCTGCACTTTCGGCCGTTCCCCGTGGGCCAACGGGATGTCGAGCTTGACCTTGCCCTTCAATGGCCCTTCGCCCTCCCAGCCGGCGAAGATCTCGCCCGTGCCGATCGGCGCTTCCTTGAGAATTTTCAGGCCATCGCCCAGGCTGCCGTCGAAGTCGCCATCCAGGTAAAGGCGGCTGTGCTGGTCACCCTCGACATGCGGGATATCGACACTGACATCGCTTACCTTGGTGTCGAGCAACACGCCACGCTGGGCCTTGATGCGCACACCGCTGTCCTCGATGAACACATCGCCATCTACGTGCTGCACCTGCGGCCAGCCAGGCTGGAAGTCCAGGGCCGCGTCCCGCACCTTGAAAAACAGGCTGATGCTGCGGGCCTCCGGCGCGGCGCCATGGTTCAACGAGCCCTGATACTGGAAGTAGCCCTCATCCACAGTGCCTTTGACGATGGCGCTGCGCAGCCATTCGTCGAGGGCCGGGCTGAGCACTTCGGGCAAATACTTGGCGGTATACCGGCCATCGCCCTCGGTCAGGCCGACACGCAAGTCCATGTAGTCCTCGCGGCCTTCCTCGAACAACAGGCGAATAAGGAAGTCACCGGCAATCTTGCCCTCCTCGCCCAGCACCTTGAGGTAAGGCGCAATCAGGGTGAAGCCTTCCTTGTCCAGCGTCCAGGTCAGGCGCGCATTGGCTTGCTGGTAGTGCCAGGGTTTGGCGAAGATCGGGTACAGATGCAGCATGAACGCATCGGTATCCAGGCGCAGCTCCCGTGGCCCAGGTTGCCGCTGATGCTACCGCTGACGTTACCGGCAGCCGGGGCACTGTGGTATGCATCGAAACCGACCTTCTCCAGGTTGGCTTCGAACTGCAGGCGCTGGTCACCCTCGGCCTTGGGCCGAGCCTCCAGCCGCACGTTGCGCAACGCACCGGTTACCTTCAGGCCATCGACTACGGCCATGACATTGTCCGGCAGCGGTGCCAGGGCATCGATCAGCGGGGTCAGGGGCGTCAGGTTGAGCCGGTCGGCCTGCACCTTCCAGCTTTCATCGGCAGCGCTTTCTCCGGGGCGCTGCTGCAATTGCAGGTGTGATTCCCAGCGGGTCTTGCCGATGTCCATGGCCAGGGAGTCGACCACCACATCAAAGCCTTGATCCCGGCGCTGGAACCAGGCGCCCAAGGCCAGGTTGTTCAGCATCGCGGCCTTGCGCCCGGCATAGCCGCCCTGCAGCTCAGGTGCGTTGAGCCGCACCACAGCCTGCTGCAATTGGCCTTCACGCCAGTCGACCCAGAACTCACCGCCCGCTCGCAGCGCGTCGGCATGCCACTGGCCCAGCAGGCGCGGAGGCAACCATCGCGCCCAGTCACTCTGCGGCAGGCTGAGGTAAGCATCTACCTGGCCATCACGCCAGGCCTTGGCCGACACGCGGCTACGCAGGTTCAGCGCCAAGGGCTGGCCATCGGGCAGGGTCGCACTCAGGTCAAGGGCCTGGCGCGAAGCACCCGCCTGCAGGCCGGCGCTGACATAGGTCAGGGTGAGCGGGTCACGCTGCCACGGGTGCAAGGTAACCTGGCTGTCGAACACATCGATGCGCCCCAGCTGGCGCAAGCGCTGCAACAATTCGGCGGGATCAAGTGGCGCATCGTCTTTCTTCGGCAAGCCTTCAAGCTGCCAGGCACCCTGCTCGTTCTCGCGCAGGATCAGTTGCAAGCCACCCAACTGTATACGCGCCAGGCGCACTTCGCGGGCGCTGAGGCTGGCCCAGACATCGGGCACCACCTTGACGTCGTCCAGGCGCAGCGCCGTCGCACCTTCACCCAGTTGCAGGTCACGTACCCGCAGCACCGGTGCCAGCCCGCTCCAGCGCCCTTCAAGGGCACCGACATGCACGGGCAGGCCCAGGGCCTGCTCAGCCTTGCGCTCCACATCGGCACGGTACTCGGCCACCAGCGGCACCAACTCGCGGCCGAGGCTGACATACAGCGCCACCAATACCGCCAGCAGGGCGCAGATGCCCAACCCCCAGCGGGTCAAGGCGACAAGAACGCGGGTCAGACGTCCCATGGCCATGGCCCTCCAAGTCGTTTATCCATGATGGCCGGTAGTGGCGTTTTTGCCAGCCCGGCCATCCAGTGGCGCGTTCGAGAAGACCTCAGAGCAGCACCACGTCGTATTGTTCCTGCGAATACATCGACTCGACCTGGAAGCGAATGGTTCGGCCGATAAAGGCCTCCAGTTCTGCCACGTTACCGGACTCTTCATCCAGCAGGCGGTCAACCACCTTCTGGTTGGCCAGCACACGGTAGCCCTCGGCCTGATAGGCACGGGCCTCGCGCAGGATCTCGCGGAAGATCTCGTAACAAATGGTCTCGGGGGTTTTCAGCTTGCCACGGCCCTGGCAGGCCAGGCACGGCTCGCACAGCACCTGTTCGAGGCTTTCGCGGGTGCGCTTGCGGGTCATCTGCACCAGGCCCAGTTCGGTGATGCCGATGATGTTGGTCTTTGCGTGATCCCGTTCCAGCTGCTTTTCCAGCGTACGCAGAACCTGGCGCTGGTGTTCTTCATCTTCCATGTCGATGAAGTCGATGATGATGATGCCGCCGATATTGCGCAGCCGCAGTTGCCGGGCGATGGCGGTGGCGGCCTCCAGGTTGGTCTTGAAGATGGTCTCTTCAAGGTTGCGATGGCCGACGAATGCACCCGTGTTCACGTCAATGGTGGTCATTGCCTCGGCCGGGTCGACCACCAGGTAGCCGCCGGATTTCAGCGGTACCTTGCGCTCCAGGGCGCGCTGGATCTCGTCTTCGACACCGTACAGGTCAAAGATTGGCCGTTCGCCCGGGTAGTGTTCGAGGCGGTCGGCGATTTCCGGCATCAGTTCGCCGACGAACTGCGTGGTCTTCTGGAAGGTTTCACGCGAGTCGATGCGGATTTTCTCGATCTTCGGGTTGACCAGGTCACGCAGGGTACGCAGGGCCAGGCCCAGGTCCTCGTAGATGACCATGGGCGCGCCACAGGTCTTGATCTGCGAGCCAATCTGCTCCCACAGGCGGCGCAGGTAGCGGATGTCCTGCAAGATCTCTTCGGCACGCGCGCCTTCGGCAGCGGTGCGCAGGATGAACCCACCGGCATCCTTGATGTTTTCGCTTTCCATGCAGTTGCTGACCACCTGCTTGAGGCGGTCACGCTCGGCTTCGTCTTCGATCTTCAGCGAAATGCCGACATGGCTGCTGCGCGGCATATACACCAGGTAGCGCGAAGGGATCGACAGCTGGGTGGTCAGGCGCGCACCTTTGGTGCCGATCGGGTCCTTGGTCACCTGCACCACAAGGGCCTGGCCTTCGTGCACCAGTGCAGTGATGGTCTCGACAGCCGAGCCTTCCCGCTGGGAAATTTCCGACGCATGGATGAATGCGGCACGCTCCAGGCCAATGTCGACGAAGGCCGCCTGCATGCCCGGCAGCACACGCACCACCTTACCCTTGTAGATATTGCCAACGATGCCACGGCGCTGGGTGCGCTCAACGTGCACTTCCTGCAGTACCCCGTTTTCCACCACCGCCACGCGTGACTCCATCGGGGTGATGTTGATCAGGATCTCTTCACTCATGGCCGGCTCTCGTCAAAGGTCTTTTGTAATGATGGATGGCGGATGCCGTGCTGGCTACTGCGGGTTTGTTACCTCTGAAGTAGGCACGGGCGATTGCCAACAGGCGATACCAAACGTGCCAAGCAACTCGGCCGTCTCACTGAGGGGCAGGCCTACCACGGCCGAATAACTGCCGGACAGGCCGGTGACGAACACGGCGCCCAGGCCCTGGATGGCGTAGCCTCCGGCTTTGTCCACAGGCTCGCCGCTGGCCCAGTAGCGTTGTGCTTCATCGGCGCTGATCG
The DNA here is from genome assembly GCA_947090765.1 of Pseudomonas sp. MM223. Lineage (NCBI taxonomy): Bacteria > Pseudomonadati > Pseudomonadota > Gammaproteobacteria > Pseudomonadales > Pseudomonadaceae > Pseudomonas > Pseudomonas sp. MM223. The sequence continues at coordinate 1,242,659 of OX352322.1, read as the reverse complement.
CCCGAAAGCGCACCTTGCTGGTGACGCACAGGCTTTGCGTACGCACGCCGTTGCTGAGGGCAACCGCCGTTAATACTTCGTGCTCCCGGCCTGACAGGTCGGCCAGCATGGCCAAGGCATCTTCGCGGTTTTCCGGTTTGCCCAGAATACGCCCGTCGAGCACCACGGCAGTATCTGCCCCCAGCACCACAGCCTGGCCCTCGACACGGGCCAGGCCGGCAGCAGCCTTGGCCCGGGCCAGGCGCTCGACGTAGGCCTGGGCGCTTTCGTTGGGCAGCGGGGATTCATCGATGGGGGCACTGACGACGGTGAAAGGCACACCGATCTGGGTCAGCAGTTCACGACGACGGGGCGATCCGGAGGCCAGGTATAGCGGGTTCATGCAGACATCTCCCTGTCAGTTGCGGCGGCGCCGTCAGTTGATATGCAAGCGTCGGCGCAGGTCGCGCAGGGCGAAACTGATCCACGGCCAGAGCAAGGCACTGATGACCGCCGACCAGACCAGCGCCAGGGTAGGCAGGCGGTTACCGGTCAGCGCGCTGAGCCATAGCTGGATGAGCTGGGCGATGCCGAATATGACCAGGATCACCAGGCTCTGCTGCCACATGGGGAACATGCGCAGGCGCTGCTGCAGGGACAACACCAGGAAGGTGATAAGGGTGAGGATCAACGCGTTCTGCCCCAGCAGGGTACCGTACAACACGTCCTCGGCCAGGCCCAGCACGAATGCCGTGGTCATACCGACCTTGCCCGGCACCGCCAGGGTCCAGAACGACACCAGCAAAGCCAGCCACATGGGCCGGAACACTTCCATGAACTGCGGCATGGGCGAAACGCTGAGCAGCAGGCCGATGGCGAAAGTCAGCCAGATGACCCAGCCGTTGTTGCGGCGCGAAGCAGCCATCATTGTCTCCGGGGATGAGCGGGTGCGGCAGGCGCTGCGGCAGGCGTGGCAGGGATAGCCGCCGGGGCTGCAGGCTGGGCGGCCGGCACTGCGGGTGTGGCTGGCACCGCAGGCGCAGTGCCGGCAGGTGTGCCCTGCTCGCCCGTGCTCGCCGGTTGGCCGGGGGCCGAGGTGCCCTTGCGGTCAGCCTCTTCCTGGGCGATGGCGGCGTCGGTGGCGCGCTGCTCCGGGGTACGCCGGTCACTGAATACCAGCAGCATGTAACGGCTGCGATTGAGCGCGGCGGTGGGAATAGCGCGCACGATGGCGAATGGCTGCCCGGAATCGTGGATCACCTCGTTGACCGTGGCCACCGGGTAGCCGGCCGGGAACCGTTGGCCCATGCCGGAGCTGACCAACAGGTCGCCTTCCTTCACGTCGGCGGTATCGGCAACATGGCGCAGCTCAAGGCGCTCCGGGTTGCCGGTGCCGCTGGCGATGGCACGCAGGCCGTTGCGGTTGACCTGCACCGGAATGCTATGGGTGGTATCCGTCAGCAACAGCACCCGCGAGGTGTAGGGCATCGAGCTCGACTACCTGGCCCATCAGGCCGCGCGCATCGAGCACCGGCTGGCCTAGAAACACGCCGTCACGCTCGCCCTTGTTGATCAGGATGCGATGGGTGAAGGGGTTGGGGTCGACACCGATCAGCTCGGCCACTTCGACCTTTTCATTGACCAACGCCGAGGAGTTCAGCAATTCGCGCAGGCGCACGTTCTGCTCGGTCAGGGCCGCCAGCTTTTGCAAACGCCCCTGCAACAGTAGGGCTTCGGTCTTGAGCTTTTCGTTTTCGGCGATCAGTTCGGTGCGGCTGCCGAACTGGCCGGCCACGCCTTGCCACGCACGTTGCGGCAGGTCGGTGATCCAGTACGACTCCATCAGCACCAGGCCCATCTGGCTGCGCACGGGTTTGAGCACGTCAAAGCGCGCGTCGACAACCATCAACGCGACCGACATCACCACCAGGACGAGCAGGCGAACGCCCAGCGAAGGGCCCTTGGAGAAAAGCGGTTTAATGGGCCGTTCCTCGTGGACGACTCAGGAGGTCATTGGACATGGAACAACGCACCAGCCTGGTTGCGGGTTGACGGATACGGCGCCCTGAACGGGCGCCAGCCCAGCACATACAGGTAGCACTGTGCGTACTACCTGTAAACCGGGCGCTCGTGAACAGCGAGTGGGATCACTCGCTGGAGAGCAGGTCCATCGCGTGCTTGTCCATCATCTCCAGGGCGCGACCGCCGCCACGGGCGACACAGGTCAGCGGGTCCTCGGCGACGATCACCGGCAGGCCGGTTTCCTGGGCCAGCAGCTTGTCGAGGTCACGCAGCAGCGCACCACCACCGGTCAGCACCAGGCCACGCTCGGCGATGTCCGAAGCCAGCTCGGGCGGCGATTGCTCCAGGGCGCTCTTCACGGCCTGGACGATGGTCGCCAGCGATTCCTGCAGCGCTTCGAGCACTTCGTTGGAGTTCAGGGTGAAGGCACGCGGTACGCCCTCGGCCAGGTTGCGGCCGCGCACATCGACTTCGCGCACTTCGCCGCCCGGGTAGGCAGTACCGATTTCCTGCTTGATGCGCTCGGCGGTGGACTCACCGATCAGGCTGCCGTAGTTGCGGCGCACGTAGGTGACGATCGCTTCGTCGAAGCGGTCGCCGCCAACGCGAACGGATTCGGCATAGACCACGCCGTTCAGGGAGATCAGTGCGATTTCAGTGGTACCACCACCGATATCGACGACCATCGAACCGCGAGCCTCTTCAACCGGCAAGCCAGCACCGATGGCAGCGGCCATCGGCTCTTCGATCAGGAACACTTCACGGGCACCGGCACCCAGGGCCGACTCGCGAATGGCGCGGCGCTCAACCTGGGTCGACTTGCACGGCACGCAGATCAGAACCCGCGGGCTTGGCTGCAGGAAGCTGTTCTCGTGAACCTTGTTGATAAAATATTGCAACATTTTTTCGCAAACGCTGAAGTCGGCGATGACGCCGTCCTTCATCGGACGAATGGCAGCAATGTTGCCAGGCGTACGGCCCAGCATGCGTTTGGCTTCGGTACCGACGGCGACGACGCTTTTCTGATTGCCATGGGTACGGATGGCAACAACCGAGGGCTCATTCAGGACGATACCGCGCTCACGCACGTAAATAAGGGTGTTGGCAGTACCCAGGTCGATGGAAAGATCGCTGGAAAACATGCCACGCAGTTTCTTGAACATGGGAAAGTGACCCTGGGGAAAGCGTGGGTAAAAAAGTGCGGCAAACTCTAACAATGGCAGGGATTTTGGGCAAGGAGCCAATATGTTAAATTGGCTGTTTTTCCGAGCATGCCAGCCGATGATCGCGGCCGTTGGACCGCCAGAAAGCTGACATGTTCCTCACCGCGGACCCAAATTCCGTTCTTTGTTTCCCTTGGAGATCTTCATGGCGCTTGAACGCTGCGACGTGGAAAAGATCGCCCATCTGGCCCGTCTGGGGCTGAATGATGGCGAACTGCCACGCATTACCGATGCCCTGAACAGCATCCTCGGGCTGGTCGACCAGATGCAAGCGGTCGATACCACTGGCATCGAGCCCTTGGCCCACCCGCTGGAAGCCAGCCAGCGCCTGCGCCCCGACCAGGTCACCGAAAGCAACCAGCGCGACGCCTACCAGGCTATCGCGCCGTCGACCGAAAGCGGTCTGTACCTGGTTCCCAAAGTCATCGAGTAAGGGATAGAGCCTGCCATGCATGAATTGACCCTGGCCGAGATCGCCCGCGGACTCGCCGACAAGTCGTTTTCCTCCGAAGAGCTGACTGGCGCCCTGTTGGCGCGCATCAAGCAACTCGACCCGCAAATCAACAGCTTCATCAGCGTCACCGAAGACCTGGCCCTGGGCCAGGCGCGTGCCGCCGACGCCCGTCGCGCCGCAGGCGAAACCGGCGCGCTGCTGGGTGCCCCCATCGCCCACAAGGACTTGTTCTGCACCAACGGCGTACGCACCAGCTGCGGCTCGAAGATGCTCGACAACTTCAAGGCGCCGTACGACGCCACCGTGGTCGCCAAGCTGGCTGAAGCCGGCATGGTCACCTTGGGCAAAACCAACATGGACGAGTTCGCCATGGGTTCGGCCAACGAATCCAGCCACTACGGCGCGGTGAAGAACCCGTGGAACCTCGAACACGTCCCAGGCGGTTCGTCGGGCGGTTCGGCCGCTGCCGTGGCCGCACGCCTGCTGCCGGCCACCACCGGCACCGACACCGGCGGCTCGATCCGCCAGCCGGCGGCACTGACCAACCTCACCGGCCTCAAGCCGACGTACGGTCGCGTGTCGCGCTGGGGCATGATCGCCTATGCCTCCAGCCTCGACCAGGGCGGCCCGCTGGCCCGCACTGCCGAGGACTGCGCCCTGCTGCTGCAAGGCATGGCCGGTTTCGACGCCAAGGACTCCACCAGCATCGAAGAGCCGGTGCCGGACTACAGCGCCAACCTGAACGCTTCGCTGCAGGGCCTGCGCATTGGCCTGCCGAAGGAATACTTCGGTGCAGGCCTTGACCCACGCATCGCAGACCTGGTCCAGGCCAGCGTCAAAGAGTTGGAAAAGCTCGGCGCGGTGGTCAAGGAAATCAGCCTGCCGAACATGCAGCACGCCATCCCGGCCTACTACGTGATCGCCCCGGCTGAAGCCTCTTCCAACCTGTCGCGCTTCGACGGCGTGCGCTTCGGCTACCGCTGCGAAGAGCCCAAAGACCTCACCGACCTGTACAAGCGCTCCCGTGGCGAAGGCTTCGGCGTTGAAGTGCAGCGCCGTATCATGGTCGGCACCTACGCCCTGTCGGCCGGCTACTACGACGCCTACTACGTGAAGGCGCAGCAGATCCGCCGCCTGATCAAGAACGACTTCATGGCCGCGTTCAACGATGTCGACCTGATTCTTGGCCCGACCACGCCAAACCCGGCCTGGAAGCTTGGCGCCAAGAGCAGCGACCCGGTCGCCGCCTACCTGGAAGACGTCTACACCATCACCGCCAACCTGGCAGGCCTGCCGGGCCTGTCGATGCCGGCCGGTTTCGTCGACGGCTTGCCGGTCGGCGTGCAGCTGCTGGCGCCGTACTTCCAGGAAGGCCGCCTGCTCAACGTCGCGCACCGCTACCAGCAAGTGACCGACTGGCACACCCGTGCCCCCAACGGCTTCTGAGGAGTTCACACATGCAATGGGAAGTTGTGATCGGGCTGGAAATCCACACTCAGCTCGCCACCCAGTCGAAGATCTTCTCCGGCAGCGCCACCACCTTCGGTTCCGAACCGAACACCCAGGCCAGCCTGGTTGACTTAGGCATGCCCGGCGTACTGCCGGTGCTGAACCAGGAAGCCGTGCGCATGGCGTGCATGTTCGGCCTGGCCATCGATGCCGAAATCGGCAAGCGCAACGTGTTCGCGCGCAAGAACTACTTCTACCCCGACCTGCCCAAGGGTTACCAGATCAGCCAGATGGACCTGCCGATCGTCGGCAAGGGCCACCTGGATATCGCCCTGGAAGACGGCACCATCAAGCGCATCGGGGTAACCCGCGCGCACCTGGAAGAAGACGCCGGCAAAAGCCTGCACGAAGACTTCAGCGGCTCCACCGGCATCGACCTCAACCGTGCCGGCACCCCGCTGCTGGAAATCGTCTCCGAGCCTGACATGCGCAGCGCCAAGGAAGCCGTGGCCTACGTCAAGGCGATCCACGCGCTGGTGCGCTACCTGGGCATCTGCGACGGCAACATGGCCGAAGGCTCGCTGCGCTGCGACTGCAACGTGTCGATCCGCCCGAAAGGCCAGGCCGAGTTCGGCACCCGCTGCGAGATCAAGAACGTCAACTCGTTCCGCTTCATCGAGCGCGCGATCAACAGCGAAATCCAGCGCCAGATCGACCTGATCGAAGACGGCGGCAAAGTGGTGCAGGAAACCCGCCTGTACGACCCGAACAAAGACGAAACCCGCTCCATGCGCAGCAAAGAGGAAGCCAACGACTACCGTTACTTCCCCGACCCGGACCTGCTGCCAGTGGTGATCGAGGACAGCTTCCTCGAAACCATCCGCGCCGGCCTGCCAGAGCTGCCACCGCAGAAGGTCGAACGCTTCCAGAGCCAGTACGGCCTGTCGGCCTACGACGCTAACGTGCTGGCTTCCAGCCGCGAACAGGCAGACTACTTCGAAGAAGTGGTAAAAATCGGTGGCGACGCCAAGCTGGCGGCCAACTGGGTCATGGTCGAGCTGGGCAGCCTGCTCAACAAGCTGGGTATCGAGATCGACCAGGCACCGGTCAGCGCCGCGCACCTGGGTGGCATGCTGCTGCGCATCCGCGACAACACCATCAGCGGCAAGATCGCCAAGACCGTGTTCGAGGCCATGGCTGCCGGTGAAGGCGATGCCGACAGCATCATCGAAAGCAAAGGCCTGAAGCAGGTTACCGACACCGGTGCGATCGACAAGATGCTCGACGAAATGCTGGCCGCCAACGCCGAGCAGGTCGAACAGTACCGCGCCGCCGATGAGGCCAAGCGTGGCAAGATGTTCGGCTTCTTCGTCGGCCAGGCCATGAAAGCCTCCAAAGGCAAGGCCAACCCGGGGCAGGTGAACCAATTGCTCAAGGCCAAGCTCGAAGGGTGAGCTGAAAAAAGCGGCGAGGGCCTTGCCCTCGATCGCCGGCAAGCCAGCGCCCACAGGTACAGCGCCGCTCCAAAGGGCTGCACTATTCCTGTGGGAGCTGGCTTGCCGGCGATGGGCCGCACAGCGGCCCCAATGGCAGCACCGGAGCATCCGACTTGCTAAAACGATCCCTCGGCACCCTGGCCCTCTTCGCATTCCTGGCCGGCTGCGCCAGCCACGACATCGACCCGCGCGGTTACGACCAGACGGGCACCGCTTCCTATTACGGCTCGCGCCACCATGGCAAACGCACCGCCAGCGGCGAACCGTTCAACCAGCACGGCCTCACTGCCGCCCACCGCAGCCTGCCCTTCGGCACCCGCGTACTGGTCACCAACACGGCCAACCAGCGCAGTGTGGTGGTGCGCATCAACGACCGTGGCCCGCACACTCGCGGCCGCCTGATCGACCTGTCACGCGCCGCAGCAGAAAAAATCGGCATGCTCCGTAGCGGAACAGCGCGCGTGCGAGTACAAGGGCTTAGCGACTGACGCGACAGGAGTCCGACCATTTTCGACCTGGCCACCCTTCCCACCTTCAGCCTGCTGCAATTGGGCATTGCCCTGCTGCTGCTGGTCGGCGGCGCCGAATTGCTGGTGCGCGCAGCGCTGCGCCTGGCACAGCGCCTTCATGTTCGCCCGTTGATCATCGGCCTGAGCCTGGTGGCCTTCGGCAGTACCGCGCCACAACTCACCGTCAGCCTGCAGGCCGCCTATCAGGGTGCCCCGGATGTGGCGGTCGGCAGCGTGATCGGCAGCAACATCTTCAACGTACTGGTCATTCTCGGCCTGGCCGCGCTAATCATCCCCCTGCGCGTGTCGCGCCAGCTGGTGCGCCTGGACATTCCGCTGATGATCATCGCCAGCGGCCTGGTCTACGCCCTGTCCGCCAACGGTTACCTGGGCCGGGTTGAGGGGGGACTACTGCTGCTTGGCCTGGTCGGCTACCTGGCAATGCTCTGGCACCAGTCGCGCCACTATGCACGCACCTACCCCGCGCCAGACACTGCCAAATCCAGCGCCAGGCGCTTCTGGTCAGGCACGCTGCTGCAGGTGCTGGCCGGCCTCGGCCTGCTGAGCCTGGCGGGCCACTTGCTGCTGGAGGCCGCCGTGGAGGTTGCCACCGACCTGGGGCTGTCCGAACGCATCATCGGCCTGACGGTCGTCGCCATCTGCACTTCGCTGCCAGAACTCGCCGCCGCACTGATCGCTGCCCTGCGCGGTGAACGGGAAATTGCCGTGGGCACCGTGATCGGCAGCAACCTGTTCAACCTGCTGGCCGTGCTGGGCCTGACGGCGCTGGTCACCCCCGAGCCGCTGTCGATCTCGCCCAACGCCCTGGCGTTCGACCTGCCGGTAATGCTCGGGGTTGCCGCGCTAAGCCTGCCGGTGTTCTATTCCGGCTACCGGATCACACGCGCCGAAGGCCTGGTGTTCCTCTGCCTGTACCTGGTCTACGGGCTGCATGTGGCGGCGTTCACCATGGGCATGCCGCTGGCCGGGCGCCTTGAGCGATTGATGCTGTTCTATGTGCTGCCTGTGCTCGCCGTGGTGCTGCTGTACACCACCGTGCGCGCCTGGCGCCGCCAACACTAAGGAAAACAACATGGCTGATAGCAACAAGACCGGCGAGCAGATTCGCCGCCAGGTAATGGGCGATGCATTCGTCGACCGTGCGCTGGGTAATGCCACCGACTTTACCCAGCCGCTGCAGGACTTCGTCAATGAACATGCCTGGGGCAGTGTCTGGGCGCGTGAGGGGTTGCCGCTGAAGACCCGCAGTCTGATTACCCTGGCCACACTGACGGCACTCAAGTGCCCGCAAGAGCTCAAGGGGCATGTGCGTGGCGCGTTGAATAATGGCTGTACGGTGGAGGAGATTCGCGAGGCGCTGCTGCATTGTGCAGTGTATGCGGGGGTGCCGGCGGCGATTGATGCTTTCCGTGCGGCGCAGGAAGTGATCGACAGTTACCAAGCATGAAAGCTGCTGGCCCTATCGCCGGCAAGCCAGCCCCACAGGATCACCACAGGTCTTTAAGTTTGTGCAATACCTGTGGGAGCTGGCTTGCCGGCGATAGGGCCGGTACTGCCTACATCATCGGGCCTGGCGAGCCTTCTTCATCTTGAAGGCCACCCACAGCACCAGGATCCACCCCGGGATCAGCATTACCGAAATGCGGATCGGCGGGGTCAGGTACATCACCACCAGGATCAGCACGATGAAGGCCAGGCACAGGTAGTTGGTCAGCGGGTGCCCCAGGCTCTTGTAGAACGGGGTAATCCCGGCTGCCAGCTTGGCCTTGCGGAACTTCAGGTGGGTAATGCTGATGCTCGCCCAGTTGATCACCAGCGCCGACACAGCAAGGGCCATCAGCAAGCCAAAGGCTTCACCCGGCATCAGGTAGTTGATCACCACGCACAGCCCGGTAGCGAAGGCCGACACACCCAGCGCAGTCAGCGGCACGCCGCTGCGGCTGACTTTCAGCAACTGGCGCGGCGCGTCACCCTGGCTGGCCAGACCAAACAGCATGCGGCTGTTGGCGTACACGCAGCTGTTGTAAACCGACAGTGCAGCCGTCAGCACCACGATGTTGAGAATGGTCGCCACCAGGTCGCTGTCCAGCTCGTGGAAGATCATCACGAACGGGCTGCCACCCTGCACCACCTTCTGCCACGGGTACAGCGACAGCAGCACCGCCAGGGCACCGATGTAGAAGATCAGGATGCGGTACACCACCTGGTTTGTGGCCTTGGGGATGCTCTGGCGCGGGTTGTCTGCCTCGGCAGCGGTAATACCCACCAGCTCCAGGCCACCGAACGAGAACATGATCACCGCCAGCGCCATCACCAGGCCGCTGACCCCGTTAGGGAAGAAGCCGCCGTACTGCCACAGGTTGGCCACGCTGGCATCCGGGCCGCCATGGCCACTGCTCAGCAACCAGGCGCCGAAGCCGATCATGCTGACGATGGCCACTACCTTGATCAGGGCGAACCAGAATTCCATTTCGCCGTAAACCTTCACCTGGGTCAGGTTGATCAGGTTGATCACTACGAAAAAGATCGCCGCCGTGGCCCAGGTGGGGAAATCCGGCCACCAGTACTGCACGTAGATGCCGACCGCCGTCAGCTCGGCCATGCCCACCAGCACATACACCACCCAGTAGTTCCAGCCCGACACAAACCCTGCAAACTCGCTCCAGTACTGGTGGGCAAAGTGGCTGAAGCTGCCGGCCACCGGCTCTTCCACCACCATTTCGCCCAACTGGCGCATGATCAGGAAGGCCATCAGGCCAGCGATGGCATAGCCCAGCAATACGGAGGGGCCGGCCAGCTGGATGGTTTGGGCGATGCCCAGAAACAACCCGGTACCGATGGCCCCACCCAGCGCGATCAGCTGGATATGGCGATTCTTCAGCCCGCGCTGTAACTGCTCGGGCGTGCTCTGGTCTTGCATGAAGTGTCCTTTAGCTCAGTGAGGCTGTTTTTTGTGTTGTTTGCAGTCAAGGATCTAGATCCATCCGCCCCACTGCAAGATGAAAATGCCGATATTGGTGGTGATCGCCGCCATTAAGGTGGTGATCACGATGATCGACGCCGCCAACTCATGGTTGCCGTTGGCCGCCCGCGCCATGACGTAGCTGGCCGCAGCGGTCGGGCTGCCGATGTACAGGAACAGGATGCCCAGCTCGGCCCCGCGAAAGCCGCACAACCAGGCACCGAGGGTACCCACCAGCGGTAGCCAGACCATTTTCACCAGGCTGGCGTCGATGGCCAGCCTGCCGCTGTCGCGCAATGCCGCCAACGACAGGGTGCCGCCAATGCACATCAAGGCCAACGGCAGGGTCATCTGTGCCAGGTAATCCCCTGAAGTCAGCAGCCAGTTGGGTAGTGGCACCTGGCCGTAAGCCATGGGTGTAGCGACCAGCACACTGATGATCAGCGGGTTGCTGAAGATGCTCTTGCAGATACTCCACGGGTCGGACTTCAGGTCCGGGCTGTACACCGCCAGCACGACTGCCGACAGCGAGTTGTACATGAGGATGACCAGGCCGGCGAGCACCGCCCCCAGGGAAATCCCGTAGTCGCCGTAAAGGCTGGCAGCCAGGGCCAGGCCAATTACGCCGTTGTTGCCACGGAACGCGCCCTGGGTATAGATACCCCGGTCGGCCGGCGGGCAGCGCCAGATGGCCATACCCCAGGCGACGGCAAAGCCGACCAGGGTGGCGGCAATGAAGTAGAGGATGACGCCGGGTTTTACCGCTGCCGCCAGGTCGGCGTGGTAGATACCGAGAAACAGCAGCGCTGGCATGCAGACGTTGAACACCAGCTGCGAGGCGACACGGTTGAAGTTGTCGTCGATCAGGTGGATGCGTTTGAGCAGCACGCCCATGAACAGCATGGCGAAGACAGGTGCCGTGATGTTCAGCGTCTGGATGAGAAGGGCGAGCATGCGCAAGCGATCCTGGAGAGGGTTGCCGTTAGGTGGCTAATGATACGCCAACGGCTGCTAGTTGCGGGGATCAGGTGCGATAAAGAGACGTTTCCGACAGTGCCGGCCCTATCGCCGGCAAGCCAGCTCCCACAGGTATTGCATACATACCGGAACCTGCGAGGTCCCTGTGGGAGCTGGCTTGCCGGCGATGAGGCCGGTACAGGCGAAAGGGATCAGCGCCGGACCGGGCGCTTCTGCAGCTTGCGCTGCAAGGTCCGGCGGTGCATGCCCAGCGCCCGTGCGGTGGCCGAAATGTTGCCCTCGTGCTCGTTCAGCACGCGCTGGATGTGCTCCCACTGAAGGCGGTCAACCGACATCGGGTTTTCTGGCACCAGGGTATCCAGGTCGGTGTGCTCCGACAGCAGCGCTGCCAGCACATCATCGGCGTCGGCCGGCTTGCACAGGTAGTTGCAGGCACCGCGCTTGACCGCTTCCACCGCAGTGGCAATGCTCGAGTAACCGGTCAGGATCACCACGCGCATTTCCGGGTCCAGCTCCAGCAGCTTGGGCAGCAGCACAAGGCCGGAGTCACCGTCCATCTTCAGGTCCAGCGTGGCGTAGTCCGGCAGGTCCTGCTGGGCCAGGATCAAGCCTTCCTCGGCAGAACTGGCAGTGCTCACGCGGAAACCGCGACGGCTCATGGCCCGGGCCATGACCCGGGTGAAGGTGGCATCGTCATCCACCAACAGCAGGTGCGGCAGCTCTTCGCTTTCGACCTGGTTTTCTTCGCTCATCATTCATCTCCTCGCTTGCCATAGGGCAGGCGCAATTCGGTCAGGGTGCCACCCTGTTCATGACTATAGAGTTTCACCGAACCGCCCGCACGGGTCACGCTGGCCTTGCTCAAGAACAGGCCCAGGCCGAAGCCTTTGCCCTTGGTGGTAATGAAGGGTTTGCCGATGGCTTCGGCAATGGCCGGCGGCACGCCAGGGCCATGGTCGCGGATACTGATGACGATGTCCTGGGCATCCCAGTCAAGGCGCACTTCCAGGTCATCGGGGCAGGCATCGGCAGCATTGTTCAACAGGTTCAACAGCGCCTGGGTCAGGTCTGGCGGCGGCGTCAGCCGCGGTACCTTGCCGTCGCGCAGGCGCTGGAAGCGGTAACTGGCTTCCGGGCGCATCAGGTGCCAGCGGTTGAGCGCCTCGTCCAGCCAGGCGGTCACATCCTGCTCAACGATCGCCAGACGGCGGTTGGCTTCGGCAGCGCGCACCAGCTGTTGCAGGGTTTCCTTGCACAGCTTTACCTGGTCCTGAAGGATTTGCAGGTCTTCCTGCAGCAGCGGGTCGGTGTGGTCCTGGCGCATTTCGTTGATCAGCACGCTCATGGTCGCCAGCGGTGTACCCAGTTCATGGGCGGCACCGGCGGCCTGGGTGGCCACGGCCAGTAATTGTTCGTCGCGCAGGCTTTCTTCGCGCCGCTCGGAGCGCAGTTGCTCCTGGCGGCGCAACTCTTCGGCCATGCGCGCGGCAAAGAAGGTAATCACCGCCGCCGCCAGGGCAATACTCAGCCACATGCCGTAGACCTGCATCTTGTCCCGCGCCATGGGCAGGCCCTCAAGCGGGTAGAACTGCACCAGCAGCAGGCTGTAGGCGGTCAGGGCGATACCCGACAGAATCAGCGAATACAGCCATGGCAAGGTCACCGCGGCAATCGCCAGCGGTACCAGGTAATACGACACGAACGGGTTGGTCGAGCCACCGGAGTAGTACAGCAAGGCACTGTGGATCAGCAGGTCGCAGGCCAGTTGCAGGGCGTACTCCATTTCGGTAACCGGCAGCGACAGGCGCAGGCGCAGCGCCGTGAAGGCACACAGCAGCGAGGACAACGCCAAGGTGCCCGCCAGCGACAGCCACGGCAGCGGCAGCAATTCGGTCCAGTAGGCGACGCCCACGGAGCCGGCCTGGGCAGCCAGGACCAGGACTCGAATGACGGTAAGGCGCCAAAGGTTCTGGCGGGTAGCGGACAGCGGTTGTACGGCAGCGAGCATGAGCTCTCCTGATGAGTGCTCCAGAAAATCGGCTGGAGTATACCGAAGCCGGGCGCCCCGCTGCAGCGATGCGGCAAAGCGCCACACTTTGTCACAGGTTCATGATGGCACTTTTGAACCCACTACACTGTTGCCGGTCTGATGGGCCATGCGTGGAATGGATGGCCAAACCCCACGCCTTTTATTGCCAAGGAGTACCACATGCAAATCCCACGTCGCAGCGCCGCCCTGATCCTGTCCTGCGGCTTGCTCGCCAGCCTGCCGGCGCTGGCTGCCGATGAGCCACGTTACAACCAGGTATCGCTGCGTGCCGAAGTGAGCAAGGAAGTGGCGCGCGACCTGATGGTCGTGACCCTGTACAGCGAAGCGCAGAACACCGACCCGGGCAAGCTTGCCAAGCAGATCACCGAAACCATGAACAAGGCCGTGCAGCAGTCGCGCCAGGTCAAGGATGTGAAGATCAGCCAGGGCAGCCGCAACAGCTACCCGGTGTATGACAGCAAGGGCCAGAAGATTACCGGCTGGCGCGAGCGCGCCGAGCTGCGCCTGGAAAGCGCCAACTTCCCGGCCCTTTCCCAGCTCACGGCCGACCTGCTGCAAGAGCTGAAAATGGGCGGCATGGACTTCTCCATCGCCCCGGCCACGCGCAAGGCCAGCGAAGATGCACTGCTCAAGGACGCGGTCGATGCCTTCAAGGCACGCGCACAACTGGCCACCGAAGCGCTGGGCGGCAAAGGCTACAAAGTGGTCAGCCTGAACCTCAACAGCAGCGGTTACCCACGCCCGTACCTGCGCAGTGCACCGATGGCGATGAAGGCCATGGGCGCTGATGAAGCAGCGCCAGCGCCGGACATCGAGGCGGGGACCAGTGAAGTAAGCATGAACGCCGATGGCCTGATCGAAGTGCAGATGCCCTGACAGCCACAAGCTTCAAGCGGCAAGCTTCAAGTTGACTGTGAACCCGGTCTGCTTTGTCTTGCTGCTTGAAGCTTGCCGCTTGAATCTGCTTTTCAGCCGTTTCCTACGCACCATCAAGGTGCGCCCTACACCTACCCCCGCCTAGAAACATCCCGCAAAACGCCATCATTTTGCCTGCGCAAACGTTTAACTTCGTCGAAAGTTATACCAATGCGACATCCATGTACGGCCGTACCACTTTTACGGCGCCAACTATCCTTCTACCTGTTGCATTGGGAACACCCCCTGCATAAGTATCCTCAGGTCGGCTCACGAGGCCACCTCATCCCAAAAATGACAACAATGAGGCCACCATGCTCAAACACGCAGTCATTCCGTTCCTGCTTGGCGCAGGCTTGCTCACCGGTGCACCGTCGGCCCTGGCCGCGTCCAACCTGGTGTTCTGCTCCGAAGGCAGCCCGGCCGGTTTCGACCCGGGGCAGTACACCACCGGGACCGACTTCGACGCCTCGGCCGAGACCGTGTTCAACCGCCTGACCCAGTTCGAACGGGGCGGCACTGCCGTCATCCCTGGCCTGGCGACCAAGTGGGAAGTGTCCGACGACGGCAAAACCTACACCTTCCACCTGCGCGAAGGGGTCAAGTTCCATACCACCGACTACTTCAAGCCCAGCCGCCCCTTCAATGCCGACGACGTGCTGTTCACCTTCAACCGCATGCTCGACAAGGAGCAGCCGTTCCGCAAGGCCTACCCCACCGAGTTCCCGTACTTCACCGACATGGGCATGGACAAGAACATCGCCAAGGTGGAGAAGCTCGACGAGCACACGGTGAAGTTCACCCTTAACGAGGTTGACGCCGCGTTCATCCAGAACCTCGCCATGAGCTTTGCCTCCATCCAGTCCGCCGAGTACGCCGACCAGTTGCTCAAGAACGGCAAGGCCGCCGACATCAACCAGAAGCCGATCGGCACCGGCCCGTTCGTGTTCAGCAAGTACCAGAAGGACGCGCAGATCCGCTTCAAGGGCAACAAGGACTACTGGAAGCCCGATGATGTGAAGATCGACAACCTGATCTTCGCCATCACCACCGATGCCTCGGTGCGCATGCAGAAGCTGAAGAAGAACGAGTGCCAGGTCACCCTCTTCCCGCGCCCGGCCGACATCGAGCCGCTAAAGGCCGACAAGAACCTGCAAATGCCGCAGCAAGCCGGTTTCAACCTCGGCTACATCGCCTACAACGTGATGGACAAGATCAAGGGCAGCAACGAGCCCAACCCCATGGCCCAGCTGAAAGTGCGCCAGGCACTGGACATGGCCGTGGACAAGAAGAAGATCATCGAGTCGGTCTACCAGGGCGCCGGCCAGTTGGCAGTCAACGGTATGCCACCGACCCAGTGGTCATACGACGACAGCATCAAGGACGCACCGTTCGACCCCGAAAAGGCCAAACAGCTGCTCAAGGAAGCCGGCATCAAGGAAGGCACCGAGATCACGTTGTGGGCCATGCCCGTACAACGCCCGTACAACCCCAACGCCAAGCTGATGGCCGAAATGCTGCAATCCGACTGGGCCAAGATCGGCATCAAGGCGAAGATTGTCAGCTATGAATGGGGCGAGTACATCAAACGCTCCAAAGCCGGCGAACAAGGCGCCATGCTGATTGGCTGGAGCGGCGACAACGGTGACCCGGACAACTGGTTGGGCACCCTCTACGGCTGCGATGCCGTCGACGGCAACAACTTCTCCAAGTGGTGCTACAAGCCCTACGACGACCTGATCAAGCAGGCCAAGGCCACCTCCGACCAGGCCAAGCGCACCGAGCTGTACCAAAAGGCGCAGCACATCCTCAAGGAGCAGGTGCCGATCACCCCGATCGCCCACTCCACCGTGTACCAGCCCATGAGCGCCAAGGTGAAGGACTTCAAGATCAGCCCGTTTGCGCTGAACGCCTTCTACGGTGTCAGCGTGGACAAATAGGGTAACTGCGGCACCTGCTGAATAGCGGGTGCCTCCCCCCCAACACCTCTTCATGTCGTCCCGCAGCTATCCGCCGCGGGGTCGGCGAACTGTTGCCGCCATTCGTACCCCGAGGCGGTGCAAACAGATGAAAAAGGATTCGCCATGCGCCACGCTACCCGCCTTTCCACCCTGCTGGCCCTGGGCCTGATCAGCCAGTCCCCGGCCCTGCTGGCCAATAACCTGGTGTTTTGCTCCGAAGGCAGCCCCGCCGGGTTCGACACCGCCCAATACACCAGTGCCACCGACAACGACGCCGCCGAGCCGATCTACAACCGCCTGGTCGAGTTCGAGCGCGGCGGTACTGCCGTGCACCCTGCCCTGGCGACCCGCTGGGACGTCTCCGACGACGGCCTGCGCTACACCTTCCACCTGCGTGAAGGGGTAAAGTTCCACAGCAACAAGGCCTTTTCCCCTGGCCGTGACTTCAACGCCGACGACGTGCTGTTCACCTTCAACCGCATGCTCGACAAGGGCCACCCGTTTCGCCAGGCCTACCCTACCGAGTTCCCCTACTTCATCAGCATGGGCCTGGACAAGAACATCGCCCGCGTCGAAAAAATCGACCCGCTGACGGTGGCATTCACCCTTAACACGGTCGATGCCGCGTTCATCCAGAACCTGGCCATGAGCTTCGCCTCCATCCTCTCCGCCGAATACGCCGAACACCTGATGGCCAGCGGAAAGCCGAGCGACATCAACCAGCAGCCCATCGGCACCGGGCCATTCGTGTTCCAGCGCTATCAGAAGGATTCGCAAATCCGTTACAAGGGCAACAAGGCTTATTGGGCACCGGATGAAGTGAAGATCGACAACTTGGTGTTTTCGATCAACATCGACCCCTCGGTACGCATCCAGAAACTGCGCCGCAACGAATGCCAGGTCACCCTGCACCCGCGCCCGGCCGACCTGCCGGCGCTCAAGGCCGACAGTACCCTGCAGGTGCTGCAGCAACCGGGCTTCAACCTCGGCTACATCGCCTACAACACCCAGCACCCACCGTTCGACCGGCTGGAAGTACGCCAGGCGATGGATATGGCAGTGAATAAAAAAGCCATCCTCCAGGCGGTGTACCAGGACTCCGGGCAACTGGCGGTCAACGCCATGCCGCCAACCCAGTGGTCCTATGACGAAAGCCTCAAGGACGCGCCCTACGACCCGGAAAAAGCCAGGCAGCTGCTGCAGCAGGCCGGCGTCAAACCTGGCACCGAAGTCACCCTGTGGGCCATGCCGGTGCAACGCCCGTACAACCCCAACGCCAAGCTGATGGCCGAAATGCTCCAGGCCGACTGGAACAAGCTCGGGTTCAAGGTGCGCATCGTCAGCTACGAATGGGGCGAATACCTCAAGCGCATGAAAAGCGGCGAGCACGACATCGCCCTGATTGGCTGGACCGGTGACAACGGCGACCCGGACAACTGGCTGGGCACCCTCTACAGCTGCGATGCCATCGGCAGCAACAACTACTCGCTGTGGTGCGACCCGCAGTACGACAGCCTGGTCAAGCAGGCCAAGCAGGTCACCGACCAGGCGCAGCGCAGCGCCCTGTACCAGCAGGCCCAGCAGCGGCTCAAGCAGCAGGTGCCGATTATCCCGGTGGCGCATTCCACGGTGAACCAGCCGCTCAGCGTCAAGGTTTCCGGGTTCAAGGTAAGCCCGTTTGGGCGCAATGATTTTTCCGGTGTGAGTGTTGACTGATTTGTAGCCCTCAAGGGCCTCTTCGCGGGTGAACCCGCTCCCACAGAGTTATCCACAAACCAGGAGTCTGCACAGATCCCTGTAGGAGCGGGTTTACCCGCGAATAGGCCGGCACAGGCAACACAACTCCCCAATTAGCCCGGCGATCCCGCGGCAACCCTGGCAACACCGTAGCAACCCTCCAGCCCACAAGGCTGGCAATAACTAGAAAAGAAAAAGGAGCTTGTACCTTGAGAGTCTTCACTTTGACCGCACTGGCTTTATCCATCAGTGCATTCACCACCGTGGCCCAGGCCGACTCGCAGAGCCAGGACTACATCCCGCTCACCCTCAAAGACAGCAGCGAGCAGGCGCAAGCCAGCGGCTTCATCGACGGCCAGAGCCTGTCCGGCACCACCCGCAACTGGTACGCCCGCGAACGCGCCGCCCGCGCCCCGCTGTGGCGCTACTACAAAAGCGACGGCACCCGCAAACCTACCCACAGCCGCGAAAACTGGCTGCAAGGCACCATCCTCAACTACAGCTCCGGCTTCACAGAGGGCACTGTGGGCTTTGCCGTCGAGGCCGCCGGGTACAACGCCATCGCCCTGCAACAGGACCGCCAGGCCGTCGCCGGCCCCAACAATCGCACCCTGACCCACAGCGATGGCGACCCCATCGGCCAGTGGAGCAAACTGGGCCTGGGCAACATCAAGGCGCGCGTGTCCAACACCACCCTTACCCTGGGCCGTCAGTCGGTGGACACACCGATGATTGCCTACATCGGCAACCGTGCCCTGCCATCGAGCTTCCAGGGCGCGTTCCTGCACAGCGCCGAGTTCGACAACCTGAGCTTCGACCTGGGCACCTTCGACCGCGTCTCGCCACGTACTGAACAGAGCCTGAGCAAGTTTCGCAGCGAATACAGCGCCACGGGCGTAGAAACCGATCGCGCCAGCACCGCCGGCATCAACTACCAGCCGCTCAAGAGCCTGAGCACCAGCCTGTACGCCACCCACGTCGACGATTTCTGGAACCAGTACTACTTCGGCGCCAACCATGTACTCGGCGACAGCGCAGTGCTCAGCCTGAGCACCGGCCTGAACTACTACAAGACCGTGGATGCCGGCAGCCAGAAGATGGGCAAGATCGACAACGATACCTACAGCCTGTCGCTCGACCTGACTCACCAGGCCCACACCCTCGGTGCCTCCTGGCAGCAGGTGAACGGCAACGAGTACTTCGACTACCTGCACGAAACCAACGGCATCTACCTGGCCAACTCACTGCTGTCGGACTTCAACGGCCCCAACGAAAAATCGCTGAAGATCTCTTACGTGCTGAACATGGCGCCCTACGGCGTGCCAGGCCTGAAGTTCAACCTGTACAACGCCCGCGGCTGGGGCATCGACGGCACGCATTATCGCGGCACCGCCTACGACGTGAATGGCCTGAACGGTGAAACCCACTACGAGTGGGGCATCGGTACCAGCTACGCGGTGCAGAGCGGGCCGCTGAAAGACACCAGCATCCGCGCCACCTACACCACCCACCGCGCCAGCAAGGCCCAGGGTGACGGCAGCCTGGATGAGTTCCGCGTGGTCACCACCATTCCATTCAACATTCTTTGACCGCTGGCGCCACGGTCCCCTTCGTAGCGGGCCGTGGCGGCTACGCTGGAATCAATGCAAAAGCAGGGAGTCTCAAACCCATGCAGAGAGCTTTCATCAAATCGCTACCGCTACGCCTGGCCCTGGCCGCGCTGGTGCTGGGCAGCGCCTCGCAGCTGGCAGCCAAACCGCTGGTGGTGTGCACCGAGGCCAGTCCGGAAGGGTTCGATGTAGTCCAGTACACCACCGGGGTCACCTTCGATGCCACCGCCGAAACGCTGTTCAACCGCCTGGTGGACTTCAAGCCCGGCACCACCGATATCGAGCCAGCCCTGGCTGAACGCTGGGACATTTCACCCGACGGTCTCACCTACACCTTCCACTTGCGTGAGGGCGTGAAATTTCACAGCACCGACTACTTTACCCCCACCCGCGCGTTCAACGCCGATGATGTGCTGTGGAGCCTGCGTCGCCAGCTCGACCCAGCGCACCCATGGCATGACAAGACCAGCGTCGGTTACCCCTACTTCGAAAGCATGGCCTTCAAGACCCTGCTCAAGTCGGTGGACAAGACCGACGAGCACACCGTCGTGATTACCCTCACCCGCCCAGAAGCACCCTTCCTGCGGGACATGGCCATGGGCTTCACCTCGATCTACTCCGCCGAATACGGCGACCAGTTGTTAAAGGCCGGCAAGACCGCCGAACTGAACAGCAAGCCGATCGGCACCGGCCCGTTCATCTTCCAGCGTTACAACAAGGACGCGCAGGTGCGCTTCAAACCCAACCCGGACTACTTCCGCGGCAAGCCACCCGCCGATGCCCTGATTTTCGCAATCGCCACCGACAGCAACGTGCGCCTGCAGAAGCTGCGCGCCAACGAGTGCCAGGTCGCGCTATACCCCAAGCCGGAAGACGTGCCGGCGATAAAGGCCGACCCCAAGCTCAAGGTGGCCGAGACCGAAGCGCTGGTCACCGGCTACATCGCCATGAATACCGAGCACAAATACATCAGCGATGTGCGCGTGCGCAAAGCCATCAACATGGCCTTCGACCGTCAGGCCCACGTTGACCAGCTGTTTGGCAAAGGCAATGCGCTGGTCGGCGTGAACCCCTATCCACCGACCATGATCGGTTACAACACCCGTAACCAGAACCCACCGCGCAACCTCGACAAGGCATACGCCCTGCTCAAGGAGGCCGGCGTACCGGAGGGTACGGTCATCACGCTGTTTACGCGCAACGGTGGCGGCATGACCAACCCCAACCCGCGCCTGTCCGCCGAGATGCTGCAAGCCGACCTGAAGCAAATCGGCCTGAAGCTGGATATTCGGGTGATGGAGTGGGCCGAAATGCTGCGCCGGGCGAAAAATGGCGAAGCTGACCTGGTGTCCGCCGGTTGGGCTGGCGACAACGGCGACCCAGACAACTTCCTTGGCCCGCTGCTCAGCTGCGAGGCGGCAAAGAATGGCGAGAACTACGCCCGCTGGTGTAACCCGAAATTCCAGGAGCTGATTACCCGCGCCCGCGAAGTGGTCGACAACGAAGAACGCGCAAGGCTCTATAGCGAGGCATTGAAGGTGTACGATGACGACCAACCCTGGATCAGCATGGCCCACCCCAAGGTGTTCACGGCCATGCGTGACAACGTGGAGGGCTACGTGATCAGCCCTCTGACTAAAAATAACTTCGCCACCACCAAGGTGAAGTAGAACAACAACGACCGCCGGCAACCCATACGGGAACCGGCGGCACTGCCGTACCGGGCTGATTGCCCCACGGCCTGATGAGGTAACCCCGACAATGTTGAGTTTTATTGCCCGGCGCCTTGGCCTGCTGATACCGACCTTTTTCGGCATCACCTTGCTGACCTTCGCGCTCATACGCCTGATCCCCGGCGACCCGGTGGAAGTCATGATGGGCGAGCGCAGGGTCGACCCCGAAATGCACGCCCAGGCCATGGAGCGCCTGGGCCTGAACAAGCCATTGCCAGTCCAGTACCTGGACTACGTCGGCAAGCTTGCCCAAGGTGACCTCGGCGAATCGCTACGCACCCGCGAAAGCGTGTGGACCGAGTTTCTCACGCTGTTCCCGGCCACCCTGGAGCTGGCCTTCGCTGCCCTGCTGTTTGCCGGCATCGTCGGCCTGCTGGCCGGGGTGATCGCCGCGCTCAAGCGCGGCTCACTGTTCGACCACGGGGTCATGGGCATATCCCTGGCCGGCTACTCGATGCCGATCTTCTGGTGGGGCCTGATCCTGATCATGTTCTTCTCGGTGAGCCTGGGCTGGACCCCGGTGTCCGGGCGCATCGACCTGCTTTATGACATCGAGCCGAAGACCGGCTTCATGTTGATCGACACCCTGCTCAGCGACGAAGAAGGCGCGTTCAAGGATGCGGTGATGCACCTGATACTGCCGGCCATCGTGCTCGGCACCATCCCGCTGGCGGTGATCGCCCGCATGACCCGCTCATCGATGCTTGAAGTGCTGCGCGAGGACTACATCCGCACCGCCCGCGCCAAGGGCCTTTCGCCCGCCCGGGTGGTGTTCGTGCATGGCCTGCGCAACGCCCTGATTCCGGTGCTGACAGTGTTCGGCCTGCAGGTCGGCACATTACTGGCCGGTGCGGTGCTGACCGAGACCATCTTTTCCTGGCCGGGCATCGGCAAGTGGCTGATCGAAGCCATCGGTGCCCGTGACTACCCCGTGGTCCAGAACGGCATCCTGTTGATTGCCTGCCTGGTGATCCTGGTCAACTTCGTCGTGGACATCCTCTACGGCCTGGCCAACCCACGCATCCGTCATCAGCGCTGAGGCCTTTGCCATGACTAGCCCGATTGCAAAATCCGTGTCGCCGGCCAGCCCGGTGGACCAAAGCCTGCTCTACCCCTCCCCGTACAAAGAATTCTGGCAAGCCTTTGCACGCAACAAAGGCGCTGTGATGGGCCTGGCCTTCATGTGCCTGGTGGTGTTCTGCGCGCTGTTTGCGCCGTGGGTCGCCCCGCATGACCCGAGCGAGCAATACCGCGACTTCCTGCTGACCCCGCCGGTATGGCTGGAGGGCGGCACCTGGCAGTTCATCCTCGGCACTGACGAACTGGGCCGCGACCTGCTTTCGCGGCTGATTCAAGGCGCGCGGCTGTCGCTGCTGATCGGCCTGTCGTCCGTGGTGATGTCGCTGATCCCGGGCATCCTGCTGGGCCTGCTGGCCGGCTTCTTCCCGCAAATCCTCGGCCCGTCGATCATGCGCCTGATGGACGTGATGCTGGCCCTGCCTTCCCTGCTGCTGGCCGTGGCCATCGTCGCCATCCTCGGCCCAGGCCTGATCAACACAGTGATCGCCATCGCCATCGTCTCCCTGCCCTCCTACGTGCGCCTGACCCGGGCTGCGGTGATGGTCGAGCTGAACCGCGACTACGTCACCGCCGCACGCCTGGCCGGTGCCGGGCTGCCACGGCTGATGTTCGTCACCGTGCTGCCCAACTGCATGGCGCCACTGATCGTGCAGGCCACCCTCAGCTTCTCCTCGGCGATCCTCGACGCTGCCGCCCTGGGCTTCCTGGGCCTGGGCGTGCAACCACCGACCCCGGAGTGGGGCACCATGCTGGCTTCGGCCCGTGACTACATCGAGCGTGCCTGGTGGGTGGTGAGCCTGCCCGGCCTGACCATCCTGCTCAGTGTGCTGGCAATCAACCTGATGGGCGACGGCCTGCGCGACGCGCTGGACCCGAAACTCAAGAACGCCGCCTGAGGAGAACGCCATGTCACTGTTGCAGATCAAAAACCTGAACGTGCGCTTCGGCGACGCCAATGCGGTACCCGTGGTCGATGGCCTGGACCTGTCGGTGGAGGCCGGCGAGATCCTGGCCATCGTCGGCGAATCCGGCTCGGGCAAATCCGTGACCATGATGGCCTTGATGGGCCTGATCGACGCCCCCGGGCGCATCACCGCCGACACCCTCAGCTTCGATGGCACCGACATGCTCAAACTCAGCGGCCGCCAGCGGCGCAAGGTGGTGGGCAAAGACATTGCCATGGTCTTCCAGGACCCGATGACCGCGCTCAACCCCAGCTATACCGTGGGCTACCAGATTGAAGAAGTGCTGCGCCAGCACCTGGGCCTGAAGGGCAAGGCCGCGCGCCAGCGTGCCCTTGAACTGTTGAAAAAAGTCGAGATCCCGGCTGCGGAAAGCCGCCTGGATGCCTACCCGCATCAGCTGTCTGGCGGCATGAGCCAGCGCGTGGCGATTGCCATGGCCATTGCCGGCGAGCCCAAGCTGCTGATCGCCGACGAACCGACCACCGCACTGGACGTGACCATCCAGGCACAGATCATGGAGCTGCTGGTCAACCTGCAGAAGGAGCGCAACATGGCGCTCATCCTGATCACCCACGACCTCGCTGTGGTCGCAGAAACGGCCAGGCGTGTGTGCGTGATGTACGCGGGCCAGGCTGTGGAAGTAGGCCAAGTGCCGGAGCTGTTCGACGTGCCTGCCCACCCATACAGCGAGGCCCTGTTGGCAGCCATCCCCGAGCACAGCATCGGCGCCGAGCGCCTGGCCACCCTGCCCGGCATCGTCCCCGGCCGCTACGACCGCCCTGCCGGCTGCCTGTTGTCGCCGCGCTGCCCGTACGTGCAGGACAACTGCCGTCACCAACGCCCGCCCCTTGATCCCCAGGCCCACAGCCTGGTGCGTTGCTTCTACCCGCTGAACCAGGAGGTGGCGTGATGGCCGTCGTTCTATCTGCCCGGGAGCTGACCCGGCATTACGAAGTCTCCCGCGGGCTGTTCAAGGGCCATGCCCTGGTCCGCGCACTGAATGGTGTGTCGTTCGAACTGGAAGCCGGCAAGACCTTGGCGGTGGTCGGCGAGTCCGGCTGCGGCAAGTCGACCCTGGCCCGCGCCCTGACCCTGATCGAAGAACCATCGTCCGGCTCGCTGCAAATCGCCGGTACCGAGGTGACAGGCGCCAGCAAAGCGCAGCGCAAGCAACTGCGCCGCGATGTGCAGATGGTGTTCCAGAGCCCCTACGCCTCACTTAACCCACGGCAGAAAATTGGCGACCAGCTGGCCGAACCGTTGCTGATCAACACCTCGCTAAGCAAAGCCGAGCGGCGCGAGAAAGTGCAGAAAATGATGGAACAGGTAGGCCTGCGGCCCGAGCACTACCAGCGCTACCCACACATGTTCTCCGGTGGCCAGCGCCAGCGCATTGCCCTGGCCCGGGCGATGATGCTACAGCCGAAAGTGCTGGTGGCGGACGAGCCGACCTCGGCGCTGGACGTGTCGATCCAGGCGCAGGTGCTGAACCTGTTCATGGACTTGCAGAAGGAGTTCGACACCGCCTACGTATTCATCTCGCACAACCTGGCAGTGGTGCGGCATGTGGCCGATCACGTACTGGTGATGTACCTGGGGCGCCCAGTGGAAATGGGGCCTAAAGAGGATATATACGAGAAGCCGTTGCATCCGTATACCCAGGCGTTGCTGTCGGCAACTCCCGCTATTCACCCCGATCCACTGAAGCCCAAGATACGGATTGCTGGCGAGCCGCCCAACCCACTCAATCCTCCGGATGGATGCGCGTTTCACAAACGGTGCCCGCATGCTACCGAGCGCTGTGCCAAGGAGGTACCGGCGTTGCGGCAGGTGAGTACGCGGCAGGTCGCCTGTCACTATGCCGAGCAGTTTCTTTAGTTTTTAGATACCCGGGGCTGCTATGCAGCCCTTCGCGGCACAAGGCCGCTCCTACAAGGGATCGCGATCACAGGGGATTGCGCGATCTACTGTAGGAGCGGCCTTGTGCCGCGAAGGGCCGCAAAGCGGCCCCAGGTTCTCAATGCATGAAGAACCAGATCAGAATGATCACCGGAATCGGCACCCCAATCATCCAAAGCAGTATCGAGCGCATGGCCTGTCTCCTTATTCGATGGTGACAAGAACGGTGCAGGCCCCATGCCAGCTGTATCAAAAAATTACATTTATATGAATCAACGGCTTACCCTCCAAGCCGCTTGAGCAAACCGTGCAATATGCAGGATCCACGGCCTTGCGCCTGGGTGTTCTGCAATGCACTATCCACCTCATGACCGCCACCACCCTCCCCGACGGCCCCGAGCAAACCCCGCTCACCGCCGACACCGTGCTGCGCTACCACCTGTGCTGGAAGCATCGCGACCTCGACGGCGTCATCGCGCTGTACCACCCCGATATCCAGTACCACGACTTCTTCCAGAACCGCGTACTCGGTTATGTTGAACTGCGCGACTACGTACGCGCCTGCCTGCCCCATGAAGCCGGCGAAGACATCGTTCACAGCGACCGCATCCGCGTCGATGGCTGTACCGCGTTCATCCAGTACCAGGTCACGGTCCAGGGCGGTGACGGCCTGGTGGCATTCCAGTCCAGCGAGGCAATCACCGTCAAGGACGGCCTGATCTGGCGAGTCAACGAATACGCCACGCTGGTTCGCCAGAGCGGCAGCGGGCACACCAGCACCGGCCCGCGCCCGGCCACCAGCCGCCTGGGCCTGTCGCCGCGGCAGCTGTCGACCATGGCCCAGGACCTGGAGCACTACTTCCAGCGCCAACGCCCCTACCTGGACCCGGAGCTGGGCCTTCAGCAAGTGGCCGACGCCAGTGGCTACAGCCGCAACCAGATTTCCTACCTGCTTAACCAGGTACTCGGGCAAAGCTTCTACCGCTACGTCAACCAGGCCCGCCTGCAACACCTGATGGCCAGCCTCGACGATGACAGCGTCGAGGCGACGATCGATGAGCTGGCGTTCAGTGCCGGCTTCAACTCGCTGTCAGCGTTCTACAAGTGCTTCCGCGAGCACACCGGGCTTACGCCCAAGGCCTATCTCAAGCAAATTTCTCTGCGTGCACGCACGTAAGACAGCCGCTGGCTGACAGCACTAGGATCGCCCACAGACCTTGACCGATGTGGAGCCGAACCCGATGCAACCCCTGCGCACGCTCAGCCTGTGGATGGACCAGCTCGACGAGCCACTGTGCGCCCGCCCAGCCCTGCGCGAAGACCTGGCAGCGGATGTGTGCATCATCGGCGCCGGCTACACCGGCCTGTGGACCGCCTACTACCTCAAGCGCCAGGCGCCGCACCTGAACATCGCCGTGATCGACGCCAACATTGCCGGCTTCGGTGCCTCCGGGCGCAATGGCGGCTGGCTGATGGGCAACCTGCTGGGCGAAGACCGCCTGCTCGCCACCCTGTCGCCACAACAGCGCCGCGCCAGCATCGACCTGCTGCACGGTAATCCCGATGAAGTGCACGGCGTGCTGCAACGCGAAGGCATCGACTGTGACTACCGCAAGGGTGGCGTGCTGTACTGCGCGGCACGCTACCCGGAGCAGGAGCGCAGCCTGCGCGCCTACCTCGACGACTTGTATCGCCAAGGCATGACCGAGGACGACTACCACTGGCTACGCCCCGAGCAACTGGAAAACCAGCTGCGGGTCAGTAATGCGTTTGGTGCCATCTACAGCCCGCACACCGCGACCATTCAGCCGGCCAAGCTGGTGCGTGGCCTGGCCCGGGCGGTGGAAGCGCTGGGCGTGCCGATCTTTGAGAACACCCCGGCCATCGACTGGCAACCCGGCGAGGTGCGCACCCCGCTGGCGCGGATTCGCTGCCAGTGGATGGTGCCTGCCGTTGAAGGCTACGCTGCCAGCTTACCGCCGCTGGGCAAGCACCAATTGCCGGTACAGAGTTTGCTGATAGCGACCGAACCGCTGCCGGAATCGACCTGGGAGCAGATCGGCCTGAGCCAGGGCCAAGCCTTCAGCGAGAGCAGCCGCCAGGTCACCTACGGCCAGCGCACCGCCGACAACCGCCTGGTATTCGGCGCACGCGGTGGTTACCGCTTTGGTGGCCGCCTGCGCGAAAACTTCAACCTCGACGCGCACGAAATCGAACTGCGCCGCTACCTGTTCAGTGAACTGTTCCCTCAGCTCAAGCACGTGCGCATTACCCACTCCTGGGGCGGCAACCTGGGCATGGCCCGGCGCTTCCGCCCGCACATGCTTTGCGACCGTCAGCGCGGCATAGCCTTGGCCGGTGGTTACGGCGGTGAAGGGGTGGGCGCCACCAACCTGGGTGGGCGCACCCTGGCAGCGCTGATCCTCAACCAGCACAACGAATTGACCGCGCAGCCCTGGGTACTCGACAACCGCCCGGTTTCCAGCTTGGCCAGCTGGCCGCCTGAGCCCTGCCGCTGGCTGGGCTACAACGCGATCATCCAAAGCTTCATCCACGAGGACCGGACCCTCGCCAACCCCGCCAGCGCGCCCTGGAGACGGCGCCTGGCCAGCCCCTTGCGGACTTCATGGAAGGCTTCATGCACTGACTTCCCTTTCCCCGACACAGGACCCACCGGTCATGAGCATTACCCAGTTCAAGAACACCCACAGCGTCGCCCTGGAGCATTCAAACCCGGTCGCGGTGCCGCTTGGCGAACCCGTAGCGGTGACGTCGGTCACCTGCGTGGAGCGCAGCGATGGCGTCGAAACCGGCATCTGGGAATGCACCCCCGGGCGCTGGCGGCGGCAGATCGTGCAACAGGAGTTCTGCCATTTCATCAAGGGCCGCTGCACTTTCACCCCCGACGGTGGCGAGCCCCTGGTCATAGAAGCCGGAGACGCATTGATGCTACCGGCCAACAGCACCGGCACCTGGGACATCCAGGAGACCGTGCGCAAGACCTACGTACTCATCTTCTGATCCGCTGATCGCCTGCCTTCGATAACAACAGACAAAGCAAGGTAAACCCGACATGCGCACGCTCCTTCTCGCCCCCATGATGCTGGCCGCCAGTGTGGCCAGCGCCGCCGAAACGGTGAAGATCTACAACTGGTCCAGCTACGTCGCCCCCGACACGCTGAAAAACTTCCAGCAAGCCAGCGGTATCGTGCCCACCTACGACGTGTACGACAGCAACGAAACCCTCGACGGCAAGCTGATGACCGGCAACTCCGGCTACGATGTGGTGTTCCCTTCCAACCACTTCATGGCCCGGCAGATCCAGGGCAAGGCCCTGAAGCGCCTGGACAAGTCGCAGCTGCCCAACTGGCAAAACCTCAACCCGGTGCTGCTCAAGGCACTGGAGGTGAACGACCCGGGCAACCAGTACGGCTTCCCGTACCTGTGGGGCAGTACCGGTATCGGTTACAACATCGACAAGGTCAAAGCGGTGCTCGGCGACAACGCGCCAGTAGACTCGTGGGACCTGATCTTCAAGCCTGAGTACATGAGCAAGCTGAAAAGCTGTGGCGTCGCCGTGCTGGACAACGGCCCCGAACTGCTGCCGATTGCCCTGCACTACCTGGGCCTGCCGCACCACAGCCAGAACCCGGCGGACTACGAAAAGGCCAAGGCACTGTTGATGCAGGTGCGGCCGTACATCAGCTACTTCCATTCATCGAAGTACACCGGCGACCTGGCCAATGGCGATATCTGTGTGGTGGTGGGCTTCTCGGGGGATGTGCTGCAAGCGAAAAACCGTGCCGAAGAGGCGAAGAACGGGGTGAAGGTGGGCTATTCGATACCCAAGGAAGGTGCGCCCATGTGGTTTGACATGGTGGCCATGCCGGCCGATGCACCGGACGAAAAAGCCGGGTATGCCTACATGAATTACCTGCTGCAGCCAGAGGTAATGGCCAACATCAGCAACCATGTGCAGTACGCCAACGGCAACCTGAAGGCGGACGGGCTGGTGGAGCCGGCCATGAAAGGCAATACGATGATTTACCCGAGCGAAGACATGATGGGCAAGTTGTATGCGCTGGAAGCGATGCCGGCCAAGATCGACCGCATTCGCACCCGGATCTGGACCAGCATCAAAGCCGGAAACTAGGCCGTAGGTAATCTTCACTGGCCTCATCGCCGGCAAGCCAGCTCCCACAGGTACTGCACAAGTCTTCAGACCTGTGGGGATCCCTGTGGGAGCTGGCTTGCCGGCGATGAGGCCAGATCAGCCAACAAAACAGCCTGACCTAGCCTTGAGGATCAGTGGTGCTCGCGGGTAGCGCGGAACTTGACGTCCGGCCAGCGCTCTTCCATCAGCGCCAGGTTGACCCGGGTCGGCGCCAGGTAGGTCAGGTGCCCGCCACCGTCGATGGCCAGGTTCTCCATGGCCTTGGTCTGGAATTCTTCGAGCTTCTTCTTGTCATCGCAGCTGATCCAGCGCGCCGACCACACGGTGATTGGCTCGTAGGCGCATTCCACCTTGTACTCTTCCTTCAGGCGGCTGGCGACCACATCGAACTGCAGCACACCAACCGCACCGAGGATGATGTCGTTGCTGCGCTCCGGGAAGAACACCTGGGTTGCACCCTCTTCGGCCAGCTGCTGCAGGCCCTGGCGCAGCTGCTTGGACTTGAGCGGGTCCTTCAGGCGCACGCGGCGGAACAGTTCCGGGGCGAAGTGCGGAATACCCGTGAAGCCCAGTGCTTCGCCTTCGGTGAAGGTGTCGCCAATCTGGATGGTGCCGTGGTTGTGCAGGCCGATGATGTCGCCGGCGAAGGCTTCATCCAGCTGCTCGCGCTCGGACGAGAAGAAGGTCAGCGCATCACCGATGCGCAGGTCCTTGCCGGTACGCACGTGGCGCATCTTCATGCCCTTCTCGTACTTGCCCGAGCAGATGCGCATGAAAGCAATACGGTCGCGGTGTTTCGGGTCCATGTTCGCCTGGATCTTGAACACGAAGCCTGTGAACTTCTCTTCCACCGGCTCCACGGTACGCTCGTGGGCGACACGGGCCAGCGGGCGCGGCGCCCAGTCGACAACGGCATCAAGCACATGGTCCACACCGAAGTTGCCCAGTGCCGTACCGAAGAACACCGGGGTCAGTTGGCCATTGATGAACTCGTCCTGATCGAACTCGTGGCATGCACCCTGTACCAGCTCCAGCTGTTCGAGGAAGCGATCATATTCGTCGCCCAGGTGCGCGCGGGCTTCATCGGAGTCGAGCTTCTCGATGATCTTCACCTCGGTACGCTCATGGCCGTGGCCCGGGGTGTAGACAATGATGTAGTCGCCGCGCAGGTGGTACACACCCTTGAAGTCGCGGTAGCAACCAATCGGCCAGG
Organism: Pseudomonas sp. MM223; assembly: GCA_947090765.1. Classification (NCBI taxonomy): domain Bacteria; kingdom Pseudomonadati; phylum Pseudomonadota; class Gammaproteobacteria; order Pseudomonadales; family Pseudomonadaceae; genus Pseudomonas; species Pseudomonas sp. MM223. The sequence continues at coordinate 1,212,229 of OX352322.1, read as the reverse complement.
TGATCGGCGCGGCCTTGATCTTCAGGACGGCTTCGATCTCGTCGAGCAGTTCGATCGGGTCGCGGATGTCACGGTCGAGTTTGTTGATGAAGCTGACGATTGGCGTGTCGCGCAGGCGGCACACGTCCATCAGGGCGATGGTACGCGGCTCTACACCTTTACCGCCGTCCAGCACCATCAGCGCCGAGTCCACCGCGGTCAGGGTGCGGTAGGTGTCTTCCGAGAAGTCTTCGTGGCCGGGGGTGTCGAGCAGGTTGATCATGTGCTCGCGGTACGGGAACTGCATCACCGAGGTGGTGATGGAGATGCCGCGCTGCTTCTCCATTTCCATCCAGTCGGAGGTGGCGTGGCGGTCGGACTTGCGCGACTTCACGGTACCGGCGACGGCAATGGCCTTGCCCATCAGCAGCAGCTTCTCGGTGATGGTGGTCTTACCGGCGTCGGGGTGGGAAATGATTGCGAAAGTGCGGCGCTTCGCGACTTCGGCGGCCTGGTTGGTCATGGGAAATCGCCTGACTGGGGGATTCAAAAAGGGGCGATATCATACCTGAAGTTGGGCGAGGACGAAAATCTGGTGAACCAGCGGCACTTGCTCTGGCCTCATCGCCGGCAAGCCAGCCCCACAGGTACTGCACAGGTTTCCGATGCGGTGCGATCCCTGTGGGAGCTGGCTTGCCGGCGATAGGACCAGCCCAATAGCAACAAATTCATCAGGCAATTGCTTTATCACGACAAATGGCCAAAGCGCAGTTATTTCAACGCCTGTAGCGCATTAAGCTACTGTTTTTTCTCGCCAATATTCCTGCACCCCAGTGATTAACGCTGGCCAAATGCCGCATCAGATGGGAACCTTTACGCCCACGGAGACGTCCACTCCCCTGCAACCCGCTTCGGTTGGGGACTGGTTTCATCAGCATTTTCGGGCCCGACGGGGTTCGGCTCATGGCCTGATCGCAGCCTTCGGCGTGCATCACGCTGCTACTCGCGAACACACCAACCGCCGCCAGCACTGGCCGGCAAAAAAGAAGTGTGCTCGCCGACAACACAAGGAGTCCGCCTGTGGCTAAACGCTACGGTAAAGGGCTGTTGGGATGCGCCACCGTGCTCGTCATCCTGGCCCTGCTGATCCACTGGATCGGCATCGACACGATCGTGCGTTATCGCGACGATCTTGGGTTCTACCTGCAAGCGCACCTGGTTCTGGTGCTGGCTTCGATGGCGGCGGCGTTGGCCGTGGGCATCCCGGCTGGCATTGCCCTCAGTCGACCGCACCGGGTCGACAAAGCCGAGCGCTTCATGCAGTTCTTCAACGTTGGCAACACCATCCCTCCCCTGGCCGTTCTGGCCATCGCGCTCAGTATCCTGGGCATCGGCGCCGGGCCTGCGATCTTTGCACTGTTCCTCGCCTCCCTCCTGCCCATCGTGCGCAACACCTACGAGGGCCTGAAAAACGTCCCCGCCTCGCTCAAGGAAGCCGCAACCGGCATCGGCATGACCCCACGTCAGCAACTCTGGCAGGTGGAGCTACCGAATGCCGTGCCGATCATCGTCGGCGGTGTGCGCGTGGCCCTGGCATTGAACGTGGGCACCGCACCACTGGCGTTCCTGATCGGCGCCAACAGCCTGGGCAGCCTGATTTTCCCCGGCATCGCCCTTAACAACCAGCCACAGCTGCTGCTGGGTGCCGCCTGCACCGCACTGCTGGCACTGGTGCTGGACGCGGCGGTGAGTTTCTCCAGCAAGCGCTGGCTGGAACGTGGCCTGGCCCAATAAGGATAGGGAACGTATGAACAAGAAAATCGCCTTGCTGCTGGGCGCGGCCCTGCTGTTCGCAGGATTTGCCCAGGCAGTGGAAAAACCGCTAGTGCGCATCGGCGCGCGGGTGTTCACCGAACAGACCGTGCTCGCCGAAATTACCGCGCAGTACCTGCGTGCCAACGGCTTCGACGTACGCGTCACCACCGGCCTTGGCAGCAATATTGCGCGCCAGGCCCAGGAGACCGGCCAGCTCGACCTGATGTGGGAATACACCGGTGTTTCGCTGGTGTCGTACAACCACATCGACGAGCGCATGCCCAGTGCCGAAGCCACCTTCGCCAGGGTCAAGGCGCTGGATGCAAAGAAAGACCTGATCTGGCTGGCCCCGTCGAAGTTCAGCAACACCTACGCGTTGGGCCTGCCCAAGCAAGTGGCCGAGGCCTACCCGCAGGTCAACACCATCAGCGACCTCAACCAGGTACTGCGTGACGAAAGCCAGCGCAACCACCTGGTGGCGCTGGACACCGAGTTCGCCAACCGCCCCGACGGCCTGGTCGGCCTGCGTGAGATGTACGGCCTGCCGCTGGACCGGCATAACATCCGCCAGATGGACGGTGGCCTGGTGTACACCGCCATGCGCAACAACCAGGTGTTCGCCGGGCTGGTGTACACCACCGACGGCCGGCTGAGTGCGTTCAACCTCAAGCTGCTGGAAGACGACAAGCACTACTTCCCCGACTACACCGCAGCACCCGTGGTGCGTAAAGCCGTGCTCGACGCCAACCCGCAACTGGCCGGCCTGCTCAAGCCACTGGCCGAGCAGCTGGATGACGAAACCATGCGCCAGCTCAACGCCAAGGTTGACGTCGAGCACCAGAACCCGACCGCCGTGGCCGCTACCTTCCTGCGTGAGCACCCACTGAACAGCGAGGGCCAGCCATGAACCTGATCGATACCTTCAACCACCTGGATTGGGCACAGGTGCTGCAACTGACCTGGCAGCACATCATGCTGGTGGGCATTGCCGTAAGCCTGGCCATCCTGGTTGGCGTGCCGCTGGGCATCCTGATGACCCGCTTCCCCGCCGTCGCCGGCCCGCTGCAGGCGAGCGCCACGGTGTTGCTGACCATCCCGTCGATTGCCCTGTTCGGCCTGCTGCTGCCGTTCTATTCCAAGTTCGGTCAAGGCCTGGGGCCGTTGCCGGCGATCACTGCGGTGTTCCTGTATTCACTGCTGCCAATCCTGCGCAACACCTACCTGGCCCTGACCAATGTCGAGCCCGGCATCCGTGAAGCCGCACGCGGTATCGGCATGACCTTCGGCCAGCGCCTGCGCATGGTCGAGTTGCCCATCGCCGTGCCGGTAATCCTCGCCGGAGTGCGCACTGCCGTGGTCATGAACATCGGCGTCATGACCATCGCCGCCACCATCGGCGCCGGCGGCCTGGGCGTGCTCATCCTCACCTCCATCAGCCGCAGCGACATGTCGATGCTGCTGGTCGGCGCCGTGCTGGTCAGCCTGCTGGCCATCATCGCCGACCTGCTGCTGCAAACCCTGCAACGTGCCCTGACTCCAGAAGGACTGCGCCCATGATCGAACTGAAGAACCTCAGCAAAACCTTCAACGTCAACGGCAAGGACGTCAAAGCCGTCGACGCGGTAAGCCTCACCGTCAACGAAGGGGAAATCTGCGTGTTCCTCGGCCCCTCGGGCTGCGGCAAGAGCACCACGCTGAAAATGATCAACCGCCTGATCACGCCTACCTCGGGCCAGGTGTTCATCAATGGCGAGGACACCACCGGGCTGGACGAAGTCACCCTGCGCCGCCATATCGGCTACGTGATCCAGCAGATCGGCCTGTTCCCCAACATGACCATCGAAGAGAACATCACCGTGGTCCCGCGCCTGCTCGGCTGGGACAAGCAAAAGTGCCACGAACGTGCACGCGAGCTGATGCACATGATCAAGCTCGAACCCAAGCAGTACCTGCAACGCTACCCGCGTGAACTGTCCGGTGGCCAGCAGCAACGCATCGGCGTGATCCGCGCCCTTGCGGCCGAAGCACCGGTATTGCTGATGGACGAGCCATTCGGCGCGGTCGACCCGATCAACCGCGAAATGATCCAGAACGAGTTCTTCGAGATGCAGCGGGCGCTGAACAAGACCGTGATCATGGTCAGCCACGACATCGACGAAGCGATCAAGCTGGGCGACAAGATTGCCATCTTCCGTGCCGGCAAACTGTTGCAGCTGGACCACCCGGACACGCTGCTGGCGCACCCGGCAGATGACTTTGTCAGCAACTTTGTGGGCCAGGACAGCACCCTGAAGCGCCTGTTGCTGGTGCGTGCCGAGGATGCAGCGGACAACGCCCCGTCGGTGAGCCCGGAAACGCCCGTCAGCGACGCACTGGAGCTGCTGGATGAGCACGACCGCCGCTATGTGGTGGTGACCGATGCACAGAACAAGGCACTGGGCTATGTGCGCCGGCGCGACATGCACCGCCAGCAAGGCACCTGTGGTGACTTCCTGCGGCCGTTCAATGCCACGGCGTCACACGATGAACATTTGCGCATCCTGCTGTCGCGCATGTACGAGTTCAACCGGGCGTGGTTGCCGGTGCTGGATGCCGAGCAGGTGTTTTTGGGCGAGGTGACGCAGGAGTCGATTGCGGCGTACCTGAGTTCGGGCAGGTCGCGGGGGGCGAAGACCAGTATCGTTTCGCCGGCTGAGGCGGTGGCCTCGTAATCGCCGGGGGCGCGTTGCGCCCCTTTCGCGGCACAAGGTGAACTGGCCTAATGATTTTGGACACCTTCTTCGGGCGCTATGATGACGCCCAATTGGAGGCAAAATCAGTGCGAAAATCTTATTCGAAAGAACACAAAATCCAAGCAGCTGAAATGGTGCTGGACGGTGGCCAGTCAGTTCCTGAGGTATGTGAAATCCTCGGGATTGGCCGCACGGCTCTTCGCCGGTGGGTTGACCAGGTACGGCAGGAGAGAGAGGGGAAAGTCCCGGCTGGTGCAAAGGCTATCACCCCGGAGCAACGACGAATCGAGGAGCTGGAAAGCCTGGTTCGTCAAAAGGATCGGGATATCGAAATCCTAAAAAAGGCCAGTGCTCTCCTGCTTCGGGACTCCAAAGATCGTTCTCGCTGATCAACGAGCCGAGTGAGCATTACGGTGTTGTCGACTGCTGTCGCGTGCTTGGGGTCAAGCGCAGCAGTTTCTATGCATGGCGCAAACGCCAAGGGCGTGAAAACCCTGACAGAGATGCTCTGCGCCTGCTGGTAGTCGACCATTTCAAGGCGTCGCGAAATGCTTCTGGATCACGAACGCTCGTGCAGGAGTTGCGTCGTCAAGGCCATGAAGTCGGGCGTTACAAAGTGCGCGCGCTTATGCGTGAGGCTGGCTTGAAATGCCGGCAGCGCAGGCCGCACCGGTATCGCTCGTCAGGTACAGAAGCACTGATTGCGGAAAACCAACTGAAGCGAAATTTCAAAGTTTCGACTATCAACGAGGTTTGGTGTGGCGATGTGACTTACATCCAGGTTGGCAGGCGCTGGCTGTACTTGGCCGCGGTAATCGACTTGTACGCACGCCGAGTTGTGGGCTGGGCGTTTTCAATGACTGCCGATGCCAGGTTGGCCTGTGACGCGCTGCGCATGGCGTCTGAGTCTAGGGGCAAGCCTGCTGGCGTGATGTTTCATTCAGATCAAGGTTGTCAGTACACCAGCCATAAATTCAGGGCTGTGCTTGAAGAATGCCGCTTGAAACAAAGCATGAGCCACCGCGGCCAATGCTGGGACAACGCCGCCATGGAGCGATTCTTCGGGGCGTTGAAATCAGAATGGATGCCGGCAGGAGGCTATGAATCCGAAGCTGAGGCTAAGGCCGACATCATGGCTTATCTGGTGCGCTACAACCTCAAACGCCTCCATAGCTACAACGGCTACGAGACCCCGGTAGCCATGGAGGAAAAACTGAGGGCAGCGTCATAAACCTTAACCGGTGTCCAAAATTACTTGACCAGATCAAGGCCGCTCCTACAAGAGAATGCGTCCCCCTGTAGGAGCGGCCTTGTGTCGCGAAAGGGCCGCAGAGCGGCCCCAACAATCGGATGTCAGAACCCTACACTGGCCTGCACATAGAAGGTCCGCGGCTCACCCACATAAATGCCGGCATTGTTGTCGCTGGAGCGGGTGAAGTACTGCTTGTCGAACAGGTTCTTCACCCCCGCCGCCAGCTTCAGGTTGGACATCTCTGGCCCGAACTCATACCCGCCACGGGCATGCCAGGTCACGTAGCCCGGGATATCACCATACTGCCCATCGGCACTCGGTTCGGTAATGTAGTCACCGTTGAAGCTGCCATCGGCATTGATCCCGGTGCCCGGCGCACGCTGCTTGGATTGGGCGTAGGCGTCCAGGTTCCAGGTCCAGCGGTTAACCGCATAACGCACGCCGGCAGTGGCCACCTGGCGTGAATAGAACGGCAGGTCACGGCCCTTGAAGCCCGGAATATCCCCTTCATACGTTGCACGGGTATAGGTATAGCCACCGCTCACCGACAAGCCATCCAGGCGTGGGTCCAGCCCGGCCAGGTCGTAGCGCACAGAGGCCTCGATACCCTGGTGCTTGGTCGCCCCGAGGTTGGTCCAGCCCACATCGTTGCTGATGTATTGCAGCTCATCATCGAAGTCGATATAGAACGCCGTCAATTCACCGGCGAAGCCACCATCGTCATAGCGCGTACCGATTTCGTAGGTCTTGGCCTTTTCCGGCTCCAGGCCATTGGCCGTGCTGTTGCCAGTACCGCCCTGGCCCAGCTGGAAGTACTGCAGGCTACCGAACGAGGTTTCGTAGTTGGCGAACACCTTCCACGCATCGGAGAGGTGGTACATCACACTCAGCGCCGGCAGCGGCTCGTTACTGGTGATGCTGCGCTTCTTCTCCGCCACCGGGCGGTTGTTGGCATCCAGCACCGGGCGGTCGCGCCAGTCGGTATTGATGTGCTCAAAGCGGATGCCCGGGGTGATGGTCCAGTTACCCACATCAATCTTGTCGTCAATGTAGTAGGCGCTGGCCTCGGTACCGCCGCTGCGGTCCTGGAACACGTGGCCGTCAGAGGTCGGGGTCACGGTCGGCACGTTGTCGATCAGCGCCAGGCGGGTCGACTGTTCGCGCATCGCTTCCTTCAGGTAGCGATAACCCACGCTGACTTCCTGGGTGGTCGGCCCGGCAAAGAAGATGCGCGACACCCGCGGCTCGATGGCGAAGGTGTGGTAGTTGCGCGGGTACGACGACAGGGTCTTCATGTCCCGCGAGGCGATGGCGCTGCCGCGGAAGCTGTCGGTGTAGTAGGTCAGCACTTCGAACTGGGTGGCATCGTCGAGCTGGCGTTGCCATTTGAACGAGACATCCTTGCGCCGGCCGGCGAAGTAGTCGAAGTCGCGCAGCGACTGGTACGGGTTGCTGTCGTACTGGGCCTGGGTCAGGCCACCGGGCATGTCGGCACGGCCATCGTAGTAATGGAAGTTGAGCCAGAACTCATCAACGTCGGTGGGTGCCCAGTGGGTCTTGAGGATGACGTCGTCGATGTCGTTGCCATTGTTGCTTTCACGGTAACCGTTGCCGTTTACCCCGGTGTACAGCAGCGCCACACCCATGCCGTTGTCTGCCGTGCCACCGACAAAAGCCGACTCGGTGTGCTTCCAGCCACCGTGCTGGGAAGTTTCCAGCGTGGTGGACAACTCCGCCGAAGGTTTTTCCGGAATTGCCCGGGTAACGAAGTTGATCACCCCACCCACGTTCTGCGGGCCATAGCGCACCGAACCGGCCCCACGTACCACATCGATGCTGTCGAGGTTGCCCGAGGAAATCGGTGCCATCGACAGCTGCGGCTGGCCATACGGCGCGAAGGCGGCCGGGATGCCATCGATCAACACGGTGGAGCGCGGCGACAGGCGCGAGGTGAGGCCACGCACGCCCACGTTCAGCGACAGGTCGCTGCCGCCGGTGCCGTTGGAGTCCTGCACCTGCACACCGGGGATGCCGCGCAGTACGTCGCGCACGTTCATCGCGCCCTTCTCCACCATCGCCTCGCGGCGCACCACGGTGCGCGCGCCGGGGTGGTTCTGCACCGCGCTCTGCTGGGCATCACCCAACCAGTCACCGACCACCTTGATGTCAGTGGGCGCCAGCTCCAGGCTACCGCTGCCCAGGTCCAGGGTAGTCGGCAGCGGCTTTACCACGACGGTGTCCTGGGACATCTCGAAGGTCAGCCCGCTGCCTTGCAGCAGCTGTTGCAACGCCTGCACCGGCGCCAGGTTGCCAGACACCGCCGGGGCCTGTTTGCCAGCCACCAGTTCGGGGCTGAAGAACAGCTGCAGGTTGGTTTGCTGACCAAGCTGGTTCAGCGCCGAAGCCAACGGTTGGGCCTGGATCTGGATAGCGTTGCCGGCCTGAGCGGCCTGGCTGTTGATGGCCACTGCACTGACCGCCAGGGCCAGCGCCAGGGCGCGAAAGCGTGGGAAAGGCTTGTTGTTGTTCACGTCGTCGAAACTTCCTGAATGCGGAATAAACGCCAACCGCGTGCAAATGGAAATGCTTGGCAGTTGCAGCTGGCGAGGAAGACGAACGAGCGAAAAAAAACCTGAATCTATTTTGCAATTATTTCGCGAGAGCCGTCTTCATGGGCCTTGATGGCCACCGGCAGGATGCTCGGCAAGGCCCGCAACAGCGCGTCGGTGTCGTCGGTGTTGAAGGTGCTGGACAGGCGCATCAGGGCGACCTTGCCCGGGGCAACCCGCAACGGCTGGCTGCGGTAGCGCGAGGCTTCGGCCACCACCTCGGCAAGGGTGGCGTTGTCGAATACCAGCTTGCCCTGGCGCCAGGCCGTAACGGCAGCGGTATTGACGGCGTAGGGGGCGGTCACCACGCCCTGTGCATCTATATGCGAACCCTGGCCGGCCGTAAGCTGTGCCAGCGCGTCGCCTTTGCCCTGCACACGCACCGAGCCCTGCTCCACGGCCACCCGGGTGCTGGCCGGGTCCAGGCGCACATCAAAGCGGGTACCGGTTACCGTCACGCTGCCTTGGGCGGTGTCGACCACAAACGGCCTGGCACTGTCGTGGGCGACGCTGAACATCACCTCGCCGGCACTCAGGCGGATATGCCGCTGGCCGGTGCTGAAATCGACCTGCAGCTGTGTGTTGCCATTAAGTTCAAGGTGCGAGCCATCCGGCAGTTCGACCTGGCGGCGTTCATTGAAGGCGGTCTGCAAGCTACCTTGGTGATTCAGTTGCTGGTAATGCCAGCCACCCCAGCCCAGGCCCACTGCCAACACCGCCACACTGGCGGCCAAGGCCTGACGCACCAAACGCCGACGTGGCAGCTGTTGCACCGGGTCTGGCTGGCACAGCGCTTCCAGGCGCTCGCGTGGGATGAAGCTGGCGGCCTGCCACACGCGGCTCAGGTGTTCGTACTCCTCCCGGTGGCGCTCGTCGCTCGCCAACCAGGCGCGTAGCTGCTTTTGCAGCCCGGCATCCCGAGGCGCATCCTGCACGCGGGCAAACCATGCGGCCGCCTGCTCGCGGACGGTATCGGTACCGTGCTGTTTCATCGAAAAGGTCTCCTGACTCATCATGCCGACACATCCAGTTGCTCACGCAAATGCCGGAGCGTGCGGATCATATACTTTTCGACCATGTTCTTGCTCAACCCCATGCGCTGGGCGATCTCGGCCTGGGTCAGGCCTTCGAGCTTCTGCCAGATGAACACCTGCCGGCAGTTGAGCGGCAACTCGGCCAGCGCCCGCTCGACACTGTCGGCAAGCTCTAGCGCATGCACATAGGCCTCCGGGTCATCAGTGCCGGCACTGCCCTCGTCGAAGGCTTCCAGCGCCAGGGCCTGGCGACGGTCTTCACGGCGAAAACCATCCACGGCAATGTTGCGTGCGGTCTGGTGCAGGTAGGCGCGCGGCTGCTCTACCTGCTCGCGCGGGTTTTCCAGTACCCGGACAAAGGCATCGTGGGTGAGGTCCTCGGCCTGCTGGCGACTGCGCAGTTTGCGCGTCCAGGTGCCGATCAGCTCATGGTAATGGTCGAAAAAGCCTTTGTGTCCGGACACGGTCTGGGTCATCAGGGAGGCGGATAAGGGTGCGAATAGTAATGTTTCTCATCAAAACCAGCAAATCCGCCAGTCGGTAACAAAAAATTTATGCGTCATTTCCTGTACGTGGGTACCAGGAAAATGTGGCCATAAATATGAACACCTCTGGCCCCTTCGCGGGTAAATCCGCTCCCACAGAAATTGCGAAAACCCTATAGAAGCGGGTTTACCCGCAAAGGGGCCAACACGGTCTATTCCACAATATTTAACGCTTGAAACATCGCGGGGAACATCAGCCGGTCACACGAGTCGGTTATTCAAATGGCTGGTCGTCGATCCACGCCGATCACGCCCGGATTGCCTGTTGATTCTGCATTCTTCACGCCCTAAAGTGCGCGCCGAACGTCCATGCTGGAAACGATCCATCCGGCTCAAGTACTGAGTAGGCGAACCAAAGTGGGGATACGGAGGACGTTCAGTTTGCAGCCACTTAAATTTTCAGTTTGCCCATGGAGTCCCTGAGCATGTCGATCCAGGTCGAAGATTATTTCGCGCGTGACACCTTCCAGAAAATGAAGGCGTTCGCCGACAAGCAGGAAACCCCGTTCGTACTCATCGATACCCAGATGATCAGCCAGGCCTATGACGACCTGCGCGCCGGTTTCGAATTCGCCAAGGTGTACTACGCGGTCAAGGCCAACCCGGCCGTCGAAATCATCGACCTGCTCAAAGAGAAAGGTTCGAGCTTCGACATCGCCTCGATCTACGAACTGGACAAGGTGATGGGCCGCGGTGTCAGCGCCGACCGCATCAGCTACGGCAACACCATCAAGAAGTCCAAGGACATCCGCTACTTCTTCGAGAAGGGCGTGCGCCTGTTTGCCACCGACTCGGAAGCCGACCTGCGCAACATCGCCAAGGCCGCACCGGGTTCGAAAGTGTATGTGCGTATCCTGACTGAAGGCTCCACCACTGCCGACTGGCCGCTGTCCCGCAAGTTCGGCTGCCAGACCGACATGGCCATGGACCTGCTGATCCTTGCCCGTGACCTGGGCCTGGTGCCTTACGGCATTTCCTTCCACGTGGGCTCGCAGCAGCGCGACATCAGCGTATGGGACGCCGCCATCGCCAAGGTCAAGGTGATCTTCGAGCGCCTGAAGGAAGAAGACGGCATCGAGCCTGAAGCTGATCAACATGGGTGGCGGCTTCCCGGCCAACTACATCACCCGTACCAACAGCCTGGAAACCTATGCCGAAGAAATCATCCGCTTCCTCAAGGAAGACTTCGGTGACGAGCTGCCGGAAATCATCCTGGAGCCAGGCCGTTCGCTGATTGCCAACGCCGGCATCCTGGTCAGCGAAGTGGTGCTGGTGGCGCGCAAGTCGCGTACTGCCGTCGAGCGCTGGATCTACACCGACGTGGGCAAGTTCTCCGGCCTGATCGAAACCATGGACGAAGCCATCAAGTTCCCGATCTGGACCGAGAAGAAAGGCGAAACCGAAGAAGTCGTCATCGCCGGCCCGACCTGCGACAGCGCCGACATCATGTACGAAAACTACAAGTACGGCCTACCGCTGAACCTGGCCATCGGTGACCGCCTGTACTGGCTGTCGACCGGCGCTTACACCACCAGCTACAGCGCAGTGGAATTCAACGGCTTCCCGCCGCTGAAGGCTTACTACCTGTAATGCAAAACGGGGCCGCAAGGCCCCGTTTTCATGTGTGTGCCCCCAAAGCCTGTGCAATCCCTGTAGGAGCGGCCTTGTGCCGCGAAAGGGCTGCGAAGCAGCCCCAGGATCTCAGCTTAAATGCACAAATTGCCGGGGCTGCTTCGCAGCCCTTTCGCGGCACAAGGCCGCTCCTACACTTGACCGCGTCAACCGGTCGGATTGGAGCGATCTTCGCGCCGTTCGATTTCCTCGGCATACCGCCCTGCAAACGCCATTAACACCGGCCCCGCGCCCTGCAAGGTTGCCAACGCCGCGCGCAGGAAGTTCATGTTCCCCTCAACCCGCGCCTGCTCCAGCCATTGCCCTGCCTCGGCCAGCTGCCCGCGCTCGACCAGCACCAGCCCCAGGCTGAACATCCCACGGAAATCCCCCGCCTCAGCCGAGCGCCGATACCAGCGCACCGCCCGTGCCGGGCTGGGTGCTGTGGCAATGCCCTGCTCCAGGTAACGCCCATACAGGTTCATCGACTTGGCATGCCCCAGCTGCGCAGCCCTCTCGTAACACATCAGTGCCTGTGCCTGGTTGGCCGGCACCCCGCGCCCGGTGGCCAGCAGGTTGCCCAGGTTGTAAAGGCCCCAGTCCAGCCCGGCGTCGGCCGCACGCGCATAATGAACGGCCGCCTCTGTCAGGCTTGGCTCACCGCCCCAGCCATGCTCCAGGCAACGGCCGAGCATGTTGTGCGCCATGGCACTGCCGCCCTGCGCAGCGATGCCGAACCAACGCCGGGCGACGGTGGCATCCTCCTGGATTCCACGCCCATCCAGCAGGATCTGCCCTAGCAGCAACTGCGCCTCGACCGCGCCCTGCCCTGCCGCTGCCAGAATTGCCTGGGCAGCCTTGCCGGGGCTTTCCTCAAGCATGGCCTGCAAGCCGGCCACATCCACCACTTCCTCACGTCGCAACTGATAGGACACGGTTCAGACCTCGGCCCAGCGGCGTAGCAGGTTGTGGTAGGTGCCGGTCAGTTGCAACAACGAAGGGTGCTCCGGTACATCGGCAGTGAGTTGCTGAATGGCATTGTCCATCTCGAACAGCAGCGCGCGCTGGCTGTCTTCGCGCACAAGGCTCTGCGTCCAGAAGAACGCAGCATAACGCTGGCCTCGGGTCACCGGGTTGACCTTGTGCAGACTGGTGCCGGGGTACAGCACCAGATCGCCAGCGGCCAGCTTGATCTGCTGCACGCCATAGGTGTCCTGAATCACCAGTTCGCCGCCGTCGTAGCTGTCCGGGTCGCTGAGGAACAGCGTCGAGGACAAATCGGTACGCACCCGCTCCGGGCTGCCCTTGGGCTGGCGCAGGGCGTTGTCGATATGGAAACCGAAGTTTCCGCCTTCGCGGTAGCAGTTGATCAGCGGTGGGAACACCTTGTGTGGCAATGCCGCCGACATGAAGCGCGGGGTTTTCCACAGGCGGTCGATCAATGCGCTGCCAATCTCCTTGGCCAGCGGGTGCCCTTCCGGCAGTTGCAGGTTGTGCTTGGCCTTGGCCGACTGGTAGCCAGCCGTAACCTTGCCATCGGCCCAGTCGGCCTGCTCCAGCGCCTCGCGGATACGGGCCAGTTCATCAGCGTCGAACAGGCCTGGGATGTGAAGCAGCATGGCAGCAGCACCGTTAGGAAATGTTAAGGCGCCAATGATATTGATTCCCTTTTGCGCTACACAAGCCCCATTCGCCGCTTAAGACGTTTCAGCTATGTGAAACCGTAAAGGCAAATTGTAAAGATTGTAAATTCTTCACGAATGGTAACGACTCTCAATTGTTAGTCACAATTGCTTACATTAAGATCCGCCGCCTCAACACCTTGGGGAAGGTCCTTAGCAATGCGCCAGTCCGTACCATCTGCAGTGAGCTCGCCACGCCTGATCGTGTCTGCCATCGGTGTCGCCCTTAGCGCTACGTCGGTCTACGCCGCCGACCCAGCTGCCAACAGCGCGATTACCCTCGACGCAACCAGCGTCAATAGCAAGGCTGAACAAAACAGCACCGATTACAAGGTCGAGAAGGCCTCCTCGCAGAAGTACACCGCGCCGCTGGTGGACACCCCACGCTCGGTCACCGTGATCCCGCAGCAGGTGATCAAGGACACCAACGCCCTGACTCTGCAGGACGCCCTGCGCACTGTGCCAGGCATCACCATGGGTGCCGGTGAAGGTGGTAACCCACAAGGTGACCGACCATTTATCCGTGGCTTCGACTCGCAAAGCGACACCATGATCGATGGCGTACGTGACACCGGCGCGCAAACCCGTGAAATTTTCGCCGTCGAGTCGGTCGAGGTCAGCAAAGGCCCGAACTCGGCCATGGGTGGCCGCGGTTCCGCTGGCGGCAGCATCAACCTGGTCAGTAAAAAAGCACATCTGGGCAACGACCTGAATGGCGCCTACACCTGGGGCTCTGACCAGACCCAGCGCTACACCTTCGATGGCAACTACCAGTTCAGCGACACCGTAGCCGGCCGCCTGAACCTCATGACCCACGAAAGCAACGTTGCCGGCCGTGACAAGGTCAACTACGACCGCTGGGGGATCGCACCGTCCATGGCCTTTGGCCTGGGTACACCGACCCGTGTGAACCTCGACTTCTATCACGTGGAAAGCGATGACCTGCCGGATTCTGGCATCCCCTATGGCTACTCGGTGGGCAAGACCCACACCGCAGCCAGCCCTGACAAGCCTACCGACGGCGGCGATAGCAGCAACTTCTACGGCCTGACCGGTCGCGACTTCCGCAAGACCCGCAGCGACATCGGCACCATCACGGTCGAACACGACCTCAGCGACTCGCTGACCATCAAGAACACCCTGCGTCACGGCAACAGCATGCAGGACTACGTGCTGACCCAGCCCGACGACAGTGCTGGCAACGTGATCAACGATGGCGTATGGCGCCGTGCCAACACCCGTGTGGGCAACACCGCCACCACCACCAACCAGACCGACCTGTTTGGTGAGTTTGTCCTGGGCGGCTTCAAGAACAGCTTCTCCACTGGCGTGGAGTTCACCCATGAAGATGCTGACCGGCAGACCTACACCGTTACGCCAAACAGCAAGATCAGCACGTGCACCGGGCCAAGCAATGGCGGCAGCTGCACCTCGCTGAGCAACCCGAACCCGGATGATGCCTGGACCGGTACTATCGCCCGTAACTACGCCGGCACCGACACCAGCAGTACCACCCGAGCGCTGTACATGTTCGACACCATCGAACTGGACCCACAATGGCTGCTCAACGTTGGCCTGCGGTATGACCACTTCACCACCAAGTTCCGCACCTACGACGCGGCAGGCAACACCACCGTAACCAGCGGTGTAGCCAACAAAGGTGAAGACACCAGCGAATTCGTCACCGGCCAGATCGGCCTGGTGTGGAAGCCTGCGGACAACGGCAGCATCTACGTTTCGTACGCGACCTCGGCCACACCGCCAGGCTCGATGCTGGGCGAAGGCACCGACGGCAACCCGGTCACCACTGCAGCCGTTAAAAACGATCTGAAGCCGGAAGAAACCACCAACTACGAGATCGGTACCAAGTGGGACCTGCTGGACCAGCGCCTGTCGCTGACCGCCGCGATCTTCCGTACCGAGAAGGAAAACACCCGCGTTCTGACCGACCTCAATACCTATGAAAACGCCGGCAAGACTCGCGTGGACGGTATCGAGCTGTCGGCCTCCGGTAAAATCACCGACAAGTGGCAAGTGTTTGCCGGCTATAGCTACCTGGACAGCGAGCAGGTCGATGGCGGCAAGGTCAACATCGGCACCGCCACTGCACCAAACTTCGTTGACGTGACCACCAACGGCAACGAACTGGGCAACACGCCGAAAAACTCCTTCAGCCTGTGGAACACCTACGCGGTTACCGACAAGCTCACCTTCGGCGCAGGTGCCTTCTACGTTGACAAGGTCTGGGGCAGCGTAGCCAACTCGACGTACGTACCGTCCTACTGGCGCTACGATGCAATGGCCAGCTACAAGCTGACCAAGAACATCGACCTGCAGTTGAACGTACAGAACCTCACCAACGAGACGTACTACGACAAGGCCTACTCGACCCACTTCGCCAACCAGGCGGCCGGGCGTACAACCCTGCTGACCACCAGCTTCCACTTCTAACGTAACACCGCCAAGCCCCGTTCATTCCATTGAGCGGGGCTTTTGCGTATCAAGGCATAATGCACGCCGCGCGGTCTGCGGCAGCAACACAAGGTGATCGATGTGGTGAAGAAGACGCTGTTCCAATTGCACTGGTTCTTTGGCATCACCGCTGGCCTGGTGCTGGCCTTGATGGGCATCACCGGGGCCCTGTACTCGTTTCAGGAAGAACTGCTGCGCGCATTCAATGCCGATGTACTCAAAGTAGAAGTCCGTGCCGAGGGCGTGCTACCCCCGGCCGAGCTGGTGCAGCGGGTCGAGGCCCAGCAACACGACAAGGTGTCGATGCTGTGGGTCGACGTGCGTGAAGGCAACGCGGCACGCATCTTCTTCATGCCGGCACCGGGCGAGCGCCGTGGCGAGCTGCGCTATGCCGACCCGTATACCGGCGAACTCAAAGGTGAAGTGGCCGGGCAAGGCTTCTTCAACCTCATGCTCAACCTGCACCGTTTCCTGGCCATTGGCGACACCGGCCGGCAGATCACCGGCGCCTGCACCCTGATGCTGGTGTTCTTCTGCCTGTCCGGCCTGTACTTGCGCTGGCCACGCAAAGCGCTGGACTGGCGCACCTGGCTAACCTTCGACTGGGCCAAGAAAGGCCGTGCCTTCAACTGGGACCTGCACGCCGTGGCCGGTACATGGTGCCTGCTGTTCTATCTTCTGTTCGCCCTGACCGGGCTGTTCTGGTCCTATGAGTGGTACCGCGAGGGCCTGAACAAGCTGCTGGCCGATGCACCGGCCGCCGGCCAGCAACAAAAACGCGGCGAAGGCCGTGGCCGCCACGGGCCGCAGAAGGTCGACAAGAACGCCCCACCGCTGGTGGTCGACTATGACGCCATCTGGGCCAACCTCAAGGACGCCGCAGGCCCAGGCCTTGCCGCCTACAACCTGCGCCTGCCACCCGTTGGCGGCCAGCCAGCCAACCTGTTCTACCTGCTGGACAACGCCGATCACCCACGCGCCTTCAACACCCTGGAGCTGGACCCGGCCACCGGTCAGGTGAAAAAGCATGACCGCTACACCGACAAATCCTTCAAGGCCCAGCTGCTGCAGAGCGTCTACGCCCTGCACGTTGGCGAGTACTTCGGCCTGCCAGGGCGCATCATCGTCACCATCGCCAGCCTGACCATGCCGCTGTTCTTCGTCACTGGCTGGCTGCTGTACCTCGACCGCCGCCGCAAGAAGCACCAGGTACGCGCAGCCCGTGGTAGCGTTGCCAGCAGCAACGGCAGTGGCGACAGCTGGCTGATCGGCTTTGCCAGCCAGAGCGGCTTTGCCGAACAACTGGCCTGGCAAAGCGCCGGCCAGTTGCAGGCGGCCGGCCTGCCAGTGCAGGTACGCGCGCTGGCCGAACTGCGTGAAGACGACCTGCGCCAGGCCCGCCGTGCGTTGTTCGTGGTCAGTACCTTCGGCGACGGCGAAGCACCCGACAGCGCCCGCGCCTTCGAGCGCAAGGTGCTCGGCCAACCGTGGGCACTGAACAACCTCAACTATGCCCTGCTCGCCCTCGGTGACCGCCAGTACCCGCACTTCTGCGGCTTTGCCCGTCGCCTGCAGGCATGGCTGGGTGAGCGCGGTGCCAGCAGCGCATTCAGCCCGGTGGAAGTGGACAACGCCGACCAGGCCGCCCTGCAGCAGTGGCAGCAGGAACTGGCGCAACTGACCGGCGCCCAGCCAGTGGCCGCCTGGCAGCCGCCAAGCTTTGGCAACTGGTCACTGGTGCGTCGCGAACTGCTCAACCCGGGCAGCCAGGGTCAGCCGGTGTACTTGCTTGGCCTGCTGGCTGAAGCGCCTGCCAGTTGGGAAGCCGGCGACTTGGTAGAGGTCTTGCCGCTCAATGGTCAGCCAAGGATCGACGCGTTTCTCAACGGCCTGGCGCTGGACGCCGGGGCCAAGGTACAGGTCAATGGCCTTGGCGAAACCCTCGCCCAAGCCCTGGCGGGTCGCCAGTTGCCAAGCCGTCGTGACCACCTGATCGGCTTGCAGCCGCAAGCGCTGGTGGATGCACTGGTGCCGATCGGCAGCCGCGAATACTCCATCGCCTCTATCGCCAGTGACGGCGCGCTGGAGCTGATCGTGCGCCAGGAGCGCCATAGCGATGGCAACCTGGGCCTGGGCTCCGGCTGGCTCACCGAATATCTGCCACTGAACGGTACGCTGAGCCTGCGCCTGCGGCGCAACAGCGGCTTCCACCTGCCAGAGGCGGCAGCACCGATGATCCTGATCGGTAACGGCACAGGCCTGGCCGGCCTGCGCAGCCTGATCCGGGCACGGGTAAATGCTGGCGAGCAGCGCAACTGGCTGCTGTTTGGCGAGCGAAACCGGGCGCATGACCTGCTGTGTGGTGACGAACTGCAAGGCTGGCTGCATAACGGCGACCTGGCACGCCTGGACCTGGCGTTTTCACGGGATCAGGCCGAGAAGGTGTATGTGCAGGATGTGTTGCTGCAGCAGGCTGATGAGTTCAAGCGCTGGGTTGCGGATGGCGCCTGTGTGTATGTCTGCGGCAGCCTGCAAGGGATGGCTGCGGGGGTGGATGCGGCGCTCAACGGCATGCTCGGCGAAGCCGTTGTACAGCAACTGATCGAGGATGGGCGGTATCGGCGGGATGTGTACTGACACCGGCCAGTGCTAACACCACAACCCCTGTAGGAGCGGCCTTGCGCCGCGAAAGGGCTGCGAAGCAGCCCCAGCAATATGTGCATTTGCGAAGAAACTGGGGGCCGCTTTGCGGCCCTTTCGCGACACAAGGCCGCTCGCACAACAGGGCCAATCCAGGCCAGACAGGCCAATGTCGGGTCAATGGAGTTCGAAGGTATCGGCATCCAGGTTGGCCGGGAACTTGGCCCGGTACGCCGCCAGCTCCGCCGCACTCAGCACGGCGGTAAACACCCCGTCTGCCTCGCCGGCACTGAGCAAGCTCTCGCCCTGGAAGTCCAGCACCTGGCTGTCGCCCGAATAGGCAAAGCCCTTGCCGTCCGTGCCTACCCGGTTCACCGCCGCCACATAGCACAGGTTCTCGATACCCCGCGCCGGCAACAGGCGGTTCCAGTGCTGGCGGCGCGCAGCCGGCCAGTTGGCGGTGTACAGCAGCAGGTCGGTGTCCTGGGCGTCACGGCTCCACACAGGGAAGCGCAGGTCGTAGCAAATCAGCGGGCGAATCCGCCAGCCCTTGAGCTCGAACTGCACCTGCCGTTCGCCGGGGGTGTAGTGCTTGTGCTCACCGGCCATGCGGAACAGGTGGCGCTTGTCGTAGTGCAGGATTTCGCCGTCCGGCCGGGCCCACAACAGGCGGTTGCGGTGGCTGCCATCGGCGGCCTGGATGATCACGCTGCCGGTAATCACCGCGTTGTACTTCTTCGCCTGGGCCTTCAACCACTTGTAGGTCGGGCCGTTTTCCGTTTCGGCCAGGCTTTTGGACTCCATCGAAAAGCCAGTGGTGAACATCTCTGGCAGTATCACCAGGTCCACCTCCCCCACCTGCTCCAGCAGCACCTCGAAGTGTGCATAGTTGGCCTCGCGGTCATGCCAGGCCAGGGTGGTTTGCACCAGGGCGACTTTCAGGTTGGGCAGTGTGCTCAGATCGCGCATAGTCGTTCCGCTGCCTGACGCAGCGTCTCCTCACGTTTGGCAAAGCACAGGCGGACCAGGCGTTGCTCGGGGATGGGTTGCTGGTAGAACACCGATACCGGAATAGTCGCTACGCCGTGCTCGCGGGTTAGCCACAGTGACATGTCCACATCATTCAGGTCCGGGCGGATCTGCGAGTAGTCCACCAGCTGGAAATAAGTGCCCGCCGTGCGGGTAAAGTTGAAGCGCGAGCGCTCCAGCAAGCCGCAGAACAGGTCGCGCTTGGCCTGGTAGAAAGCCGGCAGCTCATCGATATGCTCGGGGTGCTCGGCCATGAAATCGGCCAGGGCGCACTGCAGCGGTGTCACGCCACAGAAGTTGACGTACTGGTGCACCTTGCGCAGCTCTGCGCTCAACACCGGGGGCGCGATCACGTAGCCGGTCTTCCAGCCGGTCACGTGGTAAGTCTTGCCGAACGAACTGACCACAAACGCACGCTGGTACAGCTGCTCGTGGGCCAGCACGCTGGCGTGGCGAACACCGTCGTAAACCAGATGCTCGTACACTTCGTCGCTGACCAGGTAGATATCGCGGCCGGCAATCAACGTTGCCAACTGCTCAAGGTCTTCGCGGGTGATCAATGCGCCACTGGGGTTGTGCGGCGAATTGAGGATGACCATGCGGGTGCGTGGGCTCAGGGCATCGCTGAACTTCTGCCAGTCGATACGGAAGTCGCCGTCGCTCAGTTGCACGTGCACACAGCGGCCACCGGCCAGTTCCACCGACGGCTCATAGCTGTCGTAGCATGGGTCAAAGACAATCACCTCGTCACCGGCATGGACCACCGCCTGGATGGCACAGAAGATCGCCTCGGTGGCACCGGGGGTGATGGTCACTTCCTGGTCGGCATCCACCTGTGCGCCGTACAGCCGCGCCACCTTGGCCGCCACTTGCTGGCGCAAGGCCGGTAGGCCGGTCATTGGCGAGTACTGGTTGTGCCCGGCAGCCACATGCCGGCCCACTGCATCGAGCAGGGCCTGCGGGCCGTTGAAATCAGGGAAACCCTGGGACAGGTTGAGCGCACCGGTCTGCACGGCGAGCTGGGACATGGTGGTGAAGATGGTCGTGCCGACATTCGGCAGTTTGCTGCGGATCATGGAGCCCTCTTTCCTGGGGTTTATCCGGCACGGGGTGGAGTCCGAGCATAGCGGATCGAGCAGTCAGGAAAAAGGTTGAAACAATAGGGGGATTGCTTTGGATCAAAGGGCCTCTTCGCGGGCTTGCCCGCTCCCACAAGTCCTGCACAGATTTTGAATACTGTGCAGCACCTGTGGGAGCGGTCAAGCCCGCGAAGAAGCCGGCGTGGAATCAGCGCTTGTCGCGGCGCTTCTTCTCGGCCTTCTTGTGGTGCGACATCAAGCGGCGCTTCTTGTTGACCTGGCGGTCGGTGAGGGTGTTCTTCTTGCCCTCGAACGGGTTCTCACCGCCCTTGTACTCGATGCGGATCGGCGTACCAACCAGCTTCAGCACGCGGCGGTAGGTGTTTTCCAGGTAACGCGAGTACGACTTTGGAATGCTCTCGGTCTGGTTGCCGTGGATCACGATCAGCGGCGGGTTGGCACCACCAAGGTGGGCATAGCGCAGCTTGATGCGGCGGCCGTTGACCAGCGGCGGCTGGTGCTCGCTGACAGCATCTTCGAGGATCTGCGTCAGGCGGCTGGTTGGCCAGCGGGTAACAGCCGAGGTGAACGCGGCCTGCACCGACTTGTACAGGT
Source organism: Pseudomonas sp. MM223 (assembly GCA_947090765.1). Lineage (NCBI taxonomy): Bacteria > Pseudomonadati > Pseudomonadota > Gammaproteobacteria > Pseudomonadales > Pseudomonadaceae > Pseudomonas > Pseudomonas sp. MM223. The sequence goes on along the minus strand of OX352322.1, from coordinate 1,191,135 downwards.
TGCCCACGCCGGTGCCGTGCAAGGCAGAGATGAAGTGGATGTCGGCGAAGTCGACGAAGAACAGCCGGCGCTCCAGCTCGGTCTTCACGTAGGCGCGCTCACCCGGCTCCATGCCATCCCACTTGTTCAGCGCGATGACGATGGCGCGGCCGGCCTCGAGGGCGAAGCCCAGCAGGTTCAAGTCGTGGTCGACCACCCCTTCACGGGCGTCCATGACGAAGATGACGACGTTGGCGTCCTTGATCGCCTGTAGCGTCTTGACCACCGAGAACTTCTCGACTTCCTCGTGGATCTTGCCGCGCTTGCGCACCCCGGCGGTGTCGATGAAGGTGTACTTGTCACCATCACGCTCGAACGGGATGTAGATACTGTCACGGGTGGTACCCGGCTCGTCGTAGACCACCACGCGCTCTTCACCGAGCATGCGGTTGACCAGGGTCGACTTGCCAACGTTCGGCCGGCCGATGATGGCGATCTTGATGCCATCCTTCTCGCTTGGGCCAGGAATGCGCACGGCTTCTTCGCCTTCGGCGACGTCCTGGTCAAGGGCTTCTTCTTCGGCATCACGCGGCAGGTGGCCGAGCACGGCTTCCATCAGGGCGCTGATACCACGGCCTTGGGAACCCGCCACCGGAATGGCGTTGCCCATGCCCATCGGCGAGAACTCGGCGCGCGCAACATCAGGGTCGATGTTGTCGATCTTGTTGGCGACCAGAATCGCCGACTTGTTACGCTTGCGCAGGTGCTCGGCAATCATCTGGTCGGCGGCGGTCATACCAGCGCGGGCATCGACCAGGAACAGCACGTAGTCGGCTTCTTCGATGGCCATAAGCGACTGCTCGGCCATTTTCTCGTCCATGCCCACTTCGTCACCGGTAATACCGCCGGTGTCGATCAGGATGAAAGAGCGACCCTGCCAGCTGGCATCGCCATACTGGCGGTCACGGGTCAGGCCCGACAGGTCGCCCACGATGGCATCGCGGGTTTTGGTCAGGCGGTTGAACATGGTGGATTTGCCGACGTTCGGGCGGCCCACCAGGGCAATTACGGGAACCATCGGCTCTCCACTCTCGAATTCTTGAAAATGCAAAGGCCGCTGCAAGGCAGCGGCCGGAGTTTGGGCGGCGTGTCCTACGCCGCGGCTTGAAACCCGCCAAGGCTTCAAGCATAGCTTCAGCGGATGGTCAGTGCCTCGAGCTTGCCGCTGTTGCCAAAGACGTAGATGGTGTCGCCGACCACAAGTGGGCGGGCGCGCAGGCCATCACTGTCGATACGCTCACGGCCGACGAAGCGGCCATCCACCTGGCTCAGCAGGTGCAGGTAACCCTCAAAGTCACCCACTGCCACGTAGCTGCTGAACACTTCAGGCGCAGTCAACTGGCGGCGAGCCATGCTGTCGTTGCTCCACAGGGCGCTGGACGAGCGTTCATCCACGCCTTCGACGGTACCCGAGGCTTCGCTGACGTAGACGTTACCGAAGCCCTGGGCAACGCCCACATAGCTGGAAGCATCGCGCTGCCACAGCTCGCGGCCGCTTTCCAGGTCCAGGCCCGCTACACGGCCCTGGTAGGTGCTGACGTACAGGGTACCACCAGACAGCAGCAAGCCGCCGTCGATATCAACCACACGGTCCAGTTCGGAACGGCCTTTGGGGATGGCCACACGGCTTTCCCACACGGGCACACCGTTGTTGATGTCCACCGCTACCACTTTGCCGGTAGACAAGCCGGCAACGGCCAGGCGGTTGGTGGCGATCGGTGCTCCGGTGCCACGCAGGGTCAGCACGGCTGGTGTGTTTTCATAGATCCAGCGGCGGTCGCCAGTGGCGGCATCCAGGCCGATCAGGCGGTCGTCCTGGGTCTGCACCACCACAACGTCACCGTTGTTGGCAGGCGGGGCCAGCACTTCGCTGGTCACGCGCGAGCGCCAACGCTCTTCACCGGTGCTGGAGTCCAGGGCGATGACTTCACCCTTGAGGGTGCCGAGCATGACCAGGCCGTAGCCCACGCCAACAGCGCCGGAAACCTGCAGCTCCAGGTCCTTCTTCCACACCACGTCACCGGTAATGCGGTCGAGGGCGAAGACTTCGCCGTTGACGTCGGAGGCGTAGATACGGTCGTTTTCGATAGCCGGTACCAAGGTGTTGTAGGTTTCACCCTGGCCGTCACCGATCGAACGGCTCCACTGCTTCTTCAGCACCACTTCCTCGGTGAACTTGGTCAGCTCGGCCGGGGGCAGTTCCTTCTTGCTGTTGCTGCTGCAACCGGCGGCCAGTACGGCCAGGGTCAGCACTGCTGCATGTTTCCAACCGATCACTTACGCGTCCCCTTTAGCCAGGTCATCCAGCTTCAATTGCAGGCCACCGACCGCCGCCTCATCGGACAACGCAGCCTTGGCTTTTTCGTAAGCGCTGTGCGCGTCGTCGGCGCGACCCAGCTGTACCAGCAGATCACCCTTCAACTCTTCACGGCTGGCCAGGAATGCTTTGTCGGCGTCGCCGTCAAGTAGCTTGAGGGCATCCTCGGCCTTGTTCTGGGCGGCCAACACGCGGGCCAGACGCTGGCGCGAAATTTCGCCCAGGGTCACGTCTGCCGGCTTGTCCAGCACGCTTTTCAGCTCGGCAGCGGCGTCGTCCAACTTGCCGGTCTCGACCGCTACCTTGGCCACGAACAGGCTGCCGTACTGGGCGTAGGCGGTACCGCCAAACTCGCTCTTGAGCTTGCCGGCCAGTTCCGCAACCTTGGTGGCATCTGGCTGGCCCGTCGGCGTCAGGCTGGTCTCAAGCAACGCCTGATACAGCTGCGAGGCACCTTGCGACTGGTTGTTCTGGTACTTGTGCCAGGTATTCCAGCCCAACACCACAACGCCCGCCAGCAATGCGCCGGTCAGCAGCGGCTTGCCGTTACGGTTCCACCAGTCCTTGACCCCTGCCAGGTCATCATCATCGGTACTCGACACCCCAATACTCCTTTTCGCCTATTCGCTTGTTGAACCGCGTTACGCTTGCGCGATCGCGGTTTCCAGGTGCTCAGCCAGAGCATCCCAGGCAATGTTCTGTTGTTCGCCCTGGCCACGCAGGGGCTTCACGCCAATTTCTTGCTTGGCCAGTTCGTCGTCACCGAGGATCAGGGCGAACAGCGCGCCGCTCTTGTCAGCTTTCTTGAACTGGCTCTTGAAGCTGCCACCACCGGCGTTTACCGCCAGGCGCAGGCCCGGCAGGCGGTCGCGCAGGCCCTCGGACAGGCGCAAGCCAGCCAGTTCGGCCTGTTCACCGAAGGCGCACAGGTAGACGTCGATCTGGCGGCTGATGGACTCTGGCACCTTGCCCAGGGTTTCCAGCAGCAGGATCAGGCGCTCGATACCCATGGCGAAACCAACGCCCGTGGTCGGCTTGCCGCCCATTTGCTCGACCAGGCCATCGTAGCGGCCACCGGCGCACACGGTGCCCTGGGCGCCGAGCTTGTCGGTAACCCACTCGAACACGGTCTTGCTGTAGTAGTCCAGACCACGTACCAGCTTGGCATTGATCACGAACGGAATGCCGGCGGCGTCCAGGCGGGCCTTGAGGCCCTCGAAGTGCAGGCGGGACTCTTCGTCCAGGTAGTCTTCCAGCTTCGGTGCCCCCACCAGCACCGCCTGGGTGTTCTGGTCCTTGCTGTCGAGGATGCGCAGCGGGTTGCTCTTCAGGCGGCGCTGGCTGTCTTCGTCCAGTTGCTCAAGGCGCGCCGAGAGGAACTCGACCAGCGCGTCACGGTAGCGCGCACGGGCTTCGCTGGTACCCAGGCTGTTGAGCTCCAGCTTGACCGCGTCCTGGATGCCGAGCAGGCCCCACAGGCGCCAGGTCAGCATGATCAGCTCGGCATCGATGTCCGGGCCGTCCAGGTTGAACACTTCAACGCCAATCTGGTGGAACTGGCGGTAGCGGCCCTTCTGCGGGCGCTCGTGGCGGAACATCTGGCCGATGTACCACAGTTTCTGCACCTGGCCGTTGCCGGTAATGCCATGCTCCAGCACGGCACGTACGCAAGCGGCGGTGCCTTCGGGGCGCAGGGTCAGCGAATCGCCGTTGCGGTCCTCGAAGGTGTACATCTCTTTTTCGACGATGTCGGTCACTTCACCGATCGAGCGCTTGAACAGCTCGGTGAACTCGACGATCGGCGTGCGGATCTGGCTGTACCCGTAGGTGTCCAGCAGACCGGCCACGGTGCCTTCGAAGTAGCGCCACAGTGGCGACTGTTCTGGCAGGATGTCGTTCATGCCACGGATGGCTTGCAGCGATTTGCTCACGAAAAGTCCTTACGAATGCTGTGTGTCAGCCACGGGCGATCAGCGCCGCGTCGGCTTCGGCCTTTTCGGCCGCTTTCTGACGGATGAGCTTTTCCAGCTCATCGACCAGGTTGTCATTGGTCAGTTTCTGCGCCGGCTTGCCGTCGATGTAGATCAGGTTCGGCGTGCCGCCGGTCAACCCTACATGGGCTTCCTTGGCTTCACCCGGGCCGTTGACCACACAACCGATCACCGCCACGTCCAGCGGCACCAGCAGGTCTTCCAGGCGCCCTTCCAGCTCGTTCATGGTCTTGACCACATCGAAGTTCTGCCGCGAGCAGCTCGGGCAGGCGATGAAGTTGATGCCACGCGACCGCAGGTGCAGCGACTTGAGGATGTCGTAGCCGACTTTCACTTCTTCGACCGGGTCGGCCGCCAGCGAGATACGGATGGTATCGCCAATACCCTCGGCCAGCAGCATACCGAGGCCGACGGCGGATTTCACCGTCCCCGAACGCAGGCCACCGGCTTCGGTGATACCCAGGTGCAGCGGCTGCACGATCTGCTTGGCCAGCAGGCGGTAGGCTTCGACGGCCATGAACACGTCGGAGGCCTTGACGCTGACCTTGAAGTCCTGGAAGTCCAGGCGGTCGAGGTGTTCAACGTGGCGCAGGGCCGACTCCACCAGCGCCGCCGGGGTCGGTTCGCCGTACTTCTTCTGCAGGTCCTTTTCCAGGGATCCGGCGTTGACGCCGATACGGATCGGGATACCACGGTCGCGGGCAGCATCGACCACGGCGCGTACACGGTCTTCACGGCCGATGTTGCCCGGGTTGATACGCAGGCAGTCGACGCCCAGTTCGGCCACGCGCAGGGCGATCTTGTAGTCGAAGTGGATGTCGGCGACCAGCGGCACGCTGACCAGTTGCTTGATCTTGCCAAACGCCTCGGCCGCGTCCATGTCCGGCACCGAAACCCGCACGATGTCTACGCCGGCATCAACCAGGCGCTGGATTTGTGCCACGGTGGCGGCCACATCGTTGGTGTCGGTGTTGGTCATGCTCTGTACCGCGATAGGTGCATCACCACCCACCGGCACATTGCCAACCCAGATTTTGCGGGATTCGCGACGTTTGATCGGAGATTCGCCGTGCATGACTTACTGTCCCAACTTCAGGCGAGCAGTCTCGCCACTGGTGAACGGGGCAACATCGACGGCCTGGCCGTTGTAGCTGACCTGGGCGCCACGGGCAAAGCCCAGGCGTACCGCGAACGGCGGCTTGCCGGTCAGCTCGAGGTTGTCCCCCTTGCGCTTGACGGCGCTGAACAGCACCTTGCCGTTACCATCAGAGACCTGGGTCCAGCAATCGGCGGTGAACTGGATGGCGACCTTGGCGCTGCCTGCCGGCACTGCGGTGGGTTCGGCAGCGGCGACGGCGGCTGGCGCTACAGGCGCAGCGGCAGCCGGGGCCGGGGTTGCCGGTGCGACCGGAGCCGGGGCTACGCTGGCAGCAGGCACCTGCTGGGCGGGTGCGGGTGCAGCAGCCGTTGGCGCCGGGCTTGCCGGAGCCTGTTCGGCTGCAGCGGCAGGCTGTTCGGCAGTGCCCTGGTCCAGTGCCAGCGGCGCGCTTTCAGGCTGCTGGCCAGCGGTAACGGCCTGATCTTCAGGCTCGTCAAGCGGGTGAATCTGGGTGGTGCCGTCGGCGCTTTCGACTTCGACGTGCTCAAGGGCCATTTTGGCCAGGTCCTTGCCACGCAGGCTGCCCTGGTCCTGCCACCAGACAAAGCCACCGCCGACCACAGCCACCAACAACAGCAGGCTGACGCCGCGCAGGATATTGTGCGACAGGCGTACTGGCTCTTCGATACGGCCCAGCGAGTGCACATCGCTGCCTTTGGCGTGGGTACCGGTGTAGCGGTCGAAGGCCTCTACCAGGGTGGCCTGGTCAAGGTCCATCAATTTGGCATAGGCGCGGATATAGCCACGGGCGAAGGTATGACCGGGCAGCTTGTCGAAGGCGCCGGTTTCCACATGGTTCAACGAACTGACAGTGAGGTTGAGCTTGCGGGCCACCTCGGCTTGAGACCAGTCCCGTTTCTCACGGGCCAGGCGCAAAAGCTCACCGGGGTTCTGGCCAGGCGCTACTGCTACTTCGGGATGCGCGGCGTTCATCGTTGCTCCGACAGGTATTGCTGATATTCCGGCGTACCGGGATAAAGTCGTTGTAATTGCTGGCCCAGCTCGGCCAGTGTGCCTTGCTCGTCGAACACCCTGGCAAGGCGGCTGCCCAGCAGCAGGCTACGGGCATCATGGTCGCTCAACTGGCTGAAACGATCGTAGTAGTCCCGGGCCGGCACATAATGCCTGTTTTCGTAGGACAACTCAGCCATTTCCAGCAACGCTTTCGGTTGCCGCTGGTTGAGTTGCAACGCTTTGTGCAGATACGCGTGCGCCTGCTCGCGGCGTTCAAGCTTCAGGGCGGTCAGGCCCAGGTTCTCGTACACGCGTGAGCGCTCAGGATACAGGGTATCGCTACTGGCCAGGCGAAACATCTGCTCGGCCTCGGCAAATCGCCCCTGAGCATAAAGGAAACTGCCGTAATTGTTGCGAATTCGCGTGTCGCCCGTGCGGGCCTGCAAGGCCTTGCGAAAGTGCGCTTCGGCCAATGCCGGCTCACCTTCGGCCTGGAACACCAGCGCCAGGGCGGCATGCGCGTTGGCATCACCGCTGTCCAGGGCCAGGGCCTTGCCCAGCGGCGCCTTGGCCTGCTCGGTCAAACCCTGTTGCAAATAACCCAGGCCAAGCTGCACATAAGCCCGCCCTGCCTCCGCCCTGCCCTGGCGGCTGGCCAGAGGGTCGCCCACGCCGCCCGACACGCAGCCGGCCAGCAGCAAAAGCGCAAGGATCGACAGCGCAGCGCGCAGGCTCATGGGCAAGGTCCCGGTCAGTGGCTGGCGGCGCTGTCTTGCAGCTCGACGTCCGCGGAAAGCTGGCGTACGGCGATGTAGCGCTCGCTGCGGCGGGTGCGGTCGTTGACCTGGCCGACCAGCTGGCCACAGGCGGCATCGATGTCCTCACCACGGGTGGTACGCGTGGTGACGTTGAAACCACCGTGGTGCAGCAGGTCCTGGAAGCGACGAATGGCGTTGTTGCTCGGCCGCTCGTAGCCCGAATGCGGGAACGGGTTGAACGGGATCAGGTTGATCTTGCACGGCACATCGCGCAGCAACTCGATCATTTGCGCAGCATGCTCGGGCTGGTCGTTGACGTCCTTGAGCAGGGTGTACTCGACGGTGAGCACGCGCTTGCCACCCAAGGTGGACATGTAGCCCATGCACGACTCCAGCAGCACTTTCAGCGGGTACTTCTTGTTGATCGGTACCAGCTTGTTGCGCAGCTCGTCGTTCGGTGCGTGCAGCGACAGGGCCAGCGACACGTCGATGTGCTTGGCCAGTTCGTCGATCATCGGCACCACGCCCGAGGTGGACAGGGTGACGCGACGCTTGGAAATGCCATAGCCCAGGTCATCCATCATGATTTTCATGGCGGCGATGACGTTGTCGAAGTTCAGCAAGGGCTCGCCCATGCCCATCATGACCACGTTGGTAATCGCGCGGTCGACTTTGGCAGGAACGGTCCCGAAGGATTTGTTGGCAAGCCACACCTGGCCAATGACTTCGGCGGCGGTGAGGTTGCTGTTGAAGCCTTGCTTGCCGGTGGAGCAGAAGCTGCAGTCCAGGGCACAGCCGGCTTGCGACGATACGCACAAGGTGCCGCGGTCGTCGGTAGGAATGTAGACGGTTTCGACGCAGCTGCCGGAGGCAACGCGGATCACCCATTTGCGGGTGCCGTCGGCGGAAATGTCTTCACTGACCACTTCCGGTGGCCGAATCTCGGCAACGGCCTCGAGCTTTTCGCGCAAGGCCTTGCCTACGTTGGTCATGGCCGCAAAGTCGGACACGCCAAAATGGTGAATCCATTTCATCACCTGGCCGGCACGGAAGCGCTTCTCCCCGATTGAGTCGAAGAATTGTTCCATTTCCGGCTGGGTCAGACCCAACAGGTTGATTTTGCCAGTAGATGTCGTCATGGATTCACCCTCACCCGTAAGCTTTCGCTTAGCGAGTGGTTACCTCGGTAGCAGCGAAGAAGTAAGCGATTTCGCGAGCAGCAGCAGCTTCGGAGTCCGAACCGTGAACGGCGTTGGCGTCGATCGACTCGGCGAAGTCAGCACGGATGGTGCCGGCAGCAGCTTCTTTAGGGTTGGTAGCGCCCATCGGCTCACGGTTCAGAGCGATGGCGTTTTCGCCTTCCAGAACCTGAACAACAACCGGACCGGAAGTCATGAAGGCAACCAGGTCACCGAAGAAGCCGCGAGCGCTGTGCTCAGCGTAGAAGCCTTCGGCTTCGGCTTTGGACAGTTGCTTGATTTTCGAGGCAACGATTTTCAGGCCGGCTTCTTCGAAGCGAGTGGTGATCTTGCCGATGACGTTTTTGGCAACTGCGTCAGGCTTGATGATCGAGAAAGTACGTTGAACAGCCATGGAAAACTCCAGAATATGAGTGTTACGAAAAATTAAACCCGCGAATTATACGCGGGTTTCAGGGGATTGCCTAACCTGCACATGACGCTTAGTCGGCTTCGTCGATCCAGGCAGCCTGGATGGCCTCAAGCACTTTCTCACCGCCGCGTGACGGATCGTCGCTGAACTCTGGCAATGCCAGCACCCAGCGGTGCAGGTCCACGAAATTCACATAACGAGGATCGACCTCAGGCTTGCTTTCTGCAAGCTGGATGGCGATCTCAAGTACATCAACCCATTTCAGACTCATGTACAGGCCCTCAGTGCGGTGCTTCGGCAGCGTGGTTGAGCGAATACTTGGGGATCTCGATGGTCAGGTCTTCGTCAGCGACGACCACCTGGCAACCAAGGCGCGACTGCGCCTCCAGGCCCCAGGCCTTGTCCAGCATGTCCTCTTCCAGCTCGTCGGCTTCTTCAAGGGAATCGAACCCCTTGCGCACGATGCAGTGGCACGTGGTGCAAGCCTTGACGCCGCCGCAGGCGCTTTCCATCTCGATGTGATGGTCGTGGGCCAGTTCCAGGATGTTGGTCCCGGTCGGCACCTCCACGGTCAGCCCCTCGGGGCAGAATTTCTCGTGCGGCAGGAATGTCACCAGCGGCATCGGTTACTCCTCGATCTCATTCAGGTTGCGCCCGGCCAGTGCGGCTTTTACCGTCGAATCAAGGCGACGGGCGGCAAATGCGTCGGTCACCTGCGACAGACGCTTGGTCTGTTGCTCGATGGCTGCGCCATCGGTGCCGGCCAGCAAATCACGTAGTTCTTGCATCTGGAATGCAATGGCGTCGCGCTCGTCACTGCTGAGCAGGCGATCACCGTCGGCGTCCAGGGCGCCCTGTACCGCTTCGAGAAGGCGCTCAGCGTCGACTTGGTGCTCGCGCAACTGACGGGCCTGCTTGTCGGAACCTGCGTGTTCGAAGGAGTCCTTGAGCATGCGGGCGATTTCGCCGTCGGTCAGGCCGTAGGACGGCTTGACCTGAATGCTGGCTTCCACGCCCGAGCCCAGCTCGCGGGCAGCAACGCTGAGCAGGCCGTCGGCATCTACCTGGAAGGTGACGCGAATTTTTGCAGCGCCGGCAACCATCGCCGGGATACCGCGCAGCTCGAAACGTGCCAGCGAGCGGCAGTCGCTGATCAGCTCGCGCTCGCCCTGCAGCACGTGGATCATCATGGCCGACTGGCCATCTTTGTAGGTCGTGAACTCCTGAGCACGCGCCACCGGAATGGTGGTGTTGCGCGGGATCACCTTCTCCATCAGCCCGCCCATGGTCTCAAGACCAAGCGACAGCGGAATGACATCAAGCAACAGCAGCTCGCCACCTTCGCGGCGGTTGCCAGCCAGGGTGTCGGCCTGGATGGCGGCACCGATCGCCACCACCTGGTCAGGGTCGATCGAGGTCATTGGGGCGCGGCCAAACAGTGCACCCACGGCTTCACGCACACGCGGAACACGGGTCGAACCACCGACCATGACCACAGCACTGACCTCTTCGAGTTCGACGCCACTGTCGCGCACAGCGCGACGGCAGGCCTTGAGGCTGCGGGCAACCAATGGCTCGATCATGGTTTCGAAGGCGGCGCGGCTCAATTCGCCCTGCCAGCCGCCATGGCTGACGCTGACCACGTCGGCGTCGGTCAGGGCTTCTTTGGCGGCGCAGGCGGTTTGCAGCAACGCACGCTGGGTGGCCGGGTCCAGGTCGGACGAAAGGCCAGCCTGCTCGATGATCCAGCCGGCAATGGCATGGTCGAAATCGTCGCCGCCCAAGGCAGTATCGCCACCGGTCGCCAGCACTTCGAAGACGCCAGCGGTCAGGCGCAAAATGGAAATATCGAAGGTACCGCCGCCCAGGTCATAGATGGCCACCACGCCTTCAGCGTTCTGGTCCAGGCCATAGGCCACGGCTGCCGCTGTCGGCTCGTTGAGCAGGCGCAGCACGTTCAGGCCGGCCAGGCGCGCAGCGTCCTTGGTGGCCTGGCGCTGGGCGTCGTCGAAATAGGCCGGCACGGTGATCACCGCACCTACCAGCTCGCCACCCAGGGTCGCTTCGGCGCGCTCGCGCAGCACCTTGAGGATATCGGCAGACACTTCTACCGGGCTTTTCGGGCCCTGCACGGTGTCGATGAACGGCATGTGCGATTCGCCGCCAACAAAGCGGTACGGCAGCTGCTCACCCAATTGCTTGACGTCGGCCAGGCCGCGCCCCATCAGGCGCTTGACCGACAGCACGGTGTTCAGCGGGTCGCTGGAGGCGGCATCACGCGCGGCCTGCCCCACTTCGATGCGCCCGTCGAGGTAGCGCACCGCGGACGGCAGAATGACGCTACCCTGCGCATCAGGCAGGGGCTCGCTACGGCCGCTGCGCAGTGCGGCGACCAGTGAGTTGGTGGTACCCAGGTCGATCCCCACCGCCAGGCGGCGCTGGTGCGGCTGAGGGCTTTGACCGGGTTCGGCAATCTGCAGTAGGGCCATGCTTATCTGAATACCTTAGGTGCCATCACGGGCAGCACCGGGTTAATCGTCGAGGCGCTCTTCCAGTTGGCGCACTTCTTGGGCGAGCTTGTCGAGGAACTGCATGCGGCGCATCAGGCGCTCGGCCTTGTCGCGCTCGCCTGGGGCATCCCAGCAGGCGGCAAAGTCCTCGTTCAGTGTGTCCTGGGCAGCCTTCAGGCGCTTCTTGAACACACCGACACCGTCAAGGTCGGCTTCGTCCTGCAGTTCTTCGAGCTCTTCACGCCACTGCATCTGCTGCAACAGGAATTCCGGGTCGTGGACCGTGACTTCCTGGGGCACTTCGTGGCCGCTGATGGCCAGCAAATAGCGGGCGCGACGCGGCGCACTGCGCAGGGTCTGGTAGGCGTCGTTGAGGGCTGCGGACTTTTCCAGCGCCACGCGCTGCTCACGCTCGGAGGCGTCGGCAAAGCGATCAGGATGGACTTCGCGGGCCAGCTCGCGATAGCGAGTGGCCAGCTTGTCTAGATCCAGGCGGAAGCTTGGCTGGAGGTCAAACAATGCGTAATGACAAGGAGTACCCACAGCCAGCCTCAAACGTTGAAGCTTTCGCCGCAGCCACACTCACCGCGCACGTTGGGGTTGTTGAACTTGAAGCCTTCGTTCAACCCTTCCTTGACGAAATCCAGCTCGGTGCCGTCGAGGTATACCAGGCTCTTGGGATCAATGATCACCTTCACGCCGTGGTTCTCGAACACCTGGTCTTCGTCCGCCAGTTCGTCGACGAACTCCAGCACGTAGGCCAGGCCCGAGCAACCGGTGGTGCGCACGCCCAGGCGAATGCCCTCACCTTTGCCGCGCCCGTCAAGGGAGCGGCGAATGTGGTTGGCGGCGGCTTCTGTCATGCTGATAGCCATCAGGACTCCTTACCTCGCAACAGGCGACTTAGATCAAGCCTTTCTTCTGCTTGTAATCGCGTACAGCGGCCTTGATGGCATCTTCGGCGAGTACCGAGCAGTGGATCTTGACCGGCGGCAACGCCAGTTCTTCGGCCAGCTGGGTGTTCTTGATGGTTTCGGCTTCGTCCAGGGTCTTGCCCTTCATCCACTCGGTGGCGAGGGAGCTGGAAGCGATGGCCGAACCGCAGCCGTAGGTCTTGAACTTGGCGTCTTCAATCACGCCCTGCTCGTTGACCTTGATCTGCAGGCGCATAACGTCGCCGCAAGCCGGGGCGCCGACCATGCCGGTGCCAACGTCCGGGTCTTCGGCATTCATCTTGCCGACGTTGCGCGGGTTTTCGTAGTGGTCGATGACCTTTTCACTGTATGCCATGGTGCTATTCCTTCCTCATCAGGGGAGCCGCTCTTGCCGGCGACTGCTTAGTGGGCGGCCCACTCGATCTTGGAGATGTCAACGCCGTCTTTGTACATGTCCCACAGCGGCGACAGCTCACGCAGTTTGTTGACGGCCTCGCAGACTTTCTGCGCGGCGTAGTCGACTTCTTCTTCGGTGGTGAAGCGGCCGAAGGAGAAGCGGATCGAGCTGTGCGCCAGCTCGTCGTTGCGGCCCAGAGCACGCAGTACGTACGACGGCTCGAGCGAAGCGGAGGTGCAGGCCGAACCGGACGATACGGCGATGTCCTTCAGCGACATCAGCAGCGACTCGCCTTCGACATAGTTGAAGCTCAGGTTCAGGTTGTGCGGCACGCGCGCGGTGCTGCTGCCGTTGACGTACAGCTCTTCAAGGTCAGAGACCTGCTTGAAGAAGCGGTCGCTCAGGGCCTTGATACGCACGTTTTCGGCGGCCATTTCCTGCTTGGCAATGGCGAACGCTTCGCCCATGCCGACAATCTGGTGGGTCGGCAGGGTGCCCGAACGCATGCCGCGCTCATGGCCACCGCCGTGAATGATGGCCTCAAGGCGTACACGCGGCTTGCGGCTGACGTACAGCGCGCCGATGCCCTTCGGGCCATAGACCTTGTGCGCCGAGAACGACATCAGGTCGACTTTCAGCTTTTGCAGGTCGATTTCGACCTTGCCGGCCGACTGGGCGGCGTCAACGTGGAACAGCACGCCGCGCGAGCGGGTCAGTTCACCGATGGCAGCAATGTCGTTGATCGAGCCAACTTCGTTGTTCACGTGCATCAGCGAGACCAGGATGGTGTCGTCGCGCAGTACCGCCTCTACCATGGCCGGGGTGACGATGCCGTCTTCGCCGGGCTCCAGGTAGGTGACTTCGAAACCTTCACGCTCCAGCTGGCGAGCGGTATCCAGGACCGCCTTGTGCTCGATCTTGGAGGTGATGATGTGCTTGCCCTTGGTCTGATAGAAGTGCGCGA